>DATALZ010000062.1:0-49441 GCA_036260805.1 Caproicibacter sp.
TGCGTAATAACATAGGTGCCGATACAAATTAACGTTGCCATTGCTGCTCTCATGGAGGAGGGGTGCAAAATAGGATGAGGGGTGCAAGTCGCTGAAAATGCCGACGTCACTGCGTTTCTGGGCACTCTTACTCCACTGAAAATGCAGCGGATTTTATTCATCGCATCCAGTAACAGCAGAATCCACATAAGAGAATCACAGGGGCAACCGCCCATATATTCAAAAGTGTGCCCGTGAATATCTCCACTAAAAGTTAGATATTGCTTATCGATTTTCGTGCCTAAAATGCACCTAAAACGGAAAGTGTGCCTTTCACAAAATGGATGTTAACTACATAAAAGCCTCACCGCCATTTTGTGGTAGTGAGGCTTTGTTTTATAGCTGTTTAAACGGTAATCCGTATCCCAGATTGAAATAGGAAGGTCAGTCTGTCATCCGAGGTGGTTTCCACTCGGTCGAGTGTTCTGAGCATGAGCGAATAATCGAACTCTGCGATTTTCCCGATGGTGTTAACGAGGCTGAGCATTTCATTTGCACGATATCGCATAAGGGCAGCGTCTGTAGTAGCCGCTGTTCGCTGCAATGTGGATTGGTACCGTATTTTCTTGCTTACAATTAGATTCCACGCCTGCACAAACGCTTTCTGCGGCCGTTCAACTGGGATTCGAATATCCGAACAGCACAGAGGGCGCGGCGGCACCTTTTTGCAGTACTTCTCACGATACTCAACCAGCGCATCAGTTGGATTTTTGGTATATGTGGATTTGTGTGGAGGCGTATACGTTAATCCGGGTATTTCCATACCGCTGCAGTCGACGCGACTGATGCAACGAAAAGTCGCAGTCAATCGCCGACCTTCGCGGGTGGTGTATTGCTGATTGACTGGCTTACCGCAGACGCCGCAAAACATCATACCCCTGAAAGGATACTCTTTGCACGGTGGCTTGGATTCCTGAGTGTGCCTTTTTCGCATTTCTTGAGCGACTGACCATGTTTCTCTATCAACAATTGCCGGCAAGCAGTCCTCAACCAGAAACTGCGGCAGTTCCCCGTGATTGGGAACACGTTTATGTGATATGGGGTTTTGAATGAAAGTTTTCTGAAACCGGCAATCGCCGCAGTATTTTTCATTGCTGATGATATTTTTAATCGTAGTGACTGCCCATGAAGCGCCGGGCCGCCTCGTCGTAATTCCGTCGGAGAGTAGTCCGTCAGTTATTTCATTGTAGTTGAAGCCATCAACAAATTCTTTGAAGATGCGTCTTACAATGGTCGCCTCCTGCTCATTGATTGCAACCTCGCCGTTTATTTTACAGTAACCATATATATTGTTAATGGCGAGGCTTCCAACCAGACCCTTTTCAAACCGACGTCTTTTCCCCCACTTAATGTTATCGGACATGCTGACCGCTTCCGACTCTGCAAGCGCTGCCATCAACGTTAGAAGCAGTTCTCCCTCCGGCGAACAGGAGTGCAGGTTCTCTTTTTCAAAAAACACATCAATGCCGTATCTGCGCAGTTCTCTGGTAAACACGAGTGTGTCAACCGTGTTGCGGCCAAAACGCGATACGCTTTTTGTAATGATACCGTCGACCTTCCCAACGCGGCAATCCTCAATCAATTGCAGAAACTGTGCTCTGTTCGTGGTGCGTGTGCCGGAAATGCCTGTGTCAGCATATATTCCGGCAAATTCGCAGTCATCATCTTGTGAGAGCAGATTCTCATAATAAGTTACTTGTGCAGCAAGACTGTGAAGTTGCTCGTCCTGCTGACTTGAAACACGGCAATACGCGGCGATACGCTTACTCTTCTTTATTAACGGTTTGGGAAGAAGTGTTACAATCTCCTTTTTTTCGTTTTGCATATTTTCTTACTCCATTCTGTATCGTCCGCGAAAGCTCAGTACCGTCTCTGAATATAAAGATGACCGTGCAGTCTGAATTAACCTTTATATAATTGACTGTAGCTTGAAATACCAGCGGGTCAAATTCCTTCATAGGGCCGTCCAACTTATCCATTTCCCGCAAAAAGGCAGTAATCTGAATGCGCTTTGCGGCAAGAAGTCCTACCTGAGAAGACAGCTCCTTCCTTTTCTGCTGCAAAGTTTCGTGGCGGGCCAGGTATTCTTCATAACGTTTATTAATTTCTTTTATGCCCTCTTTTTGCTTACTGCTCGTTGTGAGCAGGCTGTTAATAGACGTGGAAATTTCGCCGCATTCGCGGTTTACGTCCTCAAGCTGGGCTTGAAGTGCGCTGTCGTCTGTAATTGCGTCAAGGCAGAGTTCATAATTTGCTTTGATTTCACTCTTTCGGGTGATGATGCTGTTTATGGCTGCGACGAAGGTTTCTTCGATGCTCTCTTCCTTTAGCGTCGGCGTATCGCAGTATTGACGTTTCATGAACTTGTTGTTGCAATGCCAGCGCCATGATGCGTATTTGCTGCCGGCGTGCCATATTTTTCTTCCGTAATACCCGCCGCAATTTGCGCAGATGATTCGTCCTGAAAAAATTGAGATGCACCGAGCGTGACCACCGGCCGCTTGCCGTCGGCGAAACTCCTCCTGCACCATCTCAAACACTTCCGGGCGAATAATTGCGGGGTGATTTTGAGGTATATAATACATCGGCAATTCGCCTTCGTTCTTTTTAGTCGTTTTAGACAGGAAATCTACTGTGTATTCTTTTTGTAAAATTGCGTCGCCCCGATATTTTTCGTTGTGGAGGATGCTTACTATAGTAGAAACCCGCCATTGCTTCTTTTTGCTGGGCGTTGGTATCTGTTCTTCGGTCAGTCGGGCCGCTATGTCGTAGGGCGTTTTCCCGGAAAGATATTCGTCATATATACGCCGAACAATTACCGCTTCTTCTTCGACGATTTCCATCTCACCGGCCTCTGAGCCTTTCTTGTAGCCGAGAAAATTCGAGTACGCAAGGCTCATCTTTCCATCGGCGAATCGCTTACGTTGACCCCATGTGGTATTTTCGCTGATGCTACGGGACTCTTCCTGCGCCAGCGAAGACATGATGGTTATAAGCAGTTCACCCTTGGAATCAAGCGTGTAAATATTTTCTTTTTGAAAATATACCTCCACGCCTTTTTCCTTTAGCTTGCGAACCGTTGTCAGACTGTCGACTGTGTTCCTGGCAAAACGAGAAACAGACTTTGTAATGATGAGGTCAATCTTTCCGTCTAGCGCATCGGCAATCATCTGATTAAAACCATCGCGTTTCTTTATACTGGTTCCCGTTATCCCTTCGTCAGAATATACGTCTACAAATATCCACTCCGGGTTGCTTTGAATGTAGGTGGTATAATAATCCAGCTGCGCTTCGTAGCTGTTTTGCTGTTCTTCTTTTTCCGTTGACACACGCGCATAGCCCGCAACTCTCCGTTTCCTTATTGCACTATGCGATTGAGCGGAAATGATCGGGACAGTAGCTTGTATCACTTGTACTACTTTTCCTGTCATTGCACTATGACCTCCTAAAAGCGTTCTGCCGGGCAGCCTCACGCATTTCATCCGTCCAACTTTTACTGCGTGACCGGTCTTGCCATTGGTAAGTTATGACATCTCCCTTTCGAAACACAAAGCGAAGGAAATTGTCCTCAAGAGCATCAATATGCTCAATGTTTGCTGTAAAAGTTTCATCATCGAAGGCGGTCAAGCCGAGTACCTCTGAGGCAGATGTTTTTAGAGTAGCTTCAGGTATGGCCTTTGAGGTGCAATACTTTTTCCCTTTGGTGTTGTATGTGGAGCAACACCAGACTACATTGTAAGGTGTTATTTTCCGACGATAATTTTTGCCGCAAATGCCGCAGCGGATCTTACCTGTGAATGCGCTCCGGGCTACTGGCTTGTCAGATGCGGAAGTGCTGCGCCTCTCCAATTCGCATTGGACTGCTTCAAACGCCTCTTTTTCAATGATTGCCTCGTGGTCTGATTTCACATAGAATCGCGGTAGCTGACCGACATTCGGCACCTGCCTCTTTGTCAAGTGGTCTGTCACAAGCGTTTTTTGAAGCCGTAAATCGCCCATGTATTTTTCATTCTTCAGAATTCCCCGAATGGTGTTAGTGTGCCATTCACAACCGAATCGCGTCATGATTCCCTCACTGTTCAGAAGGTTACAGATTTTCTGCAATCCGCAGCCGTCAATGTAGAGTCCGTAAATGCGTCGCACAAGGGCAGCTTCGTTGGGAACCAATGTAATTTCACCATTAATAAGGCGATAACCGAGCATGGTGCAGGTTGACGCCTTGCCTTCTTCAAACCCTTTTCTAATGCGCCATTTCACATTATCGCTGCAAGACAGGCTTTCGGCTTGCGCGAACGAGCCGAGCAACGTCAGCATGACCTCACCTTCGGCGCTTAATGTGTAAATACCTTGCTCCTCGAAAAAGACGTCGATGCCGAGGCTTTTTAGCATTCGTACAGCGCGTAATAACGTCACTGTGTTTCGAGCGAACCGCGACACCGATTTTGTAACAACCATATCAATTTTTCCGGCTTTGCAATTTGCCAACATTAGCTGGAACTGCTCTCTTGTATCCTTCGTTCCGGTTTTGGCTTCGTCAGCGTAAACGCCAGCAAATTCCCAGTCCACATTGTTACAGATGAAACTGTGGTAATAGTCAATCTGCGCCGCAAGAGAATGCAGCATCGCGTCCTTATCGCAGGAAACCCGCGCATAAGCGGCGACTTTTTTCTTGTTCACACTAACCGCCGGAGTAGGCGTAATGTCAATTATTTTCTTTCCCATTTTGAGTCCTCCTTTGGTAGGTGACATATTAACTCTGATTTGGATGCATAGCAAGTCGTTCTGGAATAATACATTCAACGAATATCGGGCAGTATTTCTGGCGTAGTATTGTATCAATTTTCGAGTAGTCCTTGATAGAAATCACGTTGTTTTCAAGCATTTTTTTAAATGGAGCGACGCTGATACAATATGTGATTTCTTTTTTCATCTGTGCTTCCGTCATACCAACGCACCACCTTTGAAACGGCCGGCTATATAGCAGTCGTGTGAGCAGTATTTTCGATGCTGATTTCCATACGCTGTAAAGCTATGACCGCAGGCTTCACAGGTGAAGGAATATACCGCTTTTCGACCAACTTGGTCCAGATGCGTATTCCACCATGCCACACGACATTCCGTTGAACAGAAGCGGCGTGACTTCATTCCGGGAATTTGCACCACGGTCTTGCCACATTGCGGGCACAAGCTGCTCACGGTTTTTATGGTCGTATGAGCGGCTCGTTCTCCGCTCAGTTTATTTCTCTGACAGTAGCTTTTAATCGTGTCTTTGCCAATGCCAAGCAAATCCGCGATTGCTTTATATCCGCAGTTTTTACTGCGCAGTACTGCTATTTTAGCCTTTTGTTCATTCGTCATCGATTGTCCTCCAGTATGAGAACCTCTGCCCTCATATCTCACTTGAAGATTTCAGATGGTTGGACGAAAATAAGCAAAAAAATAGTGCCCATCAAAAATGAATCTCGATGGGCATAAACTGTTGACTAAGTTGTTGACTCCTGGTTTACGCTAACTCCCGCTGCGATCCCTTATAATTTGTTGGCGTAATCAAGTGAAATCCAGCCGTTGCGCTTGCTTTTGTAGGACTTGAGCAGACCCCACTTTGAAGCGCCTGCGCCCTTGGCTTCCTCTACGATGGTGAACACACCTATGCCCGTACATTTTCCCACAGCGCCATAGTCTGTGCCGGGGCCTGTCCGAATATTTAAATTGGAGATAGCAACGCGGACTTGGTAAGACTCAAAAGTGGCAGATCCATCACCGGAAACAACCGGTTTTTCTGTGCCAGATATAAGCCCAGATTTTACTTCTTCACGGAAGGTATCCATCGATTTGCCGAAACGCGGGAACCAGTGCATCACGTCGCTGTGATTCGAAGCGATCCCCAACTTAAAGCCCTCCGAGTGGCAGATGACGTTCTTTTCAGTCAGGCTATAGAGCCTGCAGAGATACACGCATAGGTCTACCGCTTCCTGATAAACGGCACTGAAATATCCGGCGTCGGTAAGTCCATCCTCGCAGATTTCAAACCCGATGTGCGTATCGTTCCCGGAGCCGCCGCAATGCCAACCGCGCCAATTCCAAGGCAGCGTCTGATAGGTCGCGACGGAACCGTTCGCTAGCTTGCCAATAAAGGCGTGGACGCAAACGTCCCGGCCGTCCGGCCTGTCCTGATTCCAGTGATTGTTGTTCGGATTCTTGCCGAGTAAGCCGTCGTCCGGTCCGATATAGCGCCGGAGATTTGGGTTGTTCGCGCCGGTGGAATGCACCATGATACCTTTCGGCAAGATGGTCTGACCTGCTTTGTAGCAGGCGTTGTTCGTCAAAATCAGCTTGTGCAGATTCATGATTGATCCTCCTTGTCGTCGCGGTCGTGCAGTTGCTCCAGAACGTCCTTGAGCTTCTGCGGCACGGGCAGACCGATATGCGCTGCGTTCTCCAGAAGAGAGACCCCTTCGTTACTCAGATAAAAAAACACTACCGCTGTGCGGATCGTTCCGCTCCCGCCCAGAACTAGTTCGTCCAGCATGTGCCCGACACCCACCAATGCAAAGATGACCACTTTCTTGAAAATTCCCCGCGCACCAACCTCGCTGGAAAGTCTGCGGTCGAGAATGGCGCACAGTACGCCGGTCAGGTAGTCAAGCACTATAAATACGACGAGGGCATAGAGAAACCCGTCATATCCGCCGAGGAACCACCCAAGGAAACCTCCAAGTGCGGCAAAGGTTGCCTGCGCCCAATTCCAGTTCGTTTTCATTTTATATACCTCCCAAAACAGTCAATATTGTGAAAGCACCTTTCTGCGTTACGATTCATAGATTGCGAGCCAGTTGATACCCCAGTTCACACCCGTTGAAGTCACCGCGTTTGTGATCTTTACTGTAAACCCGGTCGTACTGGTGTTTTTGACGATGCAATAGCCGAAGCCGTTGGTGTTAAACGACGTCAGGACATACGGCGCTCCCGGTAAAGTAGTCCCAAAGCTGATGCTGATATCCGCCGAATAGAAGATTGAACCGTAGGCCGTCTGTGTCGCTGTCGTGCCGGAAGCCGATCCCCGCAGGATATGCAGCCCGCCAACAGTATCGGCGCTGGGATGATATCCGTCACTGTAGGCTTTAGAGCCGGAGATGTACACGTCACCGCTCACGTCCAATGCCCCGTTCTCAGGGATTTTGTTGACGCCGATCTTCCCGTCGCGAATTGAAAAAACCGGCTTTGCCGTAGGCAGCAAGGCCGGTTGTGTGGTTGCGGAGTAGTAATCCGATGCCACGATCTCAAAGTTGAACGACGAGCTGATATCGAAATTCCCGATGTTGGCGCTGAACGAGAAATCGCCACCGCTCACGGTCGGAGAAATCGTCACATAGCTGCTCCATGTGCTTGAAGAGGTTGTCTTGTACCGGTATTTCAGAACATACTTGTTTTTCGTCACCATATAGGCCGCGTAGGTTCCGGTGCAGGTCAGAACCGTTCCTGCTTCGATGTTGTTCACATGAGAGAGAGAAACGGAAGAAATCACCGGTGGAGAATAGGCAATCGTTGAAATTGCTATGCTTTGCTGAGTAGTGTTTCCCCGGCTGTCGACGACAGTGACGATCAGGCTGTCGCTCGCGGACACGGTGCCGAAGCTGATGACACTGGAACTGCTCGTTACCGTCTTGGAGCCGTACTGCACCCGGTAGGAAGAAACGGTCGCGTAATTCTGCGCTGCCGCGCCGGTCACGGTTACCCGAAGATTCGATTTTGTCTGAACGATCTGCGAAGCATCCCCGGTCAATGCGACGGTATTAGAATCCACATCGGCATAGGAAAAACTGGTGAATGACGGATTGCTGTTCACGACATGGGCCGTGATGCCCAGCTCCGTGTATCCGACCACATTGTTGTTTGCGTCGTAGGTGATGAGCCGCAGCGTGCCGGTTCCGGTGTTTGTATTCGGTATCTGCTGGTATAGGGGAGAAGCCCACCCGGACGTATTCCAGGTATAGCTGTCGGTAATATCATAGGTGATTGTTGTGGCATAGCCGCCAAAATACAAATTCAAGGCATGTGTGAAGGAACTGCTCTTCCGGTTCGTGTAAATTGTGATAGAGCTCCCGATATTGAACGAACTGGCAGAAGCCGTGATTGGACTGGCTCTTGGAATGGTTGTCAGCGTGATGTTCTGGGAAACGCTGAGATTTTCCAGTTTTGGAGTGACACCAGAATTGAAGTATCCGGTGATGTTGACAATTTTGGTGCCGTCAGCGTTGTGCGCGACAGTTGTGGTCGCCGTGCTGCCGATTTGCACCCAGCTTGACCCGACGGTAAAGCCGGAGGTATACGTCATGATACGGCTTCCGTTGATATTCATGTAGGCCGTGCAGCTCGTATCGGTGGACGGGCCGTAACTGTCGCGGTGAACGTACAGAGATGCGGTGATGGTGGAAGTGTTTGCGGAGATGTTCTGGGTGTAGGAATACACGACCTTGACCTGCGACCCATTCTGTAGGGCGCTTACGATTTCGCTCATACTGTTTCTCCTTAAATCACCACAAAATCCACGCCAACCCCGGCCCGGACAATTTCCTTGACGCTGCCGACTGTGAGATCATCCTCAATGATGGTTTTCTGCAGGCGCGTTCCGTCCGGCGCGACGTTGATGCGCAGATCGTCACCGCGATAAATTTCAAAAGCCGACGTAGAGATGTGCGCTTTCATATCGGTGGTGTTGCTCCCAATCGTCAGGCCGGTGCTGTCGGCGATAAAATTCGTCGTATAAAGTTCTTCATCGGACTGCACCCACGGCGCGATGTTCGTACCCTCTGATACGATCAGGTCAGACGCGAGGATTTCAATGGAAGCTGTAATTTTAATGGTGCAGACTGTATCCAGTGAAGTGAACGGAAAGGTGACGAATGTCCAGTCTGTGCTGGTGTTCGTATTGTCATACAAAATGGATTCAGTATTATTCTGGGTGATGCTGACCTTCACTTCTCCGCCGGAGCCGGAAGTCCGAAAGAGCAGCGACACCGTATGTGCCGCATTGAATTTCAGAGAGAAATCCTGTGAAACGGTACTGCCTGCCGCCAGTTGGAACGCGGAGTTGCTGACCGTGTTGTTTGAAGTATCCGTATTGGAAACAGTGGAAACAGTTCCGGTCGTGCTCCAGAACGTCAGCCCGTTTCGCCCAGCCGAATTTTTCAGCAGATTCCGGTATCCGGTTTGACTGACGGAAAGCGACAGGCTGTCCACGGTCTGCTGCATGACGGTCAAACGGGTATCAACGTCGGAAAGTTGAGCGCCATTTTCTGAAACATACCCGTCGAACGTGCTGCTTTCCACCTTGGTGACGATGGAAGCACTGTGTTGCTCAATGGTCGATTCCGCGTTTGAAAGCCGGAGCGCGATACCATCCTCGGTGTTGGAAATCTGATTGTCGATGCTGGAAACGGTGGTCTGCAGGCCGTTCACATCGGTCTGAATCGTCGTGAGCGTCGAGTTGATCGTCGTAATTTCGCCCGTGTTGGCGTCGACGCCGTTCTGAGCGGTATCGGCCAGCGCCTTCAGCTTCGCGGTAATCGCCTGAACCAGTGTGTTTCGGGCGGAATAATAGGCCGAAAACTTCTGCCGATATTGATCGCCGTTGATGTCGGTGGTGGTATCCCGATGCGCATCGTCCAGCCAGAGGGGGATGCCGGTTGCGTACAAAGCTCCTCCGTTCAGATAATTGGAGAGGAGTTGGAAGGCGTCGTTGTAGGCTGAAAGTTCAGATGTGATTCCAAGCGCCGTGGCCTGCGCGCCGAGGGTTCCTTTTTCATTGGCGAAGGAACTCCAGTTCCGAAGAGCGGTGCTTTTCTCGCTTGGAGTCAACTTGTCGTCACTATTCAGGTCGGATACGGTTTCCGTGACGGAGGACACGTTCTGATTGGTAACCGTAATTTCCTGCTTTACTTCACTAATCTGCTGCGAGGCGGAGTTGATGGAGTTTACTACAGAAATCCGCTTTTCTCCGACGGTCAGCGTTTCGAACCGGTCGGTCAGGCAGTTGTAGGATACCGAACATACCCGGAGCTTTACGCTGACACCAAATGGTGCATAGTCGACCGTTACATCATCGCCGAGGGACACGGTCAACAGAGATTTGTACTTTTCGTAGCCGGTGATGTCCTTCCAGTCCACGAAATCCACGGACAGAGAAAGCTTCGGAATATCGGCTTCGGCAAGATACCGGTCAGCGACATACTGCCGCATGGCCTCATAACAGGAATCGACCGTAGGATACGGAATCGCGCTGTCGATTTCCTTGCCAACCTGAAAACCGGTGTCCAACATGGAGACGATGGGGAACGGATATTCAGAGATATGGGAGCTGTCAATATACTTTTCGGGGAGGAGCAGGACTTGATTGTCTTCGGTCAGAGCCTTCGGTAGAATCCGTGTCGCCACGCCGGACGCATCCTCCTGAAATTCCAGTCCCGCCATGTTCTTTCCATAGGCAATCCGCACGCCGTTGTCCGCCCCGAGCCGGGTGTTGATGGCAATGCTGAAATTGTCACGGACGATCTCGCCGCCCCACCGGGAAATGAACGCCTGATCGGTGTCGCCAAGGAATGCCTGCACCGGCGACTGCCGGATGAAGTATGCCGTGGCCGTGTGCGTGATGTCGCTGGTGAAGGAAAAAGGGGTCAGGTACTGGCAGCCGCTGAGAATCTGCTGACCGGCTTCTGCGCCGGTCTTGCCAGTCGGTCGGACATCTTCTACGAAATTGGCCAGCAGGTCATAAAAGATATGCCGGGCATTGACTTTTACTGTGCCTTCGACGGCGTTTTTCACCACCCGGTAAATGCGGAACGCCTGAAGCCCACGGTGGGTATTTGCCCGGATGATATTGTTTTTTTGGAGTCGTTTCCACTTGCCAAAGGAATCGACCGGATGCGTTAGCTCTAACTCAAACGCGCCGTTGATTTCTTCCGAGACAACACAAGAGCTGGGAGTGACAGCCCCCAGCCCGTCGTTATCAAATTTAGTTGTCTTGGAATCGTAAACTAACACCATTACAGCCACCGCCAGTTCGGAGTGATTTCAAGAGACGTGATCCCACCTGAAAAGGAAATCGCGTTGTCACCCGGCAGAAGTATCGGGTAGTCCCCGGCCTTGGTAGAGTTTTTGCTGACCAGCGCCGTGCCGGTGTCTTTATACGTTTCCTGCAGTTCAGAGTTAAGAAAAACGCTCTCATCGATGCTGCTGAAAGACACACTGTTCCCGTTCACCGTCAGAGCGCCCGCACCGGAACCGGTTACCTTTATATTAGGAAGGGATTTCACCGTTCCGGGATTGGTGAGCGTCGTGCTTTCGCTGACCGTAATGGGTGTATTTTCGGTCGCGTATTGGAAAGGTTGGCAGCTGAACGGAATAACGAAATGCGAGGTGATTTTCAGCACGATTTCGAAGTCGATGCTGTTCACCACCTGCGCGAGATACTTCCGGCCCGGAATGTGGCTGAAAACAAGATCAGCTTCACCTGCGGCCAAAAGCCAGCCTTTTACAGCGCTGATTTTCGAAACAGGATCGCCGAGAAACGAGCATTCTACAGAGAGTGTGATATCTCCGTAGGTGCCCTCGTCACGCCGAAGCCGTGAATTCATCCCCGGCACGTCGATATAGGTTACCCGGCGTTCCGGTGACGGAAGGTGCGGTCGGGAAGCAACATAGATGCCAAAGTCCTGAAAGCTGTCTTTGCCGCCGAACATGAAACTCAGCATCATGCGTTCCCCCTTGCCGCTGCTGCCTGCTGCCGGTAAAATTCGAACTCATAGGCAAGGCGCTGGATGTCTTTTTCCGTGTTGTTGACGAAGTTTTCGATGTGCAGTGTGAAGCCACCGGAAGCTCCCGCCGTTCCATTAAAATCTCCCACAGAACTGCCGACGTTCAATGCAGGGCTTAGATTGAAATTCGTCGGGATTGAATTCTGCATATCTGTGGAAACGTCATTCATCGCCTTGCTGAAGCCCTGCCCAAGTCCCTGCGCCATGAAGCCGCCAATCCCGGCGAACACGGTAGACGGGGAGTGAATTCCGAGCAGGCCCTTCACATTGTCCACAATGCCGCCGAAGAAATCGGATACCTTGCTATAAATCCAATCCTTCATCCCGGCGATGCCCTGCCAGATGCCGGATACGATGTTGTTCCCAATATTTGCAAACGCACCAAGCAGCTTTCCGAAGCCGCTTACCATCGCGGAAATAATCTGCGGCAGCTTCGCCACGAGCGTCGGAATCGCCTTGATCAGGCCAGCCGCCAGTTCCACAATGATTTTCACACCGGTCTCGATGATGAGCGGTAGATTGTTTACAATGAAATCCACGATGGAATCAATAATCTGTGGGAGTCGGTCAATCAGCTTCGGCAGGGCAGTAATCAGCCCCTTTGCCAGCCCTTCGATGATCTTGAATGCGGCGGAAAGCACCTTGTCCATATTGCTGAGGAGCGTGTTCACAATGGTGAGGACCGCGTCGATCATGGCGGGAATGAGTTTCGGGAGTGCGTCTCCGATACCCGATGCCAGTGTAATCACCATGGTCAGCGCGGCGCTTACTAGTTGCGGAAGGTTGGCAATGATTCCGTCCACCAGTGCCAGAATCAGCTGCAGCGCGCCCTGCGTGATCTGGGGCAAAGCGCTCACCAGCCCCTGCACCAGTGTCATGACGATGGTAACCGCCGAAGTAATAATCATGGGAAGATTCGCCGTGATGGCGTTTCCGATCGACAGCACAATGTCAAGCCCCGCCTGCACGACCTTCGGCAACTCGGCGAGAATGGAACTGGTCAACCCTCCGATCGTTGTAGCAATCGCCGCTGAAATTTTCGTCCAATCGCCGCCTGCATTGGAAAGGCCCTTCGTGAAGGTACCGAGCAACGACACACCGGAACTGGCCAGCGTCTGTATCTGTGGGAGAAGGACCGTACCCATGACATTCTTCGCAGCTTCCGCTCCGGATTTCAAACGCTGGACCGTATCGTCGAACTTTCCGAGGGAATTGAGCTGGTCTCCCGACATCACCGCGCCCATGTTCTGCGCTTCGGTGGTCAGCTCCTTGATTCCCGCGCTGCCCTTCGCAATCAGCGGATTAAGGTCCTGCGCGGATTTGCCGAAGATCTGCATGGAAAGAGCATCCCGCTCGGTGGTATCCTTCACCTTGCCGAGCGCGTCGATTGCCGACCAGTAAACGTCCTCTCCGTTTTTCAGGTGGCCGTTGGAATCCTGAATGGAAATGCCGAGCTTCGCATAGGCTGCGGCAACATCTTTTGAACCGCCTGCCGCTGAATTCATGGACCGGACATTTCGCGCCATGCTGGCGGTAAAGGTTTCAAGCGGCGTGTCAATCAGCTCGGCGGCATATTTATACGCCTGCAATTCTGTTGTACCGATGTGCGTCTGGTCGGACATGGTGAGGATGTCGTCCGCATAGGCGGCGGATTTCACGGAAGCGTCCACCAGCGACTTGCCCGCGCCAACGGCAGCCGCGCCGATTCCGGCAAGAGCCACGCCTAGGGATGCGCCGATCCCTTTTACGACACCGCCGAGCTTGTCAAACCGCCCGGACGCTTCTTCGGATTGTTTTGAAGTGCTTGCGATTTCATTGCCGAACTGGTTCGCCTGTTTCTCGGCGGCATCGAATTCCTTTCCGGCGCTGTCCAGAACACTGTTGTTTTTCTGCAGCTCTTTTTCCATGCCGTTGAGGTCGGCTTTGGCGTTATTGAGCTGAACGGCCCAGTTCTGTGTCCGGCGGTCATTTTCTCCAAAGGAAGCGGATGCGTTCTGCAGGGCCTTTTCCAGTGTGCTGATTTTCTCTTTCTGCGCATCGATTTCCTTGTTCAGAACAGCGTTTCGGGCGGTGACGGCTTCGACCGATTTATCCTGTTTATCGAACTGCGAGGCGACGAGATTCATTTCGCTGCCAAGAACCTTGAAGGTCTGCCGAATATCCTGCAAGGCGCTTTTGAACTCTTTTTCCCCTTCAACACCGATCTTGAAGCCGAAATTGTCAGCCATACTTCACCGCCTTCCTAAAAATGAGCATGAAAAAGCGCCCTGATTTCTCAGAGCGCAGAATGGATGAGAGCTAATTTTATTAAAGAGGTGTTGTAACTTTTAACAGTTTGTCGATGTAATCAAAGTCAATGCTGGAAGTATAGTCGATATAAAAATAATTATGATAAATTATTGTATTTTTTGAATTGATCGTACACTGGAAGGTTGTGGCTCCGCTTTTGTCTTTTATTTGTGTTGCAAATGAAAATCCGGAATAGCCTTTTGATGATTTGTTTTTTACAAAAGTAATAGAGTTCAAGTTATTAACCATGTGCTCAATATTCGCTTGGTCGGTAATTTTATATTTTTTCCCAGTATTACCATTAAAAATGTCGATTTCAGATACTTGAAGAGGATCAACGGAACATTTCAATTTCTGTGTGTTGTAAAATATAAAAACCCCAGAGATTAACATCAATACGACTGAAATTGATAAAATAAGCTTCCATTTTGCTTTCATGGAAAGTGCTCCTTTCTTAGTTGATTTAGTGTATACAAACTATACCCCATCCGGTTGCCTCGTTTTATTATCAAAAAAGCAAGCCCTTTTATTAAAACCGCTTTTTCTGCTTCCATTATATAATCGTTAGTAATACACCGTCAATGAAATACTAAAGCCTTCAACCGACCAAATTTTTACAGTTGCTAGATCCTATCAGGCATCACATCGTCAATAAAAAACTCCCGTTTCGGCTTTGCCAGCCCGATGAACTGCTTGTGGATTTCCCATTGGTCGAGCAAATCACCGATCGGCATCAGCCAAACCTCGGACTCGGGTCGGTGCAACCGCGTGACACCGTAATAAATCAGTCGGGCAAACAGCTCTTCATCTGTTACCCGACTGACTTGTTTTTTAGGGATTCTTCCTCGCTTTCCACATACCGTTTCGTGCCCTTCGTCAGCGCTTCCATGATAGAATCCTTGTAATGTGCCAGATCATAGGGAGAGGTGAGCAGCTCGACTGCTTCTTCGGTGAGCAATGCCCGTTTTTCAGCGTTTTGCAGATTGTGAATCAAAACGCTCTGGTTCGCCAGAAGCACAATCAGCCAAACAATTTCGTCGAGGGCCATTTCGAAGTTTTCCGATTTCATCAGCTTTTCGCCGAGATCTTCCAGTCCACCGTAACGCTTGGCGATTTCTTTTGTCGCGCGGGTGGTGAGGACAAGCCGGTACTGCTCGTCCCCAACCGCAATCACCGCACTCCGGTCTTCCATATCCATAAAAGCGCTCCTTACGTTCCAGACGTATAGTCCGGCTCATAAACCTGCGTGAACCAGCCGGAGATAGTGGCGGCCAGAACGCCAGAATCGTCCTCGTTGACCTCCGTCTTCCATGGATGCTTTCCGCCGGCGTCCGCCTTGTTGCGCTGGGTGATTGTACCCTCGATGGTGGGGGTGGAAAATTTGATGCTGTCGCCCTTGGTTTCAAGGTTTGTCGCGGGGACGCCGAACACAACCCGGTACAGCCAGAAATACCGGTACTTTCCGTTCGCCTTTTTTGCCCGGAATCCGATTGCGACAGGCTTGCCGCCGTCCTCACTCGCCGAAACAAGGACCCCTTTGGAATCCAACACCGCTCCGGTCAGATTTTCCGCAACGGTGGGACCGATGTCGTCCACATCCAGTGAGAGCTTGCCGGATTTGAATTCCTTCACCACGGTCTGAGCCGCGTCGTCCGCATAAAGCGTCGCTTCCGCAAGATCAATGGACAGATCGCATTTAATTGCCTTTGCGAGCAGCACCGGTGTGGCATAGGTTTCGTCGCCGCCAGTGCCTTCGGTGATTTTTGAATAATACAGCTTGTCAAAGCCTACGGTTGCCATGTCAGGTTTCCTCCCAATCATATAATTTTGCTACGTCGATGGCATAGTGGTGATAGCCGGTATCGTCTTCGTGACCGATATATCGGCGGTCGGTGATGGTAAAATCGTTTCCCAGCAAAGAGCGAACAATTTGATTTTTCCGCGCCGTGTAACTTTCCTTTGAAAAGAGCGACAACCGCGCTTCTTGTGTTTCCTGACCGGGTCGATCATCCGCGTGAAGCTCAAAGGTGTCGGAAAGCGGAGTGATAACCGCGTATTCGTCCGGCGGCGCGCCGCTGAACACACCGGTTTCTACAGAAAGCCCGATTCCGATTAAAATCGTATTGAGTTCTTCCAGAATGCTCATAGATTTTCGATTTCCCTTTCCAGAGTCTCGGTCATGGCAGCAATGCAAGGCTTTTTCGTCGCCGTCTTTGCCGGTTTCAGAAAGGGCTTCGGAGGTTGGCCGGATTTTCCGTATTCCAGAATCCCGGCAAGCATCGCATTGCTGATGCTTTTTACCTTTCCGCTATTTTTCCTTGGCTCCGCAAAGCCGATCTTGACATTGAAATTCCCGTCCCGGTCCTGCTTCGGTGTTGTTACACCCAGTGCGTCAATCAGTTCGCCGGTGGAACGGGATTCATATTTCGTGTTGCTTCCGACAGCCGCCTGCAGATTGCTTTTCACCTTCGGCAAAACAACAGCGCCGCCTGCTTCCAGCACCTTCGGAAGAATCGTGTCGGTCTTTTCCGCAAGGCGAGATACCTTCTGCAGGAATTCATCCGGCATTTGAATCGTCAATTTAGCCATGCCTCTCACCTCACACTTGGCTCCAGCTTTTCGGTCAGAACCTCAACATACATCCCGCGTCCACGGACATCCTCGGCGCTGAGAATTCGGTAGCGTCCGTCCGCGCAGGAAATGAAAAGGGAGGTTGAAACATCCAAGCCCGGAATCATGCGGAACCGAAACAGGGCCGAAGCGGTGGAAAAGGCCGCCATATTTGCCCATCGCTCGTCGCCGTGCCGATCTTCCTTATAGGCCCGTACAGTTGCGAGAACGGTATCGCTTTCGACTGCAAAGCCCGCGCTGTCCTTCACGGGGACAGTGCGGATGATGTCAATCAGAGTATTCATTTTTCCAAAGCTCACATTTTACACCTTCCAGTTCCGATCTAGCCGGAGCAGAAGATTCACCGTGTCCCACACCTGCTGGCCGGCCTGCACGCTGTCCGCAAAAAAGCCGCCGGTGCTGCCGTCCCGGCTTTCGTAGAAGTGGGACGACAGCATAATGACGGCCTGCTCGGTGGTGGACGGCATGGCGTTTGCCTCATAATAGCCGGCGGTAATGTGCTGATAACTTTCAGCATAAGAAACAGCGGCGCGGATGTAATCCTTTAACAGATCGTCATCCGCGTCGTGCTCAAGTATCAAATTTGCCTTGACCTTCGGAAGCAGAGTTTCCGCTACGCTCATACTGTTCCACTCCTATTTAGGATGCTTTTTGCTGCAGCACCTGAATGGCTTCCGGCAGAATCAGCTTGCCGTCCACACGCTGGGTGGCGATGAAGCCCACCTGTCCCGTGGCAGCGAACAGCTCATTCAGGCGTTTGAACACCCGGCCCTGACGGTCAGCCACCCAGTAATAAGAGAAGTCGCCGAACACTACGGTTTTCGCGCCGGCTGCAATGACCGGGACATACGCCGAGGTGTACAGCGGACGGTTGAGAATGGTATCGGGCGTCCCGGCCTGAATGGACGGCTGCCAGAGATACTGGCCGGTGGTGTCCTTCAGCTTACGGATGGCCTTCACGGTGGCATCGTTCATGACAAACGTCGCACGGTTGCGGTAGGGTGCTTTCAGGCTATAAAACAGATCAAGAATTTCGTCCAGTGTGATGGCGGTCGCGCCCGCAGAGGTTACACCGACCTGCGCGCCGTTCGAAGCAGCAAGAATACCGGTCGGCTTACCCGTGCCGTCGCCCACAAAAAAGGCTTCCTCTTCCTTGTTGCCAACCCGGCGGGCAAATTCCTGTGTAATATAGCTTTCAAGGTTGAATACACTGTCGTTCAGCAGTTCTTCGGAAACCTTGATCATGGTCGCCAGCTTATAAGCGCCGATAGACACCTGCCCAAAGCTGTCGTCGCTCTCAGGAATTGTACCTTCCTCGTCTACCCACGACGCGGTGCCCTTGGACGCAACGACCGGGATTTTCCGATCGCCGGAAGAGGTCGTGATGACGTTCGCAAGCGAGCGGAAAATATTCTCCTGCTGCAGCGCTTCCACAAGGGTTTGCTCGAATTCATCCGGCACGAGATAGCCGCCCTCGGAATCGGTGCCGACCTGCAGAGCGTTCATCACGTCGTAGTGCGGATTCTTCGCGCGCATTACATTCCAGAATGCCTTTCGGTACTCGGCGGACGCACGGCCGGTTTTTTCCTCCGCATCCTTCGACGGAACGTTGGTGATCGGGCTTGTAGTTGCTTTCCCCAGCTCCGCATCGATGGCGGCCTGCCGCTCCAGACGGTCAATCTCTTTGCCAAGCGCCACCACATCGGTCTCCATTTTCTCATAGGCGGCGGTATCCTCCGCGGAGAGCAGCCCGTCGCCGCCCCGCTTGGTATCAAGGAACGCTTTTGCCGCGTCCCATGCCTTTGCACGCTTTTCGCGCAGTTCCAGAATTGTACTCATGATTTTTCCTCCTCAAATTTAATGGGAAATCAAAAAGAGCCGCTTTTCCAGCGACTCAATCGGGGTGCCCGTTTTCGGTTTTGGCTGCTTCGGCAGCCTGCTGATGAGCGAATTTGTAACAGCCATGCGACTGAAAAGAAAGCTGTCCGCCGCTTCAGGCGGCACGACCTCTGCAAAAAGGACTTTATCGGCGAAGCCCAGCTCAATGGCCTTGTTTGCGTTCATCCATGTCTCCGCGTCCATGAGGTGCGCGAGCTTTGCGCGCGACAGACCCGATTTCAGCTCGTAGGCGTTGATGATGCTTTCCTTGATCTCGTCGAGCAGAGCCTTGGCGCGAAGCATTTCTTCGCTGTCGCCGATGGCGATGGTCGAGGGGTTGTGGATCATCAGCATGGATACGGGGGACATATACACGTCGCCGCCCGCCATCGCGATGACTGATGCCGCGCTTGCCGCAAGCCCGTCGATCTTGACCGTGATCTTTCCGGTGTAGTCCATAAGCATGTTGTAAATCTGTGCCGCCGCGAACACATCGCCGCCGGGCGAATTGATCCACACCGTGACGTTGCCGGAGCCAGCGAGCAGCTCGTCCTTAAATAGCTTCGGTGTAACCTCGTCGCCCCACCATGTCTCGTCCGAAATTACGCCGTTGAGATAAAGGGTCCGTTCCTCTGTTGTTTCATCCTGCACCCAGTTCCAGAAGCGTGACGTTGGACCCGGTTCACGCGATTTGGTTTGCACTTTCTGCGGGTTATCTGCCCGCGTTTGTACTTGCATTTGTATTTCCCTCCTTCGAATAGGCCGCTCCCACGTCCTTGAGCTTGACCATATTTCCGTTCACAAAATGAAGATTTCCGCCCTCCGCGTCCTCCAGCAGATTCATGTCTTCCAGCTGACGCACGTCGTTGACGGAATAAAAACCGTTTTGAATGCCGACCGAATATCCCTGCATCCGGCTCTGGTAGTCTCCACGGAGCAAGCCATCCAGATTGAACCGGATCATCAGCGATGCTTTTTCGGACGGCAGGAGCAGCGATTGCTGCAGGCTCTGTTCCCAGCGGACGATCCACGGGTCCAGCGTGTATTTTACGAATTCCAGCGACTGCTGCTCGATGTTGGAGAAGCTGGATTTTTCCAGATCACCGACCATGTGGGGTGGGACACGGAAGATACGCGCAATTTCGTCGATCTGAAATTTCCGCGTCTCCAGAAACTGTGCTTCTTCTGGCGGGATGCCGATGGCCTGAAACTTCATTCCTTCTTCGAGAACGGCAACCTTATGCGCGTTACTGCTGCCCTGATAGGCGGAGTTCCAGCTGTCCTTGACGCGCTGAATATCCTTGATGACGCCGGGATGTTCCAGCACACCGCCGGGGTTCGCTCCGTTGGAAAAGAAGCTGGCACCGTATTCCTCGGTGGCGAGCGACATGCCGATAGCGTTTTTCGCCATGGCGATAGGGCTGTAACCGATCAGCCCATCGAAGCCGAGACCGGGAATGTGGAGCACCTCGTCCCTGCGGAGCGTAACGTACCCGCCCTCCGGCTTAATACCGCTTTCGTCCGCATCGCGGTAGTAGGTGTAAAGAAGTTCTCCGTTCGTTGATCGGGTGACGTCCATTTTATTCGGAAGGAGCGGGTAGAGGGCGATTACCTGCCCGCGCCCGTTGCGGACTACCTGCGCATATGCGTTTCCCCAAAGTAAAAGATGACTCATCAGTGTTTCTCGGAACACAAATGAAGTCATCTCAGGGTTGGGCTCATCATGAAGCAAGGGAAAGAGCGGGTGTTGGGGGACGCGCTCCTTGCCGCCGTCCGATCGGGAGCGGTAGATGTGCAGCGGTAGCCCGGCGATAGCTTCGGCCAGTATTCTTACGCAGGCGTACACCGCTGTGGTCTGCATGGCAGTTCGCTCGTTGACGGTCTTTCCGCTGACCGTGCTCCCAAACAAAAACGACCACCCGCCGCCGACACGGTTTGTAGGCTTATCGCGAGAACGAAATAGCCCGGTAAAGATACTCAAATGGCGTCACCTCCGAAAAATGGGTATGAAAAAGGACGACCGATTGGTCGTCCTCAAGATCATGTTGAACTAATCTTCACTTAATGCTTATAATCTACACAAAAGCATAGTTGCTATAGTTCTATTTTACCGTTATTTATATCCTCACGGAACTTATTTACGAGATTTTCTGTCAATCTAGATTTGCCGTAGTGTTCGAGTACAAAACTACGATAACTTTTTCCATCTACAAGTACATCGCTTTTTTTAGTTAACAACCAATTCCCATTACCTCCTCCTTCCTCCCTGATATTCCATTCTTTACCATAATTTTTATAGATTTCATCTCTTTTACCCTGAACCGGCATTGATTCACTTGCAACGTAAATTATTTGCATTATAAACACACCTTCATTTTTTACTTTCTGCGAGATATTAGAATAAAATATATAACGAACAGTTCATTACTTATTTCATCATAATCATTTATTTGGAAAATTTCAAGCATTCTACAATATAAAAATTCCCCGCTCGTCATAAACCGAAGCTGAATTGTCGTTTTCGCACCGAATCGCCCGGTCCAACGCCATGATCGTTGCCACCGCACCGTCGATCTTTTCGGTGGATTTCTCCTTATCGGGCTTAATGTTGCCCGCCGGGTCGGTTTTGATGAAGATGTTGTCCATCATCCAGCGCAGAACAGGGTGACCACTGTGGGCGATGCGCTGTTCCAACGTCAGCTTCATCAGCTCCTTGGTCGGCGGTGACATATCCTTAAAGCCTTGCCCGAAGGGCACGACTGTAAAACCAAGCCCCTCGAGGTTCTGCACCATTTGCACCGCTCCCCAGCGGTCGAAGGCAATTTCGCGGATGTTGTAGCGCTCGCCGAGCTTTTCGATGAACTGCTCGATAAAACCGTAATGCACTACATTTCCCTCAGTAGTCAGCAGATACCCCTGCTTTTCCCAGAGATCATACGGCACATGGTCGCGGCGGACCCGCAGGTCGATGTTATCCTTCGGAATCCAGAAAAACGGCAGGATCGCATACTTGCCGTCCTCGTCCTCCGGCGGGAAGATCAGTACGAACGCGGTGATGTCGGTGGTGCTGGAAAGATCCAGCCCACCATAGCAGACATGCCCTTTCAATGCTTCGGCGTCGACCGGAAACGCGCAGGCGTCCCATTTCGCCATCGGCATCCATCGGACTGCCTGCTTGACCCACTGGTTGAGCCGCAGCTGCCTGAAGCTGTTTTCTTCTGCGGGGTTCTGTTTTGCCGACTCGCATGCCGCCTTGACCTTATCGATGCCGACCGTGATGCCGAGGGACGGGTTGGCTTTTTTCCACACCTTCGGGTCCGTCCAGTCGTCCTCCTCCTTTGCCCCATAAATCACAGGGTAGAAGGTAGAGTCATGCTTACGGCCCTCAAGAATATCGAGCGCCTTTTGGTGTGTTTCATAACAGATACTCTGGGTATCTGTGCCCGCAGTAGTAATGAGAAAATACAGCGGCTGCATCCTTGCGTCGCCGGAGCCTTTGGTCATGACGTCGAACAGCTTACGGTTGGGTTGGGTGTGAAGCTCGTCGAACACCACGCCGTGGATGTTGAATCCGTGCTTGGAGTACGCTTCCGCCGACAATACCTGATAAAAGCTGTTGGTCGGCAGGTAGATCAGCCGCTTGGTGGAAGCAAGCAGCTTGACGCGCCGAGAAAGTGCCGGGCACATCCGCACCATATCAGCCGCTACCTCAAACACGATAGATGCCTGCTGCCGATCGGCGGCGCAGCCGTACACCTCGGCACGCTCCTCTCCGTCACCGCAGGTGAGCAGCAGAGCAATCGCCGCCGCCAGCTCCGATTTTCCCATCTTTTTCGGGATTTCCACATAGGCAGTATTGAATTGACGATACCCGTTGGGCTTAAGGATACCAAACAGATCACGGACAATCTGCTCCTGCCAGTCGATCAGATCGAAAGGTTTGCCTGCCCACGAACCTTTCGTGTGGGATAGAGCCTCAATAAAAGACACGGCGTAGTCGGCGGCATCCTTGCGGTAGATCGAGTCTGAGGCCATGAATGACGTAGGTTTGTATTTCTTCAGCTTCCGCAGTTTTGCCATCCCCTCCCGTGAAAACAGGCAAAGGAAAAGAGCCTCCGAAGAAGCCCTTTTCCTTTGCCTGTTTCTTACTCTATTTCGTCAGCTCAGTCTCTCCCGCCAAGATAAACCGGCTGTATTCGGACGGATGCTCCGTCAGATAAATCACCAGCTCATAGAATCCGCGCCGATCGGCTTCGTATTGAACGCGCTTTGCATCAAACATATTCGTGGTCCCAGAGACGCGGATGGCAAGAATCTGTTTCCGCACAATTTCATTCATTGCAGGTTACCTCCGTCTCCACGGAATCGGCGGTGGCCTTTCGAAGAATTTCCGTGTCGAAGCCCGCGTCCTGATATCCTTCCAGAATCGTGGCGTAATAATAACAGCTCGGCTGGCCCAGCGGCCGGCCCTCGTTCATGATATAAACCATCGCCTGAACGGTTTCATCCGCGAGCTTTACCTCAACCGTTTCTTTACGGTAAAGGTACGGCCAACCTTCGTATCGGTCCAGCACCGTCTCGTCAGCGGAAGTGATCTTCCAGACCAGCACGGGGACGCTGCCGCCCTCGAAGGGCTCTACCGTTGCCACAGCGCCCGCGTGTGCGCCGCGGAAAAGCAGCCGCCAACCTTCCATGACGCCCGTCCCGGCAACGCGCGCAGTCGGGCACCGTTCCGCCATCTGCGCAAGATTGAGATTTGAACCATAGGCTACATACAATTTTCTATCGTTTTTCATGTGATAAATTCTCCTTTTTCCGTCTATCTCCGGCGGGCAGTTTAGGCCGCCCGAAATCGCCATGCCGCCGAGCCGTCCAGATGGGCCGTCAGGTGTTCGCGACAGTTTGCAAACTCGTCGCCGATGAGGCCGATGCGGTTGAGGTAGGTCCGCATGGCGAATTTCTCATTTTCGGTCTGCGGCTTTTTCGCCGACGCACATTTCTGGGTGAGCGCCTGATGATTGAGCGCGAGGGCGAGAACAATATAGCTGCGGATTTTCCCGGCGTGGAGCTCCGAGTTGAAGCCCCTCAGCTCGACTGTATGGTTGCCGGTAAAAAAGCTGTGCAGGTTGAGAAAATGGTAGCGGCTGTGATGGTAGTGCCGATCGCGGCTTTCGCTGTAGCCCTCGTACCAGATGTTTTCGATTTCCCGCATTGTTTTCGGCTTGCGGCGGTTCAGCTTTTCCACCAGAAGGGCATCCATCTTTTTGCAGTAGCTCATCCGCTCCGGAGCAATCTGCAGCGCTTTGTAAAAAAGGTCGTTCTTGCTGGCGATGATGTTGACGAAATTGCGGATGCTGCGCGGCGTGTGCTCGCTGCCGTCGAGATGAATGTGGATACCGCAGGATTCGTTCGCAAACCCGCCCGCGCGGCGGAGCTGGCGAACCAGTTCCTGCAGGGTAGCGATATCCTCGCGGTAGGCAAGGATGGGGCTGAACAGCTCCACGCTGTAAGTCTTGTCCGCCGGAACCTTTCGCCCGGCTTGGCGGCGCTGGCAGCAAATGCTGCCGTCGCTCATGAGTTTCCAGACCCGACCCGCCGGGTCCGTGACCCGCTTGGTGTCGTACCAGTCGCCGGTATTCTCGACCGTTCCACCGAGGTATTCCGCCGTGACCCGAGCCGCCTCGCTTCTGGTAATGCCGGTAAACTCAATTTCAATCCCAAATCTGCTTGAAAACATGTGTTTTTCCCCTTTCAAAGCGGTGTGCGTTTGCTTTTCGCATGTCTATATATCACTCTGAAAGGCTAAGATAGCAAGTCAATTCTGGACGAAAAAGCACACAAAGATAGGGATGGGACATCGTGTATTTTACAGCTTTTGAATCACATCCGTACCGTACACGATTCCGAGGGAGGAGCCACAATCCCAGCGGCAGAAGATTGTTCCGGTGTCGTCGACGAGCTCCACAGTACCACGATCGCCGGGCCTGAGTCTGGAATTCGGATCGTCCATCCGCACCAGTTCTACACGGGTACCGGAAGGATATTCCCGGCGTAGCCGATCCACAATTTCTTTGGATGGAAAGCTATTCATCGGCAGCCTCCGCTTTCGCCGGAGCACCGCTCTTGAAAGCACTGTTGCCCGACAAGTTTTTGAGCAGAAGCTTCCGTGCCGCTTTGTATTCGTCACCCACGAAGCCCAGCCGAATCAGGAAAACCCGGAAAGCAAACTTTTCATTCTCAACCGGCTTCTCTCGGGCGTTTACACGTTTCTGCTCCTTAGCCAAGGCACAGAGCGCGCTAAGCAGCCGGGTGTAGGCGGCAACCTCTTCCCCCGAAGCACCGGAATTGAACCACGAAAATTTCAACATTGTCTCTGTTCGCTCCACGGGAAGGGCGTCGACACCAAGGGACTTTTTGATGAGAGTGGCCTTGCTTGCAATGAGCTTTTCAAGGTTGGCAAGGCTCTCATCGGTAAACCCGTCCAGCGGAATCTCAATGGTCAGTCCATCGGACGGTTCCACACGTTCGAAGCCGCGTTCCGTAAGGCCGTCTGTCAGCTGATTCAGCATTTTCCTGTCTACCTCATCGTCGTACAAGAGGGTGCCTTCCTTGTCCACGGTGAACGCACCGATTTCAAAGGCATAAGTCGGGATTCGCTTGTATACTGCCGGGAGCCCTGTAATTTCACTAATCGCCTTTGCCAGTTCCTTCCGCCGCTCGCCGGTTACGTTGTATCTGATTTCCATATCCGTAAGCCTCCTTCGCTTTTGTGATCCTATATATCACTCTAAAGCTGTGGAATAGCAAGTGAAACATTTCGGAATCTTCGCAAGAATGATTATTATTCGACAAAAACTTTAATAAAGCTGTTTTTTATTTTCATATATGGTATAATATTCCATATGATTAACGATTGTGGGGGACGAGAAATGCCAGATGATCAGGTTGAAAAAAGCATAGAGCCGAACAGCGCCAGCTTGTCAGAAGGACCTTTTCTGTATGAATTGAAAGAGTCTTTAATTACAGAAACAGAGAAATCATATTTTACAGCGATCAAGAAAGTTCTGCCTGCCGGGTATTTTTTGCAGCCGCAGGTCAATTTGGCAAGCATAATTTACAGAACCGATAATTTTAAATTTCAGAATGAGTTGTATAGAAATATTGATGCTTGTGTCTTTGATATGGCTTATAAGCCGATCGTCTTGATTGAAATTAATGACGATACACATAAGACTCCCGACCGTAAGGAAAGAGACCAAAAGGTCAAGGCAATCTGTGAAGAGGCAGGAATCCCCCTCATTACCCTTTGGACTTCCTACGGAATCAACTCGGAGTACATAGAAAAACGTATTGCAACAGGAATGGATCAATCCAAAAGCCCAGTCAGAATCGCACACAGCAAAGATAAAAAAGCCGACTCAGAAAAAGCCTCCAAAGGCAGCGGCAAATCGGAAGGGTGCTATATCGCTACTGCAGTATATGGGTCTTATGATTGCTCTCAAGTAATGATCCTTCGAAGATACCGGGATAATATCTTATCAACCCATTTCTTTGGCAGAGCGTTCATTAGAATCTACTATTTTGTAAGTCCGTGGCTGGTTGCAAATTTTGCAGACAAGAAGTGGTTTAACAGCTTTTTCAGAAAAAAGCTTGACCGGATGATAATAAACCTAAAAGCGAAAGGCATTTCTGAACAGTAATCGAATTTACTCCTGATTTAAAAGATCCAAATATTTGATCTTGCTGTTGCCTCTCAGCAAAAACACATCTTTTTCGGTTTGTTTCAATTCAATATACCGCTTCACGATCACATCGCAGAATTTCTCGTCCAGTTCCACGGTGCAACAGATCCGACCGGTCTGCTCGCATGCGATGAGGGTGGAACCGCTCCCGCCGAAGGGGTCAAGTACAACGCAGCCGGTCATGCTGGAATTGAGAATGGGATATGCCAAAAGCGGCACGGGCTTCATCGTCGGATGATCGGCGTTCTTCCGCGGCTTATCGAACTCCCAGACGGTGGACTGCTTTCGGTCGGAGTACCACGCGTGCTTCCCGGATTTCTTCCAGCCGAACAGGACCGGCTCATGTTGCCACTGGTAGGGCGAACGGCCAAGAACCAGCGACTGTTTTTTCCAGATGCAGGTGCCAGACAGGTAAAAGCCTGCGTCGGCGAATGCCCGACGAAAGTTCAGACCCTCTGTGTCGGCGTGGAAGACATAAATGGACGCGTCCTGCGCCATCGCCTTTTCGGTGAGGGTGAACGCGTCCAGAAGAAACTGATAGAACTTTTCGTCGGCCATATTGTCGTTTTTGATTTTTCCCGCCGTGCCTTCGTAGTTAACGTTGTACGGCGGATCGGTGACGACTAGGTTGGCCTGTCGGTTTTCCATAAGCAAAACGAAGGTCTCCGACTTTGTGCTGTCGCCGCAGACAAGTCGATGATTCCCCAGCAGCCACAGGTCGCCGGGCTTTGTGAGAGCGGGCTTTTGCAGCTCACCGTCCACATCGAAATCGTCGTCCCGCACATTCTCAACGTTGCCCAGCAGGCGGTTCAGCTCCGCGTCATCGAAGCCGAGAAGGGAAACATCGAAATCGCCTCCTTGCAGTTCAGATAACTCGACGGCCAGCATTTCGGCATCCCAGCCCGCGTTCAGGGCAAGGCGGTTATCAGCAAGAATGTACGCTCGCTTTTGCGCTTCGGTCAGGTGCTCGGCGAAAACGCAGGGCACCTCGGCAATGCCCTCTTCCTTTGCCGCGAGGATACGCCCGTGCCCGGCAATGATATTGTAGTTCTGATCGACAATGACGGGATTCACAAATCCGAATTCACGCAGGCTGGCGCGGAGCTGAAGAATCTGTTCCTTGCTGTGCGTTCGCGCATTACGAACGTAAGGCACAAGCCGGTCGATATTCACTTTTTCAAAGCGCTCGGTGGAATCCATATCGTTTAGCCCTTCCTCGCGTTGAGCAAACGCTCCATCACATCGTCCTGCGGGTTGCCAACAAAGGCCGTGGTGCAGTTCTGCTTCACGATCTCGAATATTTCATACCAGATGAGGTTGGCCTGTTTCTGGAACGACTGACTCATCTGCACGAACGGGCTGGAAATCGCCGCACCCGTGGTTGGGTGTTTGCCCAGAAGGCCGTAGGTGCTGATCGCTTCCTCGCACTGGATATATCGCGTGAACGCCTGCGCGAAGGCCTCGACCAACCGTGGATTGACGAATTTTTCGCACCCGCGCTCCACGAGCCATTTCCACGTTTCAATGAACAGCGCGTCCGCGCCCAGCGGCCTGCCATCCTTTTGCCTTGCGCTGAGGTATTCGCTCGGCGCGGGCATCTCTTCACCAGACAGATCAGCCGCTCCACTTAGGTTTCCTGCCCGAAGGATTGACTCGGGGCGAAGGTCCGGTGCCTCGAGAATCCGGGCGGCTCTTCCCGTCGCAATTTTATCCGCGAGAGCCTGCGGTTTATCACCGGCGCGTACGCGTCGCCCGCCTCTGTTTGTTCCGTCTTTTGCCACGCGCCATCGCCTCCTTGTCGCTTCTTGGGTAAATTCCCCGTCTGAACCATGATTTTTTCGCGCGTGACCCCACGCCGCTGTCCTCTTAAAAAATTTTTAGAGATTTGACCACCCCCACTGGGTTGTGAAATATAAATAATATGCAGTATAATATTATAAATAATTTCTTTTATAGAATGGGAGGAATACGAATGAGTAAGGCATTAACAGAAAAACAGGTCTTGGAAAAGCTGAACATTCCGGATTTTCGGCATCTATCAAGAGATAATGTTATGTCCTTTGCCTCAATGATCCAAGACATGGATCCTGAGGTTGCTAAGAAAGCCTTGGAGCAATTTCCTCAATTTGCGCAAACTGCTATTGAATCACTCAAAGACATCAAAGAAACCGCTATAAAGATACTTGACGATGACAAAGAAAGTACTACACGGTTTTACGACATTTGCGATGAGATTACAGCTGCACTTAAAGCATCATTATCAGCAGACGATCTTTCCTTCGAAGAAAAGAAGTATTACATTGAGCAAATGAAGGAAGTCGCAAAAATGGTCGGAGAAAAGGATACAGAGGGGAAAAAATTTAAGTGGTCAACTCTTGCAACCTATGCTGTCGCGGCAGTCGTTGCGCTTGGTGCGGCCGCCGCGCTGTTAGGCGGAAGCTCCAGTATTAGCTCAAAAGATTAACGATCTCCTAATTCCTTGTGTATTTGGTTATGACAAGATTGGCACAGGCTCATGAGGTTATTTCGTGAGTTTGTGCCCCCTTTTTTTATAGGTATAATGTGGTGTACCTCGTCTACAAGTGTGAAGCGATTTTCTTTAAGGCACATCTCGCACAAAGGATGCTCCCGTACATAGCAGTCACGGATACGTTTCCACGAACGACCGTATCGTTTGTTGGAAGCAGGGTCGCGCTCATATTGGTTGTAACGTTTGTCCATAACTTTCTGATGCTCGGCACAGTATTGCTCGCGCACGGCAAGCCGACCGCAGCCGGGATAGGCGCAGGGACGTTTGGGTTTGTATGGCATGGGGCGCTTCCTCACGGGCATAAAAATGCCCTCGCAGGATTGCTCCCACGAAGGCTCCCTGTATTCATTTTCTGCATTGTAAGGATATCATATGACCCGACTCTCATTCAATCAACTTTACTCTCCACTTTCAAAGAAGCGGCAACTTCCGCCAAGGCGCGGTCATGCATACGGAAGGTGTACTGTATACTGTAATTCATGTCCACTGCGATCTGCTCCCAGGACAGAAAACAAAGATATCGCTTTTCAAGGATGGTCTGATACTCAGGGTTGGAAACGGACTTGATGACGTCCGTGATTTCCTTCTTCAAATCCACCAGCTTGTCAATGTCACCGTTGATCTCCGCTTCCAAATCCAAAATCTTAGCAATGATGGTTTCCATGGGTTGAATATCGGGGCTTGCTCTGCGTGGGGTGTCCGACAGGGTAGACGATGCTTTTACCGCTAGCTCTCGCAGAGATGCTACCTGCTCCAGCTTCGAGTTGATCCTCTGGTCGATTCGAAGTGCCTGACTGAGATATTCCTTCGCGTTCATCCTGCTGCACCACCGTTTCTCCATGGCTGAGCGCCGGCATAATACTTTTCAGAGATATACCGCTGGCCCACTTCACCGAGGGAGCGGAGTCTCTCGTCCGCTTTTGCACGTTCGGCGGTGACTTCATCTTTCGACCGGCAGAAGGGACAGCCTTCTCCGGGACACGGAACTGTAAGCTTTTTGCAGGTGTTATCAGAATTGCGCGAAACGCACGTCAGAAAACTGCTCATTTCAAATTTCCTCCAGATTGACCCGGACCGCGTCGATCAGCGCGGATTGGGTTCTGTCTTTTCGTTTCAAAGAGGCCATCACCTGTTCGTCAATGGTGTCTTTGGTGACGATGTGATGAATAACTACCGTGTTCTGCTGCCCCTGACGCCAGAGGCGGGCGTTGGTCTGCTGGTATAGCTCAAGACTCCATGTCAGCCCAAACCACACAAGCGTGGAACCGCCGGTTTGCAGGTTCAGCCCATGTCCGGCCGAAGCAGGATGGATTACCGCAACAGGGATTTCGCCGCGGTTCCACCGGCAAATGGAGTTGGCACTGTCCAGTCGCTCGACACGGAACCGCTCCTGAATTCGTTCGAGGTCGTGTTTGAACCAGTAGGCGATCAGCACCGGTTTTCCGTTTGCTGCCTCAATGAGGTCTTCCAGCACGTCCAGTTTTCGGGCATGGATGCGGGCGGCGTTTCCGTTCTCATCGTAAACCGCGCCGTTCGCCATCTGGAGCAACTTACCCGACAGGGCAGCGGCATTGACGGCATCGATCTCCCGGTCCCCAAGCGACAGAACCATATCTTTTTTCAGTGTCTGATAGCGCTGCCGCTCTTCCGGGGACAGCCGCACGGGAATTTCGTTGAGGACCAGCTCTGGCAGCTTTAGATAGTCGGTATTTTTCATGCTGATAGTGATGTCAGAAATGAGCCGATAAATTTCCTCTTCCGCTCCGGGCTTTGGCTTATAGCTAAACACCGCCTGCTGATTACGCTTGTCCGGCATAAAAAAGCTATCGCGGAAATGCGTGATATACCGCCCGAGCCGTCGGCCCATGTCTAGGATGCCGATCTCGGCCCACAAGTCGATTAACCCGTTGGACGAAGGCGTTCCGGTCAGGCCCACCATCCGTTTTACACTTGGCCGGACCTTCCGCAGCGCCCGGAACCGCTTGGAAGAATACGCCTTGAAGGACGAAAGCTCGTCGATTACCACCATGTCGTAATCGAACGGCAGGCCGCTTTTGTTTACTAGCCAGTCCACATTCTCCCGGTTGATGAGGTAGACCTGCGCCCGTTGAAGCAGCGCCGTTTTCCGTTCCGTTTCACTTCCGACAGCGACCGTGTAGCTCAACCCACGGAGATGGTCCCATTTTTCAATTTCCTCCGGCCATGTATCCCGAGCCACACGAAGTGGGGCGATGACCAGAACCTTCCGAATGAAGAAGCTGTCCAGCGTCAGGTCGAAGACGGCGGTCAGCGTGATGACGCTTTTGCCGAGACCCATTTCCAGTAGTACGGCTGCGATCGGGTGGCTGAGGATGAAATTCGTCGCAAAGGTTTGATATTCATGTGGCTCGTATTTCATCCAGCATCCCTCCGATCAGCCTCTCATCGTCAAGAAGATACACCGCAAAGCCGAGTGCTTCCAACTGCTTTTTTCTCCTCTTCTGCAATGGACGCGGCTTTTTACGGGTTGCCTTGGTTTCAACAAAAGCAATTTTGCCGTCGGGTAAAAGCAGCAGCCGGTCGGGCATACCGTCCATCCCCGGACTGACAAACTTCGGAGCAAGGCCGCCCATGGCTTTTACGGTTCTCACCAGTTTTTCCTCGATCGCTTTCTCCCGCATGGCATTTCAACACTTTCTACCTCTGTGAACAAGAACAAGAAAACAAGAATTTCCTATAAACCCTATACGCGTGTATTACGTGGACAGGATCACTCTTTTATATTTCACACAGTACTCAGGGGGTAATTTCTTGTTCACTTGTTCTGTTCCAGTGCTTTTCTCAGGAAACACGGGCTTTTTCGCAAGAACAAGCCTCGTGAACAAGAATCAGTCTTGTTCCGCTTGTTCAGAAACATAGGCCCTTTGTTTGCCGTAAATCGGGAACACGTAGAACCCGCCGCCGCTCTGATATTTCTCCCACTCGGTGATGCGCCGCATGATCGCTCCAATCTCATAAGAGTCGATTTTTCGCATTGCCGCCGGCTCCCTGCCGAAGCACTCCGCCCAGATTTCCATATTGCAGACATACTGACGCCGTTTGATGCCTTTATGGGTGTCCGCGCCGAACTCGCTGCCGCTTAAAAAGTTCCGGCGTTCATACAGCGACATTTCATCCCATTCCTCCGGCAGTAGCGTGTCAAGATAAGCGCACACCAAGCCCTCGCGGTCGTCGGTTTCCATCGCGTCTGCCTGCTTCGCGATTGCCATTTCAGCGTCTCCGTCCTCCAGATACAGCTTTTCGCCGGTGCGGTACAGTGTCAGGGATTCCGCCCAAATCTGCCGCACGTCTTCCGCCGTCATCTGCCACGGCTTTTTCGTACCGCATCCATCCACGCGAACCGGCCAGAAGCGGCGGTTGCCCGTAATATCACGAAGAAAGCCTCCCTCCGCGTTCGTCGATCCCACCACGACACACTGCCGGGGATGGTTCTCCACCGTCACCCCATAGCTGGCCCGGTATTTATCGTCTACGCGGGAAAGAAAGGACTTCACGGTTTCCACGTCGGTTTTCCGCATGCCCGCCAGCTCGCCAAGCTCGAGAATCCAGTAGCCCTGCAGCTTTTCGGGACCGGCTTTGTCTTTCATATCGGTTATGGTGAGGCTGTCGGAGAACCAGTCTCCGGCGAGCTTCGCAAAGAAGGTGGATTTGCCGATACCCTGCGGACCGTTCAGAATGAGGACGCTGTCGAACTTGACTCCGGGAGTGTAAATGCGTGCCACGGCGGCCGCCATCGTTTTGCGGATGACAGACCGGACATAGGACGTATTCTCCGCGCCGAAATAATCTATCAGCAGCGTTTCCACTCGCGGCTTGCCGTCCCATTCCGGTAAACTGTCCAGATACTCCTTGACGGGGTGGTAGGCTCTTTCTGCGGCCACCGCCAAAACGGCGTCCTTGGTTTTTGTTGGAGAGTAGATTTTATAGAGCTTGCTCAGATACACCTTGAGCGCGGCGTTGTCCGAATCGTTCCATCCGTCCTTCATCTGCTTCCACGGAAGACCGCCCTTCGCGTCGATCCCGTCGCGGTGACGGTTGAACGCGATATGCCGAAGAGCCCCGTCATGCCGCAGAATCGCTACAATGTTATCGAGCGTATCCTTCACGCTGCCGTTTTTCTCGTATTCGAGCTTCTTCTGCCAGTCCTCGTCAGTAAATTCCGATTCCGCCTGTTGCCGATGTTCCTCCGCAAACTGCTCCTTGACCCGCTCATCTCCGACCGCCAGCTCCGTCATCGCCCGAAACGACGGCAGCTTTCCGGGCGGGGTATCCTCCTGAAATTTGTCGTCCAGCTCTCGAAACCGGTGGATACGCACAAGGTCGAAAGCGTTGAGCAGCTTCCCGCAGGCCGGGTCCGTGGCATGATGGCTAAAGACAAATTTTCCGTCGTACAGCACCAGCCCGGCGGAGGAGTCGGCGGGGATGTAATCATAACGGCCGTTTATCGCACTCGGCTCGTAAACGTCCGAAAGGAAGTTATCGATCGCGTCTTCAATGGAATACGCTCGGCAGAACGCTCCTACCGCGCCGCTTTTCGTCAGCGGGTCAGCCTGCTTTGTGATCTGATGGCGCACGGCTTCGGACTGCCGGGTGGAAACCGGCCACAGGGATGCGTCGCGCCAGTCGGCGTATTTTACGAGGTACGCGTCCGGGTCGAGAAGCGGGCCGTCCTTTTCCCGGAAGAAGAATTCCCCGTCGGACGGCGTGGACGGCCAGTACATCAAGCGGCAGGCTTCGTAGGTTGTGTCGTCAAACAAATTGATACCGATTTCCTTTGCTACCATCCGTCCAAGCGCGGGATACTCGTCCTCGCTCACCTCACGGGCAAGCGGCAGGATGAGCCGCAGCCGAGGTGCTTCCGGGGTATGCTTATGCGTCGAGTAAACACAGCAGGCCCATTCGTGGAGCGATTCAAGCTGTTCCCAGATACCGGGCTTCGCGTAATCCATATCGAGCGTCAGCAGGGAGCGACAGAGCACAAAGCCGTTGCGCCGTTTTCCCTCACGCAGAGCGCCGCCCACAAAACCGCCGACGTCCTTAATGGAATCCTGCCGGGCGCGGCCCATTTTGCGAAATTCCGATACCGTTTCCGTGGTGCGTCGGGTCTGCCGAACACTGTTTTTGAAGTTCTCCCATGAAACATCCCGATTCTTCCATCGCTTGTCCATACGGCTGTTGCCGACCGCTATCTTCATGGAGCGTCGACCTCCTCAAGCTGTTCGGTGAAATACCGAATACGGATATCCCGCTGCTTCGCCTTTGCCAGCTCTACGGACATCCAGGCGGTGACGGTTTCACCGAACACCCACAGCTCCAGACATTTTGACAGAAGAACAAGCCCCATGAAAATCGCGAGGTCGCGCTGGTATGGGTCAGAGTCGTCCATGAACTGCGGGAACAGCAGATGGGGCGCGACGGGAATGCAGTTTCTCGTTACGGCAAACCGGGAGTAGGAACGTGCCTTTTCGGTATTGCCGGCGATATCCCCCGCGAAGGGACTGCAGATGAAGACCATCGGTCGGAAGGCGGACGCCTTCGCCGCCAGTTCAATCCGAAGCAAAGCTTCATATGCTGTTGGGTCCGGGTAGCCTTCGGAGTTGCGTTTCTCCAGCATGGTGGTTCAATCCTTTCTGTAAAATGGACACTCATATCCGTCAGCGCGGAGCAGAAGGCTGGGGGCCCACGGCGGCGTTTCTCCCATCAGGCGGCAGATTTCGGCAACGGACGCATCCAAGGATGCTTCCACCACGATTTCGTCATGAACGTGCATCACGATGGGATAACCCGCGTCTTCTACTCGGCGCATCGCATGGCAGAGGATGTCCCGGCTGATCGCCTGCACAATGTTCTCCACGAACTTCGGGCCGTAGCTTTCAATCCGCTCCCATTTTTTCGTGGCACCGACGCCCATATAGGTGACCGAATCGTTTCCAAAGGCGTTCGGCTCGATGTGCGGCCGAACATACGCGAGCCGCCGACCGGAAAGGAGCGTGATGAACAGGAAGCCGCTTTGGTAGGAAAAGCGAATGCCGTGAGTCTGCGTTTCGGTTTTCTCCCGTACTGCTTTCACTGCCGCCCGGTCTACGTCCCACCAGAGTTGCACGATATTCGGGTTGGCGCTGCGCCACGCAACCACCAGTGGCGGCAGTTCCTCTTCGGAAAGACCCATGTCGAGCGCTCCCATGGCTTTCAGTGCGCCGACTGAGCCGCCGTAACCGAGGGCAAGCTCCGCAACCTTGCCCTTCTGACGCAGTGGGCTGCCCTTGGTGATCTCCTCAATCGGGACGTGGAACATCTGACTCGCCGACGCTTCGTAAATCTTTCCGTGGGTGGCGAATACCTCGTTGCGCCAGCTCTCTCCGGCAAGCCATGAGATGACGCGCGCTTCAATCGCGCTGAAATCGGATACAATGAACTTGCAGCCGGATTTCGAAACAAAAGCGGTGCGAATCAGCTCCGACAGGACGGCGGGCACGGAATCGTAAAGTGCTTCCAGTGCCGCAAAATTCCCGTCCTTTACAAGCTGACGCGCCTGCCCCAAATCCGGCAGATGGTTCTGCGGCAGGTTCTGCACCTGCACCAGCCTTCCCGCGAAGCGTCCGGTACGGCTGGCCCCGTAGAACTGCAAAAGACCTCTTGCTCTGCCGTCCGTGCAGACAGCGTTCTCCATTGCCGTGTATTTCTTCACACTGCTCTTGGCAAGACTCTGGCGGAGAGTCAGCACTCTGCTTAGCTGTTCCGGCGCTGTTTTCAGAAGCTCCGCGACCGCGGCTTTACCGAGTGTGTCGGTCTCGAGACCGTTTTGGGCAAGCCATGTCTTCATCTGTACGACCGAATTGGGATTCTCCAGATCGGTCAGTTCCCGCATGGCAGTGATAAGTTGCGCCCCAGACTGTCGGTCGCACTGGATTGCCTGCCGCACCAGTTCCCGGTCGAGCTGGATACCCCGATCGTTGATTTTCTGATCGAGGGCGTAGTTCTTCCACTCCTCCTCTGACACGGGAAACCGGGAAAGCCTCTGCGTGATCGCCTGCTCTGCTTCCACATCGCGGAGATTGTAGGCCTTGAACCGTTCCCATTTCTCCGGGGTATGGGTCGGTAGATTTCGTGTCCGTTCGTCGTTTGCTTTGGTCGGCCTGCAGGGGGAGCAGAAGTATCGGACCAGCTCTTTTCCTTCGGACAGCTTCTGCTTCTCCGCGCCCGTGACCAGAGCCGCGCCTTCCAGTGAAAGCGGCAGGCCGAGACAGGCAGACCACACCATGGTGCAGCGCCACGAATCCGGCCTTAGCCGCTCGCCCAAATACCGTGACAGGCAGACGCGCTCGAACTGTGCGTTATGTGCCCATTTCAGAATGGAGTCGTCTATCAGGGCATCATGAATTTCCTTCGGCAGAGTTTCGCCGGACGCGAAGTCGATGACCTGAACCGCTTCACCGTCCACACTGCAGCCGAAAAGCAGAATTTCGAAATCGGAGGATTCTGCGTACCGGTACACGCCGCATTTGGAGAGGTCGGTGGAAGAATAAGTCTCCAGATCGATTGAGAGCGACCTCATGACAGAAAATCGTCGTCGACGTCGTCGACAAAGTCATCCTCCGCGTTGGTTCTTCCACCAAGCGGCTCGCCGTCTCGAATTTTCTGGATATTTCCCAACCCGCAGGCGATACCCCTGCTTCCGTTCGAGTTAAAAGCATAGAAATTGACGGAAACCCTCGCGTAGACACCGGAATAAATCTCTGAGTGGTCGAGAACAGGCTCCAGCTGCCGGTTCACAATTTGGGGTGCGGTGTTGCTGTTGGCGTTGACGAAATAGCAACCGGCGTATGCTTCATCGTCCGGGCGATCGATGTCGCCGTCCCGCAGGGGCAGTTTCAGCGCGGCCCGGTTCGGAATCTTGCCACCGAATTTGCCCTTTCCCTCTTCGATGGCGGCATCCACGGCTGTATTAATCGCCGCGACGGTTTTGGTATCGGTCTTGGGGATGATCAGGCTGACGCTGTATTTCTCCGCGCCTCCGTTGATGGATTTCGGTTCCCACACGTTGGCGTAGGACAGGCGGACGATGCCGGTGACAACCTTCATGGGATTGGCTTTGTTTTCCGTATTTGACATGTTCATTCCTCCATAAAATCAGTAACTGCACTCGAATGGTTCATGACCGGGCGTTTGTCTGATAGGGGAACCAGCGTTGGCTTGCCTTGTGGTTTCAGAATCAGACCGCCCAGAATTTCCTGAAACTTCGGTTTACCCAGCAGCTTCTCCATCTCAGTGACGGTGATGAGGCTCTGCCGGTAGATGTCGCGATAACCTGCTGCCTTCGCCGCTCCCGCGACGGCTTCTTCGTCGGAATATTTACGGTTGGAACGTCCCTCGACCACCTTGAAGCCCGGCCACTGTTTGCCGTGGCTTACGGCAGCGTCGGTAGCATAGGCCATAATTTCGTTCGCCCAGTTGGTCAGATCGCCGATGGAAGCGAGCACCTCCGCGATCTCCTCATCTGAAAGCAGCGGCGGCAGGGCAAATTCAAAAGTTGCCAGCTTCAGCTTGCTTTCCGCTCTCGCGCGGCACTTTACCGCCGCACGGCAAAACTGGCACCACTCGCCGGTTGCATAATCTCCTCCGCCGTCAAAGGCAAGCTGCGCGGTCGGCTTCAGAATTTCCTCCGCCCATTGGTACAGCGCTTCCTTCGTTACGGTAAAGGTGCCGACATTCTCGCGGCGTGGCTGGAAGATGGTCATGGACACAGTGTCGATGTCGTAGATCCCATCAAAAAGCGCAAGCGCTCCGAGAGCATACAGCTTCATCTGCGGATTTTCCTCAGCATTTACGAGAACGCCCTGACCGTACTTGAAATCCACGATGTGAAGTATCCCGTCTGCGATGATCACGCAGTCGCCGGTACCGAAGCCGTCCGGCACATACTTCGAAAAATCCAGCTTCTGCTCGATGAGTACCAGCGGATCGGAGCAGGACAGCTTTGCCTGCGAAAGAACTTCCAGTACAAAAGCCACATAATCATCCGTGTGCGTATCCATCTCATCGGAATCAAACGGTGAGACCGGCTTTCTGGAACGCATTTTCATTGCCCGGCGCAGTTTATGCTCGGCAAGGGCGTGTGCCGCGGTTCCCTCAGCGGCGGCTTCCCCGCTGTTGTCCTCAAATTCCAGCTCCAGCCGTGCGGACGGGGTGCAGGCCATCCATCGGTGAGCGCCGGAGGCGGACAGAACGGCATGGCCGCTCATTTCAGCTTCTCCGCGTCCGCGAGAAGAGCGGAATAGTTGGCCGGGTCGATTTCGCTGAGCTTCTTCGCACCGTGTTTTTCCAGCAGAACCCGAACCTCGTCGGTGAAGCCGTCATGACTTTTGTCCGCCAGCACTGCGCGGACCTGCTCCAGCGTGACCGCCTTCTTCTCGGGCTGTGGCGACGGCTGGTCAGGCTCGTTGCCGGATATGCCCACTTTCTGTACGCTGTCGGCCAGCTTTCTTAGATCGGACGCAACATCCAGAAACAATTTGGCCTTGTCCATCTTTTATCTCCCTCTTTTCGATTGGTTTGGGTCCCTTTCGGTTGACTACAGCCTGATCGTAACAGAAAAAGGGACGTCTGACCCGGACATGAAATGTCCGGCTGAATGCCCGAAAATCCGCATTCTGCCTGATGTTAAAAAAACAGGCGGTCTAAAAAATGGCTTGCAGCCTAAAAAACGACCGGACAAAAAATGTCCGGTTCACAGAAAATATTTTTTTATTTTTTATGCTGGCTGAGGGCATGAAAAAAGCCGGACAAAACTGTCCGGCATAGGATTTTTATCTCTCTTTTCCAATTGGCCCAATTCCGCAGCGCTCAAGATGCCTGTTGCAATCGTAAATGGAACATCGAAAGTGAGTCGACAGAAGAAGCAGGTAAGCGGTGTGTTCCTCTGTGTATTTGAACGATAGCCCTGCTTTTCGAATCAGGTCTGCACTTAGGACCGGATGAAGCTGAAGCCCGATGCAGATGGCAACAATGGTGCCGAGCTTCGGAGTATATCTTTCATCGCTGCGCATCCTTTGGATCGTTTTCGAACTCGCAAGAGAGGTCTCTGCCAACGACTCTACGGTGTATTTTTTCCGTGTCATATGCTGAACCAGTGACCCGGAAAACGTGCCCGGAAGAGACCGGAGAATCTCAGATAACTCTTTTAAAGCGTCCGGCGAAAGACTCAATGCCTGTAGCATCGCGTCGAAGTAGGAATTCTCACCTTCTTTCCGATTCGTTCCTTGGAACACACCGTTGCGGCCCTGTACATTTTCAGTATACGGCGTGGCACCATCCTGTAGATTTTTCGTCTCTGTGGCTGACCCACCGAGCGGATTGTTCGGGAAGCATGACCATCAGATCCAAAATGGAAGGATTGCTATTAAACAGTTCCGGCGCGACGGTCACAAACATTACCGAAACGGTCCAGAAATTGCCGTGGAGCATTCTGTCAACATCATTTCTGAAAGAACGGATTGCGGCCATTTTAATCATCCTCCTGTCAATGTTTCGGCCTCTCTTCGGTTGGTTTCAGGAAAGTTGTGTTGATTTATACTCCTATTTTTTCCAGCCGGACAAGTGGTATACATTGGAAAAAGTGAGATTTTGAAAAATATTCACTTAATAAAAACAGTATGACCATTAGATGAAATGGTGTTATAAACTAAAGGCAGAACATTAGGGATCAAACATTGCTGATTGCATTGAATATATTCAACAAAAACGTCCGGTAGGCACCGCATTGCCCCCTAATAGTTAAGTATATTCAGTGTTACCACCTCTAACATAAAAGGCCAACCATTTTCGAGAGAATATGAAGTGAATTGCTGCAAATCTAAAGATAATTCCTTGATCTTTTGAATAAAACAGGATATAATTGTCGTAATCTCTGTAAGAAACCTAATTGGAGAGGTGATAAACATGGCTGTAAGCTACAAAAAACTGTGGAAAAAGCTTATCGATAAGAATATGAAGAAAAAAGACCTTCAAGCTGTCACAGGTGTGAGTTGGGCTTCTATCACGAAGCTGTCAAAGGGCGAAAACGTTAGCATGGACGTGTTAATAAAAATATGTAAAGTGTTGGAGTGCGATATCGGCGATATTATGGAACTGATTCCCGACAACGATACGCTTAACAGATAAAAATTATCAAATTATGAAAAGTGAGATAAACATGGGGTATCGTTATATCGGTTCGAAATCAAGGATCGTGGGTTCAATAATTGAATATATAGGTGCGCCTGAGTCAAAAAGTGCCAGACTTGTGGACGCTATGTGCGGCACGGGAATTGTGGCATACGAAGCCGCGAGGGCTGGGTGGCCGGTAGTTATAAACGACAGAATGAAAAATGCGGTAGTTATGTCAGAGGCAAGGCTCCTGTCCGCAAAGGAAGCAGCGTTTGAAAGCCTTGGGGGGTATCAGACTGTTATTGACAAGCTAAACGCCGTCGAGCCGGAAGAAGGTTTCATATGGAGAGAATACTCCCCAGCCTCAATAAACTTTACCCCTCACGAGCGACGGTATTTCACGGAGGAAAACGCCAAACGTATTGATGGAGTACGAGCCCAAATCGCCAAGTGGAGCCGTGACAATGCTATAACCGAGCTGGAGCATACCTTGCTTCTGGCAAACCTTATGTCCGCGACAAACGATGTAGCAAACATCGCGGGTACATATGGCTGTTTCTTGTCAAAGTGGACAAGCCAATCGCAGCGACCGCTTAAGATGATCTGCTCAGAGCTTTTCGCCAAGTCGGTCGAGTATAAAAGTTCCTGCCACGATGTGTTTGAACTAGAGTGCGGCTCCGACGATTATGTCTACATCGATCCGCCGTATACGAAGCGGCAGTATGCGTCATATTATCATATCCTCGAGACTATAGCTCAAGAGGATGAGCCAACGGTTGAAGGCGTGGCGGGACTTAGGCCATGGCAACAGGACGCATCAGTGTTTTGCTATAAGCTCAAGGCACAGAAAGCCTTGGTAAAATTACTTAACCAACTGACAGCTAAAAAAGTTATACTCTCTTATAGCGATGACGGTCATGTCAACATTGATTTATTGGAGGCGGAACTCAAACAAACCGGATCTGTAGAGGTTATAAACCTGCAGAGCATAGGGAGCTATCGCCCGAACCAAACTGCCGTCATGCGAAAATCCAAGGTCAATGAGTATTTAATTGTATACACGAAAGGAAGTCAAAAGTGATGGCTATTACAACAACCTATGAAGCGTCGCTTTTGCAGCCATTAGAGGCTCTAATATCAAAAACGGCAAATGATAGCTTGGATAAGTACGAAGCCCGGCTACAATGCCTAGAGTTTTGGGCAAGCACAATTGGAGGCTTCGACTATAACGAATACTGTTCATCTTTTTGCATCTCACCGCTTTTCAAACCCGAAAGACTCCGGACAATTTCAAACGTACTAACCAAACTGTCAGACAAAATTCCCATGGACAAATCCCTGATAATTTCAGCACTTTCAAGGGAGCCGCTTGAAAGGTCGGAGCAAAAAGAATGCGGTGCGTATTACACAGACTTCCGGCTTGCCAGTTTGATAGGAATGGAGTGCGGGCCGATACTTTCAAAAGAAAAAACTATAGCAGACTTGGCCTCAGGCTCGGGGGCATTGCTGGCGGCAACGGCCATAGCATACAAGAAAAAGTTTCCCGACGATATCGAGACATGGCTCCAACAGCATGTCTATGCTTTTGATATGTCTGAATACGCACTCCGCGGGTGCAGAACGGCACTATCGACCTTTCTGACTAACGTTAAAAGCATAAAAACAATGGTAGGCAAGTGGCGTCTAATGGACAGTCTCTCGGGCGATGAGCTTCCCGTTCGCAAATTTGATATTATAGTCGGCAATCCGCCGTGGGGTAAGATTAAGCTCTCACGGCATTCATATTTGCTAAAAAACGGGAACGACCATACCTATGGAGCAAACTATGACCATATTGACATCGATAAATTCAACGAGGAAAAGAAAAAGCTCGCCGATTATTGCAAGCAGCTTAGAGAAAAGTATGAATGGCTAAAAAACACTGAATCGGACACATATATCGCTTTTCTTGAGAGGTCCTTTTGTGCTGCAAAAGCTGACGGGCGAGTATTTATGCTGTTACCTGCCGGTATCATCCGGTCAAAGGGCACCTACCTCCTCCGGGAAGAGCTTTTCAAGAAGTGCTCCCATGTCAATTTCGTTGTAATAAGCAACCACGCCCGCTTTTTTGCCATAGATACAAGATTCAAATTTCTGCTCTTGGCCTGTGACTTTTCCGAGCAATCTTCACAACCTCACGGAATAAAGCTTGCCCACGGAAATGGAAGTGAAACGGGAGTAGTTGTTTCAGATCCTGTCACAATACCCCTTGAGCTTCTTAAAAAAGCAAGACCCGACCTTACCATCCCGGAAGTGCGAACCCCAGAAGAATTAGAATTATTTTTCAAAATTCATAGATATGGCCGCGATTGGGGAAGCAGCTCCGAATGGGCATCTGACATAACAAGAGAGCTTGATATGACAAACGATAGGCAAATATTTGCCACAAAGCCCAACGGCGCGACCATCGCCCTTGTTGAAGGGCGAATGGTACAGCAACACTGTTTCCCTGTAAAAAGGTATGTTTCAGGGAGCGGGAGAGCCGCAAAATGGGAGCCTTCAAACGGTCAACTTAAATCGCAATTTTGGATAGACCCAAAGGATTTATCAAAGGTCATATATGCAAGGGTTCAAAGAGAACGCGTGGGCTATTGCGATATTGCGGGACAGACAAACGAACGGGCAATGATGAGTGCAATCATTCCAACAGGCGTCGTCTGCGGCAATAAGGTGCCCACTATAATCTTTAAAAACAGTCATAATGGAAGGCGGGAACTGTTGTGGGTCGGAGTGACAAACAGTTTTGTGTACGACTGGATGCTAAGACGAGTCATTTCCACAACGGCAAACTATTTCCTTATTCTGAGTGTTCCAATGCCTGCCATCAATATCGATTCAGAACAGGCTGACATCATAATCGCCGCAACCGATGCCATAAGGAAAATGCGAAGCAAGGCTAACCCTGACGAAGCAGAAATTGCGCGTCTTCGGTGCCGGATTGATATTACTGTGGCGGATGCTTATGGTCTTGGCTTTACCGATCTGAAATTGATACTTGAGGACTTCCCCCTCCTTGACCGTAAGCAGTCTCCTATTAATGGCGAGAAAAAGTCTACCGTTACCCGCGATTATCTTCTTTCAGAAGCTGGCGGTCACTTTAACCATAATGCCAATGAATACATAAAGCGCTATAATTTAGCTCGCAGTCATGGAGCTATACCATATATTCCAACGGACATACATCGCTGAGAAAGGATGATATATTTTGACAACTGGAAACACCCCCTTGCCGGGGGTAAAGCTCGTTATTTACAAAAAAATTGTCGCCGGAGATTTTCGTAAATTTAGAGCCGAATCAAACGATACGCCCACCGGCGGCGGAGCGCGGGATTTGCGATTCAGTCCCGCCAATGAGTTTACAGCTCAGTTCAATCGGATGTTTACGCAGGCCGGTGCCGACGGAACACTGACGGGACAGTTCTACTGGGATGGCCTTCCGCCTACGGATGTAATCATACATCAACCCACAAACGCACGTCCGAACGAGGTGAGAATTGGAACCGTTCACCAATGTTTCCCGTCTCAAGTAATACCCGCCGACAGCAAAGACTGCGTTCTTCTATTAGTCCTTCGCACAGATGACCGCGTATATCCCTGCTTTACATCAGAGCGTTCTTTGCGGTGCGACAATTGGCATCCTGCCGTGAAAGAACCTATACTTAGGGGGCTTGGGGCAAATAGACCAGTAAACATAACACCGTTAGGATACGTCGATATTGAAAACGGGAGGGAATGGAACAATGGCAGATAAATATGAGGTATTAGAAAAGCTCCAGAGCAGGCGCAACGTCATACTCACGGGAGCGCCTGGAACCGGGAAATCCACGATGATGAACGAAGTGGCCCAGGAGTTCTTGGTAGCTCGTCAGCGAATCGCGGCTCCCGCCCACGTACCGGGAGCGGCCGTTACGATACCCGCGGATTTGGAGACGCCATTGATGAGAAGGCTCCCGTTCCTACAAGCGTTAAATAAACGAGTATTTCGGACGACATTTCATCAAAACACAAAGTACAGAGATTTGATAACAGGTATTGTCCCTAAGATAAACGCCGACGGCTACTCTGTTTCGGAAGGCATCCTGTACCGTGCAAACGAATTCGCAAAACGGTCGGACAGTGCGGCACTTGTAATTATCGACGAAATTAACCGTGGACCAGCAATTGAAGCGTTTGGTGGGAGTATAGCGGCACTTGAACCGGACAAGCGGCTGGCTGAGGACGGAAGTGTTCTTCCTACGACACAGAGCTTTGAAATTATATCACCGGATGATGGGTCGTCCATCGACTACGCGTTCTCACCCCGGCTTTATATTCTAGCGGCAATGAATCAGGCGGACGTATCAGTCGCCCCATTGGACGTCGCTTTTCTCAGACGCTGGTATCTCATTTCACTCGAGCCAGATTACGGGGTTCTATATAACTATTTTGGAATTGCGGCTGGTTCAGTACTCCCTGTAACGCCGACAACCCCTTCGGATGTGTACCTTGCAGCAATCTTGGCTCTCTCGAAAATCAACGAGAAAATCGCTGTCGGTCGTGGCGAAGAGTACAGGCTGGGGCATGGCATATTTATGAGTATACCAAGGCCACAAACTGACGACGTTGCGGGAGCTCTTGATTTCGCAACACAGGTATGGGGCACAATTATTACCCATGTAGAGGAATTGTTTTTCGGCAACGCCGTGTCAGCAGCATACGTAATAAATGCTTCCGACCCTAGGTCTCCATACACACTTGATGAAGCCACGTTTGCTGAGGACGTCCGCGCAATTTTAAAAAGACCTCCCATTTCGGTGACAAACATTTATAACACTTTACTCGCAGCCGGTGATGTAAATGTATAGAATACTTCTCCATGAATATGGAAGCCCAAAAAGCATAGAGGAACTTGCGGCCGGCACTGATACTGAGCCGCAGAATCTACGCTCATTACTAGAAAGGGCAGGCACCAGAATTACAAAGGCACTCTCCCTATCCTCCAGTCCTTTTGTCATGCATTCGAATACGGTCCGCGCCGTTAACGTGGCGGGAACCATTAGGCTTTCGGCGCAGATTGAACTTGAAGTTGTGCCAAAATACCTTGGCTTCTCTGAGGACGATATTCGGTGGAAAGAGGACTTTTACCTTCTATCCACCCTATCAAGACATGGTAAACTTTTAGAAGGCGACAATATACACACAACCTCTGCATTTAAAAGTACGCTCTATGATATCGCAGGCAGGGCGCTGGCGGAGGGTTTTCTTCCTCTGCGACGTCATCTTTTGAGAAAATACAGAAGAAACAGATTTGCGGACTATTCCATAGAAGGCGAAATCTGCTTCGAAGATACCTTTGTTCGCCTTCCTGAAGGTATCCCCCAGGAAAATGTAACGTTTGATATAAAGAATGAGTACAATGCGACAATCCTAGCTGCCATGAGGTACGTACAGCCGCATATATCCGATCCGAGAGTTCAGCGAATACTCCGGGATTCAATCACCGTTCTTTCGCCTCAAAGCAATGTGGGACTCAATAAACCAAGGCTTACGCTCCCCGGCAGAGACCTTAGATGGAAACGAGAGTATAATTTGGCCTATGACATTATTCACGGAATGGGTGCGGTATTTACAGATGGCACGATTCTTTCTCCTGGCTTTATGGTGAGCACATGGCAGATATGGGAATGGCTTCTCACCACGGCTGTTCGCGTTGGTGAACCAACCCTCACCGTAGTTGGCCAGAAACCATTTTTGTTTGGCTCATGTCAAACCGCGACTGAGAAGCAACTTTACGTATATCCTGATATCTCGGCTATCCGGTCTGATACTGGGAAGTCTGTGTATCTTGTCGACGCTAAGTATAAACGGCTGTCGCTTTATAATAATCGGGAGGCTGACAGATCCGACATATACGAGGCACTCGCTTTCTGTCGCGCATCTGGGTGCAATACGCTGTTCCTAGCTTATCCATGTGAAACTGGGCCGGGCGATGATATTAAGTTACGTTTAATAGAGACCTACCGGATAGATGGAATTTCTATTTATATTATCCAGATTCCCGTACATGGGCTTGCCATTCCCGGAGGTTTGCGAAACTTCTCGTTCATGGTAACGGGCGGAATACGTAACATATTGACGTCTTCAGACAAGGCACAGGCAGGATGAGCAATCAAAAGGAGGTGCGTGACTTATGGCCACGCGAGGTAAGGCGATAACTCTATTTCTTATGGATGGCGACCCAAGTGAGCGTATCAAGTGTACGCTGACAAACTGGACGGGCATGGCCTATAAGATACCGCGTACCGAACTTGAAAAGTGCAAAGACCTACCCGTTCTCAAACAAAGTGGTGTGTACTTCCTTTTCGGCACCTCGGACGATACCGGGGAGCCTATAGTCTATATTGGTCAAGCCGGAGTGCGTAAGAACGGCGAGGGAATACTTATGCGCCTCCAAGAGCATAAGCGAGATACCCGCATGGACTACTGGACGGAGGCAGTCGTTTATACTACCTCAAATAATTCCTTCGGTCCCACTGAGATAAGTTATCTTGAGAACCGCTTTTGCAACCTCGCAATTGACGCAGGGAGATATGTCGTAAAGAACGGCAATGACCCCAATCTCGGCAACGTTACGGAGGAAAAAGAAAGCGAGCTTGAGGAATTTATAGATTATGCCAAGATTGTCATCGGAACGCTTGGCTATAAAGTTTTTGAAAAGCTGATAAAGTCTACACCGCCGACGCCCACGTCTGATGCTCCAGTTTTTAGCAATGAAGCCCTGTTTGAATTGAAACAGGGTAAGAGCGCCGCGAAAGGTCAACGTACGAGCGACGGATTCGTGATTTTCAAAGGCAGCCGGATACGAACAACGATGGCGCATTCTTGCCCAAAACATGCTAGAAGGGCTCGAGAACAATATGCTGAGATCATAAATGAAGACGGCATCCTGCAAAACGATATCCTCCTTCGAAGCCCCGCCCAAGCCGCATGTTTTGTGACTGGCACATCAATTAACGCACGTGATGCTTGGAAAACGTCTGACGGTAAAACACTAAAAGATATCGAAATTGCTGAAAGTGAAACTGAGTAAACTGAAGTGTCCATATTTATGGGTACATTTTAATTTTCTATTTGGAACAATGAACGATTCCCATACTATTGAACGATTTCTCCACAAAGTTTCATGTTGCATAACGGCAGAGGCTTAAGGCATGAAAATCAAAAAAGCTACCCGGCAAAACACCGGACAGCAATAATCAAAAATCGCCAAAAGCTCAGCAGTGCTGGGCTTTTTCTGCATTCATGGCAAAAAAAGAGAACCAACAATTGTATCAATCATTGGTTCTCTATTTGATTAGTGTAGGCTGTATAGGGGGCTGAACCTATCGTATCGAAATTTGTAAAAACCGCGATATTTTAGGTGTTTCCGGGCAAAATCATCTTGAGTGAGTAGGCTAATTGCACCCCTCTACATCTTTTGCACCCCCTTTTTCTATTACTGCGGAAGGCAAAATTAAAAGGTTCACCAACGAAGGGTGTATTGAAGATTATCTAGCCGCTTGATACTGCGGTACGCCATAATTTCCAATTGCTCGCAGTTCGCTTCGAGCCACTCTTTGGGAAGTGGAGTGTCTGTAGATAATGGCTTTAATTGGCCGTCGATATAATCATGCCTGACAGGATACCTGCATTTAAAGCAGTTATCTGGAGCAACATATTCCACCATTGCGTCAAAGAGTCCTCGTTTAGAGCCACGCCAGTAGACTACAAGAACACTTTCCTTGTTTGGCGGATCAAATAGTATCCTAGCCTGTTGCAGCCGTGGCATGGTCCGTGCGGGGCTTTGGACGCTTACTTTAACAACGCGTATATCTTTGTTCATAGCCATCTCTCCCTAAACTTATATCGTACGTATATATTTGCTCTGTTTCAGAAGAATAGCAAGTTAATAATTATGGGAGGACTGACAATATGGAGAAAAAGGTTATCGTAATTCCTGCGAAAAAAGATGCTCTGGGAATAAAAAAAGTCGGCATATACTGCCGTGTCAGTTCGCCATCCACCGCTCAGCTTCATAGCCTTGCTGCTCAGGCGTCCTATTTGACGAAATATGTGATGGGTCACATAGAGTGGCGAGTGGCAGATATCTATCTTGACGTGGAAAGTGGATCAAGCACTGTTGGTCGCACTGAGTTCAATCGTATGATTGAGGATGCCAAGAAGGGCTCCATTGATCTCGTCATCACAAAGAGCATCAGCCGATTTGGACGTAACGCAGAAGATATCATCATCGCAGTCCGTGTTCTATCAGCTCATGGCGTTTATGTGTTTTTTGAAGAAGATATGCTTGACAGCCGATCCCCAGAAAGTGAACTATTTATCTCGTTATACGGTGGTCTGGCACAAGCCGAAAACCTCAATCTAAGTGAGAACATCAAATGGGGCATTCGGAAGAAGATAGAGGATGGCTCATCTCCAATATACGACCGGCCGTGCTATGGATACCACGTTGATGAGACGGATGCGTTCGTTATCGTTCCAGAGGAAGCCGCTGTCGTTCGCGGAATATTTGCCATGTATCTATATGGGATGAGCGTTCTAAAGATCAAGGCCGCACTTGAGGCGGATGGAATCCTGTCGCCTACCGGGAAAAGTAACTGGAGCAAGCGTACCATCGATATGATCCTGTCAAACAAAAAATATTGTGGCTTCTCTGTAGCTAGGGGTGGGAAAATGGCCTTTGAGCGTAAAGACCACCACGAACCGATCATAACTCTTGATCTCTTTGAAAAAGTGCAGACAGCCAAAGCAGAACGGAGCAATGTGGAGATAGGTGAGGATGGGAAAGTGCATCGAAAAAATACAAAGCACTCATCACAAAGGCATCAGAAAAGTAATTAGCCTACACAACAGATTACTTTAAGTTAACTATCCTGACGACTTTGAACCTTTTAATTTTGCCCTAAACAATTTAATTTTGCCTCTGTTACCGTTTAGCTTAGGGGTGCAAAAAATATCAGTCATGGTATTACTGCAAATCGTATCGAAGTAAAAAAGCGAGACAGGACGGGCTTTTTGCACCCCCCTGTCTCGCTTTTTCCTTGTATTACTGGCTTTTCTAATAGGCAAAATTAAAAGGTAGTCAGTCAATTTGTATCATTGACTGACTACCTTTGTGCGTAATAACATAGGTGCCGATACAAATTAACGTTGCCATTGCTGCTCTCATGGAGGAGGGGTGCAAAATAGGATGAGGGGTGCAAGTCGCTGAAAATGCCGACGTCACTGCGTTTCTGGGCACTCTTACTCCACTGAAA
>DATALZ010000066.1:0-3659 GCA_036260805.1 Caproicibacter sp.
GTAGTCTCTTGGAACTTATAAGGATATCGCTAGGCCGCCCATGTCACTTTTTTGATTCATCTCGCACCGTCTATTACTGTCCGTTATTCTGGGTGGGATTATTTTGACCCTATCCTGCATTACTAAGGATTACTCTACATCAGATAATCCATTGACAAGTCTCGATGATTTCCTTGAGCCTGATTTCGACTTTGCTAAGGATATCACTCTCAACAAGTATGACTTCATGATCTATGGTAAAGGTGAGAGACCTGTCTACTGTCAGCGCCCACATGTTCAGGGACTTGCCGCAGATGGGTCAGGAGCTAAAGTGATCTACACTACTTGTGATACGATGGGCTGTCCTTCCTGCGGTAAGCTCTGGGCTTTGCAAAAGGTTTTCAAGTCAGCTGTCCACGTTGAAGCTTATGCCATATATTCAGGGTCTCGCCCGTCTGTCGGTGAAGCTTCTGTAAGGGATGACCGTGCCTATACTTTTGATAATATCAGGAAGATTCGCAGGAATGGTAATAACCGTCTTAAGAAGCATGGTGTTACAGCAGGTCTGAGTCTGTTTCACCCGTTCAGGATCAAGGCTGAGGTAAAGCCTGCACTCAGGTCAATACTCAATACTGAAGCTTCTTCCGGCTTCTGGAAGTTCATAAGGGACGATCACAACGAAGGAAACCTAGACAGGATCAATGACATTCTTGGGACTGACTGCACTGACTGGTATCAGCTTACGAAGTTCTCGCCTCACTTTCATTACATGTGCTTCCCCGGTACTCAGAAGTTTACTGGTGACAAAGACCTGTTTATAAAGAAAAATTGCTTTGATGATGGTGAGAAAAAGCACTGGACTCTTGAGATTCCTACGGATACTGTCAGATATCTGGCTTATCTCATGTCTCATGTTGGACAGCTGGCGCAGGGTAAAGGAACTCGGTTCAAGCCTGTGAGTCCTTTTGGTGAGATGTTCAAGATGTCTCCTGAAAAGCTTGTGCCGTCTGCCGTCTTGCATGAATTAAGGCTTGAGATACTGGCTATAATGAATCAGGGAAGAGAAAAGCCTCTGGTGCTTGATGGTGATACGATTTCTTACGGAATCCCTGAACAGAAGGAAGAGGTGGAATATATTCCGATGTCTGATTTCAGGCTTGTATCAATGGAAGCTAACGAGAATGCAAGAGCTTATGAAGAGGTAGTTAGAGACCTTCATCCTGAAAATCTTTCTTATGTTCGTTATATGATAAGTCTATACAATTACGTTAGCGAGTGCCCTGATGTTCCTCATAAGTTCAAGCGTTTATTCCTTGAACCCTTCGAGGAGTTGCCTGCTTTTATTCTTCCGTTACATTCTGAGAATCCTGTCAGGATCATGTTTGAACGTGGGTTGATAAAACCGCCTGATACCTTCAAGCTCTATGTCTGTGGTCATGCTGGCAAAAGTACTTGACTACTGACACCTGATGGTTTCAAAACGAACAGTTTTTCTAACTGTGTGCTCTTCGTATCACAGTATGCTCACTAAGGAAGATAAGGTGAAAATAAATGCTCGGATACCTCAAGGCTTGTACGATTGGATCGGTTCTGAGTACGGTAATATATCACAAGCTGTGAACGATGGTCTTGAATTGCTTGTGAAATCGATGTCGAATGGTTGTGATACGTTTTGTGATACAACTTGTGATACGATAGCTCACACTAGCCCACAAGCCAGCTCACCAGAGTCAACCCTTCAAAATGATGAACTATCTCACGAGTTGAAAGCGGTTCTTGATTCTTTGAAAGTTGCCGAACATAACTATGAGACTCAACAGGCTAGGATTGGAGATCTGAAGGCTCAGATCCAGACTCTTTACGACCAGCTGCACACAAAGGATGACCAAATTAAAGATCAAAACGAGAATATGCACAAGCAGGCAGTTCATATTCAAACGCTGATCCAGGAGAATAGCAGATTAAACGTCAAGCTGCTTCCAGAGACAACCGAGAACAATAAAGCTTGGTGGAAGTTCTGGTAATATCGGTTATGGGAGATTTAGTCGTGAACGTATACTTTCTAGGATTGCTTCTATGACTTCCGATGTGCTTTTTCCGATGAGTATGATTACAACGAATATGATTATTACCCATAACCATACGGGTAGACCCATATACCTCTCATATTTTATGAAGTCTGACATTTCGGATAGGAAGTCTGACATTTCGGACATGATTTCAATAACGTTGCTAACTTTGTGATATTTTTTGTTCGCTTCCAACGTGACCCTATCGATGTATCATTTTCCCCTCTCGTTCCCTTCCTTCGCATTCTGCCGTGCCTGGGTAGCGATCTCTTGATGCTGACGTGTCGAAGACCGTCGGCTTCAAGTGTGAGCTACCGATCCGGCTACATGCGAAGGGAAAGACCTGCCTGCTGGGTTATATCAAACCTTTTTGTGAGTCAGTTTGTATCCTTCGTATATGATTGCGGCTACTGCTACTAATCCAGCTACGTAATAGATCATCGGTATTATTCCCATGCTGTTATATATGTTGTTGACTGTTTTTAATTGTTTCTACTGATAGCGCGTTAAATTCTTTTGGTTGTTTGACATGGATCAAGCGTGGCTAAAATGTGTCTCTCGTGTCTGCTTTCTGGTCTGCCTATGTGTTTCTTAATCTTTTTTTGCGTTTAATGGTACGGTTATCGAAGAAATGCTTCGTATTCCTATATGCTCTGTAATGATCGAGTTAGGAAAAGCACATCTGAGATGTTCTGAAGATTATGCAGGAGTTGGCAGCATTATTCAATCGATCTTATTAAAGAAATGAAGTTTCTTCAATAAGGATTGAGTCGCGCTGCCTTGACATGCCATCAGCTATAGAGTTCTTACCTGTGCACAGGGTGATAGACTTGCCCTAACTTACCTTTGCTTGGGGTACTTGCAAAAGAAGGGTGTGAGATATTGCTAGTTAACAGGCTATCCCGTGATTGATTTTCAATTGAGTTGCCCTGGACTTGGCTGGAAATTGAGTTTCTTACTTCAGCATTTATCAGGGATATTCAATTGATTATTATTATAAAATTCGATGAATATTGATAAGGTTAGGTAAACTGTTTAAGCTGTTACGGTTTTTGATACTAAACCCCTACACTAACAGTGTCAAAAAGTTCATTCTAAACATAGGTATGTGAAGTTAAGAAATCCTAAGTGTCAGATTACTAAGACACTCTTACCATTAAGCCACGGGCTGTGATCAAGCTGCAACGTCATGAGTTGCATATCATCAGGTCGCGTGGTTAGACTTCTGTATAAGCCTGCCAATGGATTTTTGGATACATGTTAAGGCTCTACCTTACTTTTACTCTAAAGTCACAGCCACAGGCATGTACGCACGCCTAGCGTGTCTCCTGTGCGTTTGTAGACGTTTTTAAGACTGTCTGGTACTGTTCCCTTACCTATGTGCTCTAAGCCTCTCAGAGCCTCGTCTGCACGTTCTAGCGTACTCCCTGGACTCCTTCTATTATCTGACTCTAAACTCTAGCTCAGTGTATCACAGAGCGTTCCTAGCATGGTTCTATGGAATGTAAGCTAAGCTCATGCTCTATGAAATCTATTGAGTATTCTTAAGTGTCAGATACTTACCACTTCTTTCCATTAATCTTAACATAAAAAGTAAGGTAAGGTCTAATG
>DATALZ010000089.1:0-25747 GCA_036260805.1 Caproicibacter sp.
TTAAACGAAAACCGCTTTTTCCTGGGCGATACTCGAGGCGAGCTCGGCCGATGTTTGAATCAGCTTTCCGAAATTTCTATAAAACCCGACAAAAATAAAAAATTCCTGCTCGATCTTTACGCGCAGGAATTAATGTACTACTTGATTCAAATAAAAGGAGTACAGCAGATTATAAATTTAGAACATGATAATCCAATTCATAAATCCATTAAGTATATACAAGATAATTTTCGGCAGCCTGTCAGCGTTAGCCAGTTGGCGTATGATGTGAATATGTCTGAGACAAATTTCTGCAATTCTTTTAAAAAGGTAATGGGCATTACACCAAAAGAATACATTACAAACCTGAAACTAACACAGGCGAAATACATGCTCAAAAACCAGAATGTAACGGAAGTAGCCTTTGACCTTGGGTACGATAATATTTCCCATTTTATTGCTCTTTTTAAAAACAAATACGGCATTACACCGAAACAATTCAAAAGCATCGGGAAAGTTCCGGTAATCTATATTTCCGGCAAGGATTCATTGTGACAGACAACAATGAATCCTTTTTTATTGATCAAGCCTTGAAACGACGGCATAACCTAGCAAATCCTCGGCAATTGGTCGCCTGCCAGCATATCGATAACCCGACTCCCACCGGCAAGCGTACTGAGAAATACCTTATCTGGAAAACGGTCTGTTACCGTACCAATCACGACAGCGTTCTTCCCCATAGGACTTTGCCGCAGCAGGGTGACAATAGAATCTGCCTGCTTTCCGTCGGCAATCAGCAGGACTTTCCCTTCATTCGCCATGTATAACGGGTCCATCCCCAGCATCTCGCAGATTCCTTTCACCTCGTTATGAACAGGAAGAACATCCTCATCCAGCATAATGCCGAACCCGCTGCCGGCAATCAGTTCATTTAGCGTGGTTGCGACCCCGCCTCTGGTTGGGTCCCTCATGACATGGACTGCATTCGCGAATTTCTCCAGAACCGGTTCAACCAGCAAATTCAGCGGAGCGCAGTCGCTGGCAATATCGCTTTGTACCTTCAGGTTTTCCCTCTCCAGAAGAATAGCTGTGCCGTGGTCCCCCATCGTCCCCGAAAGGATAATTTTATCCCCTTGCCGGATATTCTTTGTGGAAAAGCTGCGGTCTTCCGGAAGAAAACCGACACCGGAAGTGTTAATGAAAATTTTATCGGCACAGCCTTTTTGAACGACTTTCGTATCGCCTGTCACAATGCTGACGCCGGCTTTTTCCGCCGTATCCGCCATAGATGCCACAATTAGCTCCAGCTCCTGCAGGCTGAAGCCTTCCTCAAGAATAAATCCGCAGCTAATATATTTAGGGACTGCGCCGCTTACCGTCAGATCATTTACCGTGCCGCAAACCGCAAGTTTGCCGATATTTCCCCCTTTAAAGATAATCGGTTGGATTACATAAGAATCCGTTGTTAACGCCATTTTGCCGCTTTTTACCGGAAAGACGGCGGAGTCGCCGCCTGCGAGCAGCATATCGTTTTTGAAGTATCGGTAAAAAAGGCCGCTGATTAACTGGTGCGTGAGCTTTCCGCCGCTGCCGCATGCAAGCGTAATCTTTTCATTCATTGTTTTTTTCCATCCCCTGTTCCATATATTTTCTTACAGCAATAGCCGCCTGTCCAAGAGAGAGGCCACCGTCGTTGGCCGGAACTCTGCTGTGGGTATATACGTGAAATCCGTCTTTCTCCAAAAAATCAAGAACAAGGCTGAGAAGTACCCTGTTCTGAAACACTCCGCCGCTCAGCACAACACGGTCCAGACAGAATTTAGCCCGAAGCAGCCGGCACACATCCAACGTAATGCCCGCAACAGTTCGATGAAAAGCACTCGAGATAACGGCTTGCCCCCTGCTTTGCAGGACATCCGTTACAATTGCGGAAATCAGGCGGCGAACACTGATTTGGTATCCGTTACCTTCTGTAACAATTTCATACGGGTATAGGCTGCCGTCCTCTGGGACGGCAATTCTTTCAAGCCGAATCGCGGCCTGACCTTCATACGCTATTTGACTGCATAATCCGATTAATGAGGACACAGCATCAAATAATCTGCCCACGCTGCTTGTCAGCGGAGTATGGATTCGCCTTACAATTTGCTGCGTAACAAGGCTGATTTTCCCGGCATCAATCCGATTGAGAAAAGGCAGTTTCTGCGGATTGAAATCTTCCCCATAAATCTGGACGAGATAACTCAACGCCATTCTCCACGGTTCTTTAATACTGGCTTCCCCGCCCGGCAGAGGAACATATTCAAAATGCGCCTGTCTTTCAAACCCGGAATAATCCCCGACAAAAAACTCGCCGCCCCAGATTTGACCGTCATCCCCATATCCTGTTCCATCATAGGCAACACCGATGACCCTTCCGGAAAGATTATTTTCAACCATACAGGATGCGATATGCGCATGGTGGTGCTGCACCGGGATTTTTACAACGCCTGTAAGGTGATCGGCATATTTTGCGGAAAGATAGTCCGGGTGCTTATCAAAAGCCGCCACTTCTGGAACAGCAGAAAATATCTTCTGAAAATGCTCGATTCCGGTTTCAAAAGATACCAAGGTTTCCAGATTTTCCAGGTCTCCAATATGATGGCTCAAAAAAGCTTTTCTGCCCTTTGTAAGACAAAAGGTATTTTTTAATTCTCCCCCGCAGGCAAGCACGGAAGGAATCCGGTTCGCTGAACCTTCCAAGTCTTTTAGAACAGCGGAAATATCGATTGGTAACGGCACATAGCCTCTAGATCTCCGGATAATGTATTCCTGATTCCGAAAAACACTTGTAACAGAATCATCCGTCCTGATAAATATTTCTCTGTTATTGGTCAGAAAAAAATCGGCAATTCCGCTCAGCTCCCGTACCGCTTCCGGATCTTTATAGTAAATGGGTTCACCCGACCTGTTTCCGCTTGTCATGACAAGCAGTTCCAAATCACTCTCAAAAAGCAGATAATGCAGAGGCGTATATGGCAGCATAATACCGATTTTATTATTATCGGGCGAAATGGAATCGACGGCAAGACCGGATTCGGGTTTCATATCCAGCAAAACGATAGGCCTTTTTGTGCTTTGCAGAAGTTCTGACTCTTTTTCACTGACAAAGCAGTATTTTAAAACGGTTTCAAGATTTTTTACCATCAGGGCAAATGGTTTCCCGTCCCGTTTTTTTCTTGCCCTGAGTTCGTGTACGGCATCCGCATTTTTCGCATCGCAGGCAAGATGATAACCACCCAATCCCTTAATCGCCGCAATTTTTCCTTCGGATAAAAACCGGATTGTTTGTTCGACGTCATCGCCCTGTGAAATGAGGTTCCCTTTTGAATCCAGCAGAAACAAAGAAGGGCCGCATTCCCTGCATGCAACCGGCTGGGCATGAAATCTTCTGTCGGCAGGGTCATGGTATTCCCTTGCACACTCTTCGCACATTTGAAATGTGTTCATCGTTGTATTGATTCTGTCATACGGAATACCGGTTGTAATCGTAAACCTTGGCCCACAGTTGGTGCAATTGATAAAAGGGTAACGATACCGTCTGTTCTGAGGGTCATTCATTTCTCTTAAACAGTCTTCGCATACCGCCAGATCGCAGGAAATATACGCTTCGGGAACACTTTCGGAACTGCTTTTCCTGATCTCGAAATCCGTATACCCAACCGGCAAAGCACTTTCAACATGAAATAAATCGATGGAAGAAATGGGAGGAGCTTCATCCCGCAGCCGCCGGATAAAGCTCCCCATATCCTTTTCCGCACCTTCGGCATCAATATGGACTCCGCCCGGAAAATTGTTTACCCAGCCGTGAATCCGGCACGAACGGGCAAGGTTATAAACGAACGGCCTGAAACCAACGCCCTGCACAATGCCGTTTATTGTTATGTTGGAGCGAATCAGTTGATTGGGCAAAGCTACCATTCCCTTTATTTTTCAGTTCGTGCAGGAATTTTCATCTCCGGCTTCGGCAGAAGATTACCACTTTATTTTTGTTTCTCCGAGACTTTATCTTTAATCCAGCCGCATAATTCATCCAGTCCCAAATTTTGTGTACACGATGTTTCAAAAATGATTGCTTTCTCATTGATCGACCGTACATCGTCGTGAAACCGCTGTTTATCAAAATTGGTATATTCAATTAAGTCAATTTTATTGAGGATCACGACACCCGATTTCTCAAACGCAAGAGGATATTTCAGAGGCTTGTCATTTCCTTCTGTTGTGCTCAAAACCGTTATTTTGATATCCTCGCCAATTTCAAATTCCGCAGGACATACCAGGTTGCCGACATTTTCAACAATCAGCAGTTCAATTCCGTCAAGATTCAGGTCATTGATTGCATCCTTAATCATGTATGCATCCAGATGGCAGGCTCCGCCTGTGTTAATCTGCACAACCGGTACGCCCTTCGCCTCAATTCTCTCCGCGTCCATCGTGGTGTAGAGATCGCCTTCAATCACGGCTATTTTCATCTCATCCTTCAACTTGGATATGATCTTTTCAAGGATGGAAGTTTTGCCGGAACCCGGCGAGCTCATCAGATTAATCACGTAAATTTTTTTCTCGTCGAGCTTTTTCCGATTCACAGCAGTCAGCTCATTGTTAGCCTGAAGAATATTCGTTACCACTTTTATTTCACTCATTCAGATTCTCCTTTCTATATGACACGCACTCGAAATCAGATAATTGTTAAGTCATCCCCTTCGCTTATCGTTCCTCCATGAATCACTTTGGTAAAAACTCCTTCCCGCGGCATGATGCAGTCACCCATCACCTTAAAAATCTCGCAGCCTTTATGACACTCTTTGCCAATCTGTGTAAGTTCCAGAATCACATCATTGCAGCGGAATCTCGTGCCAATCGGGCAGTTTTTAAAATCAATGCCCTCAACAATAAGATTTTCGCCAAAATCGCCCTCTTTAACGTTTGCGCCCCTGGCCTTGAACGCTTCAATCTTTTCGAAGGACAAAATACTGACCTGACGATGCCATTTCCCTGCATGGGCATCCTGCTCGATCCCGAAATCTTCAATGAACGAAGCGGTATGAATGTTTTTTTTCTGAACGCCTTTTACCGTGCTTACACACACAGCCATCACTTTTCCCATAGAATTCCCCTTACTTTCTGGCACAGTTCGTCGCCTGGCCTACGAGTATTTCAATTGCGTGCCGTAATTCTGTAATGATATACTCCAGACATTCCCTGACCGCCTTGGGGCTGCCCGGCAAATTAATAATTAGCGTAGATTTTCGGATTCCTGCAGCCGCGCGGCTGAGCATGGCCCGTTTTGTAAACTGCAGACTATAGGCCCGCATTGCTTCCGGAATACCGGGAACTTCTCTTTCAATCACCGAACGGGTTACTTCCGGCATACAATCTCTTTGAGAAAAGCCTGTGCCGCCGGTTGTAAGAATCAGGTCAGCCTCACCGTTATCGGCAATTGCTTTCATTGCATTGCTAAGCATTAGTTGTTCGTCCGGTAAAAGCACCATAGATACTACTTGGTAACCATTGGCTACCAAAATCTCCTGAATCACTTTTCCGCTTACGTCTTCCCTCTCCCCGCGATACCCGGAATCACTGGATGTAATAATTGCCGCACGCATCATTTATTTTCACCTCATTCATTAATTTGGTATATACCTGTTTCTCTCTTGCTGCTTAGAAGCCATGTTTTGGAACTATTATTTACCGTTGCCTCAATAAAATTCTCTGTTCAGGTTTCCTTCACTGGACACAAACTTTGTACAATTGCGTCGTTTTTACTCTATAAAAGCATTAAAAGGTGGAAAATTTTGATCATTGCAAATTGAAACAAAATATATTAACGTTAGGCAATAAAGATGTATAAATTGCCTATAACTTTATTGCATTTGCCAACAAATTTGATTCCCTACTAGAAACACATACATTTTCTTAAATGGATATTTCTGGATTCAAACGAATTTCGTCGTCGGTTTTTATATTTTTTGTTCAATATATTTTTATTATATTGATATTTAAACTGATTTATGGAGGTGGTATGTGCCTGAAATGATACGCAGGTAATTAAACATAACAAACATAACAAAAGAAATCTTCCATGTATTCTCATCGACTAAAACCGGCCTGCATAAAAGGCCGCCCAATGCCGTACATCATTGACATTATTTCAATTTCAAGTTTTAAAAGGAGGTGCAACTGATTATCGCAAGTGCGGTAATCAGGTTAATCATGAGCAACATTTTGACGATTTCTCCTGAGAAATGCGTTGACTGTGGAACCTGCGAAGCGGTTTGCTCCAATGACGGAGTAAATTTAATTCATTTTGAAGGACTGGAAGTTGCAGTACCCATCATGTGCATGCAGTGTGAAGATGCAGCCTGCATGAGGGTATGCCCAAGAGGCGCAATTTACAGAGACGAAAACGGAGCCGTTATTCCGGATTTAAAAAAGTGCATTGCCTGCAAAATGTGTATCAGCGCATGCCCGTTCGGCAATATTTCTTTCAGTTCCGAAAAAAAGCAAATCACAAAGTGCAATTTATGCGGCGGCGGCCCCCAGTGCGCAAAATTCTGCCCAACAAGGGCGATCCAGTACGTTGACTGTACGCAGGGCAACCAAAAGAAAAAGCAGGTAGTCGCTTCAAAATTCAAAGAACTTTTTGTAGAAGAATAAAAAAATCAGTTGCAGGGTTGTCATACCAAGGATGTAGAACCTTTAACATAACGCAAAGCAAAACAGAAAGCATAAAGTGTGAATCTTCTATTAAGTTTGGTACATCCTATTCTTGATGCGCGTTTTGCCTGAATCATTTTTTAATTTGCGGGATACAACATTTCTATCCCGCAATAGGCATGAACTGTTTTCTTAAAGGTATCATTTTACTATTCAGGAATTATAAGGAGGCAACCTAATGATCAAGAAAACCCTGGTGATTAATGGTGTCGAAAGGCAACTTGAAGTAAATCCTGAAGCAACCCTCGCTGATGTGTTGAGAGGCCAGCTTTTACTCACAGGAACCAAAGTCGGCTGTAGGAAGGGCGAATGCGGCGCCTGTACGGTTCTTTGGGACGGCCGTCCCGTAAGATCCTGCCTTTACAAAATGGAGAGAATTCCGGACCATGCAAATATTATTACCATCGAAGGTGTTGGAACAAAAGAATGCCTTCATCCTATCCAGTTTGCATGGATGATTCACGGCGCTGCTCAATGTGGATTCTGCACGCCGGGATTTATTGTATCCGCAAAAGCACTGCTTGACCAGAATATCAACCCAACAAGAGAAGAAGTCAGGGATTGGTTCCAGAAAAATAAAAATCTGTGCAGATGTACCGGTTATATTCCGCTGGTAGATGCAGTTATGGACGCCGCAAGACTGATGCGGGGTGAAGTAACCAAGGAAGAACTGTGGCCTAAACTGAAAGATGGGACAAGTATGCTGGGTTCCAGCATGGTTCGCCCGTCTGCAGTGGCCAAAGTTACAGGCACGTGGGAATTTGGTGCTGATCTGGGGCTGAAACTGCCTGAAGATACGCTTCATATTAAACTGGTTCAGGCTCAGGTCTCACACGCCAATATTCTGTCAATTGATACCTCGGAAGCCGAAAAAGTACCGGGCGTTTACAGGGTCTTAACGTATAAGGATGTCCCCGGCACAAACAGAATCAATGGCCTTGCATTCCCATCCAATAAGGGCAACGGCAAAGAAAGACCAATTCTGAACGATAAAAAAATCTTCCAGTTCGGCGACGCGATTGCAATGGTATTAGCCCATTCTCCGGCCGTTGCCGAAGAAGCCGCAAAAAAAGTAAAAGTTACAATTGAAGAACTGCCCGCTTATATGAGCGCCCCTGCCGCTATGGCAGAAGACGCGATTGAAATTCATCCCGGAACACCAAACGTTTATTTCGAAACCCATGTGGTAAAAGGTCAAGAAGTTGAGCCAATGTTCGACCAACTGCCTTATGTTGTGGAAGATAACTTCTATGTACAAAGACAGCCGCACCTCCCGCTGGAACCGGATGTCGGCTTTGCTTATATCGACCAGGAAGGCAAACTGATTATCCATTCAAAGAGCGTCGGCATCCACATTCACGCTTTAATGATTGCAGAAGGAATCGGCGTACCGCTGGAGAAACTGGCAATTGTGCAGAATCCGACAGGCGGTACCTTTGGGTATAAGTTCAGCCCAACAATGGAAGGTTTGCTTGGTGTGGCAGCGCTGGTTACTAAAAAACCGGTATATCTGGAATTCAGTATGTACCAGCAGATCACGTATACTGGCAAGCGTTCTCCGTTCTTCATTGACCTGAAAATGGGTGCGGACAAAAACGGCAAGATTGTCGCCATGGAATCTGACTGGACAGTGGACCACGGCCCATACTGCGAATTCGGCGACCTGCTGACCATGAGAGGCACGCAGTTCATCGGCGCAGGTTATAACATTCCGAATATCCGTGGCAACGGCAGAACAGTGGCAACAAACCATGCATGGGGTTCCGCTTTCCGCGGATACGGTTCTCCGCAGAGCCTGTTCTCGTCGGAAGTTCTCGTTGACGAGCTGGCTGAAAAAATCGGTATGGATCCGCTCGAATTCCGGTATCAGAATGTTTACCGCGAAGGAGACACCACCCCAACCGGCTGCGCACCGGACGTGATTGCTTTCCCGCAGGCATTGGATAAGCTGCGCCCGATCTACAAGAAAGCAAAAGAAAACGCAAAAGAGAAAAACGCCAAGGGCGGCGACATGAAATACGGCGTTGGCATTTCACTGCTGGAGTACGGCTGCGGCCTAGACGGCGCGGATTCTTCCGAAGCATGGGCAGAGATTACTGAGGAAGGCGTTACCGTTGGAAACTCCTGGGAAGATCATGGTCAGGGAGCCGATATGGGAACATTGACGGTTGCCCATGAAGCTTTAAAGCCAATTCACATGAAGCCCGAACAGATCAAGCTTGTTATGAATGACATGCGGCTCACCCCGAACAGCGGCCCTGCAGGCGGCAGCCGATCCAATGTTATGACCGGAAACGCCACTCGTGTTGCCTGTGAAAACCTTTTGGCGGCACTGAAAAAGAAAGACGGCACCTACCGGACTTACAAGGAAATGATCGCAGAAAAGCTGCCGACCAAGTATATGGGAAAATGGACTGCTCCTTGCAAAGAATGCAGCGTAGAAACCGGGCAGGGCAACCCGTTCCCCGTTTATATGTACGGCGTCCTGCTGTCCGAAGTATCGGTTGACACAACAACGGGCAAAGTCAAAGTAGAAAAGCTGACGATGGTTTCAGACTGCGGACCGATTATGAATAAGCTGGTTCTGGAAGGCCAATTGTGGGGCGGTCTCACACAGGGAATCGGCCTTGCTCTCTCAGAAGATTTCGAAGACCTGAAGAAGAACACAACCCTTATCAGATGCGGAATTCCTCAGATCAAGGACGTCCCGGATAACATGGTTCTCATTCATCAGGAGACTAAAAGACCAAACGGGCCTTTCGGTATGGCCGGTGCTGGTGAAATGCCGCTTTCGGCACCGCATGCTTCCATTATCAACGCAATCTACGATGCTTGCGGAGTTCGCATCACGAAGCTGCCCGCATACCCCGAAAAGATTTTGGCAGGTTTAAATAAACTATAATCTGTAATAATAATTAACATTATGTGGGCAAAACTGGGTTAAACCGGTTTTGCCCACAAGGAGGTTATACATGGATAAAAAACTTCTGGAAACCTGTGAGCAGTGTATCCATGACGAACCGGCGGCAACTACTGCTTGGTGTCCAATCCACGTTGATGTTGCTGCTTTCAATGCTGAAATGGAAAAAGGCGATTTTAAAAAAGCTTATAAAATACTGGAAAAAAGGATGCCTTTTGCGGGAATCATCGGCATGATATGCGACCACCCCTGCGAAAAAGCCTGCGTCAGAAATAATCTGGACCGCTCGATTGCGGTTTCTGAATTGGAACGCGCCGCCGTCACGTACGGATATACGCCGTACAAAAAAGGTTTAACACCGCCCCAAAGCGCCGGAACTGCGGCAATCATCGGCGGAGGAATCAGCGGGATTACCGCCGCTTTTGAACTTAATAAAAAGAACTTTAAAGTAACAATTTATGAAAAGTCCGATAAACTCGGCGGAAGCATCTGGAATTATCAGGGCCAATTGATTGAAAAGGAAAAGATCGAAAACGAACTTAAAATCGTTGAAAAGCTGGGAATCGAAGTCCGTTTCAACCATCAGATTGGGAAAAGCGGGCTGGAAAAATTAATTTCGGAATATAATGTTGTCTACCTCGGCACAGGAGACTGGGAAGAAGAAATTCAGATTGATCCTGAAACATTCCAGGTCGACGGTTCTTCCGTCTTTGCCGGCGGCAGACTTTTTAATAAAAACGACTCCGTGATCTACGCAGTCAGCACAGGAAAAAGAGCCGCTGTTTCGATGGAACGTTATGTTAAAAAATTCTCTTTGAACGCTTCAAGAGAAAAAGAGGGTTCTTATGAAACCCCATTGAAATATAGTCTGGAAAACGTTAAGCCAGCCGAACGGGTTAAAAAATCCGCAGCGGTGTACACACAGGAAGAAGCAAAAGAAGAGGCAAAACGGTGTCTGAAATGCCGATGTGTGGAATGCCAGAAAGCCTGCGCACATTTAAAGAAATACAATATGGTGCCCAAAACTTACGGACGGCAGATTTATATTAATGAAAACGTCATTATGGGCACACGGTATGCGAACAAAATGATTAATTCCTGCACGATGTGCGGGCTCTGCGATGAACAATGCCCATCGGGAATCGGAATGAAAGAGCTTATCCGCCAGACACGGCAAAGCATGGTTGCTAAAGGAAAAATGCCGATTTCCGCACATGACTTTGCTTTGAAAGACATGGAATTCAGCAACAGCAATCAGTTTTTTATGGTGAAATCGCCTCCGCCCATTCCAGCAGAAGAACGTGAGGCCAGAGAAAAAGAGCTGTTTACCTATCCGCGCCTTGTCTTTTCCAAATACGCGCAGTCTCTTTTTAAAGGGGACTCGCCGGGAAAAGAAAAGGCGGATTATCTGTTTTATCCGGGATGCCAGCTTTCCGCATCCTACCCGGAATATGTTGAAAAATCGTATCAATATCTGGTTTCCAACATAAAAGAAGGCGTAGGAATCATGCTTGGCTGCTGCGGTGCCCCCGCTGATTGGGCAGGCCGGCAGGATTTAGTGGAAACCAACATGAAAAGATTTCGGGACACATGGGAAGAGATGGGCAAACCGACTTTTATCCTGGCATGCTCAAGCTGCAGCGCTATTTTTGAGAAATACCTTTCGGATATCCCTATTATTTCTTTGTGGGAAATTTTTGACCGTTACGGACTTCCCTCTGAAGCTAAAAATGGCAACGGACATGTTCTAAGCGTCCATGACGCGTGCTCGACCAGAAATAATAAAAACATCCACGACAGTCTTCGGAATATCGCGGACAAGCTTGGATATGAAATACAGGAGCTCAAATATTCGAAAGAAAAAACAAAATGCTGCGGATACGGCGGGCTTGTTTATTTTGCCAACAGAGAGCAGTCTAATGAATTTGTGAAAGAGCGGATCGACGAAAACGATAACGATTATCTGGTCTATTGTGCGATGTGCAAAGATTTGTTTGTAGACAGCGGTAAAAGAACTTTTCACATTCTCGACCTGATTTTTGGCGATAACATGGATGAGGCCGCACATAGAAAAATGCCAAACCTTTCGCAGAGGCACGCGAACCGCGCACAGCTAAAAAAGAAACTGCTGAAAGAATTCTGGAACGAAGACACCGAGAATGAATCCGTCAATAGAAAGGATTTAATCATTCCGGATGATGTATGGCGTACTATGGATGAGCGGTATATTCTTCTGGAAGATGTTGAAAAAGTGATTCTGCATGCGCAGGAAACCGGCGAACGGTTTTTCAATCCCCAAAATTCAAATTATTTAGCCAGTCAGCGCATCGGCGACGTTACCTATTGGGTACGGTATGCAGAAAAGGACGGCAAAATTCAGGTGATCTCTGTTTACAGTCACAGAATGGAAGTAGCAAAGGAATGAAATATGGAAGATAAAAAAGAACAGGAACTCCCCTGGATTTGCGATAAATGTAAAAAAAAGCTGGAATCTCACAAGGTAACGGTAAGGTATCTAAGCGGAAACTTTGAAGTTGAACTTATGAGATGTCCTCAGTGCAAGACCGTATTTATCAGTGAGGATTTGGCACTGGGGAAAATGCTGGAAGTTGAAAAAGGGCTGGAGGACAAGTAATTGCAATGCTGTAATGCATACGAAAGCGAAAGTATGGCCAATGCACTTGGAGTAACGCTGAGGCCGGGCGGATTCCGCTTGACCGAAACAGGTGTGCAATACTGCAAAATCTCGGCGGACGACAGGGTTCTTGATTTGGGATGCGGGCGCGGAGCCACTGTAAATTATCTTTATGAAAAGCACGGAATTCGCGCCGTCGGCATAGATCCCTCGGAAAAGTTGCTGAATGAAGCCAGAAAGCAGTATGGCTTTGCGGAATTTTATCTGGGAAAAGGTGAAAACCTTCCATTCGAGAGAGAAAGCTTTTCCTGCGTATTTGCAGAATGTACCTTGTCGCTGATGGATTCCGACTCGGCCCTAAAAGAAGTAAGCAAAGTATTAAAAGCGGACGGATGGTTCATCATAACCGATGTCTATGCAAAAAATCCCAACTCAGTCAGTGAATTAAACAAATTTACAATGAACAGCTGCATGAGAGGTCTGCACAGCCTTCCCCTGCTGACAGAAAAGCTGATGCAGAACGGTTTCAAAATTGCCCTTTTGGAAGACTGCAGCCATTATTTGAAAGAACTTTTCGTCCAAATAACATTCTCTTATGGTTCTATGAATGCTTTTTGGAACGCTGCATCTAATAACTGCATCAATGGATGTAATTTTCAAGACGTGCTGAAAAAGTGCAGGCCTGGATATTTTATATTGATCGCCAGAAAGGCAGTGACAAGCCATGGATGATTTAGGTTTTCAAATGTTCAAGCTTACCAATGCCGGATATTGTTGTTCCCAGATTATGATGAAAATGGCGCTTGATGCGGAAGAAAAAGAAAATCCGGATTTACTGCGGGCGGTTAACGGGCTCTGCATGGGCATCGGCAGTACCCAAAAGACTTGCGGCGTGCTGACCGGAGGCATTGCAGTCTTAGGGCTTTACGCCGGAAAAGGTATGGATACCGAATACCCGAAACCGGGATTTTCGGACATGGTTGATGAATTCACCGACTGGTTTCGGACTGAATTTTGCAGCACACAGTGTCAGGATATCATCGGAGTCTGTACTGTAACGGATTATGCATCGAATCAGGAGTATCGACTGAAATGCGGCGATATTCTGATGAAGAGCTACCAGAAAATTCAGGAGATTCTGCTGGAAAAAGGGTTCGAATTTGGAAGCAGGGATTCATTTGATCTGTAACCATACCCTCTTTAAAACCGAAAGCCTTTGTCCGGTCTGCCTGAAGAAAATTGACGCCGATATTATTTCGCAAGGCAGCAAGTTTTATATGGTAAAAAGTTGCCCGGAACACGGTTCGTTTCAAACAATTCTCTGGAACGGCAGTACACCCATGGACAGATGGATGCTTAAAAAAGAAAGGGCTTTCATTAAGAATCCACAAGTTCCGGTCGAAAAAGGCTGCCCCTATGACTGCGGGCTTTGCAGCGAGCACCGGCAGCATACCTGCACGGCATTGATTGAAATAACACAGTCCTGCAATCTGCACTGCAGATTTTGTTTTGCAAATTCCGAGGCCTGCGGCGAAAAAGATCCTTCTGTGGAACAGATTAATTTTTTATACCAATGCGTAAAAAAAGCGTCTGGAATATGCAATATCCAGCTCTCAGGAGGGGAACCTACATTAAGAGACGATTTACCGCAAATCATTCAGAGCGGAAAAGAAATCGGCTTTAAATTCATTCAAATAAACACAAACGGAATCCGTTTAGCGCAAGATGAAGGATTTGTAGAACAACTTAAAGCCGCGGGCCTTGACTCGGTTTTTTTGCAGTTTGACGGAACCAACGATGTTATCTACCGAAAACTCAGAGGCCGCAGGCTGTTTACACTAAAGGAAAAGGCAATTGAAAACTGCAGAAAATACGGGATTGGAGTCATACTGGTACCCACTCTTGTGCCCGGTATCAACACAAACAACATAGGACAAATCATTGATTTTGCACTAAATCATATGGAAGCAGTAAGGGGCGTTCATTTTCAGCCGGTAAGCTACTTTGGCCGAATACCAAAACAGCCGGATGAAAGCGACCGCATTACACTTTCAGAACTGATGGATGAAATTGAAAGACAAACAGCGGGAAAAATCAAGGCAAAAGACCTGAAACCTCCGCAGTGTGAGAATTCATTATGTTCATTTCACGGCAATTTTCTATTCCTTGGCAATGGAAAGCTTACCGCCGTTTCAAAAAATCCAAGCTGCTGTAAAAAAGCGGATGAAGGCGCGCTGAAAGCAAAAGTATATGTATCTAAAAACTGGGCTACCAGACAAACAGAATCAACAGAAGGGTCAGACTGGGATAAAATTCTTAATTCCATTCACAGAAATTCATTCTGCATATCCGCAATGGCCTTTCAGGATATTTGGAATGTTGATCTGAACCGCATAAAAGACTGCTGTATTCATGTTGTAAGCCCGCAGGGAAAACTGATTCCTTTTTGTATTTACAATATTACAGATGTTAATGGAAAATCATTGTACAGAACCCGGAGCTGATGGCAGATGGTACGAACGCCGCTTGAAAACTGGATTATGCGAAAAACCGGCATTTCCGAAAGTAAACGGGAATGCCTTGAGATATATCAGCTGGAATGTATCCAAGAAACAATTGGTTACGCAAAACAGAAAAGCCGGTTTTATCTGGAATACTTAAGGGACATTCGTCCAGACGAAATACAATCTGTAAAATATTTTCAGAATATCCCCTTTACATTCCCGCAGCAGATCAGTGCAAATCCTCTTGAATTTTTGTGTGTTCCGCAGAGTGCGATAAAAAGAATCGTAACACTAAAAAGTTCCGGTACCAGCGGTATGGAGAAGCGGATTTATTTTACGGAAGAAGATTTGGACTCGACCGTTGATTTTTTTAAATACGGGATGAGCTGTCTCACTGACAAAACTGACCGGGTCATGGTTCTGCTTCCGGGAAACTCCTATGGAAGCATTGGGCATTTATTGAAAAAGGCTTTATCCGAAACGGGAACCGCATGTTTTATCCATGGAGTTATGACGGATGCGGAAGAAACAGCAAGGTACATCATAGAAAACGATATTACCTGTATTGTTGGAATTCCAATACAGGTGCTTCAATTGGAAAGGACGCAGAGCGATGCTTTCCGAAGAATTCAAAAAGTCCTGTTGAGCACAGATTATGTACCGGAAATTTTAATTACAGAACTGACGCGTCAATATGGCTGCAAGGTTTTCACGCATTATGGCATGACTGAAATGGGATACGGCGGCGGTGTGGAATGTGAAGCACGAAATGGCTATCACATGCGGGAAGCGGATCTATATTTTGAAATTGTTGACCCGGTTTCCGGTCATCCTGTTCCCAACGGGCAATGGGGTGAAGTTGTTTTTACGACGCTCACAAGAAAGGCAATGCCCTTAATTCGTTACAGAACTGGAGATATCGGTGCTTTTTCTACTTTCCCCTGTGCCTGCGGAACTTTTCTGAAAACTATGAAACGAGTCCGAGGGCGAAAGAATAATAAAATTCAAATTAGTAAAGATAAATATTTGTATTTAGCAGAACTGGATGAAGTAATTTTATCGTTTGGCGCGGTAAGAGATTATAAAGTTTCGCTGTTACAAGACGATTGTATCAAGGTTGAAATTGCAGCAGACAGCAATAATCTTCCGAGCGAAAACACGATTTCCGAATCAGTTCAGAACTATATTCATAAAAATTTCGGGGACAAAATCAAGCTGCAGATTTCGGCAGCAAAAGGAAATCAGTTAAACCAAATTGCCAACAGCATGACGAAAAGAACAATTTATGATTTACGCGAATCAGGAAAATGAAATTGTTATGCGTACTATTTATCTTTTAAGGCATTGCGAAACGAAGCATGATCTTAAAAAAAGATGTGTCGGAATCACTGACATTCCTCTGAATGAAACCGGTATCCGGCATGCACAGCGTTTAAAAGAGTATTTCATGGATAAAGGCCTAAGTCGTGTTTTTTGCAGCAATGCCCTTCGTTCAATCAGAACGGCTAAGATTATCTCCGGTGGAAAAATACAGGTAACCGAGTTTCCTGCGCTTCATGAGATTAATATGGGCGACTGGGACGGAATGTACTTTGAAGATATCAAATTAAAATTCCCCGAAGAATATCGGCAGCGAGGGCTGGACTTTGCTTCATTTGCACCGCCAAACGGCGAGAGTTTTGCTGTTTGCCAAATCAGAGCCCTGACTGCTTTTCAAAACATTTTAGAAAATACGCACGGCAACCTCGCAATCGTCTCGCACGCAGGTTTTAACCGTGCGCTGCTTTGCAGCTTTTGCAAAATTAATTTACAAGAACTTTTTACGATTCCGCAGCCGTTTGGTTGTGTAAATATTCTCTCAATGCAGGACGGTATCTGTCATGTTGAAAAAATCGGATTTGAAATCGACAAAAATGACGGATATGATGACGCCCAAACTGGAGTTATGAAATGAAAACAGGAGCAGTTATTGTGGCCGCCGGCATGTCGTCGCGTATGAAAGCATTTAAGCCGCTGCTTCCGCTGTGCGGCTCTACCATCATCGGAACTGCCGTTGCTTCTTTGCAGTCAGCAGGAGTTGATGAGATTGCAGTGGTTGTAGGAAACCAGGGCGAACTGCTTGAAAAATACCTTTCCAAAACGGGTGCTACCTGTCTTTATAACCACAAATATCAAACATCTGATATGTTCGAATCCGCAAAAATCGGTTTCGGCTATCTAAAAAGCAAATGCGACCGGCTATTCTTTTCGCCCGGCGACGTGCCTTTATTTTCAAAACAAAGTCTTATCACCATGCTGGGCAATATGGACTCCAGCAGATGTGAAATTTTGCTGCCGGTTCACGCTGGTAAAATGGGGCACCCTATTTTAATAGACAGCAGCGCAATCCCGTCTTTGATGGATTACGACGGCGGCCTTGGCCTGAAAGATGCAATTGATCACTTTAAAGGCACAAAGAAAACCGTTGAGTTTGATGATGCCGGAATGACGCTTGATGCGGACAGGCCGGAAGATTATGAGCTGCTAAAAGCATTTGCAGGGAGACATCAGAATGATACCGACGAAGCAAATGTGTAAGCAGCTATGGGAAGATATGAGGCTCTCGGACAATTTAAAACAGCATTTGACTGCTGTAGCAGACCTGTCCGTCAAAATTGGAACAGCGCTTAATAAAAAAGGTTTTTCACTCAATCTTTCATTAATGGAAGCTGCGGCTCTTTTGCATGATATTAAAAAAGGAACGCCTCATCATGATGCAGCGGGTGCAAAAGAACTTGAAACTCTCGGATTTGCCGAAATTTCACCAATTGTGAAAAATCATATGCGCCTGCCGGCCAACTTTCAGCCGGAAATAACCGAATTTACCGTTGTGTTTTTAGCAGATAAGCTGTTTGTCGGATCCACGCCCGTAACTTTGGAAAAACGTTATGCGGAAAAAATGCTCGCCTTTCAAGGCCAGCCAATCGTTCAGCAAATTATCCGCAGTCAGCTTGAAATGTCATTAGCTTTAGAAAAACAAATGAAGACCGTTCTTAACGTGGACAGCCTATTATTTTTACTGGAGGATTTATGAAACAGATAAAAACAGTTGATGCAGTTGGCCAAGTCCTTTGCCACGATATTACACAAATTATACCGGGAAAACAAAAGGGACCTGTTTTTAAAAAGGGACATGTCGTTACCCAAGAGGATATTCCCGTACTGCTTTCCGTTGGCAAAGACCATTTGTACATTTGGGAAATGGATGAAAACATGATGCATGAAAACGATGCAGCCGACGTCTTATATTCCATCTGCAAAAATGCCAATATGAGCGGAACCCCTGTTGCAGAAGGAAAGATTGAGCTGATTGCCGAGATGGACGGTCTTTTTAAGGTGGACATTGCCAGGCTGAACCAGATTAATGCACTTGGCGAAATCATTATTGCTACGCGGCATTCGAATTTTGCAGTAAAAAAAGGTGACAAACTTGCCGCAACCCGCATTATCCCTCTTGTAATTGAAAAAGAAAAAATGGAAAAGGCAAAAGAAATCGCAGGAAACAAGCCGCTTTTGAGCCTTCTGCCATTCGGCCACCGAAAAGCGGGAATTGTGACAACAGGAAACGAGGTGTTTTATGGGCGTATTAAAGACGCTTTCGGCCCTGTAATCCGCAAAAAATTAACCGAATTTGACGTTGAAGTTTTAGGGCAGACCATTATAAACGACGAGAAAGACAAAATCACGAATATTATCAAAGACTATATTGAACAGGGCGCTGATTTTATCATCTGCACCGGCGGTATGAGCGTTGACCCCGACGACACCACGCCTTCCGCAATTAAGGATACCGGAGCAAAACTGGTATCTTACGGTGCGCCAGTGTTACCCGGCGCTATGTTCCTGCTCGCTTACTACGGCGAAAAGAATATTCCGATCATCGGATTACCCGGCTGCGTAATGTATGCCAAACGAACGATTTTTGATTTGGCTCTTCCCCGTATTATGGCGGGAGAAATCCTGACAGCAGAGGACTTATCGGTTCTGGGACACGGCGGGCTGTGCCTTAACTGCGAGGAATGTACTTTTCCCAAATGCGGCTTTGGCAAATGATGAAATTTTTTTCAACCAAATATCTGCAGGGACTAACTAATATACCTTTATCATAATCCACCAATGAAATTATCAAAAAAAGGGACATAATATTATTAATTTTTCCAAAACGTTATTAAATTGGAGTGTTATAAATGAAAAAACTTCTCTGTATGATTTTAGCGGCAAGCATGCTGTCGCTGGCGGGATGTAAAGCCGGTGCTCCGTCATCATCAGCAGCCTCGTCTGCTCCATCCCCTTCTTCCACTCCGGTTTCCTCTTCAACAGCCGCAAATGCATCTTTAACCATTGCGGCGGCTGCAAGCCTTACCGATGTTACAAAAGAAATTGCGACCCAGTACAAAAAAGCTAATCCGAATGTTACCCTGACATTCACCTATGGTTCTTCAGGAGCGCTGCAAACACAGATTGAACAGGGCGCGCCGGTCGACATTTTTATGTCTGCCGCAAGCAAGCAAATGGACGCGCTTATAAAAAAGAACTTAATTGATACCAGCACCCGTAAGAATTTGCTTGAAAACAAGGTTGTCTTAATAACCCCCAAAAATTCAACTCTCGGTATAAAAAGTTTTAATGATCTAACAAACAGTAAAGTTAAAAAGATTGCCGTTGGCGACCCAAAAAGCGTACCTGCCGGCCAATATGCCGAACAGGTTTTCAGCTCTTTGAAAATTTCAGATAAAATAAAGTCAAAGCTGAATCTGGGCACAGATGTTCGCCAAGTGCTTACCTGGGTGGAATCCGGGAACGTTGACTGCGGAGTTGTATATTCAACGGATGCCAAGACATCCACAAATGTAGTAGTCGTCTGTGAAGCACCGGCCGGAAGCTGTAGTAAAGTTGTGTACCCTGTCGCTGTTGTGAAAAATTCCAAGCAGGCGGCCGCAGCAAAGGATTTTCTCAAGTTTTTGCAGACTTCAGAAATAGCAACACTCTTCAAAAATTATGGGTTTACCGTAACAAAATAACAGGGATACTCTGAGAATCACCAGACCGGACATGATTCATGCCATGTTGGATGATTTTACGTATTTAATTTTCCGAAGAATTATTTTGCTAAAGGACTGAGCCGCTTGGATTTCTATCCCCTCTGGCTTTCCATGAAGGTTGCGTTTCTTGCTACTCTCTTTACTTTCGTACTGGGCCTTATAGCAGCTCAGCTCACCGTAAAGCTGAAGTACGGAAAAGGAGTTTTGGACGGTCTGTTTACTCTTCCGCTTGTGCTGCCGCCAACCGTCGTCGGTTTTTTCCTTCTCATTATATTCGGCAAAAACAGCATAATCGGCCAGCTGCTGGACAGAATCGGAGCATCGGTCATCTTCTCATGGACGGGTGCGGTAATTGCATCAACTGTCGTCTCCTTTCCCCTGATGTACCGGACTTCCAGAGGAGCATTTGAACAGATTGATGAGAACCTTTTGAATGCGGGCCGAACGCTTGGAATGACGGAAACAGAGCTTTTTTTCCGCGTTACTTTTCCGAATTCGATACCAAGCGTTATGGCTGGCACAATTCTGGCCTTTGCCCGCGCACTTGGTGAATTTGGAGCAACAATTATGCTTGCCGGCAACATTCCCCATCGAACGCAGACGGTTTCCATCGCTATTTATTCCGCCGTCCAGGGCGGTGACTGGAACACTGCCTACCAATGGACCGAGATTATTATCTGCATTTCCTTTGCAGCGATCCTGCTCATGAACTGGTGGACAAAGCACGCCGTCGGCCCAAAAAGGAAGGCAGGAAAGCCGTGGCACTGAGTGTTGATATCGAAAAAAATCTAGGGGATTTTCACCTGAAAAGTAAATTTTCCGCGGGCAGCGAAACTCTTGCCTTACTTGGGGCATCCGGCTGCGGTAAAAGTATGACACTCAAATGCATTTCAGGTGTGGAAACTCCTGACCGCGGCAGAATTGTTCTGGACGATCGGGTACTTTTTGACAGTGAAAAAAAGATCAATGTACCCGCGCGGTTAAGAAAAATCGGTTATTTGTTTCAGAATTATGCACTTTTTCCCAACATGACGGTAGAGCAGAACATTGCATGCGGAATCCGCAAAAAGCATAAAGGAAAAAACAAAATTGTCAAAACAAAGATTTCATCTTTTTATTTGGAAGGACTTGAAGAAAAGTATCCTTTTCAGCTTTCAGGTGGTCAGCAGCAAAGGGTCGCCCTCGCACGCATGCTGGCCAGCGAACCGCAACTCCTTATGTTTGACGAACCCTTCTCCGCGCTGGACAGCTTTTTGAAATGGAAGCTTGAACAGGAAATTTTAAGGGTAAAGCAAGATTTTCACGGTTCAATTCTTTTTGTTTCGCATAACCGGGATGAAGCTTACCGACTGTGTGACCGTATTGTCGCGATGGAAAGCGGTACAACGCAGGAAGCGTCTGAAAAAAAGGAGTTCTTTACAAACCCGCAAACTCTTTCGGCGGCGCTTCTTTCCGGCTGCAAGAATATTTCTCATGCTGAAAAGGCCGGATCGCATCGTATTTTCGCATCCGACTGGAACATATTTCTGTCAACTTCGAATCCGGTTCCCGACGATGTCCGATATGTCGGTTTCCGCGCTCACTTTTTTAAAAAAGCCGAATCCAACGATGACGAAAATATCATTGAATGTAATGTTTCTAACGTGCTTGAGGACGTTTTCTCAATGATTGTGATGGCACTGGTAGAAGGTGGGAATCCAAACATAAGCTATTCCTACATCCGTTATGAGCTGAGCAAGGAAGCTTGGGCTAACCTTAAAAGCCCCGAAAAGCTTTATTTACAACTGCCGAAAGACAAATTGATTTTGTTAAGATAATTTTTCTAAAAATCCAACTTAAAAGGGGTGAATTGTATGGGAAACGAAATTTATTCACAGCTGTTAAACCAACTCCGCAGCGGGCGCAATATTGTTCTTGTTTCTCAATTAGACGGAACTCAGGGGAAAAAAGAATCCGCCATGACAAAGCAGCTGGTTGATCGCGATGAATACAGCGAAATTGCATTGGAAGCTTTAAAAAGCGGCTTGCCCATTACACAGCAGCGACAGGATACTGTTACGATTGCGGAGCCGTTTTATCCCGAAGAAAGGCTGATTGTCTTAGGCGGCGGCCATATTGCCCTGCCGCTCGTTGATTTTGCTTCGAAAATCGGTTTTTCCGTCACAGTTGTTGACGACAGACCGGATTTTGCTAATTCCAGTCGTTTTCCATCCGCGAAAAATGTAATCTGCGAATCATTTGAAAAAGCCATTGAACAGCTTAAAATCACACAGAATGACTATGTTGTAATTATTACACGCGGCCACCGGTATGACCAGGTCTGCCTGGAAAAGCTTTTGGCAGGTACCGAACCGTTTTATACGGGTATGATCGGGTCTCGCAAGCGGGTTGCCGTAGTAAAAAATACGCTGATAACGCAGGGATATAGTCAAGAGCGGCTTAACCGGATTCACACACCGATTGGCCTTGCTATTGGGGCAGTTACACCCGAAGAAATCTCGATTTCCATCGTAGCGGAAATCATACAGTGTAAACGTTTGAAAAGTTTGGATGCGAATCATTTTGGCAGCCGTTCGGATGTAGATTTCAGCGTCATCACAGCGCTTGCAGACAATATCAGGCAGGCATCTCTTGTCACCGTTATTTCTTCTAAAGGTCCCGTGCCACGTGGTGCAGGCGCCAAGATGATTGTGTATCCGGATGGCAGAATTGCCGGCAGTATAGGCGGCGGATGCAGTGAAGCTGCCGTAATCGGCAACGCACGCAGCATAATTGGAACCGGAGAATACCGTCTGCAGACAGTGGACATGACTGGAGACTCTGCCGAAGATGAAGGAATGGTATGCGGTGGAATCATGCAGGTTTTAATCGAAGACTTATAACTCTTTCAATAAAAATCAGGTGGGGTGATTCAATTGACACACTTCGTATACGCCGATAATGCAGCAACTACGCCCGTCTTAAAAACCGTTCTTGACGAAATGCTTCCATATTTCAGCGAAAAATACGGCAATCCCTCGACCCTTTATTCGCTGGGCCGCGACGCACGGGAAGCCATTAGCTCCGCCCGCAGGAAAGCAGCCCTTGCACTTGGCGCCGAAGAACAGGAAATCTTTTTTACATCAGGCGGTTCCGAAGCCGACAACTGGGCAATTCGCGGCATCGCTCATGCAAATGCTTCAAAAGGCAAACATCTTATTACAACCAAAATTGAACACCACGCGGTGCTTCATACCATGAAAGCTCTGGAAAAAGAGGGTTTTGAAGTCACATATCTTGATGTAAATGAAAACGGAATTGTGAACCCATCCGACTTTGCAGCAGCAATCAGACCGGATACCACACTTGCCTCAATCATGTATGCCAATAATGAGATCGGCACAATCCAGCCAATTCCTGAACTTGGAAAAATCTGCAGCGATAAAGGTATTATTCTTCACACCGACGCAGTACAGGCAGTTGGTCATCTCCCGATTAATGTGAAGGAACAGGGCGTTCAGCTTTTGTCCCTCTCGGCTCATAAATTTCACGGGCCAAAAGGCATCGGCGCCTTATATATCCGCAAAGGGCTGCGTTTTCCAAACCTGATTGAAGGCGGCGCTCAGGAAAAGAACCGCCGCGCTGGCACAGAAAACGTTCCAAGTATTATCGGTCTCGGCAAAGCAATCGAAATTGCATGCTCCAGCATAGATGGAAACAGCAGAAAGACGAAACTGTTAAGAGACAAGCTGATTGACGGTATTCTAAAACTGCCCCATACAAAACTCAATGGTGACCGTGAAAACAGGCTTGCCGGAAATGTGAATGTTTCCATTGAAGGAGTTTCGGGTGAGCAGCTTCTTCTGCAGCTGGATCAAAATGATATCTGCGCTGCATCTGGTTCTGCATGCACGTCCGGCTCCCTTGACCCGTCACATGTTCTTCTGGCAATCGGTCTTAACCGGGAAGTTGCATTTGGTTCCCTGCGTTTCTCATTAAGCGAATTGAACACCGAGGAAGATGTTGACTATATTCTTGAAGTACTGCCAAAGATTGTCCAGCAGCTTCGGGACGTATCTCCACTTTGGAAGGAAATCCAAGAAAAAGGTTAATGGGGCTGACATAAGACCAATGTTTACGTCAGCCTCTTACTCCAGTTGAACCAGTGATTTAGGTTCCTCTGATGTAGATTTACAAACTGAATAGGATTTAGCCCGCCTTGGCCATTGTGAAAGCATGCTGTTCTGACATCGGATATTCCAAGCTTATGGGACATTTATAATTGCGCTTTTCCTTATATTTTCCGCAGTACGACAAGTTTTTCAAAAAGTGTTGACAAGCCGAAAGTGAAATGTTATAATAATCAAGCGCTGTGAAAACGCTGGCGTAGCTCAGTTGGTAGAGCAGCTGATTTGTAATCAGCAGGTCGTAGGTTCGAATCCTATTGCCAGCTCCACAAACAGTGGTACAAGGAGCTTTGTTCAACAACAAAACTCCATATACGGAGGAGTTCCAGAGCGGTCAAATGGGGCAGACTGTAAATCTGTTGCTTTACGGCTTCGATGGTCCGAATCCATCCTCCTCCACCAAAAGCAGACAAGTTTTTTAACTTGCCTGCTTTTTTATTGTTCTACGAAAAAACTGCTTTTTATCTTTTTACTTCATGAGGAGCTATCATATATGAATTTTTACTTTGCGCCTATGGAAGGGTTGACAGGGTACGTTTACAGAAATGCCCATAATACCTTTTTTCATAGTGTCAATAAATACTTTTCGCCATTTATTGTCGCAAATCAATGCGAAAGTTTTAAATCCCGAGAATTAAAAGATATCTTACCGGAAAACAACCTTGGAATAACCTTGGTTCCTCAACTTCTGACCAATAATGCAGAAGATTTTATTCGCGCTTCCAAGAGAATCAAATCTCTGGGGTATAATGAAATCAATTTCAATTTGGGGTGTCCCTCTAGAACGGTAGTTTCAAAAAATAAAGGGGCCGGATTTCTCTCAAATACAGAGGAACTGGATGCATTCTTTGTTGAGGTCTTTTCTCAGTCAATCACCAAAATATCGGTAAAAACCAGAATTGGGATCGATCATCCTGAAGAATTTTATGAGTTGATTGAAATTTTTAATAAATATCCTATAAAAGAACTCATTATCCACCCCAGGACTCAAAAAGATTACTACCAGAATAAACCCAATCTAAACATTTTTAAGGACGCGCTTGCATTAAGTAAGAACCCAGTTTGCTATAACGGCGATATTTTTACGGTCAACGACTACAAGGAATTTTCTTCGAAGTTTCCCAAAGAAGAAACATTGATGCTTGGCAGGGGATTAATAACTAATCCCGGATTAGTCGGCGATATTTTATATAATACAAAACTCGAAAAAAATCTGCTGAAAGAATTTCATGACAAAATTTACGAAGATTATAAACAAGTACTGTCTGGAGATCGCAATGTCCTGTTTAAGATGAAAGAATTGTGGTCGTACATGATTTCAATGTTCCCGAACAATTCAAAATATGCAAAAAGGATAAAAAAGTCACAAAGATTATACGAGTACGATGAGGCTGTGGCGAGTTTATTCCAAGAACAAGATATTCTAGACTAAGTAATTTGAAATGAAATTGTTTTATTCATTCGTTTACAAATTTTCCTTACATGGCAATGAAGTCGCTTCATAGTCATGACCACCCCTGAAAGGGGTGGCATGCACGAGCCCTAGAAGGGCTAAAGATTGCCAACGCCTAAATGACGCTGGCTTTCACTTTGTTCAAGCCATTGTGGATTGATTACCTGGCTTGACCCCTAAAGGGGTCTTCCAGTTCTTTTGTTGTAATTCTGTCCATGATCTGGTCGTCTTTTTCCTGTTCTCGAATATATTT
>DATALZ010000007.1:0-21926 GCA_036260805.1 Caproicibacter sp.
TTCTCTAATATTCTTTCTCCCACTGTTTAGCCTCCTTTTTTTCTATTGTATCCAGACGAATTTGAATTATAGGTTAACTACAGCATTGCCAGTTTAATTATAGAATTAGCTTGTGTTCATCCCCCCGCCGTAGGCGGGGGGATGAACACAATTTTACCTCACAGTATTAAATGGAATTGCTGTAAGACCGGATGCTCCGAGAATATAAAAATTGAATCAGTAAAGAGGTTGTCCGCCGGCCTGATGGTCGGCGGACATTTTGTGCGGCAAAAAGCACCGCGGCTTTGCCGCAGAAGTATAACCGACTTACCGGTGGATATCTGTTGTGTATGGGGTAGATATGGGAGCTTGTTAGGCCTATTATATTGCAGACGATCCGGCATACTTCACTGGATGAACTAACAGGTTGGCTAAAACAAAAAATATTTTTTAAAAATTTTAAGATACATTGCCTATTTATAAAGTTACTTAATAAATTATTCGAACGGTAAGAAAAACCATATCCAATGGTGATTTCAAGGATTACAATTTAGCTTAACAAAACTTGTGTTAAGTTAATTTTTAGTTTAAAATGTACAATTACTACGCTTGAAATTGGGATAAATTCATATAAATTGCTTGACTGAGACCAGCACTTATGCTATATTTATAACGCAAGGAAGCAAAAATAATTACCACCCAAAATACTTTTCAGGGAAAAAGGGATCTTTGGATGAAAGTACCTAGATTGTCTCCGGTGGTCCACCGGCTGATTATTATCGTTCTTTTGGCTGTCGGAATCGGATGTGGCGTATATCTGGTTCATTATTATGCGGATGCACAATACAGCCTTGAAAAGATGAGGCAAATGGAATCCTCGCTCAGCCGGCCGCAAAGTGCCGTACAAAGTGCTCTATCCTCTGCGGAAGAAGCAGCCTCCTCTTCCTCCGCAGTTCCCAATATCCTTCCTCAGCTGCAGACTCTCTACTCCAAGAATCACGACTTAATCGGCTGGTTAAGTATCGATGGAACAAATATCAAGTATCCCGTAATGTTCACCCCGAACAGCGCTGAATATTATCTGCACCGCAATTTTGAGAAAAGAGATGAAGCCCGCGGGCTTCCTTTTCTGGATGCAGGTACCGATTTGAACCACAGTTCCAATTATTTAATTTATGGCCACAACATGAAAGACGGAACGGAATTTGCCGACCTCGTAAAATACCGTTCCAAAAGTTATTGGCAGAAACATCCCACCATTCGTTTTGACACGCTTTATGAGGCAGATACCTATCAGGTGATGGCTGCTTTTAATTCCAAGGTTTATTTAAAGAGCGACAACGTATTTAAATATTATCAGTTCAATTATCCGGCAACCGCCGAACAGTTTTCAGATTATGTCTCAAATGTGAAAAAACTCTCTGTTTACGACACGGGTGTAAACGCACAGTCCGGAGACCGGCTTTTAACACTATCTACGTGCAGCTCTTATACAGAAGACGGCAGGTTCGCAGTTGTTGCGAAAAAAATCGGCAAATAGCACCTGCTCAATTTGCAGTTGTTATTGATATTATTTATTTATGAAAGGATGACCTGGCAAATGAAAAAGGCGTGGAGAAAAGGTTTGGCGTCTATAATTGCTTTTGCAGTTATGGCAGTTTCTACAGTGGCTATGGCGGTCACACCGGTACATGCAGCAAGCAAGGGGGTAACGCTTTACTTCCAGAATTCAAAGAACTGGAAGAGCGTTTACTGTTATGTCTGGTACGGCTCCGGCGCGGTTGGCAAGGCTTGGCCTGGAGTACAGATGACAAAAGTAGCCGGAACAAGCGACTGGTACGAATTTACTTATACGGGTGACAAACCGATTAACGCAGTATTTAATGACAACGGTAAACCGAAGCCGCAGCAGACAGCGGATCAGAACCCGAAGGATCTGCCCCTTACACAGGATGCTTACTGGTTTACTCTTGCTTCGACCACTTCCCAGAATGCAGGCGGCGAAGGCGGCGGAGCCAATTTGATCGTTCACAAAACCGCAGAAGCCGGATATCCCACAGGTGCCGCAGCTTCAGCTTCTACAACAACGGCAGCCACAACTACGGCTAAGGATACCACCCCGAAAACAGGCGACAGCAGCAATGCAGCTACAGTTGCAGTAATCGGTGCCGCAGCACTTTCAGGAGCAGCTGTTGCAATTTTCAGAAAAAAAGTCGCAGCCTGATTTAGCATGAAAAAAAGCGAAGGCGCTGTCTGCAACACAGCGTCTCCGCTCCTTCTTTGAAACAATTACCAGAGTTCGTATTCCTGTAAAATGCGATTTCCTTCCTTCGGCGTATAATCCAGGTTCAGCATATTCCTCAGCGCCTCTACTGCAGCAACGGCTTTGTTCCTGTTGCGTACATAAATTACGCTGCTTTCCATCATGGTACGGGTATTGTCCAGATATGAAACAATCAGCAGGTTGCGGCTTTCAAACAGGCACTCCGCCTGAAGCCCCAACAGATCGCCAAGGATAATTCCTTTGCGCTGGCAGTGTGATTCCAGAAACGGCCGGATATCGATTCCCGGTGAATTGACAAAAATATCTTTCGTTGGGAATCTGCTGATGATTTCTCTTCGTAAATCCTGGTTTACGATGTCTTCCATCATTAAAAACGGTTCGTCAGTGTTCAGAATTTCTTTTGCTTTTTGAAATATGGCAGGGTAGTCAGGGTAGATTTTACAGAATAGAGGATCGTTAACCTCACAGTCGAGAAAAATAACGGGTACATAATAATCGCGGGTAATTTTCTGCGCGGTATTTCCATCCACATCTATAATAAAAACCGCGTCAAGACTATGCCTGGAAATGACGTCTACATCTTTGTCGAGATCCTTCGTAGGCATTAAAAGAGCCTCAAAGCCAAGAGCCCGAATGCGGCTGCTCAGTTCAGCTGCGAGGTCGTAATATAACATTTTTTTTCCGGCCGTGTTGCCGGATTCTTTCAAATTGATAATAATACCGATCAGGTTGCTTTTATGTTTCGCCGGTTTTTGAGACAGAATACAGGGATCGTAATGCATATCTGCGGCTGTTTTTACAATTTTTAAACGTGTCTCATGGCTGATTTTTTCTTTTTCAGAGTGATTTAACACGTAAGAAACAGTTGCTACCGAAACATCGCAGGCGTCCGCAATATCCCGCATGGTTACTTTATTTTTGGCCATGAATTTGCTCACTCACTTTCTCTTTCCGGCTGTTTCCATTCTAGCAGTATTTTATATATGAATCAATATAGTTTTTTTACATGCTTTTAAAAAACTTTAGAAATTTTGTATAATAGCTTTAGAAAATGAAAAAGGAGAAATACTTCGGGAGGCCAGTAAATGAAAAGAAAATACGGTTCAGCCATTTTGTCAGTCTTTGTCTGGGGCAGCGGCCAGTTTTTTGTATGCAGGCAAAAAGCAAAAGGCATATTATTCTTCCTTGTGCAGGTTTTGTTTTTTGGAATGGAGTTAAATTCCGGCTATTGGTTTAACTATTTTGCGGGAGAAATTCCAAACTTCCAGGTTCGTGTGCACGGCGGCTTCTTCACGAAAGGGCTTTGGGGCCTTTACACCTTGGGCGAAGTGCCGGGTGTTATGGGGGATCACTCCACAATGCTGCTGATTACCGGTATCATTGCGCTGTTTGCTCTTATCGTTTTTCTTGCCATATATATTTGGAACATTACAGATGCTTATAAAATGGGAAAACTGATCGACGAAACGAACTCATTCCTCAGTTCCGGCGATTACGGCAAACACCTTTACAAGAAAATGTTCCCTTACATCGTGCTTTCTCCTATTGCTCTGCTTCTGCTTTTTGTCATGGTAATGCCGATTGTTTTTTCTGTTCTGACGGCATTTACGAACTACAATGCGAATCATCTTCCGCCGGCAAATCTGGTCAGCTGGGTTGGAATTCAAAACTTTGTAAAAGTTGCAAGTACCCCGGTCTGGTCGTCAACTTTCCTGGCAGTATTCGGCTGGACGATTCTCTGGTCTTTTGCCGCTACGTTTTCAACGTATTTTCTGGGGCTGTTTCAGGCATTGATCCTGAACAGCGACTGTGTAAAGCACAAATCGTTCTTCCGCTCGATTTACATTCTTCCGTGGGCAATTCCGGTTATGGTTTCTCTCTTGATGTTCCGCAATCTGCTGAACGGTCAGTTTGGTCCGCTCAATCAGTTTTTGATAAGTCACGGAATCATATCGTCGCAAATCAACTTTTTAACAGATTACGCCAAAGCTTCCGTTATCTTCGTGAACTTATGGATCGGATTCCCTGCGTTTATGATTATGCTTCAGGGCGTTCTTTCCAATCAGGACACTTCGCTGTATGAGGCGGCGCGAATTGACGGCGCAAATCCGCTCCAGGTGTTTGCCAGAATTAAGCTTCCGCTTTTAATGAAAGCTACGGCTCCTCTGATTGTCATGAATGTTTCCTTTAACTTTAACTCATTCAGCAACATCTATTTTCTCACAAACGGCGGTCCGTCCAATCCTGCATTCCAGATTGCTGGGGATACGGATATCCTGATCTCCTGGATTTACAAATTGACGCTGAATCAGAAAATGTACAGTCTTGCGGCCGTTATGAACATCCTGATCTTCATCTTCGTCGCAGCGGTATCGTACTGGAACTTCAAAAGAACGACTTCATTTAAGGAGATGTGATGAAAGGCATGAATAAAAAAGTAAGTTCCTTTTTGATTCATCTGGAACTGATTGTAATGGCTCTTCTGATATTGCTGCCGATTTGCTGGATCATCCTTTCATCCTTTCAGGCAGGAAGCGGCCTTGCATCTTCATCCTTTATACCGGATAAATTGACTTCTGATAATTATACGCGCCTGTTCCGGGAAACCCAATATGCCCACTGGTTTGTTAATTCTTTCGAGATCGCTCTTCTGAACGCTGTCGTCTCAGTATTGCTCATTGTTATTGCAGCCTGGATTTTTTCCCGGTTCAATTTCAAAGGAAGAAAAGTAAGCCTGATGACGATTTTACTGCTGTCCATGTTCCCGACATTCCTTTCCATGACAGCGTATTACACACTTTTTCTTAATTTTAATCTGCTGGATCAGCCGCTTGCTCTTGTCATTATCTATGTTTCAAGCGCGCTCCCATTCAATATCTGGCTGGTGAAAGGCTATTTAGACGGGATTTCCAAAGAAATTGACGAAGCGGCCTATATCGATGGATGCGGATATTTTACAACGTTTTTTCGCATTATCCTTCCGCTTTCCAGACCAATCATTACATACTGCGCCGTTTCTCAGTTCATGGTTCCGTGGATGGACTACATTTTGCCGAACTTTTTGCTCTCAGACGATAAAAACATTACGCTTGCCCTCGGTCTGTTCAATATGATTTCCGGAAAGGAAAACTCCAATTTTACCATGTTTGCGGCAGGTTCAATTTTAATTGCGGTTCCTATTACGATTTTGTTCCTGCTGTTCCAGAAATACCTGGTTCAGGGGATTGCTTCAGGCGCAAATAAAGGTTAATGCGTTACAAATATTTTAAGGGGGAAGATCAATGAATTTAAAGAAAATAACAGCATTTCTGCTTTGCTCTCTTGTAGCGCTGCCGTTTGCAGGGTGCAAAAAAGAACTGCCACCTGCAACGGCGGGTACCGCTTCAGCAGCAAAATCAGCAAGTACTGCTTCCGTTACTCTGGTTCCGGAGTCCGGCGCAATACTGAGGTTCCGTACAAGCGGCTCTACCGACGTGGAATTTTCGAAAGCTGTGGCGGCTAATTTCAAGAAAAAATATGGAGTTACGGTAAACGTAGAGGAAGGAAATCAGGGTGAGAATCAAAAGGTAGTTACTGAAGCACAGTCCGGAAAGGGCCCAGATGTTTTGATGCTCCCTCACGACAAAGCGACAGAGTGTATTAAAGCCGGCGTTTTCCTGCAGCTGGACGATTCAATTGTCAAGGAATTGAATTCAACGATTCGGCCTGTTGCTTTAAAATCTGTAACTGACAATGGAAAATTATACGGAGTGCCTGTTTCCATGGAAGCCTACGTGCTTTTCTACAATAAAAAGCTTGTGAAAACTCCTGTTACAACCTTTGAGCAGATGAAAAAGGAAGCCCAGTCTTTCAATAATCCGAAGAAAAATAAATTCTATTTTCTGTTTGATGCATCCACTGCGTCACCGGTATATCCCATGCTGAGTACTTACGGCTTCATGCCATTTGGAAAAGACGGCACAGATGCAAATAACCCCGGATTTAATACCACGGAATTTGAGAAAGGCCTTGAAGTTCTGAAAGACTACCATAACGTTGTCCCGATTAAGAGCGACGACCTTGGAAATACGGATTTTCTCAGAACCCGGTTTGAAAAAGGCGACGCAGCTTATATGATGAGCGGCCCCTGGGATGTGAAGACATTCCGTACCGCCGGAGTAGACCTTGGCGCAGTACCTTTGCCGACTTATGACGGGCATACGCAAAAAGAATTTGCCTTTATTCAGAATGCGCATGTTTCTGCCTTTACCAAATATCCAAAAGCAGCACAGCTTTTTGCGGCATCGCTGGTTTCCAGCGAAAGTGCGGATCTGCTTTATTCCAAAGCAGCCAGAATTACCTGCCGTACCGATGTTTCCAAGGTAAACGGCTATGCAAATGACGATGTGCTGAAAACCATTTCAAAAGCATTTGACCAGGCGGTGCCAGCACCGTCGATCAAGCGGATGGATTACTACTGGACAATTTCCAACGATGTTTGTGCTGCGGTCTTTAACGGCAGCATGACACCGCAGAATGGTGCGAAAACAGCACAGAAAGATTTTGAAGATTACGTAAAACAAGAGTAGTAAAAATGTTTCAGTGGCATTAAGGAGGGTTACGGTGAATTATCAGGGCCTTTGCCATATTCAGAAAAGCAATTATGCTTTTGCATACAATGACCACGAATTACATATTCGTTTGCGCACAGCCAAAGATGACTGTACATCCGTAGAACTTGTTATCGCAAAAAAACACGCATGGATGGAAAAACAGAAATTTCCGATGGAAAAAATCGCTACCGACCGCTATTTCGATTATTACCAGTATAAGTATGTGACAAATGATCCGCGTCTTGGCTACTATTTTCTGATATCCGACGGAAAAAAGACCCTTGTTTATTCCGAATCCGGGGTTTCGGAAACTTTTGACGACGAATATGCATACTTCTATTACTTCCAATACCCGTTTATTAACCCGGCAGATGTTCACAAAATTCCTTCCTGGGTGCATGAGGCGGTTTTTTATCAGATCTTTGTGGAGCGGTTCAAAAACGGAAATACGCAGAACGATCCCGGGGAGCTCACTCCCTGGGGCGAGCTCCCCAAGCCGAAAAGCTTTTACGGCGGAGATCTGCAGGGGATTTTGGATAAACTAGATTATCTCGAAGACCTCGGAATTAACGGGCTTTACCTTACGCCGATCTTTGAATCCCCAAGCAACCATAAATACGATACGACCGACTACCGAAAAATCGATCCTGCATTTGGGGATACAGAACTTTTGTGCAGACTGGTAAGCAGAGCGCATGAAAAGGGCATACGGGTAATTCTGGACTGTGTGTTCAATCACAGCGGCTATTTCTTCGCACCGTTCCAGGACGTTCTGAAGAACGGCTCGAAATCGCAGTATGCCGGCTGGTTTCACTTTCTGCAATTCCCCGAAAACGGAAAAGAACCCAAGTACCGCTGCTTTGGAACAAGCCCGCAGATGCCGAAACTGAACACATCCAATCCGCAGCTGAAAAAATACCTGCTCGATACGGTAACCTACTGGATGCAGGAAACCGGCATCGACGGCTGGCGGCTGGATGTTTCGGATGAGATTGATCACCAGTTCTGGAGGGATTTCCGCAAACTGGTTAAGAAAATTAATCCGGAAGCCATCATCATCGGCGAGAACTGGCATAATTCTTACCCATGGCTGATGGGGGATCAATTCGACGGGGTCATGAATTACCAGGTAACAAAATCGTGTATCCAGTTCTTTGCAAAAAATGAGATTGATGCGGAGAAATTCTCCGATGATCTATCCGCATGCTTAATGTGGAACTCAGATCAGGTGAATTTCGCCATGCTGAATCTTCTGGACAGCCATGACACTATGCGGTTCCTGACCTGGTGCTCCGGAGACAAAAAGAAATTCAGGCTAGCAGTATTGTTTATTTTCAGCTATATCGGAGTTCCATGCACATATTACGGAAGTGAAATCGGAACCGAGGGGAACGGCGACCCGGACAGCCGCCGCACCTTCGACTGGAACGAGAGTCACTGGGATACCGACTTGCTCAGCTTTTATAAAAAGCTGATTGCTTTCCGGAAAAGCTGCAAAGCGCTTCAGTATGGCGGTGTTCGAATGTGGTCGTCCGACGGCTTGTTCTATTTGGAACGTTCTTTTCACGGCAAGAAGGCGATCACCGTTCTGAACAATACGGATACGGAAAAGCCCGTTCACCTGCCTGAGGGCAAAGTATCCGAAGCAGTTGCAACGGAAAACGGTGAAGGTGTCAGTTTAACAAACCTGAAGCCATTCGAGGGCATCACAGTTTCATACGATTGAATAATTCGGAAAATACAAAACGCAAAAGCTTGCGGAAGCAAAATCTCCGCAAGCTTATTTTTGAGCCGAGCTTCATTCCGGTTAACGGCATATTTGTCAGAAGAACCTTCCGCTTTGCAGTGTATGACTATTTCAAATGCAGAAGGAGAAATCGGCAGCAGGCCCTTCAGTTTTGGGGGCTATACTTACGTCTGTTTGAAAAATCAGGTATATTTTGTAAATTACTTTCAGTTCTTCTGTGCAGTCTCATGCTGAAAGCGGAAACAAATTTTGACAGAAACAAAAAAATTGTAATTATACCTTGACAAAACCGGAACATAATTTATAATTAATACTAACAATATGAATAAATGTGTCGAGTAAATTGCATTTTACAAGTTCGTTTTATTTGAAGATATTGGAAAGTTTGTTGAGATAATTCATATGAGAAGGCATATCTTGTTGTCAATGGCGTTCACCAAGATGCTGGGGGTTCATTATTTCCCGCACTGATGAACGCTTTTTATTTTATATTTCTCTTTTAGCAAAAAAGGTGGTGGAACACTTCAGCTTTGTTGAATAAAATAAAAAATATGTGTGTAGAAGAGGTTGAAATATGAAAAAGCTTATCGCTCTTGTCTTGTGCGTGTCAATGCTGCTCGTTTCATTTGCCGGCTGCGGTAAGAAAAGCTCCGGAACATCAGGCGGCTCGAGCGCATCCGAGAATTACAGAAAACTGTATTCAAGTGAGCTTACAACTTTAAATTACCTTGTTACCGGCAATCAGGATGAACAGCAGGTTGCTGCAAACTGTGTAGATACCCTGGTGGAGTATGATAAATACGGCGTCATTCAGCCATGCTTGGCCGAATCGTGGGAGACAAAAGACAACGTAACCTGGACGTTCCATCTGCGCAAAGGCGTAAAATGGGTCGACTCAACCGGCAAAGAGTATGCGGATGTCAAAGCGCAGGATTTTGTCGACGCGGCAAAATATCTGTTAAATCCGGACAATAAGTCGGAAACCGCTTCTTCGTTCTACAGCGTCGTCAAGAATGCAGAAGACTATTACAATAAGAAAATCACGGATTTCTCACAGGTAGGCGTCAAAGCAACAGACGATTCTACAGTTGTTTATACCCTGAACCAGCCGACATCGTATTTTCTCTCCATGCTGGTTTATGTCTGCTTTATGCCGGCAAACGGAAAGTTCCTGCAGGAAAAAGGCGCAAACTTTGGTACCGACAATAAATCAATCCTTTATAACGGTTCTTATGTTATGAAAACATTTGACCCACAGAAGTCGCACGTTTACCAAAAAAATGATTCATACTGGGATAAAGACAAGGTCTATATTTCCAAGATTACGGAAACCTACAATCAGCAGGCTGAAACGCTTGCGCCGGAAATGTACAAGCGCGGCGAGATTGATTATGCCGAACTTTCCTCCGATGTTCTGGACGACTGGATGAAGAACAGCAAAACCAAAGATATTGTTTCCATGCAGCGCCCAACGGCTTATTCTTATTTCTATGCGTTTAACTTCGACCCGAAATTCGACGCGCAGTACCAGCCGGAGAACTGGAAGAAAGCCGTAAACAATGAAGATTTCAGAAAATCCATTTACTATGGACTCGACCGTGTGAAGGCAATGTCGGTTTCAGAACCTACAAACCCGAAGAGTCTTGTTTTCAACACCATTACTCCGCCGCAATTTGTGGATCTGAAGGGAACGGACTACACACAGATCGGCGACCTGAAAAAGATCACCTCTGCAGATTCTTTCCAGGGCTCCGTCGCAAAACAGTATGCGGATAAGGCAAAAACAGAACTGAAAGCAGCCGGCGCAACATTCCCGGTAAAGATTCTGATGCCTTATAACCCGAGCACAGCAAACTGGGATAAAGAAACTCAGGTCATTGAACAGCAGCTTGAAAGTCTGCTCGGAAAGGATTATATTGATATTATCCCCGAGGCCGGCCCAAAAACCGGATTCCTCTCCGCAGTACGCCGTTCCGGCAAATATGCCATGATGAAATGCAACTGGGGCCCGGATTATGCTGACCCGGAAACATACAGCGATCCGTTTAAGGAAGGCAACAACTATAACTGGCCTGAGAAAGTGCAGGGCTATACCGATTCTAACGGCAAGAAAACATACTCCAATCTGTTGGATGCCGCAAAGAAAGAAACAACTGATCTCAGCGCCCGCTACAATGCTTTTGCAAAAGCAGAGGCATTCTTAATCGACAAAGCGTTTGTCATTCCTTACGGCCATACGGCGACGGTGTCTCTGGTCACCAGACTGAATCAGTTTGAGGGACAGTATTCACCCTGCGGCGTTTCCACTTTGAAGTACAAAGGCCAGCATCTGCTGGACAAGCCGATGAGTATGGACGAATATAACGCAGCCGAAAAGAAATGGGAGACCGAGCGTCAGGCTGCACTTGAAAAAGCAAAAAAATAAATAATTCTACGACATGGAATGATGGTTCGGTTTCTGCCGCACCGTCATTCCTGTCCGATTTTTATCACGGCCCGGGATACGAATTGGCACTGAACACCAATGCCAATTCGTATTTCTTACCAGTTAAGAGTAGGGAGAAAGGCTATGCTGAAATATAGCGTTAAAAGATTGCTGCAATCGCTCATTACACTTACCATTATCATTACCATCGTTTTTTCCCTGATGAGGCTGATGCCTGTTGAGGGGTATTTTCAGAACTTTGAAAAGATGGACAAAAACCAGATTCATGCTGCCCTGAAAAGTATGGGGTTACTGGACCCGCTTTACATACAGCTGAAAAATTTCTTTGTGCAGCTCTTTCATGGCAGTCTGGGGAATTCCCTCATTTACAGGCCAAATGTTCCGGTAACGGATATTATCGGCGAAAAGGCCCCGGTTTCTATCCTAATGGGACTCGCGTCCATGGCGATTGCACTTTTGCTTGGGCTTCCTCTGGGAATCGCCATGGCAAGAAGCAAGGGGCATTTCTGGGACAAATTCGGAACCGTATTCATCGTAATCGTTATGGCAGTGCCTGCTGCTGTTTATTACCTTTGCATTCAGCTTTACTGCACGGATATTTTCGGCCTTCCGATTTTATTTGATATTTCGGATCCGTCGAGCTGGATTCTGCCTACTATTTCGCTTTCGCTTGGCAACATTGCTTACTATGCGATGTGGCTGCGCCGTTTTATGGTCGATGAACAGAATAAAGATTACGTGAAACTTGCAAGGGTCAAGGGCGTAAGCAGCACGAACATTATGAAGCACCACGTTTTCTGGAACGCTTTTGTGCCTCTGGTTCAGTATCTGCCGACTTCTCTTCTCTACACCATTTCGGGTTCCATCTACATTGAGTCGCTGTACTCCGTGCCCGGTATGGGCGGACTTCTGGTCGACGTCATTCAGCGGCAAGACAACAACATGGTTCAGGCGCTTGTCCTTTTGTATTCCGCCGTCGGAATTGTAGGACTCCTGCTGGGCGATTTGCTGATGCATGCGATGGATCCGCGTATTAGTCTGACAAAGAAGGAGGGCTCCAGGTAATGGCTCTGCGTCATAAAAAAGTTGCTGCAATTGAAAATGATATTAATGAATCCTTCCGGAATATGTCGGACGACGAATTGTTTCAGTTTGCCGGATTCGACGACAAAGCCGCCGAAAAAACGGGATATTCCAACTATTCTTACTGGCGTTCGACACTGCGTTCATTCCTGAAAGACAAGAACGCAATGTTCTTTTTGATACTGGTGCTCGCAATTTTACTGTTTACCTTTATCCAGCCGCTGATTCCCGGCCAGCGCTCTCCAACCCAGATTTTTAACGATGCGAGTGGAATTCAGATCCGTAACCAGACGCCAAATTCCGACTTCTGGTTCGGTACCAATTCCATTGGGCAGGATTTGTGGAGCCGTGTCTGGAGCGGTACGAGAACATCTCTTCTAATCGGTTTTGCGGTTGCGATCAGTGAAGCCGTAATCGGTATTCTGGTCGGCCTGCTTTGGGGCTATGTGCGCAAGCTGGATCGCTTGATTACTGAAGTTTACAATGTGCTGGACAATATCCCGCAGACGATTGTGCTGATTTTGTTTTCCTATATTCTGCACCCGAGCATTTCCACCCTGATTATTGCAATGTGCCTGACGGGCTGGCTGGATATGGCGCGCTTCATCCGCAATCAGGTAGTAATCATTCGAGACCGCGATTATAACCTCGCGTCGCGCTGCCTGGGTACGCCAACAAGGCGGATTATCTACAGGAACCTGCTTCCTTACCTCATTTCCGTCATTGTAATGCGCATGGCGCTTGCAATTCCGGGTGCAATCGGCAATGAAGTGTTTCTTACTTATATCGGCCTTGGTCTGCCAGTCAGTATTCCGTCCCTCGGCAATCTGATTGACGACGGCCGCAAGCTGATGACGTCGGAAGCACTTCGCTACCAGCTTTTCTTCCCCGCCATCGTTCTGTCCGTGGTAACCATTGCATTCTACATTATCGGCAATGCGTTCGCGGATGCGTCCGATCCGAAAAATCATTTGTAAGGGGATGGTCAGATGGAACAGGAAGTAGTATTATCCGTTCAGGATTTGGAAGTTAAATTCGACCTTCGCGGAAAAGTGCTCAATGCCATCCGCGGCGTGTCGCTGGATTTATACAAAAATGAAACGCTGGCAATTGTAGGGGAATCCGGTTCGGGAAAATCCGTTTTCGTAAAGACATTTATGGGTCTTCTCGACGCGAACGGTTCCATTACAAACGGCAGCATTCTCTACAAGGGGAAAGACCTTGCAAAGTTTAAGACGGAAAAAGAGTGGCTGCCGATCCGCGGAAAAGAAATCGGCATGGTTCTTCAAGACCCGATGACAAGCCTGAATCCGCTCAAAACCGTCGGCTACCAGATCTGCGAGGCGCTTGAGCTTCACCAGAATCTGCACGGCCAGCAGGCAAAAGCCGAAGCGGCCCGTCTGCTGGACGAAGTCGGCATCACCGACCCGGAGAAAAGGCTCAGTCAGTATCCGCACGAATTTTCCGGCGGCATGCGGCAGCGCGTGGTGATTGCAATTGCGCTTGCCTGTAAGCCGAAGGTTCTTATCTGCGACGAGCCCACCACCGCGCTGGATGTAACCATTCAGGCACAGATTCTCAGTCTGTTGAAAAGCCTGAAAACGAAGTATGATCTCACCATGGTCTTTATTACGCACGACCTTGGCGTTGTAGCGAATATTGCGGACCGCATCGCCGTTATGTATGCGGGGGATATTGTGGAAATCGGCACCTGTGAGGAGATTTTCTATGAACCGAAGCATCCTTACACATGGGCGCTGCTTTCGTCCCTGCCGCAGCTTGGTGTAAAGGGAGAAAACCTCTATTCCATCAAGGGCACTCCGCCGAACCTGTTTGCCCACGTTGCGGGCGACGCGTTTGCCCCCCGCAATCCGCATGCGCTCAAAATCGATTTCGTAAAGCGTCCGCCGTTTTTTGAAGTCAGCCCGACGCATAAGGCGCGCACATGGCTTTTGGACCCCCATGCGCCCAAGGTGGAACCGCCGGCGGTAATCGGCAAACTGCGCAAGGAGGAAAACGGCAATGCCTAGTCAGGAAAAAGAGCCCCTTCTGGAAATCGACCATCTAAAGGTCTCCTTTGGCGGGCGAAAAGATAAATTCGATGCAGTAAAAGATGTCAGCTTTCATATTAATAAGGGAGAAACTTTCGGTCTTGTAGGAGAATCCGGTTCCGGCAAAACGACCATCGGACGCGCCATTATTCGTGTGAACCCGGTTACCGGCGGCGAGATTCGCTTTCATGGGCAGAGAATCAGCGGAAAAATCCCCAAAAGCCTGGATGCGGAGCTGACCCGCAAAATTCAGATGATTTTTCAGGACCCTATGGCCAGCCTGAATGAAAGAGCGAAGGTGGACTACATCGTTTCTGAGGGCCTTTACAACTGCGGCGGGCGTCTCAGCGAAAGCGAGCGCAGGGCGAAGGTGGAAAAGGCGCTGCTGGACGTTGGCCTTCTGCCGGAGTTTGCAAGCCGTTTTCCGCATGAGTTTTCCGGCGGGCAGCGGCAGCGTATCGGCATTGCCCGCGCCCTGATTATGGAGCCGGAGTTCATTATTGCAGATGAGCCCATCAGCGCGCTCGATGTTTCCATCCGCGCGCAGGTTTTGAACCTGCTCTCCAAATTTCAAAAGGAACGCGGACTGACCTATCTGTTCATCGCGCATGACCTGTCTGTGGTTCGTTATATTTCAGACCGCATCGCGGTTATCCGCAGGGGAACTCTGGTGGAGCTGGCCGAGACGGAACAGCTTTTCCGTCATCCGCTGCACCCGTATACCAGAGCACTGCTCTCGGCTGTTCCAATCCCGGACCCGGCGGCGGAAAAACAGAAGAAACTTCTTGTATATGACCCGGATAAGCACGATTATGCTTCCAATCCGCCCCAGTGGCGTGAAATGGAACCCGGGCATTTTGTCCTCGGCAATGAGCCGGAACTGAAAAATTACGAAGAATTGTTAAAAACGGACGCATAAGTCCGGAAAGTTGAAATCCGGGCTTTATGCTTATCAGGCATTCCAGATCAACCAAAATTCCGGTCAATGCCGAACCCGCACAATTCCCGTCAGAAAGGCAGAGACAAAGAATGAATGAGCCGGAACTGCGGCATTATATTGAAAAAGAAATCAGCGATTCGGGGGCGTCGGTTTCCCTGCTGGTTTATGATTATACATACAGCAAAACAATTGCATCCTGTTCCACGCAGCGCAGACTCGTTTCGGCCAGCACCATAAAAACGCCCATTATGATGACGGCGTTCGATCTGGTTCGGCAGGGGAAGCTGAGTCTGAAGCAGATGGTTTCCGTGCCAAAGGAAGAAATCCTTCCAGATTCCGAAGTCTTTGAGTTCGGGCCGAAGCAGTATTCGCTCGAGGAACTGATTACGTGGATGATTATCAGCAGCGACAATTCCGCGGCGAATGTAACGATGAGCCTTTTGGGGCTGGACACGGTGAACCATTACTGCGCTTCTCTGGGCTTGGAGCAAACCTCGCTCCAGCGCAGAATGCTGGACTGGGATGCTCTCAAAGCCGGGCTGAACAACTACACAAGCGCCGGTGACCAGTTTAAGCTTTTTACCGGTCTGTATCAAAAAACCGTGCTGACTCCGGAGCTTTGCGACCTTGCGCTGAACATACTGAAACGCCAGCGGGTTCATACGCTCGCAATGCGTTACCTTTGCCCGGGAGACGCTTCTTTTGCGCATAAAACAGGCGATTTGGACTTTGTTCGCCATGACACAGGGATTTTTTATCTGCCCGGGCGCGATTATTATTTTGGCTGCTTTGTGACAGACGCGATGGATGATACAGACGAGAACCCGACGGCCGCGCGGCTGATCGGGCGGATATCGAAAGCAGTATACGATTTTATACGGGAGTGAATACAATGAGTTTTGCGCTGATTCGTTCCATGATTGCCCCTATGATGCAGCAAGCTTCGGCTGAGGCGGAAAATGCCGACGAGTCCCTTTGCGGCAATCTGGTTGAAGTTCTTGAACAAAGCGGCGAATGGTACCGCATTCGCACCCATTACCAGTACGAAGGATGGGTGCGTGAAAAAGACCTGTGCCTTGACGAAAATCTGGTTCAGCTGTGGAATGCCGCTCCAAAGCAAGTAGTTCTGCAGGCGCACGCGGATATCCTTACAATGCCGAAGGTACAGGGGCGCTTTGTAGCAGAGCTGACACGGGGCGCTCTGGTAAGCCCTACGGGTGAAACTGAAAATGGCTGGCAGAAGGTCCGCCTGTGCGACGGCCGTGAAGGCTGGACGTGGGGCGCATTTCTCGGCGAATACCTAGTTGGCTGGCAAAAGTCCGACGAAGAAAAGCTGCGTTCAGCAATTGCAGAAACCGCGCTCAGCTATCTTGGCACTCAGTACCGCTGGGGCGGTAAATCACCGCTCGGAATCGACTGCAGCGGCCTTTGTTCCATGGCGTACCTGCTCAACGGCGTTATCATTTGCCGGGACGCGCATATTCAGGATGATTTCTGCATGCATAAAATCGATTTTCAAAGTATAAAAAAGGGCGATCTGATGTTTTTCCCCGGCCATGTGGCCATGTACCTTGGAGACAGCCGTTACGTCCATTCTACGGCGGGGAACAACTGCCACGGAGTCGTAATCAACAGCCTCGACCCGGCAGCAGAGGATTACCGCGCGGATCTTCCGCAGAAGCTGCTTTACGTCGGCAGCATATTTTAGTGTGCTGATTGTGATATTTGGATGATAGGAGTTTACGATGAACAGGCCTGTAATCGGAATTGTTTCCAGTTTAAAGAGCAAAGACCCCGATTTGAATAAAATCAATAAAGTCGTATCCGTCAACAATTCTTATGTGTTGTCTGTTTTGGGAGCCGGCGGGCTGCCGTATGTGATGCCTCCTGTAGACGATGATGAGACCATTGCCGAAATGGTTCAAAAAATAGACGGCCTGCTTGTGACGGGCGGCAACGACTTAAGACCGCAGCTTTACGGCGAGGAACCCGGCTGGGGACAGGGATCGTTCAGCCCGGAGCGCGACCACCTTGACCTTGTGTCCATTCAGGCGGCACATGAGCAGAAAAAGCCGATCCTTGGTATTTGCAGAGGAATTCAGGCCATCAATGTTTTTTTCGGCGGCACTCTGTATCAGGATCTTCGCAAGGTGGAAACCTGCACCGTAAACCATTATCAGGATGCGGAGTCGTCCTGCTGGAGCCATACGGTGGAGATCAGCAAAGACAGCGTGCTGTACCCGGTTCTGGGGCCGGCGGTCATGACGAACAGCTTTCATCATCAGGCGGTCAGGCGCGTCGCGGACGGTTTCCTGACGAGCGCAGTGTCAAAGGACGGCGTGGTCGAAGCGATTGAGAGCACAAAAGGGCCTCTGGTGCTCGGAATCCAGTGGCACCCGGAATTAATGGCTTCTTCGGGCGACCCGGAGATGAAGAAAGTTTTCAACATGTTCCTTGATTCGTGTGGAAAATGAGCGGAAGGAGTTTTGAAACAGAATTGACGAAAGATAAAATTTTACAGCCTTTGTATGAATGCCCCGGGAAAACCGGGTTTTATTATAAAAATCTTTCCACTGGTGAAACATGGGAATTTAATTCCCAAACCCCTTTGGTCGCGGCGAGCGTTATAAAAATTCCGGTGCTGGTCGAGATTTTTTCGCTGCTGGAACAGGGAGAGCTTCGCAGGGACGAAATGTTCCGCGTGAAAGAAAAAGAGAAACTCCCGTCCTGCGGCGCGCTGAACTATATGCATACCGGCCTTGAAGTTACGCTGCAGGACCTTTATACGCTCATGATTATTCTGAGCGACAACACGGCTACCAATATGCTGATCCGCCGGGTCGGCGTGGAGCGGATTAACGCCGCAATGCGTGGGTTGGGGCTGAAAGCCACCACGCTGAACCGGCTGCTTTTTGATTCCGAAGCATCGTCGAGAGGAGTCGAAAACTACATCAGCGCGCAGGAAATTGGCTTCCTGCTGGAACAGATGGCAGCGGGAAAACTGGTTTCACCGTCTGCTTCCGCCGAGATGATTCGGATTTTAAAAGATCAGCGGCTCAACGGGAAGATGCCGTTTTACATGAAGGGAAAAGCCCAGATTGCTCACAAAACCGGAGAGGACGACGGTATCACGCACGACGTGGGAATCGTGTTTGCGCCGCAGCCTTTCGTCGCGTGTTTCTGCTCTAATGAAACAGATGTGCCGCAGTTTGAAACGGTGATTCAGAAAATTACAAGAGACCTTTACGAAATGCAGGTGTAATTAATATTGAAAACGCTTATTGTCGGCGGCACGTTGGTCGATCCGCTGAACCATGTGCACTCAAAATTGAATCTGCTTATAGACGGCAGTAAAATAGAATGCTCTACCGGAGAAATTCCGGCGGCGGACCGCGTTATCCACGCGGAGGGAAAAATCGTTTCTCCGGGCTTTATTGACGTACATATGCATGAAGGAACCAGAAACTCGGACGGAACGCTGGATGAGAGTATTTTTCTTGCCCTGCTGCGGATGGGCGTTACTTCTGCGCTTGGCGGGAACTGCGGAAACAATACGATCGATTCCCCCTCGGAATATCTGAGGCTGGTGGATCAGGCGGGTATCCCCCTGAATCTGGGCCTTTTTGTCGGCCATACCGATTCGCGTTTCCGGGCAGGCGGTGCGGATAAATATGCTCCGATTGACCGGGCAAAGCAGAATAAAATGCTAACTGAGCTGGAGAGAGAGCTTGACGGCGGCTGCATTGGCGTCTCGTTCGGGCTGAAATACACTCCCGGGACAACAACGGAAGAATTCCGGCGTGTTTGTTCGCTCTGCAAAGAGAAGGGCAAGCCAATTTCCGCCCATATCCGCGAAGACGCAGCGGGCGTGGTGGAAGCCGCGCGCGAAGTCGCCGACGCTGCTCTGCGGCTCGGCGTTCAGACGGAAGTCTCCCATATTGGCAGCATGGCCGGTTTTGGGCAGATGGCCGAGACGCTGGACCTTCTGGACGAGTATGCCTTAAACGGAGCCAACTTGGGCATCGACTGCTATCCCTATGACGCATTCAGCACGGAAATTGGCGAAACCACCTATGACGACGGCTGGCTGGAACGTTATGACACGGATTATTCCAGCATTGAACTGTGCGATGGAAAGTGGAAAGGGCAGCGCTGCACGGAGCAGATTTTCCGGGAGCTGCGGAAAACCGCCCCGGGAACCATAACGGTCTGCCATGTGATGAAACCGGACGAAATTGACCTTGCGCTCCTGCACCCTAATGTGGTGATTGTAACGGACGGGTTTATGCACGGCGGTCAGGGCCATCCGCGCGCAGCGGGTTCTTACCCGCGCTTTGTCAGGAATTATGTGCGGACCGGTAAAATCAGCATCGACGATGCGATTGTGAAAATGTCGTCTCTTCCGGCACAGCGGTTCGGCTTAAAGAATAAAGGAAGATTGAATGCAGGCGCCGACGCTGACCTTGTGATTTTTGACCCGGACAACATAGCGGATACGGCAACATATGAAGACCCAATCAAACCGCCTGTCGGCATCGACTGCATCATGGTTGCAGGAGAAATCGCTGTCAAAGATTCTGTCGTTGTAAATGGAAAACTCGGTCGCTCTCTTCGCTTTTGAACTGCTGCAACATCGAACGGAAAGGAAATGGCACGTTGAAATATTTTGATCTTCATTGCGATACGATTACCGATTGTTATAGAAACCACTGCGGCCTTAAATCCAATCAGTTCAACATCAGCCTTGAAAAAGGACTGAAATACGAAAATTATGCACAGGTTTTTGCCATCTGGCTGAAGGACGAGCAGCGCGGCGAGGAAGCTTACCGTTATTTCAGCAGTTTGGCGAAGTTCTTTGCGGAAGAGATGGAAAAAAACTCGGATACCACTTCGTTCTGCCGCACTTCGGCGGATATTGAGAAGGCGGAGAAGGATTCCAAACAGATTGCGATTCTTGCCATTGAAGGCGCAGCTGCCCTGGCGGGAAAAATTGAGCATCTTTACGATGCGCAGAAAGCCGGAGTGCGGGCGATTACCTTCACATGGAACGCAAGCTGCGAGACGGGCGACGGCTGCATGGTACCGAACGCGGGCGGCCTCGCTCCGTTCGGTTTTGATCTTGTCCGCGAAATGAACAGGCTGAATATGATTGTAGATGTATCCCATCTTTCAGAAAAAGGCTTCTGGGACGTAGCGCGTGTCGCTCAGAAACCGTTTATCGCCACACATTCGGATTCCAAAGCGCTTTGCGACTGTGAGCGCAACCTCACGGACGACCAGTTCCGCGAAATCGTCAAAGACGGCGGACTTGTCGGCATCAATTTCTATGAGGAGTTCCTGTCCACAGGCCATGCGACGCTGGATGATCTTTTCAGGCACGTTGATCATTTCCTGAATCTTGGCGGAGAAAAGACGGTAGCGATGGGTTCGGACTTTGACGGATGCGAGCTGGTGGAAGGAATTCGCGGTCTGGAAGATGTGGGGCATCTGTATGAATTGATCAGCAGCCAGTTTGGCAAAGAAATCGCCGATCGCATTTTCTACAGCAATGCTTACCGGTTCTTTACGAAAAATCTCGATTAAAACGGGGGAAGAAGAAATGATCGTTCCAAAACCGTTATTTCAGGGCGCAAGGGTTGCGCTGGTTGCGCCGTCCGGCCCGGTGCCGGTCGAAAGGTTTGCCCCGGCCGTGTCCGCGGTGGAGAACATGGGCTTCGAGCCGGTTGTTTATGAGAGCTGCCGTGCGTCTCACGGCTATTTTGCAGGGGATGACGAGCTGCGCGCGAACGATATCAACTCTGCTTTTGCCGATCCGGCCATCGACGGTGTTTTGTGTATCCGCGGCGGATACGGCGCACAGCGCCTGATGAATCGGATCGATTTCGATTTGATTGCAGCCAATCCGAAGTTTTTCTGCGGATACAGCGATATTACCGCTCTGCATATTATGATTAACCAGCACTGCGGGTTTGTAACTTTCCATGCACCGATGGCGTCCACCGAATTCTATCAGAAGGTTGACGGCTATACGATGGACTCTTACAAAAAAATCATGGCCGGTAATTTTTACGGAGAATTGAAAAATCCGGTGGATATGCCGCTCCAGCCGCTTGTAAACGGGAAAGCGAGGGGGATTCTGACGGGCGGTAATCTTTCGCTTGTCGCTTCTTCCGTCGGAACTCCCTATGAGATCGATACAAAGGGAAAAATCCTTTTCCTTGAAGATGTGGACGAAGAGCCGTACCGTATTGACCGTATGCTGACTCAGCTGAAAATGTCCGGGAAATTACGGGACTGCGCGGGAATCCTGCTTGGGTACTGGACGAACTGCAAGGCGGAAAATCCGCAGCGTTCACTCACGCTTGAGCAGGTATTGGCAGAGCTTCTCGTTCCCGAAGGAAAGCCGATTCTAACCGGTCTGGCGTGCGGTCACAGCCTGCCCAGCATGTCGTTGCCGCTGGGTGCAAGGGTGGAAATGGACGCTGCCGCAGGGCGTATTACCGTCCTGCCTGATTAATTGTAATTTATGTGTTCACAATCAGCAATCGGTATGTTATTATATAAAACCCGCGCTTGACGCGGCGAAGTACCGGCTCAGCCGCTTTGCTAAGAAGTGGAAGAGAAAACCCGTTGACAAACGGCGGGCGGTATGTTACCATAGGAAACCCGCGCAGAACGGCGGGGTCAACAATTTGAACATTGTATGATGACAAAAAACTTGTTGACAAACCTCAAAAGAAGTGTTATCATTAAAAACACGCGGTTGAGGCGCGGACAAGTTCATCAACTGCTTCGCAAAAAGCA
>DATALZ010000010.1:0-2301 GCA_036260805.1 Caproicibacter sp.
GTTATCGGGGCTGCGGACGAGCCCTGCCTGATCTTCACTGCGCGTTCGTTCTTCCACGGAGGGATTGCCCGCCCAGCATCAATTTAGCTAGAGGAGAGGGAAGAGGTGTTGGAATACTGTTTAGGGGGGAGGAGATGGTGATTGATGCCTGGGGTGGAGGGGACGGGTTTGGTTGAAATGTGCATTTGTGCATATAATGCTCCGGATGTTAATAAAGTTTCTTTGGCAGAATCTTGTTGTATAGGTTGAAATGCGTTGCGTGTGTCATCGAAAGCATGTATGATATATTTGGAGTTTCTTTTGTATCTTGGGCGGCTGTGAAGTCATACCGAAAGACCAAAAGACGGTTAATATTCAGAAGCACAAACATGAAGGCCAAATATTTAAATGCTCGATCTCCCCCAGATAAATCCATATAGAAATCTCTCATTTTCTTCAAGAATTGAGATGTAAATCAGCACAGAAAAAAATGTAATTCCAGTAACTCATCCAACCTGACCTACGCGGTTCAAAGCAACACACGATAAACCATCCAACCCCTCCTCAAAAATCCTGCCCCACCAGCAACACTCCGCGCTAAGCCCAGCTACCCCTCCATCCAAACGCTCTCACGACCACCTCCTCCTTCAACACACCACATCACACCACACAACACCACAATGGCCGACGTCGAAGCAGCGCACGCCGAGCCGCAATCCAGACACATAGTCTACTGCGGAGGTACGTCTCCCTCCCTCCTCCCCGCCGCACACCGAGCTAACCACCATCTCCAGTCTGCTCTCTCCCCCCCGAGGTCCGTCTCTCCCTCCCTCCCTCCTACGCACACACAACACATCCAGGAAAAAACCCAGCCCCAGAGCCACACTGACGCGCGCAGTACTGCGAATTCGGCGGCACAGTGAAGAAATGCCAAGACTGGCTTGAATCCCACCACCCCGAGACCTACGAGCGTCTCTGGTCCGCTGGTTCGTCTTTCTCCCTTCCCCCCTCTTCCCCCTCCCCCCTCTCCATTCCTTCCCCCCCAACCTCCGCTGACGACAGCCCCCCAGACGCCCTCGAAGCAGCAACCTCCGCCCTCTCCCTCGACGCCCAAAAGCGCGCGGCGAAAGACTCCGCCAAAAAAGCCGCGCGGGCCTTGGCAGCAGAAGAAAAACAAGCTTCGGCGCGGGCCTCCTCACGCGTGCAAATCCGCCGCGTCGAGCGCGGACGCAGGAAATACGTCACCGCGGTCGTGGGACTGGAGCTCTTCGGACTGGAGCTCAAGCGCGTGGCGAAGGATTTGGGGAGGAAGTTCGCGACGGGGAGTAGTGTCACCAGAACGCCCGCCGGGGGGGAGGAGATCGTGGTGCAGGGCGATGTGAGTGAGGAGATTGAGGAGTTTTTGCTCGAGAGGTTTGGGGAGGCGATTCCGGAGGAGAGGGAGGGAGGGACGGACCTCGGGGGGGGAGAGAGCAGACTGGAGATGGTGGCATTTATTATGAGTTTATGGCATGGCTATTTTTGCGAACATGATGGGAAGGCATGGATTGTGGTGCTGATGATGTGTTTCCTATACCTGACGTGATCCGATGTCGAATCCCTAATCCCAGACTCCGATCCTGAACTCCCAGCGCTAATTCACACAATGCAACAAGTTCCTACAATCGTTAAACATGCCAAAATCCCCCCCACCAATTCCATTTCTTCCCTCCACTTTCATCAGAACCTCTCCTCTCATCATCGTAAGATATGCTCGTGGCGAGAATCAGCAGATGACAGCCTCCAACCCACCGACGTAGAAATCAATGCCATCTCCATCTCGAGCCGAACGATACCGTTGTCAATGTCAGACTACATCCCGTCTCGAAGAGGAGAGGAATCAATGACATCCACCAAACGCCGGTATCATCACGCCGACTACGTTCGAGTATACATTGGAAGCCGACAGGCTGCCACGCAGTATCGAAATACCAAGGAATCAATGTCATCTTCCATGTCGAAGGGAGAAGTTATCGAAAATGTAGTGAGATGAGGAATCAACGCCCTATGCTGCCCCTCGTCTCCGAAGCACTCTCCCACCAGGCGCCGGCTTCGGTGCAGCACTAGCCGTAGTCGTCTTCCTCGTAGCAGCCATCCCCTTGATCGTTCCCATCACTGTCCTCTTCACAGGCTCTTTCTTCACCGCAGCAGGCTTCGTGACAATCGTCGTCCTTTGACTCGCATCGCTCGACTCGCTGCTGTTGCTTGGCCTTCCCCTCCTCGTCCTCGGAGCTGGCGGGGGTACAGCAGTTTGCTTCCTTGTTCTTGACGCCGCTGTAGTCG
>DATALZ010000013.1:0-3290 GCA_036260805.1 Caproicibacter sp.
GGAGGTCATCCAGTCCATGACGCGTTTGTCGAAATCGTCGCCGCCCAGACGGTTGTTGCCTGCGGTTGCGAGAACTTCCTGAACGCCGTCGCCCATTTCAATGATGGAAACATCGAATGTGCCGCCGCCGAGGTCGTAGACCATGATCTTCTGCTCCTGACCCTTGTCGATGCCGTAGGAGAGAGCCGCAGCTGTAGGTTCGTTGATGATACGCTTTACATCGAGGCCTGCAATCTTACCGGCATCCTTGGTTGCCTGGCGCTGGGAGTCGGTGAAGTAAGCCGGAACGGTGATAACGGCTGTGGTGACGGTTTCGCCGAGGTATGCTTCCGCATCCGCTTTCAGCTTCTGAAGAATCATGGCGGAGATTTCCTGCGGAGTATAGCTCTTGTCGTCTATGTTAACCTTGTAGTTGGAGCCCATTTCTCTCTTTATGGAAGAAACGGTGCGGTCCGGGTTTGTAATCGCCTGACGTTTTGCAACCTGACCGACCATACGCTCGCCGGTTTTGGAGAAAGCAACGACGGACGGAGTGGTGCGCGCGCCTTCGGAGTTCGGGATAACAACAGGCTTGCCGCCTTCGATAACTGCTACACAGGAATTGGTTGTGCCGAGGTCAATACCGATTGTTTTGGACATATTTATTACCTCCAGTGATATTCGTTTTTTTAATTATGTGAAATATTTATAATCACGGGCCGCTTTTGCGGTGCCCGGAGTTTTGCGTTGATGGACTTTTGAGATGCAGCTTTCGCGCGCTTCCCTTTTCTCTCCCGGCCGGAACGGCTTGAAATTTACGCTGTGCCGAACGCCGGGGCGAGGCAGCGGCGACACGCCGCTAGTTTGCGGCCTGAACCATTGCGTGGCGGATTACCTTGTCGCCGATTTTGTAGCCCTTCTGGAATACCTTCGCTATGGTGTTTTCGCCGAGGGATTCGTCGTCAATGTGGGCGACTGCGCTGTGCAGAGACGGGTCGAAAGGTTCGCCCTCTTTGCCCATTTCGGCAACGCCGAGTTTTGTGAGCGCCGCCTGCATCTGCTTCTGAACCATCTCGACGCCCTTTCGCAGGTCTTCCACAGAACATTCCTTCTGCTCCAGAGCACGCTCCAGATTGTCTTCCACGCTCAGGAACTCCTGAACTGCGTCCGCAGTGGCGTCGGTGTAGGTCGCTTCTTTTTCCCTCGCGGTTCGCTTGCGATAGTTATCATATTCTGCAACTGTGCGCAGGAAAATATCTTTCTGCTTTGCAAGCTCATCTTCGGTTTCTTTGAGTTTAACCTGTGTGTCTTGAAGCTGCTTTTTCATCTCTTCGGCAGATATTTGCTCTTCTTTTGTTTCCGCTTTGGCGGGTTCAGCTTTTCCTGCCTGCGTTTCAGCCTGCGCGGATTTTGCTGCGTTGTCCTTTTCCTTTTTCAAGGGAAAAACCCCTTTCTTAATCCAAATCCATTAATTCCGTCAGCATTCTGCCGACCGAATCGGAAAGATACTCCATATTGGAGATGATTTTGCCATAATCCATGCGGGTAGGGCCGATGATTGCAATCGCCCCGGCATCCCGCCCCCCGACTTCGTACCGTGAGACGATTACGCTGGAATCCTGAAGCTCCGGGCGTCTGCTTTCCTGCCCGATGAGAACCTGAAGACCGCCGTCGCGTTTTGCGAGCAGCCTGCACAGCTCTGTGGGGCGCGAGAGAAAATCGATGATGCGCCGGATTTCATTCTGCCCGAACTCGGGGTAAAACAGAAGGTTGACTTCGCCGTTCAGGCAAACGTCTGAACGCATGGATTCCTGCGCCGCATCCGCGACCGCCATCAGCGCCGAACTCATCATCATGGCCATATCGCCAAGCGAAGCGGCCAGAGTCTGCATATACGCCGGAGTGACGGAAGTAACCGCAACGCCCGCGAGCTTCTCATTCAGCAGACGGAAGAACACCCGAAGAATTTCGGGGGTCAGGTCAAAATCGCAGTGGAATACGCGGCTCTTCATGGTGCCGGCGGAGGTCATCAGGATTACCATTGCCGTGCGGCGGCTGGTCTGTACCAGTTGTACCGCCCGGATGACGCCTGACTCGCCGCTCGGCGTTGTGGAAACGGCTGCGTATTTCGTCATGGATGCGAGCACCTTGGCAACGCCGTCCAGCAGCTTTTCGGGGTCGTACGCCGCGGGGAGAATCATACTGTCGAGGTACTGCTTCTCTTCCCGGGAAATCGGCCTGCGCTTCATGAGCGTGTCGATATACACGCGGTAGCCTTTCTGTGAGGGAACGCGCCCGGCCGATGTGTGCGGCTGCTCCAGTAGCCCCATCTGGCTTAACTCGCTCATCTCGTTGCGGACGGTGGCGGAAGATACGTTAAAGTCGAGGGTATCGCAAAGCGACTTGGAGCCGACCGGCTCGCCCGTGGCGATGTAGAGCTCCACAACCGCCGCAAGTATTTTACGTTTTCGTTCGCTCAGTTCCAACCCTTTTCCCTTCTTATCAGTTGATTTAGCACTCGGTATGTTAGAGTGCTAACTCTATTTATAAGATTATCATTACTTTGCCCGATTGTCAATATCTTATTTGTAAACTAATTATGAAAACACAGCGCGGCGCTGCAAATTCACATTCTATCTCTATGCGAATAGACTGCACAGAGAATTACAGCAATTCCATTTCAGACTTCGTGATATGAATGTGTACCCCCCGCCTTGACAGATGGATGTACACAAACCAACTCCACAAATTAAACTGGAAATGCTGTAGGGACGGAACTCTTACAATATATGTTGACACTAGGAAATAATGGCAATAAAATATAAGCAAGGAATCTGATACGGGGGACTGCCAGGACTGGTTTTCCCCAGAAATCATTGAACGGTTAGCAGTGTTAAGGATCGATTAGGTTAATCCAGCGATTAATATAGAAGTAAGGATGTGGCTTTATGCAAGGTAGAAAAATACTGATGATCTGCATTGCCGGTGTATTGATTGTTGGCGGCTTCGCCGTGTGGTATTTTGGAAAGGATAAGCTTTCAAATGATGTCCCGCAAATCAAAATTACGGCGGAAAAGAGAGAAATAAAACATATTGGCAAGCTGACACAGCCGAATTCTGCAGTGGACGGGAAAGGTTTTTTACCAGCATTGAATGCAGTAAAGATGCAGGATATCCCATATCTGAAAAGCGGTGCGAAACTGGAAATAGAATTTTTAAACCAAGCTCCAAAGGACGTAAGGCTTAAAAACTATCTATTAAGTTCGGACGGTTCCATCAAATATACAGAAAAAGAAGCGCAGGAAACACCC
>DATALZ010000021.1:0-3048 GCA_036260805.1 Caproicibacter sp.
TCGCCCCTGCGAACGAATGCCTTTATTCCGCCTTCCGGGTCGCCTACTACATTGGAAGCCATCTGCAGACGTACCATAGGCCTTGGCAGCGGCCGAATCGCCGTATTGGACGGTGTCACGAGAGAAGACTCGATGGCGTTCCCCGGTGGGTCGGCGTTAAACCAAAATTGCGCGCGGAACGGGTGCTCTGAGATATCTGTTACCGTCCATACGTTAACGTACAGATTTACGCCGGACTGCCGTGGATTGTAAAGTCTTGCCCATGCGCTGGTTCCGTTCCTCAGGCTGAGGTTATCGGCGTACCCGATAAAATATTTCCCCCGCATGGATTCATATAGTTCGATTGGAATATTTACAGCCTTCGTCAATGGATCCCTGTTTCTGGAGTCTAGCATAAATCCACCTCTTCACCGATATTTTGTTCCTTTTCACTTACAATTTATATGAGGAAGAGTTGAAAGGTATGTCTTAAAAAATCCGCTCATAAAGCTGCAGAAAGAAAAGAAGAAACGAGTCCCAGGTATTCTGCGGCGACAGTATAATTTTCCCCGCGTCCGGCAGTTTTGTAATGCAGTTTAACACCGAATGAAGCGCCGGTTAAATAGATGACCAGTATATTGTTTTTGCAGAGAATGATACGATCTACCAGCTCATGGTACAAAAGATCACAGTTGCCGTCAAATTTCAGGATTTCCCGTATGGCAGAAGCATAATCAGCTTGAATTTCACGCTTCTGATTTCTTTGTATCCTTTCTGCAGATTCTTCTTCTATTTGCTTTCTCAGTGTTTCAATTTCCTGATGATAGAGCTGAATCTGTTCCTTTAAATCCTCTCTGCTGATTGTTCCTTCCAGAGCCAGATCGATGGCCTTTTTCTTTTTCGTTTCCAGAGCTGCGATCCTGTTCTGTAAAGAAACGGGATCAACCGTACGGTTATATGATTGTACGGAAAGAATATCTTTGACCATGTCTCGGATGATGACATCTGCTTCAACAGGAATCTGCCGGAGCACCTGCCCGACGCAGGCGCGGAGAACTTTTTCGCTGACTGAACTGCTTCTGCATCTATGGGTATCTATGGAAGAATCATCTTTTGCAGCTCTGTAGTTTACGGATTCACTGCATCTCCAGGTGTGATAGATACTTCCGTCCTTTAGCTGTTTTATACGGCTGATAAATTTTCCACCGCATTCGCCGCATATCAACTTTCCGCTGCACCAATATCGGTTTGAAAACTTTTCCCTGCGAGACGGAGAACGCCGTTTCAATTCTTGCTGGGTCTTTTCCCAGGTTACTCTGTCTATGATCGGCTCATGATGGTTTTTAATATATACTGTTTTCAGGCTCCCGCGGTTTTGCTTTTTCCTGTGATCGAGATAATTGGGCGTGTATGTTTTCTGCTGGATCAGATCTCCAACATATTTTTCATTGCGTAAAATCCGGAGTATCACCGTGTTTGACCATTCTGTTCCTCTTTTCGGCGGAATTCCGGCTTTTGTGAGCTCCCCGGCGATTACATGGGTTCCCTTTCCTTCATGCAAATATTTATGGTATATCAGCCGAACTGTCTGTGCCTCTTCGGAATTGATTTTCAAGGTACCGTTATGTACGGTGTAACCCAGCAGGTCGCGCCCGAAGACGACACCGTTTTCCATGCTGCGCTTCTGACCCCACTTGACCCGCTCCGAAGTTCTTGCACTTTCTTTTTGCGCCAGAGCTGCCATCAGGGTGAGCTGAAATTCATCGTCATAAACCGACGTGTTAATATTATCATTGATAAAAACGACATATACGTTCATGGCTTTCAGGCGCCTTGTATATTCCAGAGTATCTATCGTATTTCTTGCAAAACGGGATACTTCCTTGGTAAGTATTAAGTCCATTTTATGTGCTTCGGCGTCCGCAATCATGCGGTTGAAATTGACCCGTTTATTTGTACTTGTACCGCTGATGCCTTCGTCTGAGTAAATTTCTGCCAGCTGCCACCCAGGGTGCGCATTAATATAATCTGTAAAGTATTTTATCTGGTTCGAAAGTGAATTTAACTGATCACTCTGATCGGTGCTTACTCTGCAGTAAGCCGCTGCTCGAATTGCTTTTTCCATAGGAACACCTCTAGTTGCTTGCTGCAATGCGGATAAGTTGGTCAATTTGAAAATCAGTAAGCATTTTTTTTCTGTGCAGTTCCTTTAGAATGCCGATTTTTATATTTCTTATCAGAGCTTTTTTTTCTTGATCAGTAAAAGTGATTTCAGGTTTCATCGAGGGAGATGTGCTTCGGCGAAAACAATATCCCTATATCGGTCAGTATTGCTTTCAGCTCCGGGTATGGCATACTGTAGCGCTGGCTTAAATACCGAAGGGATGCAGCCATTTCGCCGTCTGGTCCACCATACTGTGCAATAATAATCTGAGCCAGCTTTGGGTTAATATTTTTTATCTTAATTGGAAATTGAAGGCGCTTCTCATAAGTCCACATAATTCATAATCCCCCTCTCAAATATCCCAGGGCCATGGGTCAGAGATCCATGCCCAGCGGCTGGAATCCTTCGGGGTTTCATGCAGCGGCCCGTAAGCGGCTTCATATTTTGCAACGAGATCCTCTGTAGCCTTGGTGTACTCTTCTAATTTAGCTGCAGCCTCGCAGTCCCCCGGGTGAGAATCGAGATACAGATGCAGTTCAAACATGGCGAATCTGTTTGCCATGATTTTGCGCATCAGGGTTTCTCTTTCGGTCATTTTGAAACGCCTCCCCCTAGGAACGGTTTATCAAGCTCAGGAAACATTGTTCCGCGTTCCAAACCGTTTTCCGGCGGATATAATTGCCCAAATTGCTGGAAGGGCACATAGGCCATTGCTACCGGTGTATTTTGTGGGAAGGGAGTCGGATTTGGAGTACATCCTTTTCCCGAATAATCCGCAAGCACCTGGTCCATATTGGCATAGTTGCTCATGGTATTTCTCCTTTCATTCGCGCTGAACATTATGAAATTTAATTTCATCCCCATAATATGCTTAAAGCATTCTCGCGGTGCTATCAAAATCAAGT
>DATALZ010000043.1:0-1841 GCA_036260805.1 Caproicibacter sp.
TTGGCGCCGGTTGCGGGGTGGCGATGGGAGAGGGGAGGGAGGGGAGGGTTGATGATTCAGATGGAGATTGAAGGGCAGTGCCTGCCTTTGCCACTTACACTTTAGGAGTGGTAGGATGGTCACGATGAGGATGCGGATGACGCGCGGTGCGTGATGAAGTGGTGGGTGTGTGTGCGGTTTGCGGGTGCGATGGAAGGAGAGACCTCGTGCTGAGAAGTGCTAGAAAGAAAGAAAAAAAGTGAAGATGAGGGAGGGAGGGAGGGAGGAAAATCGCCACCCGCTGCTGAGTCTGAAGGTTCGCAGAGGGCTTTGTGGCGATGCTGGGGGGATGTGTCATGTGGAGGAGGATGGAGGGGTGGTGAAGACGAAAACGAGAGAGATGGGGGAGGGATGATGAGAGATTCGATGGTGTGGGAGAGAGGGAGGAGCAAATGTCTTTCGTCGTCGAAGAGAGCAGCGAGAGTATCGATGACCATCCTCATCCATTCCCGTCCTGTTGCGATCAGAAGGGAGATAGATGGTGATAGGGAGCTCACCCCCACGATCGCAGTCAGGGTGTGGATGAGAATAAAGTGCAATATACTCAGCAATTTACTCACTCCCCTCTTCTCCTCCCTTCTCATCCCTCCATCGCTTCCATCCTCAATCAATCAATCAACAGTCCACCAAGGCCCAGCACCAACACCTCCTCCTCTCCCTCCAGCCAACTCCCCTAACCCACGCACCAACTCGCATTTCACTCTGCCTCAACCCTCCCTTCCCACCCCTCTCCACAATCCACACAAAGTCGAAACCACCACCACCACCACCAACATCCACCTCCTCCCAGCGAATCGCCCAGCACGCCTCCTGCCTCAGCCCCTCCCTCCCTCCCTACCGTACCCAGAAAACACGACCAGCCCAGGCCCAGGGTTCACCCCTCTCATGGCTTGCATGCACCAACGCCGACGCTCTCAAAGCAGCGGCCCAGCGGCGCTCGAATAACTCGGTGGGTCCCATGAGTTTAATTGCAGCTGCAGATCCAGTCGTAGTGCTGTTTTGATATTTTGGGTGCTTTGACCTCGATGGACGAATGAGAGGGGAGGCGGTGGGGTGGTGGGTCTGGGGAAAGTGTGGGGAAGGAGGGGGCTGGGAGGGGGATTGGATGGACTGGTGGGTGATGTGGAGAGAGAGAGAGAGGTGTCGCTGTTTTGAGAGGATGGGTGGGTGGGTGGATTTTGATATTGTGTTGATGGATGGGGAGGAGGACAGGGAGGAGAGAGAGGATGTGGTATATTTTGATATTGGACAAGAAGGACAAGGAGAGGCGATTGAGTGCGCAGAAGAGGCAGTAGAGGAGACATGCACATACCTCGCGAATCCCCTCCTCTCCTCCCATCCCCTTCTATCCTCTCCTCCCACCTCCCTCCCAACTCTCCACGAAACAAAGCCTCGTCGCCAACCTCGTCTACAACCTCCCTCTCTCCTCCATGCCACCCACAGCCTCGTCCTTCCCATCCATCCTCGCAGTGTAACCTGCACTTCGCCCCATCGAGCTTCAAATGTGGGGTAAGCCCGTGCCTGTGTCCTCATCCCCTGCACTTCATCCCCCTATCGAAACCACCTCCCCATCCGCCCTCACACAGCGTCGCATCCCCCAGCACGAACTCAACACACGATCCTAAACCAGACGACCCTGCAGCAGCGACAGCGACGAGCCAGGCTAAACGACGCCATCGATATGAATCGTTGCGCACGGACAGGAGGAGCGTGCGGGTTATTGGCTGGTGATTTGATGAGCAAGGATGCGATGCATGTCTAGACACAGTCAGTATACTGTAGACTGCACAGATCCCTGTCCG
>DATALZ010000047.1:0-15499 GCA_036260805.1 Caproicibacter sp.
AAGAAAGGAAAAAAGTATGGATGTAATCGTAATCGCATGGAACTGGTTTCTCCAGCTGATACGTCAATTTCGGTTATCCGATGCATTGGATATCATACTGGTTTCCTTTATTATCTACAACGGAATAAAATTGATTCGTGAAACACGGGCGGGTCAGCTCGTTAAGGGAATCATAGTGCTGCTGATCGTATGGGGACTTTCCTTTGCGCTTCAGCTATACATGATGGAGACAATCCTTACCTACTTCTTCCAGTATTCCTTAATCGCGCTTTTAATTGTCTTTCAGCCGGAATTACGCAGGGCGCTGGAACAGATCGGCCGAAGCGGAATCGGTAAAAAAGGCTGGTTTTTGGGGCTTACCGGCGGTGATGCGGATGAGATGCTGAAGCAAAACCGTAGGGCGGTCAATGCTGTTGTGGATGCAGCAGCACAGATGTCAAAGCAGAAAACCGGCGCCTTAATGGTTTTTGAGATGAAAACAAAACTCGGCGACATTATTGATACCGGAACCGTTGTCAATGCGATTCCCAGTCCGCCGATCATCTGCAATATCTTTTTCAATAAAGCTCCTCTGCACGACGGTGCGATGGTTCTTCGCGACGGCATGGTCTATGCCGCGGGCTGTATCCTGCCTCTCACCAAAAGCGATAAAGTTGCAATCGAGCTGGGCACACGGCACAGAGCCGCCATCGGCATGAGCGAAAATTCAGATGCCGTGATTGTTGTAGTTTCTGAAGAAACAGGGCAGATTTCCGTTGTTACAAACGGAGTCATTACGCGCAACTACACAAGGGAAACGCTCCGCAGCGAACTGGAAGCCCGTCTTTTGAGTGACAGCGGCGAGCAGAGCGAGAAAAAACAGAGCTGGCTTTCCTCGTTCAAAAGGGGGAAGAAATCGTGAAAAAACCTTCTGAATTAAAAAAGGTTGCCTGGAACCGTTTATTTTATAATAATAAATTTGCAATTTTTTTCTCGATTCTTCTTTCCATTATCCTCTGGGCTGTGTTAATCACGAACGATACACAGGACCATCCGCATGTAATAACGGATGTGCCGATTAAGGTTACACTTTCCAGCGCTGCGCAGCAGGACGGAATGAAGGTATTCAATCAGTCGCCTACGACTGCAACTGTTTATGTAAAAGGGAACAGTCTTGCGGTAAATGCGCTGAAATCCGGCGACCTTGTGGCGGAAGCATCTCTGCCTTCCGATATCACAACGCCCGGCAATTATCCGCTGACTCTTACTGTACGGAGTACCAATCAGAAGATCAATTTCAGTCAGTATTCAGTTTCTGAGATTACTCCGTCACAAGTTCTTGTTTCTGTGGACAGGTACCGCGAAAAAACTTTTGATATCCCAAAAGATATTCCGTATAAGGCCGGTTATCAGGCCAATGAAGCCTATTTTGTCGGAACTCCTACCCTCAGCAGTGATTCCATAACAATTTCAGGGCCTGAAAAGCAGGTCACACAGGTTAACCGGGTTGCTCTGGATTACGAGATCAGCAGTACTCTGACGGAAACAAAGAAACTTACTGCCGCAGTTGTTCTTTATGATGCAAACGGCAATAAACTGGAAAAAGGTGACCTTCAAATCAGCGCGGAAAAAGTGGATGTCACTATCCCGGTTCTGCCGATACAAAAATTGTCGTTGCTTGCTACATTTACAAATAAGCCGGCCGGATTTAATTTTAACCAGATCCAGATTTCACCGGTGGATATTGATGTTGCAGGACCCAAGGATGTTCTTGCGAACATGAATGGCAAGTTTAGCCTTGATCCAATCGATTTTTCAACCATCAGCCCGTCTCACAATGCGTTTGACGTGAATATCAATCTGCCGACAACTTGCAAGAACCTGAGCAATGTGCCGACGGCCAGAGTTTCGCTCGATCTTGGCAGCGTTACAACAAAGCAGATGACGGTATCCAGTTTTACAGTGAAAAACCTCGGCGCCGATAAGACCGCCGAAGTGAATACAAAGAATCTTTCTGTTACGGTTGTAGGCCCGATCAGTGAAGTTTCAAAACTCACCGACTCCAATTTAGTCGGTAATGCGGATATGACCGGCAAGGAAAACTTTACCGGACAAACCGAGGTGCCTGTGACCTTCTCAATCAGTAATTCATCGAGCTGCTGGGTTTATGGAACTTACATGGCAACGGTGAATGTAACTGCAAAAAGCCAATAATAACATCTTCATACCCTGAAAGGATGGTTAAAGATATGTCTAAAATTGATGAAGTACGCGCCGAAATGGTAAAGGCGATGAAAAACGGCGATAAAGCCAGAAAAGATGTGCTGTCGCTCCTGCTCTCCGATCTGAAGGCCAAGTGGGTGGATAAACATGCCGATTTGACGGAAGAAGAAGAGAATACGGTAATCCAAAAGGAAATTAAACAGACAAAAGAAACGATGGAAACCTCGCCGAAGGACAGAACCGATATTATTGAACAAAGTAAATTTGCTCTCTCTGTACTGGAAGAATTTGCGCCGAAAGGTTTGAGCGAAGACGAGATTGCGGCGCTGCTGCAAAACGTTCTTGCCGAGTTGGGTATTGCAAAAGCCGTGCCTCAGGACAGAGGCCGTATTATGAAGGCGCTGATGCCTCAGGTAAAAGGCAGGGCAGACGGTTCCGTTGTGAGCCGTATGGTCGCTGACATTTGCAGCAAGGCATAACGAACATCCCACGGTAGGCCCGCGGAGTATCTTAGATCCCGTCCTGTGGGGTGTAAAATAAAACAGAATACTTATCCTGAAACCGCAGACCGAAAGGTCTGCGGTTTTTTATGCTGTCCGGGTGGTTCCTTTGAAGAATCAGCGGCATATACTGTTAAAAGCATTCTGTATTATACTAATTTCCAATAAAAGTATTGATGAAAATCTGCATCAAAACTCATAAACGAAGGTTTTTGACTTGATTTTTATATGCTTTTCAATCGGATATTAGTATTAGAAAAGAGATGACTTCAATATGCCATATTCGGTTCGCGAACTATTGGCGAGATTACTTATGTGTGAAGCAGGCGGGGAAGGCTACACAGGAATGCAGGCGGTTGCTACGGTAATCGTAAACCGAACCAATGTCCCTTATGGTGAATTCTTTCGGGTGAGCAACGGCGGCAACATGCGTGCCATAATCCAGCAGCAGGGTCAGTTTACCTGCTTGAAAGAATCTCTCGGCGGCAGCTATAATCCTCAGAATATATACAATATGGACCCTCAGGATATTCATTACGAAATAGCGGACTGGGCCATCGCCAATAATACGCTCGGTGCGCTTGCAAATTCACTGTTTTATTTTAATCCGTTCAAGCCAAGCTGCGTTCCTTATTTCCCGGCTGGCGGTGTCGGTGTTATCCAGAACCGCGTCGGCCAGCACTGCTTCTATATACCTACGCAAAAATATGCTCAGACTTAAAGGAGGAATTTCCGAATGAACGCGATGAACTCGCAAAAAGCAGGCTACAGTGCATCCTATGACAACCGCTCCGCCAGCCAGTATACTCCATCCACATCCGGCTACTCACAGCAGCCTGCCGTCACGCTTCCAACCGGCCAGGAAACGCTGGGTGCGTCACAGACTCCAATGATGACCGCACAGCAGCAGCTTCAGGGGATGCCATCGACGACAACCGCTCCGATTACCGACATAACGCAGCCTCAGGCGATTACGACGGAAAGTCTGGAATACCTGAATGGCTTTCTCCGTACGCAGATCGGCAACCGTATTCGTGTAGAGTTCTTGGTCGGAACGAATACCTATCTTGAAAAATCCGGCAAATTAATAGCAGTCGGGGCAAACTACATCATTCTTCAGCAGGCACTCTCTGACGACTTGCTTGTCTGCGATTTCTTTAATATTAAATTTATTACGATTTACCGGTGAAACACAGCCGTCCGAAATCCGGGCGGCTTTTCCTTTTCTCGTGCAGGTTGCGTTACTTTTTGTCCTGTGATAAAATCAGATTTGAAAAAAGCTTGGGAGGAAACTATGGAACGGAACACAAAAAACATGAAGCTTCAAAGGAACGGTGAAGTAAGTTTCCTTACTTTTCCGTCTTTTTCTGCATATCCATTTGTACGCCACGCGTTTTCCACACGAATCGGCGGGGCTAGCAAGGACGAATTTTCTGCCATGAATCTTGCTTTTCACCGAGGCGATCCGGATGAAAATGTAACGGAGAATTACCGCCGGTTCTGTAAAGCGGCAGGCTTTGATTTTTCCACTCTCGTGTCATCATCACAGGATCATCACACCTTTATCCGCAGGGTTTCGCAGGAAAACCGCGGCATCGGATTCTGGAAACCGAAAGATATGCTCAGTGTTGACGGGCTCATAACGAATGAGTCGGGTGTTACGCTGGTCACCCACTATGCGGACTGCGTACCGATTTTTCTCCTAGACCCCAAAAAGAAGGCGATTGGTCTGGTTCACGCGGGCTGGCGCGGGACGGCCGCAAAAATCGGTTCTGTTGCCGTTGCGGCAATGACGCGGGAATTCGGCTGTGAGCCTAATGATCTGATTGCCGGGATCGGACCATCCATAGGTCCTTGCTGCTTTGAAGTTGATGCTCCCGTTCGGGATGCGTTTGCCGCCCTTACGGAGTTGAATCCGGCTGACTTGATTCGCGAAGACGGCGGTGGAAAATACCATATTGATCTGTGGGAAACGAATCGCCGGATTTTGATGAAAGCGGGAATACCGGCAAATTCCATTACGGTTTCCGGCATCTGTACTAAATGTAATTCAGACTGGCTCTTTTCGCACCGCGCAAGCGGAGGAAAGCGCGGCGGTCTGTCTGCCTTTATGGCGCTCGAGGAGAATTAAACAATGACCATAGAAAAATGTATGCTCTGTCCGCGTAAATGCGGCGTCAGGCGGGAAGCTGACCATGGAGATGGTAGATGCGGAATGGGTGCCGATTCCGTGGTGGCCCGCGCCGCGCTGCATTTCTGGGAAGAGCCCTGCATCAGCGGAACAAAGGGTTCGGGTGCCGTGTTCTTTACCGGATGCCCTCTGGGATGTATATTTTGCCAGAATTATACTATAAGTAAAGAAAAGCAAGTCGGGAAGACCTTAACTTCCGAAGAATTGGCAACAATTTTCCAAAATCTCGCGGAACAGGGTGCACATAACATAAATCTGGTTACGCCAACGCATTTTGTCCCTGCAATTCTGGAAGCTCTAAAGTTGTGGAAACCCACAATCCCGGTTGTGTACAACTGCGGCGGATATGAAAGTCTGGAGACTTTAAAAATGTTGGATGGACACATTGATATCTATCTTCCGGACTTTAAATATGCAGACAGTACCCTTGCGGCGACTCTGTCCGGAGCGCCGGATTACGTGGAAACCGCAAAGGCCGCGATTCTTGAGATGGTTCGCCAGACCGGCCCCGCGGTTTACGATTCGAATGGAATTCTGCAGAAAGGCACAATTGTCCGGCATCTTATTCTTCCCGGGCATACCCGCAATTCCATTGCAGTATTGGACTGGCTTGCGGAAAATTTACCGCAGGGTGTTCCTGTCAGCCTTATGGCGCAGTATGTGCCTTGTGGAAAGGCATCTGAGTATCCGCAGCTTAACCGCCGCATTACAAAACGAGAGTATGCGAAAGTACAGGATTATCTGTTTAACTTGAACCTGGACGGATATGTTCAGGAGATGGAATCCGCCAGCAAAGGCTATATTCCTCCCTTTGATTTGGAAGGCGTTACATAAAATATCTCAGGAATGAACATACCCACTCTGCCATATATTTTATGGAGAGTGGGTATGCGTATGTTTGCGTCTTTGTGTTTTTTGTGCGTGAACCGTGTATGACGAATTCTTTCTGCTGTTTCTGCATCCATGTTCCGGCAGCAGCCTGTTGCTTCGCAGGAGCTGTGCCAATTATCCGCACAGGGATAAACGTACCGGTTGATATGTGACAGCATATTCCGAAAAGGCAGAAACGAGCAAAATGTGTATCCGGAGATTTACGGATACCACATGATTAGGTTCACGGTCTGGTAAGCTATGTGAGAGTTCAGAAACCCCTTCCGAAAAAAACGAACATGCAATTTTTGATGGCAGTTTTACAACAATTCCGTTTACGCATACCCGCTCACGAAAAAAAGTGCTGGAGCAATTCCATTTAGAATTGCGAGATTATAATATGCTCATCCCCGCCGCAGGCAGGGGATGAGCATAAAAAATTCTACGATTAAACTTTACAGCTTTAGTTTTTTGAAAATGATTTTATCAAATAAGTGCGACAGAACCGGCATGAGGCAGGTTGCAAGCAGGATTAACGGCAGAGATATGAAAAGCATTGGCAGCGTTATGGGTGTAACTTCAAATAATGCGGGGAAGAAGATCAGCGCGAGCACAAAGCCTGCCAGCATCAAGACGAATAATATTTTGTGGTTGATTGTGAACGGGTAGCAGACTTTAAAGAGTACAAGCAGTTCGGTGTAGCCCGTAATAATGACCGCCAGCGTGGAGATTTCTTTGTCGGAGAATGAGAAGAACAGGCAAATTGCCGCCAGTACCGCAATATTTATAGTCAGGGTTAGGGCTCCCGGCAGTGATTTTTCCATGACATTTACAATGAATTTTCCGTGAATCCGGTCGCGGTTAGGCTCCAGAGCGAGGAAGAACGACGGAATCCCAATGGAGACCGCATTGATCAGCGTAAACTGTATCGGCTGAAACGGATAGTTGCAGGTCAGAAAAATGAACATTACGGCGATTAGCGCCGAGAAAATAGCTTTCACCAGAAACAGCGAAGCGGAACGCTGCAGATTGTTGATGGAACGTCGCCCTTCGTTTACAATTCTGGGCATGCTAGCAAAATCGGAGTCCAGCAAAACGACGTTGGATACGGTGCGGGCCGCATCGCTGCCGGATGCCATTGCAATGCTGCAGTCGCTTTCCTTCAGTGCCGGAACGTCGTTTACACCGTCTCCCGTCATAGCCACCGTATGCTTCTTTTCTTTCAGAGCTTTTACCAGTTCCAGCTTCTGTTTCGGGGTAACGCGTCCGAAGACGGTGTATTTCTCCACTGCGGCTTGAATTTCTCCATAGCTTTTCAGCGTGGATGCGTCAATATATCGTTCGGCGTGATTCAACCCCGCTTTTTTTGCTATATAGGATACAGTAGCGGGGTTGTCTCCTGAGATAACTTTAAGCGTTACACCCTGATCGTCGAAATATTCCAGCGTTTTACGCGCATTTTTGCGGATTTTGTCGCTTAACAAGACAAGTGCAACCGGTGTTGCATCCGAAGGATCAATACCGTCTGCCGATATATTCTTCACATCTGCAAGCAGCAGTACCCTCTGCCCAAGCTTTGCGTATTTTTCCGCTTCCGGCCGTATTTCATCAAAGCGTTCCCGCAGGATGAATTCGCCGGCGCCAAGAACATATGCACCGCTGTCTCCAAATCCGGCTCCGCTCCATTTTCGTGCGGAAGAGAAAGGGACTTCCTTGTCGCATTTCCATTTCGGAGGATGCGGGAAGGCATCCTTCACCGCATTCATGGTGGGCGTTCCGTCATTTAGAGAAGCCGCAATCGCCGCAAGGGCGTCTTCAATCTGCTTCTTGTCCATTTTATTTGAGAGCGGGATAACTGAGTCAACCTGCATGCTGCCTTCGGTGATGGTTCCGGTCTTATCGAGGCACAGGGTATCCACGCGGGCAAGCGTTTCTATGGAATAAAGTTCCTGTACAAGAGCTTTGTGCCGCGAAAGGCGGATTACTCCGACGGCAAGCACTACGCTTGTCAAAAGGACAAGTCCTTCCGGAATCATGCCGATTAGTGCGGCCACCGTGCTGACGATTGCCGATTTATAATTTTGCCCAGAAACGAAAATCTGTTTGTAAAAGAGCATTGCACCAATTGGAATGATGGAAAAGCCGATGAATTTAATAATCAGATTGATCCATTTCATAATTTCCGAATTTGGTTTTTTCAGGTATTTTGCGCTTGCCGCGATTTTTGAGGCGTAATTCTCCTGCCCCACATGCTCAACCTTAGCACGGCATTTCCCGCTTACGATAAATCCACCGCTTAAAAGGCTGTCTCCACAGTTCTTGAAAACCGGGTCAGATTCTCCGGTCAGCAGGGACTCGTCCGCCTCACACTGACCGTCCAGCACAATGCAGTCCGCGGGAATCTGGTTCCCAGTGGAAAGCAGAATTACATCATCCAGCACGATGTCACTGACCGCAATATTGCTTTCCGTACCGGAACGAACAACATGAGCCTTTGGGGCCGTAATCAGTGAAAGATTATCAATCGTCTTTTTTGCTTTTATTTCCTGAATAATTCCAATGAGGGTATTGCAGATGATAACGCCCATAAACAAAAGGTTTTTATAGGAACCAACAGAAAGCACCAGTGCGGCTAGAATAACATTTAAAATGTTAAAAAAAGTAATTAGATTATCCCGGATAATCAAAGGGATTGATTTTGTTTTAATCTGGTCGGAACCGTTTACAAGTCCCTGGCGGACTCTCTGAGCAGCCTGCTGATCCGTCAGTCCGGATACATAGTCCGGGTTAAATCGCTCAAAATATGTCTGTGGCTTTTCGGTCATTTTAAATTCTCCATTTGTATTTTATATTTGCTTTATGAATCTGCTTAAATTGATAAACAAAACTAGCGAATTACTAAAATAACTTAAGTATATACGATTTGCGATGAATAATAAAGATTTTCTTTGAATCAATTCAAAATGCGTTCATTATTTTCAGCAATATAGACAAATTTCATCCTGTTTCCCTGTTACTTTAAGAAAGAATTTATCTTGTTTCATTTGCCCGTTGTGATATAATTGTCATCTGGGCGAAGTAAAAGTTGTTTTACCTGCTCAAAGTTTAGGAAGGGGATGGCTCTCATCGTTCAGGCTGTTCGTTCTTTCTTGCTGAATAAGAAAGATCTGTCTTCAATTGATATAAACCGCACCGCGGTACTGCTTTTTACAATATCCATATTTTTACCGTTTTATTTCAGCCTTGCAGCCGTATCCTGCATCGCATTTATGACGATGGTAAAATATCGTATCCGTACGAAAGCGTTCAGCGCACCTTATACAAAACTGATTTTCGGTTTTCTTGCAGTATCTTTTTTTGTCGCTGCGATTTATAACAACTACAAAGGAATGGCTTATTCCATTCTGATTTATGCCGTAGTAACCTGCGGGCTGTTTTTGCGCAGCGTTATGACAAGGCAGTTATTCCGTCAGGCTATGGATACCGCCTGCGTTGGCAGCCTCTGGTGCGTTTTGGCTGCGGTGATTCAGAAAGCGATTACCTATGCGGCTACTCCAAATTATCGCCCTGTTTCCTTTTTCACCAACGCAAACTATTATGGAATGATCATCGAATTTGTTGTTATCATAGCCTTATACCGCATTTTTACCAATCCGGATCATATCAATTTTTATGCGGCAGTCATCGGCCTGAATTTAATTGGGCTTTATCTTACGGCAAGCTGCTCTTCTTTCTTGGCTATGCTCAGCGCAGTGGTTGTTATGCTGGCATATAAAAAGCGTGTGAAAATGACGGCTGTTTTCGTTGCTGCAATCTTCGCCTGTGTTGCCGTATTTGTATTTTTCCCAACGCTTATGCCGAGAAGTTCCGATGCTCTTGAAACAACCGTTGCGCAAAGGCTTTCTATCTGGGGCGCGTCGATAAAGGCAATTGAGCAGACCCCGATCTTCGGCCGCGGTGCCACAGCTTACCAGATGATCTGCGAACAGTATGGTGGCTACAAGACTTATCATTGTCATAATTTGGCATTGGATACGCTTTTGAATTTTGGAATTGTCGGCATGGCCGCGGTTTGCGTTTATATTGGAATGCAGGTTCGGCTTTTGGTTTTGAGGTTCCGGAATAATATCTGCAGAGATATGAATATTTTGTCCGCAGCGGCATTAACGGCCGTTTTGGTACATGGTTTTACGGATGTGACCATTGTTTGGATTCAGACCGCAGCTTTGTTTTTCCTGATGACGTCTTCCATGGGAATCGGTTCCGCTTATCTTGAACAGAAGATTGCGCTTCCAAACCTTATTCCCGATCTGGAAGACCGCACAGCGGCGTATATCAAGAATTAGCAGAAATGTAGAATCCGATAATATTTCATTGTCCCTCGCCATTCCACAAATCGGCGGGGGATTTTGCTTTGTGGAAGAAAAGTCGGATAGACTTTTGTTTTTTTTGCAAAAGGAATGGAAATGCAGCTGCGCCAGACCATAAGAGCTTTTGGCTTGCAGTAAAAGGTTGGTGATATCAATGAACAAGAATAAGACAAATACAAATGTTACCGGAGCAAAGGATATTGCAAAGTCTTTGACGGAATATTCAAAGATGGAAAAGTATATTCTTCTTTCACAGCTGAAAACACGCGAAAAAGGTTTGGACTTTGTCGATGTTGAGCTGCTTTCGGATCAATACCCCAGCAACGAAATCACACACGAAAAACCAAAACCCTGGTTTGTTCAGCTTGCGGAAGCATTTCTTAACCCATTCACCTTTGTGCTCATTGTTATTGCCGCCATTTCCTTTTTGACCTCATATGTTCTGGCAAAGCCCGGCGAGAAAAGCCTTTCAGCTGTTTTAGTCATTATTGTCTTGGTTTTAATCAGCGGAGGCCTGCGCTTTTTCCAGGAGTTTCGGTCCGGAAAAGAAGCAGAGGGTTTGCGATCACTGGTTAAAACAACAGCAACGGTAATTCGAAGAGAAAACGGCAGGGAAGAAATTAACATTGCCGATATACTTCCGGGAGATATCGTTGTTCTTTCTGCTGGCGATATGATACCCGCAGATGTGCGTGTCCTGAGAGCCAAAGACTTGTTCGTCAGCCAGTCCGCACTTACCGGCGAATCTGAAATGGTGGAAAAATTTGCCGTAGCCGATCGGATGGCAGACGAGAACAATCTTTTTGATTTAAAAAATATCTGTTTCATGGGCACCAATGTTGTCAGCGGCTCTGCAACAGCAGTCGTTCTGGCTACGGGCGATAAAACCTACTTTGGCAATATGGCAAAGGCGCTTTCCGGCCAGAGGGAGCCAACCAGCTTTGACCGCGGCGTCAACTCCGTAAGCTGGCTTTTAATCCGTTTTATGTGCGTTATGGTGCCGATTGTTTTCCTCATTAACGGCTTAACCAAACATGATTGGCTGCAGGCTCTGCTTTACGCAATTTCAATTGCTATCGGCCTTACTCCGGAAATGCTGCCGATGATTGTTACCACCAATCTGGCCAAGGGCGCAGTAAGCATGGCACACCAGAAAACTGTGGTAAAACACTTGAATTCCATTCAGAATTTCGGGGCGATGGACGTACTTTGCACGGATAAAACCGGTACGTTGACGCGCGACGAAATTGTAATCGAGCGTCACCTGAACATAATGGGCGAGGAAGATGTTCGCGTCCTTCAATACGCTTATCTGAACAGTTATTTTCAGACAGGTCTGAAAAACCTTATTGACCTTGCCGTAATTGACAAGGCGGCTGAGGAAAGTGTCACCTACCTGAATAACGAATATCAAAAAGTTGACGAAATTCCATTTGATTTTTCGCGCCGTCGAATGAGCGTCGTACTGAAAGACCGCCAGGGGAAATCAAGGCTGATTACAAAGGGAGCTGTTGAAGAAATTCTTCAGATTTGCTCTTCTTGTGAATATGGCGGCGAAACGGTTCCGCTTACAGGGGAAATCCGAGCGAAAGTTACGCAGATGGCGGGTCAGCTTAACTCAGATGGTATGCGCGTTATTGCTGTGGCGTCGAAAGACAGCCCATCTGCGGAAGGCGTTTTCGGTATTAAAGATGAAAGCGAAATGACGCTGGTTGGTTATCTTGGCTTGTTGGATCCACCGAAAAAATCGGCCGCTACGGCGATTGAGGCTTTAAAACGGTATGGGGTACAGGTTAAGGTACTAACCGGCGATAATGAAGTGGTTACGAAGAAAATCTGCCTCGAGGTGGGTTTGCCTGCAAATCAGATTCTGTTAGGCTCTGAAGTGGAAAATATGCAGGATGACGAATTGAAAAAGCGTGCAGAGCATACGACGATTTTTGCAAAGCTTTCTCCGCTACAGAAAGCCCGCGTTGTCAGCGCATTGCAGGAAAACGGACATACAGTCGGCTTTATGGGCGACGGTATCAACGATGCTCACGCCCTGAGCAAAGCGGACGTTGGAATTTCAGTCGACACGGCGGTGGATATTGCCAAAGAGAACGCAGATATAATTCTGCTTGAAAAAGACCTGAACGTTTTGGAACACGGCGTTGTTGAAGGCAGAAAGATTTTCGGCAATATCATTAAGTATATCAAAATGACGGTCAGTTCAAATTTTGGCAATATGCTGTCTGTGCTGGTAGCGAGTGCTTTTCTTCCGTTCATGCCGATGATGCCAGTACAGATCCTTCTTCTTGACTTGCTGTACAATATTTCTCAGATATCCATTCCGTGGGATAATATGGACGATGATTACCTGCGTGTCCCCAGAAAGTGGGATGCATCTGGAATCGGTAAGTTTATGATTTGGATCGGGCCTGTCAGTTCTGTATTTGATATTGCAACTTTTTTGGTAATGTGGTTTGTATTTGGATGTAATACGGCCGCCAATCCGGCGTTGGTTGCGTTGTTTAATACAGGCTGGTTTATTGAGAGTTTACTTTCGCAGACATTGATTATCCACCTGATCCGCACGCCAAAGATTCCCTTTATTCAGAGTCGTGCTGCAGTACCGGTCGTAACGTTGACGACGATTATTATGGCGATTGGCATTTTAATCCCCTTTACGCCTCTTGGCGTCTCGGTCGGTTTTCATGCACTACCGACCATATATTTTGGGTGGCTAGCGATAATTATTCTTTCCTATATTTTATTAGCGCAGATTGTGAAAACGGTTTATATAAAAATTAATCATTCGTGGCTTTGATTCGAGATTTTTCTTGCATTCATTCCCACAGCGTGGTATAATATTACACGTTGCGGGAATGAAAAGCCACAAAATCTGGGCCTGTAGCTCAGCTGGGAGAGCGTTCGGTTCGCATCCGAGAGGTCGAGAGTTCGAATCTCTTCAGGTCCACCAAATCCCTTAATCAGTTTTGATACAATGGAAGCCACCTTGAAAAAGGTGGTTTCGTTGTTTTTGTGGCTATTTTACTGGCTTTTTTGAGCTTTTCCACTCCTAGTACGTGTCCCCCAAAAACGATAGATATATGGCTTGTTGGGGTACGATTAAAGCCTTATAACAATAAATGCACACCTCTAAGGGGTGTGCATTTTAGCAAATAATGGGAGATAGGGGTGTGCATGAAACCAATATGTTCCATAATGCTAATAAAATAGGCAAAATTACTGAATTACTTCCGATATAGTGCTGCAACATGACGATGAAAGATATGCTTAGCCTACTTAACTAACCTCGTTGCCTACTCATCTATACTAGATTTGGTATGCAAATCCACTCAATAAAATTATATTTTTCATTTATGCCAAAAGTTCAGAAAATCCCAGTAATGCTGAGCTTTTCTGGACTTTGACCTATTGTGCCTGACAATTTTATTTAATTGAGTTTTCTGGGCCCTTCATACTGTAATGAGTACTTTTTCGCACAGTTCCGTTCTCGTCTATTTGTATATTGCTCCGGCGCGATTTTTCAGCTTGAACCATATTAAATTGCTCTTCGGAGATAATGGCTGGATGACCATTTAGTAGCTTATATTGTGTTGTTTGATCCCTGTTTGCATGACGTTTACTATTGGGGTATTCATCACCGTAAGTTTTTAACACATGTACATTGCCCATATATTTCTCATTGCTTAATATTGTATCAATAGTTCTCTTACTCCAGCGATTCTTTCCTGTTGGAGACTTGATACCTTGGTCTTCCAATTCTCGTATAATTGCGATGATACTGTATCCTTTAAGATATAAAGCAAAAACCTTACGAACTATTTCCGCTTCTGTTTCATCGATGACTAAATCACCGCTCTTGCTTTGTCGATATCCCAGACAACTGCGGCGGTACAATTTGGAATCCGTTTTTTCAAGACTGCGACGAATACCCCATTTTATATTTTCGCTCCTTGCTTCTGACTCTGCTTGAGCCGTTGCTTCCAAAAGCGGTATTAAAAATGAATATCCGACTTCTCTAGTATGGATATTTTCCGCCTCAAAGAATACATCAACACTATGATCGGCGAGTTTATTAATTGCGTCCATAACGTCAACAGTGTTCCGCCCAAAACGGCTAATTGATTTAGTAATTATGAGGTCTATTTTATTGCTGAAGCAGTCAGCAAGCATCTTCTTGAATTCAGCTCGACCAGTCGTACTTTTTCCTGACTTTACATCAAAATAAATATTTACAAGTTCCCAGTCAAAATGGTGACTTACCATATCCTTGTAATATGTAATTTGGTTATCAAGGCTCTGGGCTTGATCTTCATCAGCAGTGCTTACCCTGCAGTATACGGCTACTTTAGTTTTTAATATCGGAAGGTATTGATTTATTATTGTTACTTTTCTGGCCATGTGCTAGATCCTTTCAATACTAAACGTTTGTTAAGATTGTATTCAAACTCATTACAGGCATTTGCTGATTGTGTTAAATACTACTATACATTTGTATTAAATCAAGGACAAGTACGTGAGAAGATTTATTGTATCAAAATTGAAGTTTAGCCTAATCATGACAAATCCCTTAATCAATTTTGATACAATGCAAGCCACCTTGAAAAAGGTGGCTTCTTTGTTTTTATGGCTATTTTACTGGCTTTTTTGAGCTTTTCCACTATAGTACGTGTCCCCAAAAAACGATAGATATATGGCTTGTTGGGGTACGATATAAAGCCTTATAACAATAAATGCACACCTCTAAGGGGTGTGCATTTTAGCAAATAATGGGTGACAGGGGTGTGCATGAAACCAATATGTTCCATAATGCTAATAAAATAGGCAAAATTACTGAATTACTTCCGATATAGTGCTGCAACATGACGATAAAAGATATACTTAGCCTACTCAACTAATATTATTGACTACTCATCTATGCTAGATTTGGTATGCAAATCCATTCAATAAAATTATATTTTTCATTATACTAAAAGTCCAGGAAATCCCAGTAATACTGAGCTTTTCTGGACTTTTACCCGTTACGTCTGGCAATTTTATTTAATTGAGTTTTCTGGGCTCTTCATACTGTAATGAGTACTTTTTCGCACAGTACCATTCTCGTCTATCTGTATATTGCTCCGGCGCGCTTTTTCAGCTTGAACCATATTAAATTGCTCTTCAGAGATAATGGCTGGATGACCATTTAGAAGCTTATATTGTGTTGTTTGATCCCTGTTTGCATGACGTTTAGTATTGGGATATTCATCACCGTAAGTTTTTAACACATGTACATTGCCCATATATTTCTCATTGCTTAATATTGTATCAATAGTTCTCTTACTCCAGCGATTCTTTCCTGTTGGAGACTTGATACC
>DATALZ010000058.1:0-1651 GCA_036260805.1 Caproicibacter sp.
GAGAGAGAATCAATCAACACACACACACACACACCCACACATACACACAGACAATACCTTGATTGGTTGTTGGACAAACTGTCATAGACATGCATGATAGATCGTAGGTCTCCGCGGTTCCCACACACACATAAACACACAGACACACACACACATGCACACACAAACATGCATACACACACACAAACACAAACACAAACACAAAAACACAAAAACACAAACATGCACGCACCTGTACATCCTATCTACGGTGTGTTGTCTCTGTTGTATGGTTAGTGTTTCAGATTCCAAGTCATGAAGATCTTGAACAAAATATCGGCGTTGCTTTTTGGGCAGTTCTGTGTGTGTGTGTGTGTGTGTGTGTGTGTGTGTGTGTGTGTGTGTGTGTGTGTCTGTGTCTGTGTGTCTGTGTGTTTGTGTGTCTATGTGTGTATGTGTCTGTGTGTGTGTGTGTGTGTGTGTGTGTGTGTGTTAATGTGGGTGATTGTTGTGTGTAAGTGTTACCCCTCGTTTGCGCGCGTACGCGGTCCAGAAGAACAAGCAATAATCCAGACTCCTCCAACGTCAGATATTCACGCTCCATGCTCAATGTCAACAAACGAGACACATCTGCATGTGCGTGTGTGTTTGTGTGCGTATGTGTGGAGTGTTTGTGTGTTTGTGAGTGTGTGTGTGTGTGTGTGTTTGTGTTGGTGTGTGCCAGAGTATGCATGCCTCTTGTTGTTCTCTCTCTCTCTCTGTCTCTGTCTCTCTGTCTCTCTGTCTCCTCTCTCCCTTTCTCTCTGTCTCTCTGTCTCTCTGTACTGCTTATTTGTGTTCGCAACACACGATATGCTTTTACTTGGCTGTATTTTCCATAACACCACGAACCAACCAATGCACCTCTCTTTTTGTTCATCTCTCTCTCTCTGTCTCTCTCTGTCTCTCTCTGTCTCTCTCTCTGTCTCTGTCTCTCTCTCTTTGTACCTCTCTGTCTCTGTCTCTCTCTTTTGTACCTCTTATTTGTGTTCGCAACACACGATATGCTTTTACTTGGCTGTATTTTCTATAAAACCACGAACCAACCAACGCGACACCGAACCCACTCAAGAAAACGGCGGGAACGAGTGCAAGGATTTGGAAATTCAGTTCTACGTGCGTGTGAGAGCGTGTGTTTGTGAGTGTGTGTATGTGTGAGTGTTTCTATGTGTGTGTACGTGTATGTGTGTGTATATATATCGCTTGTATGTGCCTGTTTGTGTGTGTGTATGTGTGTGTGTTTGTGTGCGGGCGTGTGTATACGTTTGTGTGGAGACATACCATTTGCGCGCATCAGATGGTCGAGCGCAAGCATCGCCTTCTCCACATCGATCTTTTGCTTCTGGACTTGTATCAAAATTAACTCAATCAAATCACCAAACACGGCGTTCTACAAAGCAAAGGAACGAACGAATAAGAGAAGAGAGAGAGAGAGAGATGCACCGAGAGGCAATAAAGAGGAGAGAACAAAAGGAGAGAGACGACAGAGAGAGAGAGAGAATCAATCAACACACACACACACACACCCACACATACACACAGACAATACCTTGATTGGTTGTTGGACAAACTGTCATAGACATGCATGATAGATCGTAGGTCTCCGCGGTTCCCACACACACATAAACACACA
>DATALZ010000060.1:0-2500 GCA_036260805.1 Caproicibacter sp.
GGTGGTGTGGGTTTGTTTGTTTCTGGTTTCCTGGCTGCACCGAGCGCGCATGTGATGTGTGTGGGGTGTGTGGTACGGGGTTGTTGTTTGAGAACTACATAGTGGACGCGAGCATCTTTTATAAAGAAGCAATTTCCAAGAATATGAACCTGGATCTGTCACTGTGCCCTTTGGGGTGTGGTGGTGGTTTCTGTGGTTCTCTCGAAAATAGCGTTTTTTTGATCTTTTGTGGTCAAGTTTTTAAGAGCACACGGTGGATGCCTTGGCATTAGGAGCCGAAGAAGGACGTAGGAATCTGCGATAAGCCTGGGGGAGTCGATAACCGGACTGTGATCCCAGGGTGTCCGAATGGGGAAACCCCGCCAGGGGCGCGAGCTGCCTGGTGACCCGCATCTGAACACATAGGGTGCGTGGAGGGAACGCGGGGAAGTGAAACATCTCAGTACCCGCAGGAAGAGAAAACAATAGTGATTCCGTCAGTAGTGGCGAGCGAACGCGGATCAGGCTAAACCGTTCCATGTGTGATAGCCGGCGGGCGTTGCATGGTCGGGGTTGTGGGACTTCCCACTCCAGCTCTGCCGGGCTGGGAAGGTGAGAGTGCAGGCATAGGTGAACGGTCTTGAAAGGCCGGCCGTAGAGGGTGTGAGCCCCGTAACCGAAATGTTGTGCACCGCCTGGTGAAGTATCCCAAGTAGCACGGGGCCCGAGAAATCCCGTGCGAATCTGTCAGGACCACCTGATAAGCCTAAATACTCCCTAATGACCGATAGCGGACCAGTACCGTGAGGGAAAGGTGAAAAGTACCCCGGGAGGGGAGTGAAACAGTACCTGAAACCGTGTGCTTACAATCCGTCGGAGCCATCGCAGCTTGCTGTGTTGTGGTGACGGCGTGCCTTTTGAAGAATGAGCCTGCGAGTTAGTGTTACGTCGCGAGGTTAACCCGTGTGGGGAAGCCGTAGCGAAAGCGAGTCTGAATAGGGCGTTGCAGTGGCGTGATCTAGACCCGAAGCGAAGTGATCTACCCATGGCCAGGTTGAAGCGACGGTAAGACGTCGTGGAGGACCGAACCCACTTCAGTTGAAAATGGAGGGGATGAGCTGTGGGTAGGGGTGAAAGGCCAATCAAACTTCGTGATAGCTGGTTCTCCCCGAAATGCATTTAGGTGCAGCGTTGCGTGTTTCTTACCGGAGGTAGAGCTACTGGATGGCTAATGGGCCCTACAAGGTTACTGACGTCAGCCAAACTCCGAATGCCGGTAAGTGAGAGCGCAGCAGTGAGACTGTGGGGGATAAGCTTCATAGTCGAGAGGGAAACAGCCCAGACCACCAACTAAGGCCCCTAAGCGTGTGCTAAGTGGGAAAGGATGTGGAGTTGCGAAGACAACCAGGAGGTTGGCTTAGAAGCAGCCATCCTTAAAAGAGTGCGTAATAGCTCACTGGTCAAGTGATTCCGCGCCGACAATGTAGCGGGGCTCAAGTACACCGCCGAAGTTGTGGATTTCAGACAATAGCCAAGCCCTTGTGGTTCAGGCGTCTGGAGTGGTAGGGGAGCGTCGTGTGGGCAGTGAAGTCGCGGTGTAAACCAGCGGTGGAGCCTACACGAGTGAGAATGCAGGCATGAGTAGCGAAAGACGGGTGAGAAACCCGTCCGCCGAATGATCAAGGGTTCCAGGGTCAAGCTAATCTGCCCTGGGTAAGTCGGGACCTAAGGCGAGGCCGACAGGCGTAGTCGATGGACAACGGGTTGATATTCCCGTACCGGCGAAAAACCGCCCATGCTGAACAGGGGACACTAACCGCCCGAAACCTGCCCTAGCACCCTTCGGGGTGTGTGGGTTTTGGTGGAGCGCGGGACCTGATCCTGGGAGGCAAGCGTATTAACAGGTGTGACGCAGGAAGGTAGCCAAGCCGGGCGATGGTTGTCCCGGTCTAAGGATGTAGGGCGAACGGTAGGCAAATCCGCCGTTCATGATGCCTGAGACCCGATGGGACCCCCGTATGGGGGGATTTGGTGATCCTATGCTGCCGAGAAAAGCATCGACGCGAGGTTTTAGCCGCCCGTACCCCAAACCGACACAGGTGATCAGGTAGAGAATACTAAGGCGATCGAGAGAATTATGGTTAAGGAACTCGGCAAAATGCCCCCGTAACTTCGGGAGAAGGGGGGCCCCAACCTTGATGGACACACGCTGTCCGGAGGGGATCGGGGCCGCAGAGACCAGGGGGAAGCGACTGTTTACTAAAAACACAGGTCCGTGCGAAGTCGCAAGACGATGTATACGGACTGACTCCTGCCCGGTGCTGGAAGGTTAAGAGGACCGGTTAGCCGCAAGGCGAAGCTGAGAATTTAAGCCCCAGTAAACGGCGGTGGTAACTATAACCATCCTAAGGTAGCGAAATTCCTTGTCGGGTAAGTTCCGACCTGCACGAATGGAGTAACGACTTCCCCGCTGTCTCAACCATAAACTCGGCGAAATTGCAGTACGAGTAAAGATGCTCGT
>DATALZ010000069.1:0-20148 GCA_036260805.1 Caproicibacter sp.
GCTCCAGTCGATTGTGCCTTGAAATTTGCTGACGTCAATGCCTTTCAGTTGTCCCATTTTCTGCTCCTTTTCATTAATAGATTGCGATATCTAAACTCCCAATGTTGGCGTGAGTGGCGACGTTTACATTTCCGGCTCTAAAACCTACAGCGATGGCTACCATCCGAGCGCCGACACTGTGGGCGGATTGCACATCTTGAAAGGTTCGGCTTCCGGTACGGCGGCTACGCAGACGGCTTATGGCTCAATCTATTATTCAGCAGATATCAACATCAGTTTCGGCACAACGCTTCCATCGATACCGGTTGTTACGACTGCTTTTAATACAAACGGATTCGGCTACTGCATCGTGAAATCTGTCAGCACAACCGGGTTCACGGTAAAAATCACAAACGCGGTTACTTCATCAGGAGTGAACTGGGGAATTCAATATATCGCAATCTATTAATGAAAAGGAGCAGAAAATGGGACAACTGAAAGGCATTGACGTCAGCAAATTTCAAGGCACAATCGACTGGAGCAAGGTAAGCGGTATCGACTTCGTCCTTGTTCGGGCCGGGTACGGGAACGACATTTCGCAGAAAGACCCGATGTTCGATACCAATGTGAAAGGAGCGCTTTCCCGTGGACTTGCGGTGGGCGCGTATTGGTTCAGTTACGCCGTGTCGGTACTGGACGCTGCAAAGGAAGCAGCGGTTTTCAGCCAAATTCTCGCGCCGTACAAGGGTAAACTCACTTTCCCCGTCGCGTTCGACTATGAATACGACAGCATCGCCTACGCACAAAAACAGGGCATCAATCCGAGCAACAACCTCATTGATGGCATTGCACACACATTTCTGGATGCTATGAAAAAGGAAGGGTGGTTTGTAAATCTCTACACCAACTGTGACTTTATCCGGTCAGGGAAATTTAGCGCTGCCACCACAAAGGCTTACGATGTCTGGCTGGCGGACTACTCCGGCGGCCCTGATTTTCCGTGCGGTATTCAGCAAACCCAAAGTGGGGGTATAGTTTCGGGTATCATCGGGGCCGTTGATATGGACATGGCATTCAAGGATTATCCAACGATCATTCGCGCTGGTGGGTACAATGGCTTTCCGAAGCCAACGTTCCAATGCGACACCACGACCGACATTACTCTTACACAGGGACAGGCCTACCAGCTCAAAGTGACTGCTCCGCAGGTCCCGACGGCTGTGATCGGTACGCAGGGAGTCGCTGCATTGCTGCCCCGATACCGCAGTGGAAATGACAGTTTTTTCTATCTAGTTGGGTTCGGCAAATCAGGCTCTGCCGCCGGAATCTATGTCAACGGCGTGAAGCAATTTGTAGTTCGTATAAAGTGAGAAATTGGAGGAAAAACAAATGGATAAATTAAAAGCAACCTTTATCGCGGTGTTTACCGCGCTTTCCGCGTGGCTGGGAATTTTGGCTATTCCGATGATGCTGCTGGTTTTGGTAAACATTGCGGATTACGGCACCGGCCTTGCTGCAGCAAAGTACCGGAACCAAAAAATTAGCTCTTACCGGGGATTTCAGGGAATTGCCAAAAAGGTGTGCATGTGGTTGCTGGTCGGAGTTGGGGCAATTATCGACTGTCTGATTACATATGCGGCACAACAGGCTGGCATTACTTTATCGTTCGGTTACGCTGTGGCGTCGCTGGTAGCCGTATGGCTGATCTGCAATGAGATTATCAGCATTTTGGAAAACATCAGCGACATTGGAGTCGCTCTTCCTCCTTTTCTGCTCAAACTTGTTGGCAGTCTGAAATCCCAGGTGGAGAGCAAGGCAGGAGATGAACTGCCAAAGGCGGGTGAGGATGGAGCATTGGACGATAGTACGGAGTTGCCGTCAAAATAGTAAAAATATAAACTAGCCAATGGGGCGGTCCTTCGGGACTGCTCCATTTTTTGTTTTTGGGGGAACAATATGACAAATGAAGAAAAAAGCGCGGTGCGCCAGCTTCGCCTTGCGGGTATAAATTACACACAGATCGCCGAAAAGCTCGGTTTACCGGAAGGTACTGTCAAAAGCTTTTGCAGCCGTAATCAGCTCCGATCAGCGGATATTGGAAAGACGGATTCCGTCAGCCAATCTTGCAAGCAATGCGGAAAATCCTTACATTATATATTAAAGAAAAAGCCGAAACAGTTTTGCTCGGATCAGTGCCGCCTGAAATGGTGGAATGAACATCGTGGGGAAGTGAATAAAAAGGGTGCCGCAAAACAGGTTTGCCTCGCCTGTGGCAGAGAATTTCAGACCTACAGTGTTGACAGAAAGTACTGCTGCCACGCCTGCTATATTTCCGATCGTTTCGGGAAAGCGGGGACATAAACATGACAAATGAGCAGTTTCATCGGGAAAAGCGGTATTTCTTAGCCTTGTCCATTGCAAAATCAATGCTTTCGCAGGGCGTTATTGATGAATCTGATTTTCGGGCGATTGATACAAAACTTATGGAAAAATTCCATCCGGTCCGAGAAGGTTTACGTTCGAAAACAACTTGATACAATCGCAATTCAGAGGTAATATACAACCTGCGAAGGGGGAAATCATATGGAACGAATCGTAACAAAAATAAATCCTGCAGGCGTTGTTTTGCCGAAAAAGATGCGGGTCGCGGCTTATGCGAGGGTATCGAGCGGAAAAGATGCCATGCTCCACTCTCTTTCAGCGCAGGTTAGTTATTACAGCGATTATATTCAAAAGCACTCTGGCTGGGAATATGTCGGCGTTTATGCCGATGAGGCGTTAACCGGAACAAAAGAAGGCCGGGTTGAATTTCAGCGGCTCTTGGCGGACTGCCGGGATGGCAAGGTGGAGATGGTCCTTACAAAATCCATCTCCCGATTTGCAAGAAATACGCTGACCTTACTGGAAGCGGTGCGGGAACTGAAAGGCCTTGGAATTGATGTTTATTTCGAAAAAGAGAACCTGCATTCAATAAGCGGGGATGGGGAGCTGATGCTTTCTATCCTCGCTTCTTTTGCGCAGGAAGAAAGCCGCTCCGTCAGTGAAAACTGCAAATGGCGGATACGCAAGCGTTTTCAGGCCGGTGAACCCGCTAACTGGCGTTTTTTGTTTGGGTATCGCATATATAAAGGAAATGTTGAAATTGACTCCCAACAGGCTGAAATTGTACGGATGGTTTTTCGAGATTATCTGGCTGGAAAAGGCATGGACAAAATTGCAAAAAAGCTCTCCAGTATGGGCATACCGAGATTATACGGCGGTGAATGGAATGCCAGCCGGGTGATGGAAATTCTAAAAAATGAGAAGTATACAGGAAATGCCTTGCTGCAAAAGGCGTTTGTCGCTGACCATCTTACAAAAAAAGAAGTCCGCAATTGTGGCGAACTTCCCATGTTTTACGCGAAAGGAACTCATAAATCCATAATTGATTTGGAAACTTTCGAGAGAGTACAGGCGCTCATTGAAACAAAGCGCCGAAAAAGCAATATTTCTAAGGAAACACCGGCGCGGTATCCGCTAACCGGAAAAATCGTTTGTATGAACTGCGGAAATACATATCGCCGTAAAATTTGCAGAACGCAGGTAAATTGGCAATGTAACACCTACCTTCGCTCAGGGAGAAATGCCTGTGCCGCAAAGCAGATTCCCGAGGAAACACTTTCAAATATAATTGTAGAGGTTTTAGGCTTGCAGAGGTTTGACGAAGAGGCTTTCTGCCAGCAAATTTCTCGGATTCAGGTTCCGGGGCCGAATCAGCTCGTATTTCTTTTCAATGACGGCCATACTGAATCCCGTATTTGGAATGACCGTTCCCGCAGTGAAAGCTGGGATGCAGAAGCCAGAAAGCAGGCCAGTGAGCGTCAAAAAGAATATGCCCGAAGGGAGAAAACAATATGAATCCGGCGAGATCGGTTACTGTAATCCCATCGACCATACGAATGTACAGCTCGAATTCTGTAGCAACAGCTGCGCAAAAACGTGTGGCCGCCTATGCCCGGGTATCGACCGATAACGCGGAGCAGCTTACCAGTTATGAAGCGCAGGTTGATTATTACACTCGGCACATTCAAGAAAACGACGAATGGGAGTTCGTTAATGTTTACACCGACGAAGGCATTTCCGGCACCAGTACAAAGAACCGGGATGGCTTCAAACACATGATTTCCGATGCGCTCAGCGGGAAAATAGACCTTATCCTCACAAAATCGATTTCCCGGTTTGCCCGGAATACCGTCGATACGCTGACCACGGTCCGGCAACTAAAAGAAAAAGGTGTGGAAGTATATTTCGAAAAGGAAAATATACATACGCTGGACAGCAAGGGTGAGCTGTTTATAACGATTATGAGTTCTTTGGCGCAAGAAGAAAGTAGGAGCTTATCAGAAAATGTTACTTGGGGTCAGAGAAAACGTTTTGCCGATGGAAAAGTCTCCATGCCATACAAGCAGTTTCTCGGTTATGAGCGTGGTGAGGACGGTAGTCCACAAATCGTTGAAAAAGAAGCCGCTGTTGTACGTTCGATCTATCAGATGTTTCTTGACGGCAAATCGCCGTCGGCAATTGCCAGATATCTCACGGCGGAGAATATTCCAACACCGGGCGGCAAAAGGAACTGGCAGTCTAGCGTAGTTCAGAGCATCCTCACAAATGAAAAGTACAAAGGAGACGCTATTCTGCAAAAAGGCTTCACAGTTGATTTTTTGACCAAGAAGCGAAAAGTTAATGAGGGTGAGGTCCCGCAATATTATGTAACCAACAGCAATCCTGCGATTGTATCAAGAGAGGTATTTGACCTCGTACAGTCCGAACTGGAAAAACGAAAAGGAATGCGGTATACCAGCAGCTCAAGCTGCTTTTCCAGCCGAATCATCTGCGGCGACTGTGGCGGGGTATATGGCAGCAAGGTATGGCACAGCACATCAAAATACCGGCGCATTATCTGGCAGTGCAATTCGAAGTTCAAGAACGGAATGAAGTGTACCACGCCCCATTTTTATGAAGACGAGTTGAAAGCCCTTTTTGTAGATGCTTTTAATAACCTGATAGCAGAACGAGACAGCATTTTCGCCGCATATGAAGACATCATTGCCGATTTGACCGATAACACGGCTCTCGAAAAAGAAGCACAGGCCATTCAGGGCGAATGTGATGTGGTGATAGAACTGATGCGACAGGCCGTAAATGAAAATGCGCAGTCTGCGCTGGACCAAGCAGATTATCAGCTACGATATGATTCGTTGGTTGAGCGATATGAAAACACCAAGCGATATCTCAAAGAGACCAATACTCAGATTGCCAACCGGCGCACAAAACGTGAAAATATTGAGGCGTTTATGCAGACGCTTCAAGCACAGAAAAATCTGCTGACAGAGTTTGATGAAAACTTATGGAATGCGACCGTGGATTGCCTGATTGTACGTTCTGCCACAGAATTCATTTTCAGGTTCAAAGGTACGGAGCTGTTATGGAAAAATGATAGAAAATGTTGAAGTATTGGTCCATGATACCCAATACAGTTTAATGGCAAAAAGGACCCGGAGATTGAACTTCGGGCCCAATTTGTTTATTTAAAGTTACTTATTGTCCTTCAGATTGTTTTCTTTGGATTCATCAGTAATTCCTTCCTCTTTATTGCAGTTATGATTGTGTTGCATAAACATCATTGGCATCATGACAACCATCATAATCGGGCAGATAAACGGCAGAACAGGAAGTATAGCGGATCGAATAGCCGGAAAGTTCGCTCCGAAGACAGAAATAAGAATAATGATAAGCAATGGAGCACCACAGCACAGCGCCATCATCCACATGTGGGATATACGACCCTTATGGGAGTTATTGTTTTTATTATCATTATTGTGATTACAGCAATTCATAAATACAACTCCTTTCAGTTGATGACAGTATTCTATCTTATCGGTGTGAAGATCGTATGTAGACCCAATTAGAAAAAAATAATCCGTATGGAATTTCCATACGGATTTCATGTCATAAGAAAATCACATACCAGCCATCATTCCACACTCGTCAGCGCAACTTTTGCACTCAGCAGCGCATTTTTGACAATGTGTGTCCTTGAACATACTGCATTCCTGAGCACACTCGTTGCAGATCGTTTCGCATGGTTTACATAAATCTGTAGCGTGCTTGGTATTCATGGACATAAATGAAGAAGCCTCTTTGCAGATGTAGGCGCATTCATTAAGTGTGGTGATACACTCCTTACGTGCATTTACATCGGGTTCTTTCAAACAAAGATCCATGCATTCCATGCAGGCCTGTGCACATCTGTTACAAGAGTCTATACAATTTTGATTTTTGTCGGTTGCCGTACTCACGATTCCCATTTTAAAATCACCTCTTTTCAACAAGTCCAGGATTCATTATTCCCTTTACTTTCAGAAAGATTCCACGTGGATGCGTCATTGTTTATAACGAAAATTGCTTATTATAAATCCACTTTTGGGAAGGGCAGGCATTCTTCCCAAACTGTAGCTTAAATCCTGAGCCGAAACATCGTACTCAATTTGATTTACTAAAAAGATTATGTTGGCTTTCATAGCTTCGATGGTTATCCCTTTCCCTGGACAGCGATGCCCCTTGGCTGGGTCGCCGACACCCTGAGGTATAAAATCAAACAGTCCGCCTTCCCAATTTTGAAAACGTTCCGGCTGGAATTGATTTGGATGATCCCAAATATGAGAATCATGATCGGTACCGTAAATATCAAGTAAAACAAGAGTTCCTTTTTTGAAATAACATTCATTCCAGACGAAGTTTTTTCGTACTTTTGCTCCAATGATAGTTGTCTACTCTGCTCTTTATAAAAAGATAGCCATCCTTAGCCACAGAAAAACTGCCGTCCAGCTTTTTTCTTTTGGATTTTGTCCGTTATAGTAATTCATCTGCTTACTAAATAGAATTATGCTTTTGATGGCTATTATTGATCCAAAGACTTTTTGAAGCTTCACAAATCTTCATCCAATCTCCATATCGTTTTGCTATCCTATCGGCAAAGGAGTTGAACAATATGAACCAAAAACAGAAAAAGAGCTTGCTTATCTCCATTGCCGCAATCGTCGTTATTGCCGCAGGCTTCTTCGTAGTTAAAGATCTGTTTCCGCAGCAACAGGCAAAAAATACACAAGCCGTCAACCAAACCGTAAATGCAGTACAGGCATCAGGCGATATGGTAATCCAGAAAAGCAGTGTTACATCCACGCCGTCTTTTTATCCGTATGAGGTTAATGGCACCAAAATGGAAGTGATTGCCGTAAAGGCCTCGGACGGTTCGATCGGTACCGCCTTTAACACCTGCCAGGTTTGCTATAGTTCCGGCAGAGGATATTATAAACTGGACGGCAACACGTTGGTGTGCCAGAACTGTGGGAACCGTTTCACTGCTGATCAGGTAGAACAGCAAAAAGGCGGCTGCAATCCGGTCGGGATAACAAAGGAATATAAGACGGAAACCGATCAATCGATCACTCTGAAAAAAAGTTTATTTGAACAAGCCAAGCAAATTTTTGCCAACTGGAAAAACTGACGAACGGCAGGTGAATTTCAATGGAACATTTAAAAAAGGAAGAAATTATTCTCGTAGGCGGCATGAGCTGTTCCGGCTGTGAACTGCGGATTGAGGAAAAACTGAAAAATCTGCCGGGAGTAGAAGAAGTATCGGCAAGCTTTGCCGATGGCAAAGTTCGTGTTCTGTATCTTCCGGAGAAAATAAATCATGACGCAATATGCCATGCAATCCGCGAACTTGGTTATACTGTAAAGGAAAGCGAGAAACCGGAGCAGGTTCTGCAAAAGAACCAGAATAGTATTTCTTTTGTATTTGGAACCATTTTGGTTTTGGCAGCTTTATACGTTATTATCCAGCATACCGTTGGCTTTGGATTTATCAATTTCATCCCGCAGATTAATCAAAATATGAGCTACGGCATCCTCTTTGTGGTGGGACTGTTCACGTCGATCCACTGTCTGGCAATGTGCGGTGGAATCAATCTTTCCCAGTGTGTGGCCCATCAGTCCGGCGAAACGAATCCGGGTACGAAAAAGCGCCTGATGCCGAGCCTGCTTTATAACTCCGGCCGCGTTATTTCTTATACTGTGATTGGCGGAATCGTTGGAGCCATCGGTTCGGTAGTCAGCTTTTCCGGAACGGCGAAAGCAGTTGTCACTATTCTTTCCGGTGTTTTTATGCTGATTATGGGGCTAAATATGCTCCATGCCATTCCCTGGCTAAGAAAAATCAATTTCAGAATGCCGAAGTTTATCGGAAAAAAACTGTATTCCGGGAAAACAAAACATGGCCCTTTTTATGTTGGGCTATTAAATGGGCTCATGCCCTGCGGCCCGCTTCAGGCCATGCAGCTTTACGCGCTTGGAACCGGAAGCTTTCTTGCAGGCGCCTTTTCCATGCTGATGTTCAGTCTCGGAACTGTTCCGCTGATGTTTGCATTCGGAGCAATCAGTACTTTGCTGAGCTCCAAGTTTACGCATAAGATGATGCAGGTCAGCGCCGTGCTTGTGATGGTGCTCGGACTGTTCATGATGGGCAGAGGGCTTACGCTTTCCGGTGTGCAGATCGGAACTACCGCGCAGGCTGCCGTGCAGAATACTGCCAAAGTAACCGGCAATGTGCAGGAAGTAACCTCATCCTTCGAAAACGGCTATTATGTGCCGATTGCCGTGAAAAAAGGCATACCAGTCAAATGGACAATTAAAGTCAAAGAATCCGACTTAAACGGATGTAATAACCCGGTGACCATTCCGAAATACGGAATTCAGAAGAAGCTCGTCCCGGGGGATAATGTGATTGAATTTACGCCGAACGACACCGGAACAATACCATATACCTGCTGGATGGGTATGATCCGGAGCACAATTACGGTTGTGAATAACGACACGGAACTTACCGCAGCAAAATCCGCGCAATCCTCCGCAGCGCAGGCACAGCAACAGCAGCCGAACTGCTGTAGAACTTCGTAAGACAGTTAATATATGCGACAAGGAGTGTAAAACATGACTGAGAAAATATACCGTGTTACTGGAATGTCCTGCGCGTCCTGTGCGGCGCACGCGCAAAAAGCCGCTGCTAAACTGGACGGTGTAGAATCCTGTGACGTAAATATAGCAACCGAAAAGATGCGCATTGCTTATGATGAAAATAAAGTGAGTTTTGAAAGGCTGAAAAAGTCCGTGGAAGATGCGGGTTACGGTCTGGAGAACTCCCAGCCGGTAAAGCACATTGATCTTGCAATCGACGGCATGAGCTGTGCATCCTGCTCCGCCGCAGTGGAACGCGCGGTGAAAAAACTAAATGGTGTAAAAAACGTGCAGGTCAATATTGCCACGAACCGAGGCAGCATCGATTTCGATCCCTCACAGGTAAAACTATCACAGATTAGAGCAGCAATTACCGATGCCGGTTATACCCCGAGGGACACGGAATCCGGCGCTCGAAGCGAAGATGAGGAAAAGCGGGACAAGGGCCTTTTCAGAATGAAAATGCGTTTGATCACCGCTTCCGTATTCGCTGTTCCGGAGCTTTATATCGCGATGTCGCATATGATTCCGCAGCTGGGGCTGCCGCTCCCTGAATTTATGGGTTCCCACAGTTTCCCATTTGTATTTGCGCTGGTACAGTTTCTTCTGACGATTCCGGTTATCGTGGCGGGCGATTACTTCTTCCGGATCGGTTTTAAATCGCTGCTGAAAGGCGCGCCGAATATGGACACGCTTGTCGCCATCGGCACAGGAGCCGCGTTTCTGTACAGTACATTCGCAATGGTAATGATCTATTTCGGCGATTTTTCCTATTCGACGTCGCTTTACTTTGAATCGGCCGCCGTTGTCATTACGCTGGTCATGCTCGGAAAATATCTGGAAGCAGTCAGCAAAGGCAAAACCTCGGAAGCGATAAAAAAGCTGATGAACCTTGCGCCCAAAACCGCAACTGTGATCCGCGACGGCACGGAAGTCGAAGTGCCGGTGGAAGAGGTCGAGGTTGGCGATATTGTCCTCGTACGTCCGGGTTCGTCCATCCCGGTCGACGGAATTGTAACAGAGGGCCTTTCCTCCGTGGATGAGTCCATGCTTACCGGGGAAAGTCTCCCTGTTGAAAAGCAACCGGATTCCCCGGTTACGGGCGGCAGCATCAATGGAGAAGGGCTTATTCGATTCCGGGTTACAAAAATCGGTGCAGATACCGCTCTTTCCAAGATTATCCGTCTTGTGGAAGACGCACAAAGCAAAAAAGCGCCGATTGCGAAACTCGCAGATATCGTTTCCGGTTATTTTGTTCCGGTGGTCATTGGGATTGCTATTATTACGGCGATTGGGTGGGCACTGGCGGGCAAGGATTTTAATTTTGTGCTTACAAGCTTTGTATCCGTACTGGTCATCGCCTGCCCGTGCGCGCTGGGCCTTGCTACCCCCACCGCAATTATGGTTGGCACCGGAAAAGGCGCGGAACTGGGCATCCTGATCAAGGGCGGAGAAGCGCTTGAAACAGCGCATAAAATCGATACAGTTGTTTTAGATAAGACCGGTACGATTACCGAAGGTAAACCGGAACTGACGGATGTTAAGGTTTACTCTGACATTCCCGAAGAAGAAATATTAGCTCTCGGCGCTTCCGCCGAACGCGGCTCGGAGCATCCTATTGCGCGCGCCATTGTGGAAGGAGCAGAAAAGCGGGGAATTTCCCTGACCGAACCGGAAAATTTCAAGGCGGTTCCCGGCAGAGGGATTGACGCAGTAGTCAGTAGAAAGCATGTTTTGGCGGGCAGCGTTAAACTCATGAAGGAAAACGGTGTTGATGTTTCCCATGCTGAACACGATATGGAAAACCTTTCTGCGGGTGGCCGCACACTGATGTTTCTTTCCGTGGATGGGACGCTTGCCGGGTTGATGGCTGCCGCCGATACGGTAAAGCCAACCAGCCGCGAAGCGATCCGGAAACTGAAGAATTACGGCATCGAGGTCGTGATGATCACGGGCGATAACGTCGGAACAGCGTCCTCAATAGCAAAGGAAGTCGGTATTGACCGAATACTCTCAGATGTTCTGCCGCAGGATAAAGCGGGCGAGGTGCAGAAGCTCCAGAAGAGCGGTAAAAAGGTTGCCATGGTCGGCGACGGAATTAACGACGCACCCGCGCTGGTGCAGGCGGATATCGGTATGGCGATTGGTACCGGAACGGATGTAGCGGTGGAATCCGCAGACATCGTCCTGATGCGGGAAGACTTGAATGAGGTTCCTACCGCGATTGGACTAAGCCGAGCCGTCATTCGGAACATCAAGCAGAATCTTTTCTGGGCATTTATTTATAACCTTGCGGGCATTCCGCTTGCAGCCGGGGTATTCTACCTGTTCGGCGGACCTTTGTTGAATCCGATTTTTGCTGGCGGCGCCATGGCACTCAGTTCCGTATCAGTTGTATCCAACGCACTTCGCTTAAAATATTTTAGAGTAAAGTAAGAGGAGAAGAAGTGATGAAAAAAATACTAACAGCAGTTTCTGCTATTGCTGCCGCAACCGTACTCTTTGCAGGATGTGCCACGACCGATGTTGTTCAGAAATACAGTAAGCAGTCATTTTCAGATATTCTGAAAGCCGATCCGTCATTGGTATCGGATGGGAAAAACAACGATTATATTCTAACGGTCGACGGAAAGACGCGCCTGACTGTAAGCCGAGACTATTCCAAATCGGAAGAAGACATTGTCCTTTCCACGCCAATTCAGCCTTTTGTAAATGCAGGGCTGGACGTTTCAAAGCTTAGCAAGGGTTATAAGGCGGACGGCACAACGCTTTCCCTTGTAACGAATTTCGGAAAAGGAACGGGGAAAAAGGATACGCCGGAGCAAGCGTTGTTTGAAAGCGTGACTGCCGACAGGAAAGCGCTTACCTATCATCAAGCACTTGACCATTACGGCATCGTGCTCAACGGCGGCAAATTTGAATTTGCCAAGGATTACACGAAGAATGATAAAGACATCGTATTCGCTATTACGGCAAAGCCACTTCGTGATCTCGGTGTGGACGTCCAGAAGGTAGAAGGCTGGGCCTTCAAAACGATGAAGGATGAGTCCGGAAAAAACGTGGACCTGCTTTTAAAGCCGTATAATTTGAAGTAAAATAAAGGTATCATAATAGGAAAACGGTGAAAACGGATGACAAATAAGACGATTCTTGTGGTGGATGACGAACCCAAAATAACAGAAATCGTAAAATCCTATCTTGAAAAAAGTGGATATAGTGCCGTATGCGCCTACGACGGGCGCGAAGCCCTGGATTCGTTTGAACGCTGCCGTCCAGCCCTTGTGGTACTTGACCTCATGCTCCCTGGGTTATCCGGGGAGCATGTCTGTCGTGAAATCCGGGCTAAGTCCCGAGTGCCGGTCATCATGCTTACTGCCAAAACCGCCGAAGAAGATATGCTCAAGGGACTTGGCATCGGTGCCGATGATTATATCACAAAACCTTTTAGTCCTCGACTGCTTATGGCGAAAATTGAAACAGTTCTTCGCCGCGCTTCCAATGAAGTGGTCCCTCTCTCCAAAGAACTTATTTTTGACGGCGGGAGAATCGTAATTGACGATGAAAGGCATGAGGTTCGCAAAGACGGAGAGCGGGTTCCGCTTACGCCAAATGAATACAGTGTTTTGTTTACAATGGCAAGTTTCCCTACAAGAGCGTTTTCCAGAGATGAACTTATTTCACACGCGCTTGGAGACGCTTTTGACGGTTATGACCGAGTAATCGATACGCATATCAAAAACATCCGGCAAAAAATCGAGGATGATTCCAAAAATCCCAAATATATTCTTACGGTTCACGGCGTAGGATATTCCTTTAGCACTGGGACGTAAAAGGATGTGGAGATCAGTATGAAAAAAATGTCGCTCAAATATAAACTCTCTCTATCATATGGCGTTCTTGCGTTGCTTCTGGTAGCGTCCGTCAGCCTGATCTCCAACCTCTTTCTGCGCAGCCAATTTGAGCAATATGTCATTCGTCAGCAGGAATCAAAAAACAAGGAAATCGTCAGTCAGATTTCACAGCAAATGGTTCAGAATCCGCCGGGAAAAGGCAGACAGCAGGCTTTGGAATCCGTGGGGGTAAATGCACTGGAGCGCGGTGTGATTGTAAAAGTCTACGACAGCTCCGGCAGCATTCTCTGGAACGCAATGGTCCACAACGGCGGATTCTGCCAGCAGATGCTGAAAAACATGGCGGCGGAAATGCAAAGCCGTTCCCCGAATTTCAAGGGACAGTATGAAGAAAAAACATATCCCCTGTATTCCGGGGTTAAGAAAATTGGCACCGCAAGCATTGGCTATTATGGGCCTTTTTACTATACATCCAATGACGCCGAGTTTATTAATACCTTGAATCAGCTGCTCTTTTTGATCGGAATCGGTTCACTCCTTTTAGCTGCTGTGCTTGGCTTTTATATGTCAAACCGTATTAGCAGTCCAATTGTTCGCGTGATCGGTGCTGCAGAAAATATTGCGAAAGGCAATTATAACAATAAAATACCTGTGGCATCCAGTACAGAGGAATTGGATAGACTTACGGCTTCCATAAACCGTCTTTCGGATGAACTGCAAAATCAGGAAGCGCTGCGAAAGCGGCTTACTACCGATATCGCTCATGAGCTGCGAACTCCTTTGGCAGCTCTGCAGGGAAATATGGAAGCATTGATCGACGGAATCTGGGAGCCGGATCAAGAGCGCTTTGAAAGCTGCCTAGAGGAAATTCTGCGACTGAGCAGGCTTGTCTCCGAGCTTCAAGGTTTGGCGGAGTTAGAAGGCGAGAATTCGACGCTGAAACTCTCTGAAACAAACTTGAAGGAACTGGCGGAGCGAGCGGTTGACAGTTTTCAGGCGGAAACACTGAAAAAGCAGATTTCCGTCACGGTAGAAGGCCCTTCGGTTGTGATGCGGGCGGATGCCGATAAAATCAGCAGGATTTTCATTAATCTAATTTCCAACGCAGTGAAATATACTCCAAACGGCGGCAGCGTTAAAGTCAATCTTTCCAGTGGGAATGGAAATGCGTTGATCCGGGTGGAAGATACCGGCGTGGGAATTTCCGAGGAAGATCTGCCGTATATTTTCGAGCGCTTTTACCGCACAGACCGGTCACGGAACAGTCGCACTGGCGGAGCGGGAATCGGTTTAACAATCGTTAAAGCAATTACGGAAATGCATCACGGAAAGATTTCTGTCCAAAGTGAAATCGGTAAGGGTACCGTCTTTGAAGTTATATTACCGCTAAAACAATGACCGTGTATGGTCTTCATTGCCGCGTGGTCGGCCATCTGAGCCAGAGCCGTTATCGTGTTTGGCATATTAAAAGTCATTCTTTCAAAATTATAGGCAAAAAAATTAGCACTATTTAACTCTTACTTAGAAATCTTTCGCAGTGTGATCATAGCTTGAAGGACAAATCGGACTTGGCTGGAAGGATAGCTCGTTGCCATTACAGAGCAATTACGGTCCCTACCATTGCGGCTTCAGCCTTATGTAAAACTTCTGCACAACAAGCCAAGTCCTGCAGGACAATGCCAGTCGAATCCAAAACTGTAATCTGCTCAAGATTGGTACGGCCGGGAATTTTTCCGGAGATTATATCCCCAATCTCCCCAAAAATGTGTTCCGGTGTTATGATACCAGCCGAAACAGCCATTTCGCTTTCGCCCACATTCAGGCTTTGCACACGGTCATCTGCTATCAGCATGGCTTTTTTCAGCAAATTTGAGGAAAGCTCCTGCTTGCCAGTCATGTCTGCGCCGAGGCAACTGATATGTGTGCCGGGCCTGATCCATTCTGAATGTAGGAATGGGATGCGTGACGGCGTAGCTGTGATGATTATATTGCTCTGAGCAGCTGCCTGTGACAGATCTTCAATGGCAGAAATTTCGTATTCACATTTGCCGTTAGCATTCCGCAAAAGCTCGTTTACCTGCGCCCGGATGTTTGTAAGCCGGTCTTTAGCCTTATCCGGATGATGTGGATTGCTCAGTAGAACGCAATGGATGTTCGGACACACCAGTAGGGTCGCAGCTATGGCATAGGGAGCCAATGAACCCGTGCCTACCATCAATAATGTGTGCGCATCCGGTCTGGCCAGATATTTTGCACCAATCGCTGCCGCTGCGCCGGTGCGCAACCCGGTCAAAGCGCTTGCGTTGAGCAAGGCGACAGGCGCACCCGTGTGAATGTTAAACAGCATAGATGTGCCTAACAGTTCTGGCAGGCCATTTTGGGAATTGGCCTCAAACCATGACACCAACTTGAAGCCAAAAATGCCATCTGCGCGTAAATCCCCAGATTTGATATCCAAATCGGCATGGCCTGGATCAAATTCATGAAAGACCATCGGCCAAAGTGAACCGTTCCCGGTTGCTTTTTGCCGGTATGCTTTTTCCACCGCGACGATCGCGTCAGAAATATTCAGTAAAGACGACACTTCCTGCTGGTTCAAAATGCGTATTTTATTCATGGCGGAGCTCCTTTCGCACTGCGGTTCCTTCTGCAAGCTTCTTTTCAATATAGGCATTGATCGCCTGCAGGCCGTCTTTCAACACCTGTTGGTCGCAGGCATAACCGATACGTATGCAATATTCCATCTCAAAGCATTCGCCCGGCGTAACAAAGGCACCCGTCCAATGGTACATCTCGTCACAGAAAATGCGGCTGGGCAAATCCAGATCGTAGTAGACCAGAGCGGTCGTGCCAGCCTGCGGTTTGACATAGGATACATGCGTTTGCTGCCGTACCCAACTATCCAAAATGGTCAGGTTCTTCCGCACGATGCCGCGGTTTCGATCCAACAGGCGGTCTGCGTGGCGCAGAGCGATGCCAGCAATAGCTTCATCGAACATCCCGCAGCTCACCAGGTTATAATCCCGGTGGGATAGACAGGCGCGCACCACATTCATATCATGCGTAGCGATCCAGCCCATACGCAGCCCGGCAAGCGAAAACACCTTGCTCATGCTGGAAACCGAAATACCTTTTTCATAGAGGTCTACGATGGATTCACTCCAACCGTCGTCCTGAGTAAGATTCCGGTACACTTCGTCGCACAGTACCCAGGCATCTGCTGCGCGTGCGATTTCCACGATTTGTTGAAGCAACTCCTGGCTCATCAACGCGCCAGTCGGATTGTTCGGGTTGTTAATGCAGATCATTTTGGTGCCGGGAGTGACCAGACGGCGCAATTCCTCAAGGTCTGGGAGATACCCGTTTTCCGCTTTCAAGTGCAGCAGCTGAACATTTGCTTTAAAAGATTCCGGAATGGAGTAGAGTTGCTGATAGGTCGGCATGATACTGACAATGCGGTCGCCCGGTTCCAGCAAGGAATAGAAAACATGATGGTTTGCACCGGAAGCGCCATGTGTCGGCACAATATTTTCGGGGCGGATCGTTTTGAAAAGACTGCATACCCCATTCCGAAACAAGGGTGCGCCTTCGATATCACCATAGGTCAGCCGTCTGGCACAGAACTGTTGCAGAAACGCCGCCTTGTCTTCACCGGTCAGAGCAAACAGCTCATCCATGGACACAGAATCTACACAGGTTTCAGCAATGTTGAAGCGTGCACCCGCCTCATAGGCGTTCATCCATTCTTCCACTTTAAATGGTTTGATTTCCATATGATTTTTCCTTTTTGAACCTAAAAAGGGTACTCAAAGCCCCGCCTTATAGCATACCTTCCGGTATGCCGTACCTACGGCAAAGCTTTGAGTACCCATTAACATCCCACCCGGTGGTGAGAGCTAGGTTCTATTCAATTTATTATTTCACTATAAAGATATCATATAATTGGCAAAGATGCAAGCTTTATTCTTTTGATTATTAAGCTCACAAGCCGGATGACTCTCTATAATAAGGCCTAAATGAACCTATCCATTCCAGCTAACGCTCGATCACATATAAATAATATACAATTTAAATTACTATGTTAAGTATAACGCTTATTCTGAGAAATGCCACCAAAGATTTAAGACTGTGCGGAACGTTAATTGTGTTTTGGATACTGGTTTGTGGATTACTAGCTATTACCGATTTTGCAACTCTCCACTCAAAATGCAACTATTTCAGCCAAATGCAACCCTTTCAAAGTAATCGTGTAATTGTATCAAACTTTAGTTTACTAGGCAAAGCAATTGCCCAATATGGATGCATGGCCCATAAAGCCAGTGTTTATGCGGGTTGTGGGAGTTTTGAATGAAAAATTCAAGACTCCCGTTTTTCATAGATGCACACCATTTTTTGAGGTTCAATCATATAAAATAAATAAACCTTCATTTTCAAACCTGTTGATATTAACGGAAGAGAAAACAGAGATGGCTACTAATCCTATAGATAAGCAGATGATGTATACCTTTCTATCCCTTGCTTTATTCGAGAGAGCGAAATATAATAAAATATGGTTATTGCCTCAGAACGCAGAGAGACCAAAAGATAACAGAAGAAAGCAAGGTGAGAAATAATGGCAGATGAAACAATTCTGATAGTCGATGACGAACAGGAAATTGCCGATCTTTTGGAAGTATATTTGAAGAACGACGGCTATACTGTCCTCAAACGTTATAATGCCAAGGATACGCTTGCCTGCATTGAGCATGAAAATATAAGCCTTGCACTTCTGGACGTGATGCTGCCGGATATGGACGGTTTTTCCCTTTGTCAGAAAATACGGGAATCCTGTCTGTTCCCGATTATCATGCTTACAGCAAAGGTGGAGGATATGGATAAAATCACGGGCCTTTCTCTTGGTGCGGATGATTATATTACCAAACCCTTTAACCCGTTGGAAGTCGTTGCAAGAATTAAGACTCAGATTCGCAGATATAAGCAGTACAATACCGTACAGGTCGATTTGTCCGAACCGACGGAGTATGACAGTAAGGGTCTTTATATATGTTCTGGAAGTCATAAATGTACCCTGAATGGCGAAGAAATGCCTCTGACGCCAATCGAATTCGAAATACTTTGGTATTTATGCAAAAATTGTGGACGGGTCGTTCCTGCGGAAGAGCTTTTTGAAGCGATATGGGGTGAAAAATTTCTTGAAAGCAGCAACAATACGGTCATGGCTCATATTGCTCGGTTGAGAGAGAAGATGCATGAACCGGCGCGAAAACCAAAGTATATAAAAACCGTCTGGGGGGTTGGCTATGAACTTGAAAAATAAGGTGGCTGATAGCCAGACTTCTTATAAAAAAACTGCAATTAAAACAGCGCTGCAATGTCTAGCCGTGCTGCTAATCGTAGAGATTGTTTTAACAACGCTAAATCTGCTGTTTCTGGCATTCATTGATCAGACGGGCGTGCCTGAGCTTATCGCAGCTGTACATAGCTTCTATCGAATTGTTATGATCCCTTTTTTTATTGTGGTTTCTGTTTTTATCTGTGTTTATATTACCTACCGCTTTATGCTTCGACCACTTCACTATCTGGATGACGTGGCGCAGGCCGCGGCGATACTGGCGCACCCGACGGAAGTGCCGATCACGCTTCCCGCTGATCTGAAAAACATCGAGAACGATTTGAACAGCGTGCGGGAACAGACGATGGAAAGCCGTAAAGCGGCGCAGGTATCAGAGAAAAGAAAGAATGATTTGCTGGTTTATCTTGCGCATGACTTGAAAACACCACTGACTAGCGTGATCGGCTATTTGAAGCTAATAGAGGACGATACAACAGTTTCGCCGGAGCTAATTTCAAAATACGCCGGGATCGCCCATGACAAAGCCGACAGGCTGGAAGATTTAATTAACGAATTTTTTGAAATCACCAGGTTCAGCACGACGAAACTTACCTTGAGCCCGGAAAGCACCAATCTAAGCCGGATGCTGATGCAGATTACCTATGAATTCAAGCCGATCCTTGCCGAAAAAGAGCTGGAATGGGATTTGCAGATTCCTGAAAATATTGAAATATGGTGTGATCCCGACAAACTGGAACGAGCTGTTGATAATTTGATTCGCAATGCGGTCAATTATTGCTTTGAAAAGAGCGCTATTCTGTTCTCTTTGGCAAAGACCGAAAATGGAGTAAAAATCTGCGTTGAGAACAAAGGGCATACAATTTCGCCTGAAAAGCTGGCACTGATTTTTGAGCAGTTTTACCGTTTAGATACTTCACGTTCCGGTGATACCGGCGGAGCCGGGCTTGGCCTTGCAATCGCAAAGGAGCTCATCGAACTGCATCATGGAACGATCAGCGCGTCCAGCGAAGATGAAACGATTCGCTTTGAAATTCTGCTTCCAGTTGACTGTCATACTAATCTTCTTCTGAAATAGTGAATAAAAATTATTCATAAAACCATACATCAAAGCTTTTCTGATAAATTTTTAGACGATCTCTATCTAGGATAAGTGTCAGAAAATCGTATGATTTGCGTCAGAAAAAAATCATGATTTCCGAAGATGAAGCGAGAACATAAAAATCCCTGCTCTGCTACAATTAATGTAACATAGCAGGGATTTTTCATGGGATGGTGAAGTGCGTAAGCACTTGTTCTACTATGGCGCAATCATGGTTTGGCGAAAGGATTGACAAAATGAAAAAAATATCGCTTATCGGCAATGTCCGTTATTGGGGTAATGTACTGACTGTAATACAAGGCTTATTGCTGATTGTTATATCTATTTTTTTAATCAATCAGCAATACATAAAAGCATGGGGGAATTACCCGAATTCATCCTCTGCTTTTACAATTTACTTAAAAAATATCGGCACGGAGAAACAGTTGACTACTGAGGATTATCTATTGGATACTGCTGATAAACAAAAGCTTTATATCATCCGTCAGGAACAGGTATTGGCAACTGGCAATACACCCGATAAGATCAAAATAGGTGTATATGGGCAGACGGCGGGAAACGATGTATCCTTTGACTTTATGAATCAGAAAATATTGAACGCTGATGACCTGGAAAAGCTACGTCGCTCTGCCCCAGACTGTGCGCTTGGCGTGGAAACCGGAAGCATCGGCAGTATCGGAACAATTCCAAGCTTTCGTTTTTATGAAAGCATTGTTATCAAAAAACTGCCAACGCTTATCAGAGACAGCGGGACAATAAACGGGACATACCGTATATTGGGGTTCCACGCCCATTCAGAGAAAGCAGAGTTT
>DATALZ010000034.1:0-2836 GCA_036260805.1 Caproicibacter sp.
GGTTTGGCTGTGGCCTTAAAGGTATTTCCTGCTCCATCGTTGGCTTCAAGATAATGTTTTGCTTTATCGAAATCCGGTTTGAAGTCAAATTCCCTCTGGATCTGCTCCTTTATTTTAGGAATTGTTTCTATAAGTGACAGCGTAGGACCAACTGCAGACGGATTTGAAACTTATGGTGTAACCGGAGTTGCTCTCGTTTCCTTCATAGTTCTGGCTGTACAGCCCGACCTGACCGGCATCCTGCTTACCTGGATCTTTGTCATGCGTATACTCATGATTATTACCTCCGTAGCCTCTTTCTACATCAATAGGGCACTCAGCCAGGCAAGATTCAGCGGCAAAGATGATTTTGATTTTGAACAGCCTCTGACCAGTCTGGTATGGATTACCTCTATTTTTTCCATAATTGGAACCTTTGCCGTAAGCTATTACATACTGGGACCGAGTTCCGGAATGTCTGCCGAGTTGCATAATCTCTGGCTGGTACTCTCAATAATAATAAGCTGCGGTACTCTGGGAGCAGCTTTAATTCCCGAATTTACCAAAGTCTTTACCAGCCCTAACTCACTCCATGTAGCAGAAGTTGTTAAAGCTTCCCGAGAAGGTGGCCCATCTCTCAATATTCTATCTGGACTGGTTGCAGGTAACTTCAGCTCATTCTGGATCGGTATGGTCTTCTTCTTGCTAATGTTCGCTGCCTATTATGTCAGTGGGTACGGTTTGAGCGAGATAATGATTTATCCCTCCATATTTGCATTCGGCCTGGTGGCCTTTGGAATGCTGGGTATGGGCCCTGTTACCATAGCAGTTGACAGTTATGGACCGGTAACAGATAATGCTCAGTCCATTTACGAGTTGTCACTTATAGAAACAATTCCTAAAATAAAGGAGCAGATCCAGAGAGAATTTGACTTCAAACCGGATTTCGATAAAGCCAAACATTATCTTGAAGCCAACGATGGAGCAGGAAATACCTTTAAGGCCACAGCCAAACCGGTCTTAATAGGCACAGCTGTGGTTGGCGCCACAACGATGATCTTCTCCTTGATTCTTGTTATTAAAAATGTTCTTGGAGTACAACCTGAAGAAATTCTGACCCTACTCAATCCCTATACTATCTTCGGATTATTAGCAGGCGGCTGTGTGATTTACTGGTTTACTGGGGCATCAATCCAGGCCGTAACTACCGGAGCCTACAGGGCGGTTGAATACATCAAGGAAAACATCCAGCTGGATGAAAACGCCAGCCAGAAGGCATCCACGGAGAAATCAAAAGAAGTGGTAAAGATATGCACCCAGTATGCACAACAGGGCATGTTCAATATATTTATCGCCATATTCTCCTTTACTCTGGCATTTTCCTGCCTCTCTGCCCCCATAGCCGGGAAAGACTCTGTGGCACTCTTTGTGGCCTATCTGATTTCCATTGCAATATTTGGACTGTTTCAGGCCGTTTTCATGGCAAATGCCGGTGGGTGCTGGGATAACTCCAAGAAAGTTGTGGAAGTAGACCTTCAGGAAAAAGGCACAGATTTACACGAAGCAACTGAGTACAGATTTTTACCACTTCTTTTGACTTTTCCGTGGCTGCTTTCTGACTGGCATTTTCATCAAGCTGTATGTTACTCTTAATATATTCAACTGCCCGGTAGGCTCCGGTAGTTACGGCCTGAGTTGATGCTCCGGTAAACCAGTAAATTACAGAACCGCCTGCCAATAATCCGAAGATAGTATAAGGATTGAGCAGGGTCAGGATTTCTTCCGGTTGTACTCCAAGAACATCTTTAATAACAAGAATCAAAGAGAAGATCATTGTCGTGGCGCCAACTACAGCTGTACCTATTAAAACCGGTTTGGCTGTGGCCTTAAAGGTATTTCCTGCTCCATCGTTAGCTTCCAGATAGTGTTTGGCTTTGTCGAAATCCGGTTTGAAGTTGAATTCTCTCTGGATCTGTTCTTTTATTTTCGGAATAGTTTCGATAAGTGACAGCTCGTAAATGGATTGTGCATTATCCGTTACCGGTCCATAACTGTCAACTGCTATGGTAACAGGGCCCATACCCAGCATCCCAAAGGCCACCAGGCCAAATGCGAATATTGAGGGATAAATCATTATTTCGCTTAAACCATACCCGCTGGTATAATAGGCAGCGAACATGAGTGCAAGGAACACCATTCCGATCCAGAACGAACTGAAGTTACCTGCAACCAGTCCAGACAGAATATTGAGGGATGGGCCGCCTTCTCGGGAAGCTTTGACAACCTCAGCTACATGCATGGAATTAGGGCTGGTAAATATCTTGGTAAATTCGGGGATTAAAGCCGCTCCCAGGGTACCACAGCTTATTATTACTGAAAGCACGAACCAGAGTTTCTGCAACTGGGCAGGTGCCTCGGAACCCGGACCCAGCAGGTAATAGCTTACGGCAAAAGTTACTGCAATGGAGAAGATGGAAGTAATCCATACCAGGCTAGTAAGGGGCTGTTCAAAATCAAAATCGTCTTTGCTGCCGAATCTTGCCTGGCTGAGTGTCCTGTTGATGTAAAAAGAGGTTACGGAGGTAATGATCATGAGTACACGCATGACAAAGATCCAGGTAAGCAGGGTCCCGGTCAGGGCGGGCTGCACAGCTAGAACTATAAAGGAGACGAGGGCGACTCCTGTTACACCATAGGTTTCAAATCCGTCGGCGGTCGGTCCTACACTGTCACCTGCGTTATCTCCAGTGCAGTCGGCAATAACACCGGGATTTCTCGGGTCGTCTTCTTTTATTCCAAAAACGATCTTCATCAGGTCGGAACCTATATCTGCGATTTTGGTGAATATCCCGCCTGC
>DATALZ010000039.1:0-1764 GCA_036260805.1 Caproicibacter sp.
GCGAGAAAAAGTTGTTATTCTTAATCAGGTTTCAATATGAAGCCTTGTTTAAGGGTGAACTACAATTTTGAGAACCAAATAAGAAATCACATGGTCAAGCTACAAAGAGCGCAAGGGGAATGCCTTGGCACCAGGAGCCGATGAAGGACGCGACAAACTGCGAAAAGCTGTGGGGAGCCGTAAGTAGGCATTGATCCACGGATGTCCGAATGGAGCAATCCGACCGGAGTCATGTCCGGTCACCGTATACTGAATTCATAGGTATACGGGGGGGAACCGCCTGAACTGAAACATCTAAGTAGGGCGAGGAAAAGAAATCAATTGAGATTCCGTAAGTAGTGGCGAGCGAACGCGGAAGAGGCCAAACCGAAAGCAGCAATGTTTTCGGGGTTTGGACAGCTAAGAAATGTGGGAATTCAGCAGAAAGGTCTTGGAAAGGCCTGCGAAACAGCGTGATAGCCGCGTATGCGAAGAAGGAACACAAGGGGCTGTATCCAGAGTACCGCCGGACACGAGAAATCCGGTGGGAAAACGGGGGGGACCACCCTCCAAGCCTAAATACTACCTGGTGACCGATAGAGAACAGTACTGTGAAGGAAAGGTGAAAAGCACCCCGGGAGGGGAGTGAAATAGAACCTGAAACCTTGTGCTTACAAGCACCGAGAGCTCGTCAAAGAGTGATCGGGTACCTTTTGTAGAATGGTCCGGCGAGTGAATGTAACTGGCAAGGTTAAGTCCTTAAGGGACGGAGCCGCAGGGAAACCAAGTCTGAATAGGGCGTATGAAGTCAGTTGTATTCGACCCGAAACCGGGTGACCTACCCATGTCCAGGTTGAAGTGGGGGTAAAACCCCATGGAGGACCGAACCGACTCCCGTTGAAATGGTAGCGGATGAGATGTGGGTAGCGGAGAAATTCCAATCGAACCCGGAGATAGCTGGTTCTCTCCGAAATAGCTTTAGGGCTAGCCTCGTATTAGATTACCGGAGGTAAAGCACTGAATGGTCTAGGGGCCGAAAGGCTACCAAAGCCTATCAAACTCAGAATGCCGGATAATTGATGTACGGGAGTCAGACGGTGTGAGATAAGTTTCATCGTCAAAAGGGAAACAGCCCAGACCCACAGCTAAGGTCCCAAAACACGGTTAAGTGGCAAAGGATGTGGGGTTGCTTAGACAACCAGGATGTTGGCTCAGAAGCAGCCATTCATTAAAAGAGTGCGTAATAGCTCACTGGTCGAGTGACCCTGCGCCGAAAATTCAACGGGGCTAAAATCGTGTACCGAAGCTTGGGATTCCGTAAGGAATGGTAGGAGAGCGTTGAATAAGAGATGAAGTCAGAGCGGAAGCGCTGGTGGATTTTATTCAAGTGAGAATGCCGGAATGAGTAGCGCGAAATATGTGAGAATCATATTGGCCGAAAGTCTAAGGTTTTTGGAGGAAGGTTCGTCCGCTCCAAGTAAGCCGGGAGCTAAGGTGAGGCCGAGAGGCGTAGCCGATGCACATACGGTGGAAATTCCGTAGCCGCAGAAGGATTTAAGCAAGAGGACACCTGCAAAGTTCATATCCCGGGCGATGGTTGCCCCGGGCGTAAGGGACCGAAATTAGAGTAGGGAAGTATGAATAGCGTAGGGCGAGAAAAGTCTTGTGTATATCTGATGCGCCCGTACCGCAAACCGACACAGGTAGACAGGAAGAAGATTCCAAGGCCAACGGGAGAAGGGTAGTTAAGGAACTCGGCAAATTGACCCCGTAACTTAGGGATAA
>DATALZ010000051.1:0-41527 GCA_036260805.1 Caproicibacter sp.
CGTTTCGATAAAAAAACAGCGAAAACGGTTTTGACTCTCGTGCGCAGCCATGACCTTCCATTTTCTCCGGACGAACGGTGCCTGCGCAGAAGACTCAGTCGACTTGGAGAAAACAATCTCCGCCTTCTTCTTCAAGTTGAAGAAGCGGACGCAAAAGGCAAAGGATCCGCGGGCAAACGCTATCTCGAAACACTGCGGCAGATACCTCAGGTCCTGGATCGTGTACTGAAACAGGGCCAGTGTTTTCGCCTGAGCGGTCTTGCAGTAAACGGGAATGATTTGCTGGAAGCTGGGATTCCCGACGGAAGCACCGTGGGGAAGGCCCTTACGCTGCTTCTGAATGCCGTCCTTGACGGAAAGTGTGGCAACACGAAGATGGAACTGATGGATTATCTTCGGAAAGAAGGAAATGCTGTTGAGCAATCTGGTGATTCATCCACTTCAGCCGGTTTACGATAAAAATTCCCGGGTATTGGTACTCGGGACAATGCCCTCACCCAAATCCCGGGAATATGGGTTCTATTATTCGCATCCACAGAACCGTTTCTGGCGCATCGTTTCCGACTTGTATGAAGAACCTCTTCCAAAGTCGAACGATGAAAAAACGTCTTTGCTTCTGCGCCATGGAGTCGCGCTGTGGGACGTGCTTAAAAGCTGCCGAATCGACGGTGCGGACGACGCGAGCATCCGGAACCCGGAGCCGAACAATATTGCAGGGTTGCTTGCAAAAACCGACATTCGGGCCGTGTGTACCACAGGAACGAAGGCCGCAGCACTTTATAAAAGGCTGTGTTTGCCTAACACCGGTGTGGAGGCGCTTCCACTTCCATCTACAAGCCCGGCAAACTGCCGGTTTTATACTTACGAGAGACTGCTGAATGCCTACCGCGTGCTGCGGCGTTATACCGGCTGAAACTTCAACTGACGCGTTCTAGCTCCTTTTTCAGGCGTTCAATAATACGCTTTTCCAGGCGCGATATGTAGGATTGTGAAATGCCAAGTGTGTCGGCAACCTCTTTCTGTGTGTGCTCACGACTGCAGTTCAGGCCGAAACGGAGCTGCATAATTTCCCGTTCCCTCGGGGCAAGGCGCGAGACCGCATTTCTCAGGAGGCTCTGCTCTACTTCGTCTTCGAGGTTGAGGTTGATTTCGTTCTGATCGCTGCCCAGAATATCCGAGAGAAGCAGTTCGTTGCCATCCCAGTCTACATTAAGAGGGTCGTCGATTGAGACTTCGTTTTTCAGCTGTGATGTTTTGCGAAGATACATGAGAATTTCGTTTTCAATGCAGCGGGAAGCATAGGTCGCAAGTTTGATATTCCTCTCCGGCTGAAAAGTGTTCACCGCCTTAATCAGGCCGATTGTTCCGATGGAAATCAGGTCTTCCACGTTGGCCGACGGCGACTCAAATTTTTTGGCGATGTAGACAACAAGGCGTAAATTGTGGGTAATCAGGGGCTCTCTTGCATTTGGCTCGTGGTTCATGATGTTCTTCATTACCTGTTCTTCCTCCTGCCGCGTCAGCGGCGGGGGAAGGGTTTCCGGGCCATTGATATAGTAGATTCCATGCCCGGTAATCCGCCCGATAAGCCTGCAGCAGAATTCAGCGAACCATTCCCGTATCCGCTCTGAACTTTTCATATTCCTCATTCCCTTTGCCGTGCCGCCCGGCAATATCTTTACGCCCAGCCGCGGCCAGATTTAGCCGGACGTCTGCAGAAGGTCAGGGTTCAGAAGAGCTTCGGAATCTCCGAGCTTTGTTTCGGAAACCGCTATGTATACTTCCGTAACCTGAATTGATTTATTGCGGTAGTCTATTGTCAGCCGATCGGGGCGAAAAGCTTTTAATACCCCTGATCCGGAAACTGCGTCATACGGGATCAGCCGAAAGTTCAGGTTTCCATTGGGTGGAATCAGGCGCCGTATTACCGACCGTTCAATTACTGCCACCGGATAATTTGAAAATGGTTCCCGGAGTGAGTTCCCTGTGTCGACCCGGGCGCTGCATCCGCAGCTGACTCCTCCGTGTGACACGGTAATCCGGCAGAACAGGTCTTTCGGCGGCTGTCGCCCTGTAATCCGGTTAATCAGCGTAATGACCGCATAGCAGGTAGCGGCGAGCAGAATCAGTAGAATCGGGGAAATGTTGAAGTAAACAACAGAATTGCGGATTACAAGCCCTTGCGGGGCACAGAAATACCAGATAGCCACCATCGTTCCTGCAAATGCAAAACTGATGACATAAAAGGCAAGCGTATTTCGAATCAGCCGTTTAATGCCGCCGAACCCAAAAGCACAGATTACAATCGCAATCGACATCAGAAGCTTCATGAGCAGCGACAGAACCGCCGGGTATTCCGGAAGCAGGACACTCAATGCAAACACCGCTCCCAACGCGGACGCGCCGGCAAGCCGTGAGCGTTTTATGGGAAGAGCGAGAAATTTTGCACAGGCGAGCAGGAGAAAATAGGTGATGAAAAAATTAACCGCCATCAGAACGTCGATATAGATTGTTTGTTTCATACCGCATCGCTCCCGTCGGATGGTCTTCATTATAATGCCTGTAGTTTGCCGTTTCTGTCATAAATTGTTCGAGATGAGAAGCAAACTGTAAAAATTCAAAACCTGTAAAGTTACAGGTCTTCCTAGGTGTTCAGGCACTGTGAATTTGAATTTTGGAGATGGCCATGGAGCTGATGGGTATTGCGGCAAATTTCGCGCTTTCAAAAGAAAAGCGTTGACATTTGGGCCGAAAATCAGTATAATAAATAACGTTGCCGCTGATGCGGTTCAGAAATGGCTCGGTAGTTCAGCTGGTTAGAACGCTAGCCTGTCACGCTAGAGGTCGTCGGTTCGATCCCGATCCGAGTCGCCATTTTGCTGCTATGGCTCAGTTGGCAGAGCACGTCCTTGGTAAGGACGAGGTCATGCGTTCGAATCGCATTAGCAGCTCCATAAGGCAAGCGCGCCCACAGAATTGTGGGCGCGCTTTTGTTCTATCAGCCATAGGTTTCTGCTGTTTTGCTGAATGCGCTTTTCTGGACGCACGCCTTGGAATAAAGGGGGCAATGCCGCATGCCCGTTAAACTCGGTCAGCTTTTAAAGCTGAAGTCTCTGGAACGCCTTCAGGCAGTCGCCGGTAAAGACGGGCTTGCCCGCGACGTTATTTGGGTAAACATCATTGAAAGCCCCGACCTTGTCCGGTTCATTCACCCTTCGGAGCTCGTCATATCTACTGGAGTAGAAATTAAGGGCAGCAGCGCAGCTTTGCTGGAACTTGTGCGCGGAGCCTGCGAAATCGGCGCGGCTGGATGCGTCATCAACCTAGGGCCGTATATTCCGCGCCTTCCGCAGGAAGCTGTTTCTTTTGCAGACGACCATAACTTTCCTCTCATAACGGTTCCCTGGGATGTGCGCATGGCCGACCTGACGCAAGCCATCTGCGACTGCCTCATCAGCAGCCGCGGCAAGGACATCGAGACCAAAGACCTGCTTTTCAGCCTGCTTTCGGGCATCGGGAAAAAAGATGAAATTCTCCGGCAGCTGGATCTTCATGGTCTTCACAGCGTACTCTGCGGTGTTCTGGCTGTGGATGTAAAGCGCGGCGGCGCCCCTGAGCTTCTGCATGAAATCGGCTCAAGACTCATCTATTCCTATTACCGGTACGAAACCTTCCCCATCGACGGACGGGATATTTTCGTGGTGATGAAGCAGAACTTTCGAAGTGGCGCGGCTAAGTTCAGCGGCATGTACGGGGTGCTGAAAGGTCTGAACGATTTGCTTGAAGCCGCGGACGCCAAAATAGGCATAGGCGAGTTTTCTGAAACACCGGCGAACCTTGTACTAAGCTTTCAGCAGGCGGTCACAGCCGTAAAAGTACCGATACAATCCGGTTGCAAATACCGGTTCCAGGAATTTAAGGATCTGGGAATTTACAAGGTGCTGCTCTACCTGAGCAGCAATCCGGAACTTTCGTCCTTCTGCCGAGAAACGCTTCAGCCGCTGGAAGACTACGACAACATCAATTCGACTCATTATATGGATTTTCTCCGCGTCTACCTGAACAACGACGCCAATATTGCGAACACGAGCCGTCAGTTGTTTATCCACCGAAACACAGCCATGTACCGGCTTGACAAAATTGAGAAAATTCTAGGCCGCAGCATTTCGTCACTGCAGGCAAAGACGGAGCTGATGACTGCCATGATACTGCGCGATTACTTTTAGCCGCCATTGTTATTCGTGACACGGAAAAGCCGCTGATTCACTCACAGAAATGAAATCAGCGGCTCTTTGATTTTTACAGGAGTTTTTCGTAGAGGGACTCAATCTCTTCCACAGTAGGCTTGCGGGGGTTGACCCTTGTGGTGCCGGAAGCAAACGCACTCTCCGCCATCGGTCGAAGGTCTTCGCGCCGGACGTTCATTTCCGCAAGGTTCTGGCGAAGAGGGAGCAGGGAATGTATCTTATGCAGATGTGCGGTCAGCGCTTCCGCAAGCTCCCATTCCCCGCTGCCGGAAAGGCCCATTGCCTTTGCCATATCTGCCATGCGCGAAACGCAAGCCGGAAGGTTGAAATCCATTACGGTTGCAAGCAGGACGGCATTCGCTTCCCCGTGCGGGATTCCATAATAAACGCCAAGCGGGCGCGACATGGAGTGAACCAGGCAGGTAAGCGTATTGCTGAAGGCAAGGCCCGCATACATTTGCGCAGTCATCATTTCTTTTTTGGCTGCTGTGTTTTTCGGGTTATAGACCGCGGCGTGGATGTTCGCAGCAATCGTTTTCACCGCTTTGAGGGCGAAAAGGTCGGTAATGGGGCTTGCGTTGTCGGAAAGATATGCTTCCATCGCGTGGGTCAGGGCGTCCATTCCGGTTGCGGCCGCGACCTTCGCCGGCATGGAGTAGGTCAGCTCCGCATCGAGCAGCGCGATATCCGGAATAATCTCCTCGCAGCTGATCAGCATTTTTTTCTTCTGCGCCGGGTCTGTGATAATCGACATTCTGGTAACTTCACTCGCCGTTCCGGCCGTAGTGGGGATTGCCATCATTGGGAGCATCGGCTTCGCCGGGCGGACGGTCTCATAGTCCGTCAGATTTCCGCCGTTCGCAGCAAGCAGGCCAATCGCTTTCGCTGCGTCCAGAACACTGCCGCCGCCCATGCCGACGACCATGTCGCATCCGCTTTTCACACAGAGCGCGTAGCCTTTTTCCACCGTTTGAACATCGGGGTCGGAGCGGATTCCCTCAAAAACCACGAGGTCAATTCCCGCTTTCTGAAGCGAATCCATCAGGCGGTCAAGAGAGCCGTTCTTCCGGCAGGAGTTTCCCCCGATGCAGACCAGCGCTTTCGTTCCGAGAGCTTTTGCAAGCGAGCCTGCGGATTCAATACCGCCGGTCTGGACTACGATCTTTTTCGGTGATAAAAACTGGTAGGACTCCATTTTCAAATCTTCCTTTCTCAAATCCGCCTCAGCAGCGCAGGACGGAAAGTAAATCTCCGCTTTATTCTGCAACGAAAGTATCTGCAAAATCAAGAACTTCGTCGAGAATCTTCATGGCGTCCAGAAGCTCCGGTTCGGTGATGATCAGAGGCGGAGCTACAATGATATTGTTTTCGTGGGAATAGGTAGAGAAGCCCTTCTCTTTCAGCTTCGCAATAATTTTCGGCATAATCTTTTCGGGGTCACTGCCGAACGGCACAAGCGCTTCCTTTGTCTTTGTGTTTTTAATGAGCTCCAACGCCGAAAACAGGCCGATGTAGCGAACGTCCCCGACAGACGGATGTTTCGCCATGATCCGTTCCAGTTCTTTGCCGAGGACGATACCCATATTCTTCGAGTTTTCAATCAGATGCTCATCCTTGTAAACCTGAAGCGTTGCAAGACCCGCCGCACAGCTCAGCGGGTGTGCGCTGTAGGTAAGGCCGCAGCTGAGCAAGTGGTCATCGAAGAAATCGGCGATCTTTCCGCAGACGATATCGCCGCCGAGCGGAACATATCCGCATGTAATGCCCTTTGCGAAAGAGATGATATCCGGTTTTACGCCGAAATTATTGCAGGCAAACCACTCTCCGGTACGGCCCCAGCCTGCCATAACTTCGTCGCAGACCATGACGATTCCGAATTCATCGCAGATTTTGCGGACCCCCTGCAGGTAACCTTTGGGTGGAATGATAACGCCGTTGGAACCTGTCACGGTCTCCATGATAATTGCCGCCACGCTTTCCGGCCCTTCGTAGACGATCTGCTCGCGGAGCTTATCCACGTAATACTTTGCCGCATCCTCTTCGCTTGCAAAATCGATGCCGGCGCGGTAGACGTACGGGTCAAAGAATTTTACAAAGCCTGGGATACCCGGCTCGCAGGTATAGCGCCTCGGCTCACCGGTAAGGTTTGCAGCGCCGTATGTGGAACCGTGGTAGGAACGGTAGCGGGAGAAAATTTTATAACGGCCCGTATACAGTTTTGCGATTTTAATAGCATTTTCATTCGCGTCTGCTCCGCCGAGAGTGAAGAAAACTTTCTTCATGTTGTCGGGTGCCACGCTGATAACCTCTTTTGCCAGCTTCGACCGAACGTCAATGGCAAACGCAGGGCTGATGTAAGGAAGCTTCGCAGCCTGATCCTGAATCGCGGCAATTACTTTTTTATTGCAGTGGCCGATATTTAGGTTGACCAGCTGGCTGGACATATCGTAATATTTTTTTCCGTCGCTGTCCCAGAAATAAATGCCTTCCGCCTTTGTCACAACGGTGGGGCTGATTGCTTTTTGAACACTCCACGAATGCAGATTGTATTTTTTCGACATTGCGCGGATTTCTTCACCGGGTAATTTGTTATCTGCCATCTTAATTTACCACCTTTATGAATTTTCTGCTGAAAAGGCGTCCTTTCATTCCGGGTGCTTTTTCGGCTGGTTTTATGGTAGCACAGTAATATTCCGCTGCCCATATCCGTCTGCTGGAATATTTTTGTGCAACTGCACAAACGGATTTTTGAAAGAAACGGCCGCCGGGTTCAGGCGGCCGTTTAGGAGGGAGAGAGCTTATCAAAAATTTGGGGTAAGTCTTAATTGATTATGGGTTAACTTTGGTAAAGAACTTGCTCTTGCCGCCGGTGCATTTCAAAATAACTGCAGCTTTAGTGGGGTTGCGGCTTGCATCAAATTTGATGTCTCCGGTAACAAACGAACCGCTCGTGTTTTTCATTGCTTCCTTGATGCTCTGTGCGTCCGTTTTGCCGCTTGATTTAATCGCCTGAAGAACAATCTGGCCGGAGTCGTAGCTCAAAGCTGCAATTGCGTCCGGTGTTGCGCCGGAATATTCAGCCTGAAAATCCTTGATGAACTGAACAACGCCCTTGGACGTATCGTCCGGGGAGTAATGGTTTGAGAAGTAAGCACCTTCCACAGAATCACCCGCAATGGTGAACAGGTCGGAAGAATCCCAGCCGTCGCCGCCGAGGAACGTTGCCTTGATACCGGCAGTTCTGGCTTCCTTCATAATAACCGCGACCGTGGAGTAAAAGTCGGGAAGAATCAATACGTCCGGGTTCTTCTGAGCTATTTTTGTCAGTTGTGTGTTGAAGTCCTTGTCGCCTGTGTTATATGTTTCTGTGTCTACAACCGTACCGCCCTGGCTTTTGAAACCGCTGATGAAGAACTCCGCAAGGCCCTTGGAGTAGTCATTGCCGTTATCATACAGAACCGCGGCGGTCTTTGCTTTCAGGCTGCTCTTCGAGAACTTTGCAAGCACCGTACCCTGAAATGGGTCAATAAAGCAGGTGCGGAAGATGAAGTCGCCCGCCTGCGTTACTTTCGGGTTCGTCGCATACGGTGTAATCATCGGCATCTGGTTGGATTGGCAAACCGGGCCGAGGGAGTTCGCGCAGGTGCTTGTCATCGGACCTATGATTGCACAGACCTTATCGTCAAAAATCAGTTTCTGACCGGCGGTAACCGCTGAAGCCGGTTTGTTTTCATCATCGGTAAAAACAAAATTCACCTTTTTACCGTTCACTCCGCCGCTTGCGTTGACTTGCTTTTGCAGAAGCTTCAAACCCTTTTGCGCGGATTGACCGTATGTAGAAACCGACCCGGTCATTGGCCCGACAACGCCGATTTTGATATCGCCGGAATCGGATGAACCCGCCGCGCTTTGCTGTGCTGCACCGGACGACCCTGCGGAGCCCTGCGAGCAGGCGCTAAACATGGAAAAGATCAATGCCGCAGCCATAACGAGCGCGCCTTTTTTTCTGTAGTTCAGTCCTGCATGATTTTTTACTGATTTCAGCATACCTCATTACCACCTCAGTCTCATAATTTTACGAACAATTTGAATAATTACAAAGAAAAAGATGCAGGCTGCTTTTCAGTCTGCATCTTTGCAACGTGCTGTTTTCTTTGTTGTGTATCACTATACCACGTGCTGTTGCAGTTTCACATGTATATTTGACATAAACTTTTTGTGCAACTGCACAAGCTCGAAAGTGAGTTTTGCATAATGTGCTAGTAAATTATTCATTTCTAAACAATAGTAAATTACTTGCATTCGTTTTATAAATCACGCTCCGCAGGTTAAACTATTCATGTTTAAAGAAAAGGAAGCTGACTTATGGAAAATGATGATATTCCAATCATCCCAGACCCGAAATCGGTCACTCCGGCAGTGATTCCAACCATTCCGGCTCCGATTCCAATCTCCATGCCGCAGCCGGATGCAAAAGCTGGAACAGCACTGAAAGTTGTTCCAAGACGCATTAACAGGGATGAAAGCAAACAGTAGCAAATGTATGTGGAGAAATGGCATAAACCATTTCTCCATTTTTTATGTTCTGCATGAACTAAACAATTTTCGTTAAAAAAGGTAAAAATCCATAAAAGCAATATCGATAAAAGTTCTTGTCCATCCTTAGCAGATATATTGAATATTTGCTATTGTGAACTATATTCACATGTCTTTTGGTATAATAGTTAGCATTTATACAACTTGTAAACTTTTGAACATAATTCTAACAAAAAATCTTTGTTTAATTTCATTGTTGAATTAAAGCATTATTATGGTAGAATTCAGTTGAACTTAAGTAGGCGCCCTCTTAAGAACAAATTACATCTGGGAGGTAATAAACATGACAAGGAGTAAATCCATATCCCGTGCAGTCAGCTTTATCCTGACTTTGTGCATAATGATATCTTGTGCATTGTGCTTTCCTTTCACAAAAGCGAGTGCGAGCACCGCTCCAAACGTCCAGTTGTATTATGCTCAGCTGAGTGGGCCCGGTGAGGCTGCCTATGACGGCTATACCGGATATGTTGCCATTAAGAACCTCGCTTACGAGAAAAATGTAACGATCCATTATACGAACAACGGTTCCGATTGGCATGATGCTGCGGCATCATACGTTAAGGCTGACCCAAACGATCCGGATTATGAAATCTGGCAGTTCAGCTTTTTAATGCCCGGCTCACCGCTTACCTTTGCGGTTGAATATCAGGTAAACGGCCAGACTTACTGGGACAACAACGATGGTAACAATTATTACGTTTCCTCTGCGGACCCCATCGTTCTCGGTAAGTGCGCTTTGAAAACGACCCGGGTTTTTGCTCCTGAGAATCAAGCAATCTACCTTAAGAACCTCGCGTATGAAAAGGACGTAAAAGTACGCTGGACAACTGACAATGGGGCGTCTTATCAGGAAGTAAACGCAACCTATGATTCAACGCTTCCGAATGGTGTTGAGAAATGGGATATTCCAAGCAGCATTCCAAATGGTGCAAATTTCGTAGTTTCCTACACTGCTAACGGAATTACCTACAACGACGACAATTTTGGAATCGGCTATACTTATTATAAGAACTATTAATCCGGTTGAAGAATCGCAGCAAAAGCGGACAGGCTCCAAAACCTGTCCGCTGATTTTTTATGAATAAAACTTGAGCCAAGCCACGTTATTCACAAAATATCATATTAAAAAGAAAAGCTAGGGAACGTTGATTCTGAGCTCTTTTACCAAGTCGTTGCCAAAAATAATGATAACAACCAACAGCTTATTTATGTGGAAGAATTAACCTTCTCCATATATTTTACATTCTTTGTAAAATAAATCATTTTTCGCTATAAATAGTAAAAATCCACAAAAGCAATATTGATAAAAGTTATTTTCCATACTTGGCATTTATAGTAAGTATGATATAACGTGAAAAATATTCACATGAATTTGAGTATAGTCAATCCCAGTTTAAACATTTTGTATATTATCGAACTTAATTCCTACAAAAAATCTTTGTTTATTTTCATAGTTGAATTAAGACTTCATTATGATACAATTCAGTTGAACTTAAGTAGGCGCCTGTCTTAAGAACAAATTACATCTGGGAGGTAATAAATATGACAAGGAGTAAATCAATATCCCGCGCAGTCAGTTTTCTTCTGGCTTTCTGCTTAATGGTATCTGCTGCATTCTGCATCCCGTTCACAAAAGTAAGTGCAAGCACAGCTCCGAACGTCCAGCTGTATTATGTTCAAAGGGGCGGGCCCAACAGATCATCTTATGAAAATTACACAGGATATGTTGCTGTAAAGAACCTCGCTTACCAGAAAAATGTAACGATTCATTATACATATGGCACTAACGGCAATTGGGCTGATTCTTCCGCAACCTATGTTAAAGCCGACCCAAATGATCCCGAATATGAAATCTGGCAGTTTGAATTTCAAATGCCCGGATCTGCCATGATCGACAGTATTCCACTTACCTTCGCAATTCAATATCAGGTAAACGGTCAGACTTACTGGGACAACAACAACGGAAACAATTATAGTGTATCCGTTACAAATCCCATCGTTCTTGGTAAATCTGTGCTGAAAACGACCAGCATCTTTCCGTCATACAAGCAGTCGATTTATCTGACGAACCTCGCGTATGAAAAGGATGTAAAAGTACGCTGGACTACTGACAACGGGGCTTCTTATCAGGAAGCAAACGCAACCTATGATTCAACGCTTCCGAATGGTGTTGAGAAATGGGACATTCCAAGCGGTATTACGGTTGGCGCAAAGTTTGTAGTATCCTACACTGCTAACGGAATTACCTACAATGACAACAACTTCGGAAACGGCTATATTTACTATTAATTGTGACCAAATGGTTTGATCAATTCTCCGGAAACTCATAAAAGGAAGGGTACAGTTCATGCTGAACTGTACCCTTCCTTTTTCGTGCCCGCCATAAACCTTTATGCAAGGCTCTAGCTTTTTTATGGAGCTACTGGTCCGACTCGAACGGACGACCTGCGCATTACGAATGCGCTGCTCTACCAACTGAGCCACAGTAGCAGAAACTCAATGACTAATTAATTATACTAAAACTGATGCCTACAGTCAAGCCTTTTCAATAAAATTCCCCTTTTTCTCCGAACCAGTGAATAAAGGTCACAAATGTTATATACAATATAGAAAATATTATATAATCTAAACAATATCTTATCTAATCTTACTTATTACGCCATTATTCGAGAAAAAGGCGGAATTTATTTGATAAAACTAAATGAGAGGCTCCGCGAAATTCGGGTAAAAAGCGGTTATACGCAATGTCAGGTTTCTAAAATACTTAATATCGACCGTTCCACTTACGCTTACTATGAAACCGGCAAAACCCGACCGGACGTTGATACACTCATTGCACTTACTAAAATATTCAACATTTCATTGGACGAATTGTTGGCGGACGAGTCGTCTCCTCACGGTGTTGCGGAGCACGAATATTCCGACAATTATATACACGGCAAGAAAAATTCAAGCCATATTTACGAACTCTCGGTAAATGAAAAAGAACTGGTAGCAGCTTTTCGGGCTTGTAAATTAGAGCAGCAAAGCCAGTTTCTTTCCGACCTGATCAAAGCAGCAAGAGAAAACTCTCATCTGCGTCATTCGAATTAATTTAACCCACACGCTTATGCGTGCGGGTTTTTTACTGCCCTTTTCTGCGAGGATAATTTGTGTTAAAATGAATGGAGAGGGAGGCGTTCACATGAACTTCGATGCTTTTACCGGCGGGATAGAGCCGGGCGGTCTCAGGACAAAAAACGAAATTCGAATCTTAATCTGCTATCTGCTCACCAGCATTGAAACGCCGCTTGCAAAAGAGGATCTAATTGGCATAATCAGCGAGAATGGACTCGCCAATTATTTTGAAATAACGGATGCCGTTTCAGAAATGGCCGAAAAAGGAATTATTGTAATCAGCGGAAAAAATTCCGAGCTTTGCTCCGCAACCGATACCGCCCGCATGATCTCAAAACAGCTCGATTCCGAACTGCCGTCTACCGTTCGCCGAAAAGCTCTGTGCGCTGCCATCAACCTGCTTGCAAAAGCAAAGCGGGAACGGGAAAACAGGGTGGATATCGCCGCTGCGGAAAAAGGCTACCGTGTTACCTGCCACATCTCCGGCGGAAGCACGGATCTGATGGACTTTTCGCTCTATGTACCCGACCTCGCGCAAGCAAACATCGTAAAAGAGAATTTCCACCGCTCGCCGGAATCCGTTTACCAAATGCTTCTGGCGCTTGTGACCGGTAATCAGGATATCGCCGCTGAGATTTTAAAAGACGTCGGCAAATGAACCTTTCTGCAGAAACCGAGGAGTATTGCGCCTGGCGGAGTATTGCGCCTGGCTTAGAATAAAAATATCGGCTCCGCTCTCAGGGATTCGCCTGAAAGCGGAGCCGTTTTTTTATTTATGACTTACGCAGTCAGGAAAGACGGCTCTCAAAGTCCTTATAGCCGAACTCCCGGATAATTTCAAATTCTCCGTTTTCATGGTACAAAACAATTGCCGGAAGACCTACCCCGTTAAACGTGTTGTTCTTCACCATGGTGTAGTGCGACATGTCGCAGAAAACGAGCCTGTCGCCCGGTTTCAGCGGCTTTGGAAAAGAATAGTCGCCGATTACGTCGCCGGCAAGGCAGGTCGGCCCCGCAAGGCGGTAATCGCAGGCATTTTGCCCCGGTTTCCCCGCCCCGATTATCTCCGGGCGGTAAGGCATCTCCAGAACGTCCGGCATATGGCACGCGGCGGATGTGTCAAGAATGGCAATCCTCATGCCGTTGTCAACCACATCCAGCACGGTGGAAACGAGGTATCCGGTGTTGAGCGCAACAGCCTCGCCCGGCTCCAGGTAAACTTCAACACCGTATTTCTCTTTGATATGAAGAATGCAGCGGACCAGCGTCTCTATGTCGTAATCTGGGCGGGTGACATGATGCCCCCCGCCGAAATTGACCCATTCCATCTGCTTGAGATATGGGCCGAATTTTTCTTCAACATATGGCAGCGTATGTTCCAGGGCGTCGGAATTTTGTTCGCACATCGTATGAAAATGCAGACCCTCAATACCGTCAAGATCATCTGGCCGAAAGTTCTTCAGCGTAACGCCGAGTCTGGAACCGACGGCGCAGGGATTGTAAATCTCGGTCTGAATTTCGGAATATTCCGGATTGATGCGCAGTCCGCAGCTGATTCTTTTCGGGTATGCTTTTACTTTCTCTTTGTACTGATCCCACTGCGAAAACGAATTGAATACGATATGGTCGCTGTACTTCATTATTTCATCGAATTCGTCTTCCCGGTAGGCAGGTGCGTAAATATGAACCTCGCTGCCCATCTTTTCATAAGCGAGGCGGGCTTCATACAGCGAGCTGGACGCCGCACCATATAAATACTGCTTAATCAGGGGATAAACCGAGAACATGGAAAACGCTTTTTGGGCAAGCAGAATTTTACAGTCCGTGCGCTGCTGCACGGACTGCAAAATCTTCAGGTTACGGATTAAAAGGCTCTCGTCGATCACATAGCACGGGGTCGGCGGGACGCTGAAATCAATTTTCATTCGCCGCTCCTCAGTCAATTAAGTCAGGATTGAAGCTTTCCTGCCACGGCAGGCCAACGCGGTTCATCGTTTCCATAAACGGGTCCGGGTCGAATTCTTCCACATTGAACACGCCCGGCTTTTTCCACTTGCCGGTCAGAACCATCATTGCGCCAATCATTGCCGGAACGCCTGCGGTGTAGGCGACTCCCTGCGAACCAACTTCCGCATAGCATTTCTGGTGGTCGCAGATATTGTAAACATAATACGTCCTCGGCTTGCCGTCCTTTACGCCCTGATAGATGCAGCCGATGTTGGTTTTTCCTTTGGTACGCGGGCCAAGCGTTGCCGGGTCCGGCAGAACCGCTTTTAGGAATTGAAGCGGAACAATTTTCTGCCCCTCGAAATCAATCGGCTCAATGGAAGTCATGCCCACGTCTTCGAGGCAGCGAAGATGGTCGAGATAACTCTGGGAGAATGTCATCCAGAAACGGATTTTCTTGATTCCTTTGATATTCAATGCGAGGGATTCCAGTTCCTCATGGTGCAGCAGATAGATGTCCTTGGGACCTATTTCGGGCAGGTCGTACTCGCGTTTAATCTCCATCGGCTCGGTCTCAATGAATTTGCCGTTTTCGAAGTAGCTGCCCTTCGCGCTGACTTCACGGATATTGATTTCCGGGTTGAAGTTCGTTGCGAATTTATATCCGTGGTCGCCTGCGTTGGCGTCCACAATATCAATGGAGTGAATTTCGTCAAAGTAGTGTTTCTGCGCATAAGCGGAAAATACGCCGGTTACGCCCGGGTCAAAGCCGCTGCCCAGAACGGCAGTAATCCCCGCGTCGCGGAAACGGTCGCGGTACGCCCACTGCCATTTATATTCAAAGTGCGCGGTCTCCGGCGGCTCATAGTTTGCCGTGTCGAGATAATCGACTTTTGTTTCAAGGCATGCATCCATAATGGTCAGGTCCTGATACGGCAGAGCCACATTAATGACGATATCCGGCTGGAACTTTCGAATGAGTTCCACCAGTTCCTTCGTATGATCCGCATCAACTTTTGCCGTCTGGATTTTCGTTTTGCCGCCCTCCAGCTCTTTCTTGATGGCGTCGCACTTGGAAAGAGTGCGGCTAGCAATGCAGATTTCCTCAAAAACATCCGGGTTTTGGCAGCATTTGTGAATGACAACGCTCGCAACAGCGCCCGCACCGATGATTAATGCTTTTCCCATTTAGAATTGCCTCCTTTATTGATAAACCGCGAGAAGAAGTTCCCGCAGGATTTTACACGCCACAGCCGTTGAAACGCCGCTCTGGTCGTAGACCGGGCTAAGCTCTACAAGATCACAGCCGACCGGATGCACCGGGGCAACCGTAAGAACCGCGTTCAGGAGTTCCAGAAACGTGACGCCCCCGGCTTCCGGCGTACCCGTTCCCGGGAAGACGGAAGGGTCAAGCACATCAAGGTCTATGGTGAAATAGACAGGCCTGGCCTTAAGTTTTGCCACAGTTTCCTTTAAACCCTCAAAGTTGAATTTCTGAGTTGCCACATGGTTTTTGCCCCACAGAAATTCGCTCCGGTCGCCGGAACGGATTCCAAACTGAAAGATTCTTCCATCCCCAACCAAATCCCAGACGCGGTGCATCACCGACGCATGGGAAAGCGGCTCGCCGAGGTAATCGTCACGAAGATCGGCGTGGGCGTCAAAGTGGATGACACAGAGATCGGGATATTTTTTTACCGCCGCCCGGATGGAACCGAGCGAAACAAGGTGTTCTCCGCCGATCAGGAGCGGCATCTTTCCGTCTGCCAATATCTTGCCCGCAAAATCTTCAATCTGCGCAAGCGCCTTTTCGGAATTGCCAAAGCAAAGCTCCAGGTCGCCGCCGTCGAAAACGGAGATATCCTGCAGGTCCCTATCCTGATACGGGCTGTAGGTTTCAAGGCCAAACGATTCGCCGCGCATGGTATGGCTGGCAAAACGGGTGCCCGGACGAAACGATGTGGTGGAATCGAACGGCGCGCCGAACAGGACGATTTTGGAATCTTCGTATTCGCTGTCGCAGGCTAAAAAAGTCTCAATATTTTTATTCAACATCTTCGAGCAGTTCCTTTACATATTCCGGGAGCGCAAAAGCTCCGAGATGCAGTTTCGTACTGTAATACCTCGTTTTCAGGCCGAGGCGGTTCCATTCCTTTGGCTTGAGGTCTTCCAGCGGATGATATTTTTTAGAAGCGAAGCCGAACAGCCAATGGCCCGAAGAATACGTCGGGATGTGCGCCTGGTAGACACGGCTGATCGGGAACGACTCCACAATGCGCTTATGGGCGCGCTGCATGGCAATCGCGTCGTTTTTATAGAACGGGCTTTCCTGCTGGTTGACTAGGATTCCCGTTTCGTTCAAAGCGTTGAAGCAGTTGCCGTAAAACTCCTTCGTGAACAGCCCTTCGCCCGGGCCGAACGGGTCGGTGGAATCCACAATAATGAGGTCGTACTCATCTTTTTTTCTTCGAACAAATTTCAACCCGTCTTCGTAATAGATGGTAACGCGGGGATCGTCCAGTTTACAAGCGGTCTGCGGCAGATACCTGCGGCAGGCTTCCACAACCTCATGGTCAATTTCCACAAGGTCAATGTGTTCAATGGTCTGGTAGCGGGTAAGCTCGCGAACCGCGCCGCCGTCACCCCCGCCGATGACGAGGACGCGCTTCGCTTTCAAATTCACCGCCATCGGCACATGAACGATCATCTCGTGGTAGATAAATTCATCTTTTTCGGTCAGCATCATGTAGCCGTCCAGCGTGAGAAAGCGGCCGAATTCCGGCGACTCAAAAATATCGATGCGCTGAAAATCACTTTTCCCGCAATACAGCTGTTTATCCACCTTAATGGAAAAGCGTACGTTTTTGGTATGTTTTTCCGTAAACCACAATTCCACTCGTCATCTCTCCTTTGGAGATTGTCCTCTGTTTTTGCAGAGAGCAGATTTGAAAAAAATATCTCGTTAAACCAGAACCTGAATGCTCTGCATGGTGCTGTCCTGCGCGCCGGTGAGGAAGCAGCCTTTCTCTTTTGCATACAGGATGTATTCCACAACATCGTTCGTAATGATCTCCCCCGGCGCAATGATCGGGATGCCGGGCGGGTAGCTCATGACGGACTCACCGCAGACTCTTCCGATCGATTCCGCAACCGGCAAAGATTCTTTCGGAGCGTAAAACGCTTCCTGCGGGGCAACCGCTACGGACGGGCGGATGTACTCCTGCGTGAGCAGGCCGGTTTTATCTTTCGCGTAACGGCGCTTGATTTCTGAAAGTGCGGCGACAAGGCGTTCCGCGTCGCGCTGGCGGTCTCCCATGGAGATATAGGCAAGGATGTTGCCGATGTCTCCGAACTCAATCTGAATATCGTACTCATCGCGTAGGAGATCGTAAACCTCGATTCCCGCAAGGCCGATTTCCAGCGTGTGTATTGAGAGCTTTGTCACGTCAAAATCAAAGACAGCGTCTTTGTCGATGAGCTCTTTGGAAAACGCGTAAAACCCGCCGATCTGATTGATTTCGTTTCTTAAGTAGCTGGCCATATCCACCACGCTGCGGAAGATTTCCTTTCCGCGGAGAGCAAGATTTCTGCGGGAAACATCCAGCGAAGAAATCAGCAGATACGAACCGCTTGTCGTCTGTGTCAGGTCGATAATCTGGCGTACATGGCCTTCATCTATGGTGGGGGCCGCGAGCAGAAGCGAGCTCTGCGTGAGTGAGCCGCCGGATTTATGCATGCTGACCGCCGCCATGTCGGCACCAGCGGCCATGGCGGAAACGGGCAGATTTTCTCCAAAATAGAAATGGGTTCCGTGCGCTTCGTCGGCAATAACCTTCATGCCGTGTTCATGCGCAAGATGTACGATTCCGCGCAGGTCGGAACAGACTCCGTAGTAAGTAGGATTATTGACAAAAACAGCTTTCGCGTCCGAGTTTTCTTCAATTGCACGCTCCACATCGCTTAAAGACATTCCGAGCGAAATGCCGAGATTTTTATGAATGCCGGGGTTCACATAGACCGGAACTGCCCCACACAGGATCAGCGCGCTGATGGCGCTGCGGTGGACGTTCCGCGGCATGATGATTTTCTCGCCCTTTTTGCAGACGCTCATGACCATACTCTGCACGGCGGACGTTGTGCCGTTTACCATAAAAAAAGCATGTCCCGCGCCGAAAGCTTCGGCCGCAAGCTCTTCCGCTTCGAGGATCACCGAAACCGGGTGGCAGAGGTTGTCCAGCGGTTTCATGGAATTGACGTCCACGGAAAGGCAGCGTTCGCCCAGAAAAGCGGTCAGTTCCGGGTTCCCCCTGCCGCGTTTATGGCCGGGAACATCGAACGGCACAATGCGGGCATCCCGGAAGCGGTCGAGCGCTTCCAGAACAGGGGCTTTTTCCTGAGTTAATTTCAATGTTCGGTTCCTCCGTCATATCCATCGTAGACATTTGCGCCGCTGAAAATCTCGATCATTTCCCGACGCAGGTTTTCCGTTATGGTGAGCCGCTGTTTGGGAGGCAGCTCATAAACATCCGTATTGAAAAGATAGTTCTGCAGATCGATTTCCTTAATCAGCAGCTTTGTGTGGAACAGGTTGGCCTGATAGACATTGATATCGATTGCGTCATACTTCTGAAGGGTTTTGGCGTCGATATAATCCTGAATCGACGTGATTTTATGGTCGATGAACAGCTTCTTGCCGCGGACGCTGCGCGTAAAACCGCGGACGCGGTAGTCGGCGGTAATGATGTCGGAATCAAAACTGCCGATTAAAAAGTTCAGTGTATTCAGCGGCGAGATTTCACCGCACGTTGCTATGTCAATATCCACGCGGAAAGTCGCAATTGCGTTGTCCGGGTGGTACTCGGGATAAGTATGCACCGTTACATGGCTTTTATCGAGATGGCCGACGATTTCGTCATCGTACTTCTCCATTCCGGCAAGTTTGCCGCGGTTGCAGGAAGCGTCGATGCGGTCAAAAGGCAGGTTCTGTTCCGCAATCAGGCAGGCGACGCTGGCGCCCTGCGGGTCGTAATCCTGCTTGCTGATATTGAGGACCTGAGCGCCGATCATTTCTGTAACATGGCACAGAATATCGGTCAGGCGTTCGGAATTATACTGCTCGTCGATGTACGCAATATAATCGCGCTGCTCCCGCTCGCTTTTAGCATAGCAGACATCATAGATGTTAAAGCTGAGCGTTTTGGTAAGATTGTTAAAACCATAAAGTTTTAACTGGTTTTCCAATCCTAACATCCAACCTTTCCACATTCAATTCATTTCAATTGTATAGGCGATCGTTTGAAATGCGCTTTTTGCAAAGTCCATAACCAGTCCGTCAAATTCTGAAAGAATCGAAATGTCCCTTGAATAATCATGAAAAAGCGCAGGAATTTATTGAATTTTTTAAAAAGCCTTTGAAATTCTTGATTTTCCTCTGAATTTCTCCGGTTTCAATGGAAAATCATTTCTATTATAACCAGAATAGACAATATGTCAAGAAAAAATTCCATAGTTATAAGCAAACACTTACTATTATAAATTTGGGAGAACTTTCTCTTCAGCTTTATTCCATTGGCAATAAACTTTAAAGAAAACCCTGTTTTCCAATTCTTATTTATAATTGCTATCGTGTAATGATACGGCATTTAAATTTCCGCAGCATTAATTCCGTTAAATGGATAAATCTTTTTTTGCAGTCCCTGTTAATCTACATTTTTCTTGTTATTTTCCCTGCCAAGCTCTGTTATGATACGATTAAATAAAATAAATTGGAGTGATAAGCCATGCCTCGCGGAAGAAAGCCACTGAATCTAAAATCGATTGACGTACAAATTTCGGATATCGACGCTGAAATCGAGGAATATAAACAGAAGATTTCACAGGCAAAGGAAAAGAAAAAAATGCTGGAAATTCGCAGGGAAAAGCAGGAGATGGCAGCGCTATATGAAGCAGTGCGCGCCAGCGGCAAAACTCCGCGTGAATTTCTGGAATCCATGCAGGAACATGCCGGATAATTGAGTACTTTTAAAAAAGTCCTTCCATAATACCCGCAAACAGGGCGAAAAGTTTCCCTCTGGAGGCTAACTTTTTAAAAATTTTTTAAAAGCTGCATTTTCTCCCTAAATTTGAATCAGATGAAATCGATTTTGGTGTCTCCTCTGCTTCCTGCGGAGGAGACACATTGTGTTTTCAGGAAAAATTTCTATGCTACAGCATTTCCAGCTTAATTATAGAGTTAGCTTGTGTTCACCCCCGCCTACGGCGGGGGGATGAACACATTTTATCTCGCAATACTAAATGGAATTGCTGTAATTCAGGGTATGCAAATTATTTCTATAACATTTTCGGGACATATTGCAATAAATGAAAATAGCGTTAAAATAATATTTGCGGGTTATTATGCTTTTTGATAAAAGCAATGGGAGCTCGGCAGACCAGTGCCAACCCATAGGAGATGCTTTATTTTGAGGAAAACAGCTAAAATTATTTGTGTTGCGGCAGTTGCTGCAATCGCTTTGGCAATTGCAGGGATTAATCTATTTGCGAAGGAGAACGATCCCGCGCAATATTTGAGAATCGAATACAAGAATAAGCCGGGATACAACATTCAACTGCAAAAGTCCAACAGGCACTATACCGGTTTTCTTGGGGACGACAAAAACAATTTCTATCTGGATTTGTTTCAGGACGGTAAATATTTTGGCCATTCCGAAGGGCCGATTAATGGAATTGAACCTATTTCGGTTTATCAGTTTCAGCAGTATGAAACGCTTGTTGTCGTTTTCGGGATAAATCCCGATTTGAAATACCACTCTTATTCCCTTACAGTCGGGAGCACCACCGCAACACCGATTACAGCGAAGAAGGATATTAATAAGGATAAATATATTCTTGATATTTATGTGCTTGATAAAAAATACAATGGAACCGCCGATCTGGAATTCAGCAAATAACCGGGGCATCCGGTCAAAAAGGAACAGGGCATTCCGGCACCGAATGAAACATCTTTGCTTCATTCAGAATTATTGCCGAACATGCCCTGTTTTATTTATGATTGATGTAAGACAGTATTACCCGGAAACCGGGCGTACGTCAGGTGTTTGAAATAATGATCTGCTGCACAATATCCGCTACGTCTTCGCAGCAGTCCAGAGAATTTTCCAATGTATTATAAAGATTTTCCTTACGGATCACATCGAGGGTATCCATCTTCTGGTTCGGGTCGAACAGGGAGCGCATGGCGTTCATAAACAGAACGTCGCCTTCCTCTTCGATATGGTTAACGCGGATGGAAATCTCATGAAGCTTCTCCGTGCTTTTTTTGAACGACTTGAAAACGTCCATCATGGTGCAGAGTTCTTCACAGGCGGAAGCGATCAAGTTGACAAATTTCTGGGCTGTTTCATCCTTGTTGACAATATGCATCATGTAAACCTGATTGCCGATATCGTCGATACTGTCGGTCAGGGCCTCAATGGAAGCAATCATGTTCATCATGTCCGGGCGCTCGATGGGCGTAATGAACGCGTCTGAAATCAGCTTTGCACATTCGTGAACGTGCTTGTCCCCTTCGTGCTCAATGGCCTTAAGCTGTTTGATTTCTTCTTCATTGATCTGGCTGTCTGCAAAAGCCTTCTGAAGCGCTTTCGCCGCCTTGCTGGATATTTGAATCCCTTTTTCAAACAGGCCGAAATAATCGGGACCTTTTGTAAAGAAGCTGCTCATAGTTATTACCCTGCCTTTCAAATTACGGATGAATTACGGTTGAAACAAAAATAAACAATTTGGTCATAGCATAACCCAATATCATACAGGCAGGGAACGTAAGTACCCAAGCCATAACCATTTCTTTCGCAACGCCCCAGTTCACGTCGGAAAATCTGCGTGCGGCTCCCGCGCCCATCATGGCAGAACCCTTTGTGTTCGTCGTGCTGAGCGGTATTCCGGATGCAACCGTTGTAACCAGCATACAGACGGAAGCGACGATCTCCGCAGAAAATCCCTGGTATTTTTCGAGCTTGACCATGTCGACGCCCATCGTTTTGATAATCCGATAGCCGCCCACCGAGGTGCCGATTCCCATTACAAGCGCGCACAGCAGCATAATCCAGAACGGAATTGGAACGCTCTTGGGGATTGGCTGGTCCTTTGCAAGCAACAGAACAAGGACGAAAACTCCCATAAACTTCTGGCCGTCCTGCGCACCGTGGCTGGTGGCCATTAACGCGGCTGAAACGATCTGCCCAATGGAAAAAGCGCGGTTTGCCCTTGCGCGTTTCATATGGAAAAACAGCCTGCCGATGAGTTTTGTTACAAAATAAGCAGCGATAAAGCCAACGACGGTGGAGATAAAAATCCCCCACAGAACTTTTGCAACGGAATTCCATTCAAAAGCGGCGATTCCATTGTAAGCGATTCCGGCGCCCATAAGGCCCGCGATCAGCGCGTGGCTTTCACTGGTTGGGATACCGAATTTCCAGGCGGACACCGACCAGATTACTATGGAAAGCTGAGCGGCGCAAACCGCCACCAGCGGGTTGGTGCCTGTGCCAACGTCGACCAGATTAGCGATGGTACTCGCCACGGCCGACCCAAAACACATGATTCCAACCAAATTAAAAATTGTCGCCATAATTACGGCAAGACGGGGCGGCAGGACTCTTGTGGACACGACGGTGGCAATTGCATTTGGAGCATCCGTCCATCCGTTTACAAAGATGGAAGCGCAGACAAGGATACCTGCTATGGGCACAATAGGAGACATAGATTACCTCTTTCTTCTTTTGCACTCTTCTTTTCAATTTTGGCTGGTAAGAATATTTTACCATGTTTTAAACGGTTGTTAATAATATTACAAAATATAATTTTAAATTAATTGCAGCTGTTCATTTTACTGTACGGATTTCTTAAGAATCCGCTTCGAGGCGGCAGCAAAATCAAATTTACTTTGTAAATTTCCCGTTAAAAAAGAGTAAAATCCTCTCGGTTATTTATTATAATGGAAGACATGCAGGTTTTCAATATAAATTTCGACTGCTTTTTTAAATTTTACGAAGTGAACTATAATAAATTTATATTTAATATGATTTTTATAGTATTTATCGTGAAGTCCTTATTTTTCGGTAAATAACTAAAGCCGAATCTCCAACATTGTTTTGGGCTATTTACCCCTGAAATATACCTAAAAAGCCGGCAGTCTTTCCAACTGCCGGCTAAATTGAATTAAGAAATGGTTTTTAAAGCTTTGCTTTCCGAAATACCGCAAGTGCAAGAACCAGAACCGCCGCCGCGGCGGCAAAGGTAACCCATAGAATCGGTACCATGTCGGAAACCTTCGCGCTGCCCGTAAGCAGCGCGGCGTTCTGCGAAGCAAGGGTGACAGGGTTCCATTTGCTGATTTTCGGAACGACATTCAAAATCAGCAGAACGCAGAGTACACCCACGGTTACCGCCAGCCCGCCGAAACTGCCGCCGACGAGAGAACTGGAAAGCAGAATCAGCGCGAGAATGAAAATCCCGAACAGCCACAGGCAGAAAACCGAGAACGGCAGATGCTTTACCGGCTGGTCTTTAAAGAGATAAACCGTATAGCCATACGCCGTGAGAGACGAAAGCACAAGTGAAACCGTCCAGATTACCGCGGAAACCGTGAATTTGGAAAGAATGACCGCGCTTCTGGAGAGTCCTTTCGTCAGCATCAGCACAAGCGTACCCTGCGAGAGCTCTTTGGAAAGCATCCCGCAGAACACAAGCAGAAGGACAACCGACCCCATTTGCGATACATTTTTGAAAAACTGTGCGTAGGAATCCATCGCGGTCGGCTCCGGAATCGTAAGCTTGATGCCCTGCATATCCATCTGGGAAAAAATCTGCGGCATCAGTTTGGCGAGAAGCGGGCTCGTTATGCCGAAAAACAAAAACACTGCCAGCAGAATCACCGCGCGGTATGCAGCAATGCTTTCGCGGAATTCTTTTTTAACAAAGGCCAAATACCCCTTCATTCCACAGCCTCCAAAAACAGATTTTCGAGGTCAGGTTCCATGACTTCGTATTTGAGCACGGAGACCTTCTGCTCCGCAACATAAGAGAAGAGCTTCGCTCCGCTTTCCGGATCTTCGGTAAGAGCGACAGTCAGCAAACGTCCGCTGTTCACGACGTCCGCCGTAAAAGGAAGCTGACGGAGCTTTTCAGCAAACTGACGGAGCTTCTGTTCGTCCTCATCCAGTTCCAGAAGGACGGCATTGCGGCGATGCCTGCTTTTGATTTCGTTCAGATCGCCCTGCAGGACAAACTTCCCGCCGTTCAGCACACCGATATGGTCGCAGATTCTTTCCACATCGGAGAGGATATGTGTGGAAAACACGACTGTCGTGCGGCCCTTTACCTTGCAGAGAATCTCCAGAATTTCCTTTCGGCCAATGGGGTCGAGCGCGGAAGTCGGCTCGTCACAGATCAGAAGTTTCGGCTCGCTCAGGAGCGCCTGCGCGATTCCGAGCCGCTGCTTCATCCCACGGGAAAATCCGTGGATTTTGCGGTTCACGCCCTTAAGGCCAACAATTTCGAGAAGCTCCGGGGATTTCTCGCGGATTTTGGCAGACGGCATTCCGGTAATCTCGCCGCACAACTGCAGATACTGAGCCGGAGTCATGTAGCCGTAATACTCCGGAACATCCGGCAGGTAGCCGATATGGCGGTTAGTTCCGGCTCCGCCGTAAACCACCTTTTCGCCGCACACCGTAATTTCGCCCCTGTTGGGTTTCAGGAGCCCGAGAATCATCTTCATGGTGGTGGTTTTTCCGGCGCCGTTTTTGCCGATTAACCCGAAAACGCTGTTTTCCTGAACCGAAAAGCTCAAATCATCGATTACTTTTAACTCCCCGAACTGACGTGACACATGGTTCAGAGTAAGTACGTCCATCAGTCGTCCCCCCTGCCGGCGATGAAATAAACAAGCGGGCCGACAAACTGAAAGAGCAGAACGACAATCACCCACACCACCCGGTTTCCGAAGCGGTAATGTTTATGTCTGAGCACATGAACCAGCGCTGCAACGGCAAGGCCAAGTTCCAGAACGATTAGTGGAATGAGGAACGGAAGATATTGAAATAACTGATCTGTACTCATATTCATGACATTTCCTCCTGAATTGACTGTATTTTCTGAACAACGTGCTCGAACTGCGGGTCGCCGGCAAACACCTGAAACGCCGGCTGCTTCAGCACCGCGTCTTTCAGGGATTTGAGGACTTCCTGACCGCTTCTCGGCATCATGGTTCCGAGGTCGAAGGATTCGAACAAATCGTCAATCTTGTCGAACATTCCGCCGCCTTTCAGGCTGAATGGGGAAACCCCGGGTGAGCAAAGCAGCTGCGCATACTGTTCGAGATGCTCCAGCGCCTTCCGCTTCTCGCCGGCCGCAATATACTGGAACGCGGCATTAATGTGAACCGTGAGCACCAGCGCAGGATGAATGGTCTCGAACCCGAATGCTTTCGCCGCCGCAAGAACGGCCCGAATCCACTGTTCCATTTTTTCCGGCTGATTGGAGTACACCTGCAGCAGATTCGGCAGCGCGCCGAGAATCCCGGCTATTTCCATATAGATGCTGCTTTGAAGAAGGCTCTCTGCACGCTCCGAATTCCCCTTCTGCTGATATGCGGAAGCGAGCAGCGTCCTTGTGGAAATAGGCACTTCCAGCATGCCTTCCAGCAGGTCGATTGCTTCGGCCGGTTTGCCAAGGAACAGAGAACACGTTGCCCTGAGATGGATTGCCTGCCGCGCAAGACTCGGATCACTGCAGTTTTCTTCGACCCGTTCAAAAAGGGATTCCGCTTCGTGCAAAATATTCTGCATCTTCTCGGGGCTTCCTGCGGTAGGCGCATGGTTCAGGAGCAGAATTCCCATGTTCAGCAGAAGCGGCCAGCAGGAATAGTATTTGCGCACGGATTCGAGGCATTTCTCATAAGCCTGATCGAACCCGCCCGACGCAAAGGAATCCGACAGGGTATGGTATAGTTTTCGGATTCCTTCTTTTGTCATCTGTGGCTGATAATCTAAAAGATCGTCCACACTGATGCCGAAATACGACGCGATGACCGGCAGGAGCGTGATATCCGGGTAGCTCTGCCCGCTTTCCCATTTTGAAACCGCAGGCTTCGAGACGCCGAAGTATTCTGCCAATTCTTCCTGCGTAAGGCCCTTTTCTTTTCGTCTGGCCGCAATTACGTTTCCAATTTGTATGCTCTTCATACTAACCATCCTTTTGTTGATAATCGGAACCGATATGAAAAATATTCAACATGTTGTGACTTCGGTTCAAATTTTACAGCGATACCGCGGAAACTTCAATGGAACCCTGGTTAAGTTTGATTAAGATTATTAACCATCAGGAAACCTTTGATTCTGATCTTTATACTTTGGTTGAGAACTTTCTGATTTCCCACTATAAAATTAATCGGCAAAAACAGCTGTATGCAAATAATATAGGACATAATAAATTGTGATGGAACGGTTGATAAACGAGGTTATTTTGTTTTATCACTTGACAAACGTAAGAGCATATATTATGCTATGGAATATCTCTTTGCACTGCACTTTCTCTACAGTACAAACTGAGCAGGCGATGGGCGCTTTCGCGCCTGTGGGGCTGGGCCGAATCCGGCAACAGGGAATCAATTACCTGTGGGACAGTATGTATGTTCCATGGGTATTTTTTTACCCTTTTGGAACCATACGTGTTTGAATTTGCAATGCCACAGAGCAACCTGACCTGAGAATCCATTCTCAGGCGAAGTAAAAGGTGGTATTACTATGACAGAACAAAGGAACGATTTCAAAGGGCTGACAGAATCGGAAGTACGCGAGCGGCGGACAAAATACGGCAGGAACGAACTGACGCCCGCGAAGAAAGAGAATCTCTTTAAAAAGCTGCTCCATGTGCTTTCGGAACCAATGTTCGTTCTGCTGATTGCCGCGGCCGTGATTTACTTTATTCTGGGCGAACCGCGCGACGGCGCAATCATGCTGATTTTTGTAATCGGTGTGATTGGAATCGACGTAATTCAGGAGTGGAAGACCGACAAAACGCTGAACGCCCTGAAAGACCTTTCTGCCCCTCACATTACCGTCATACGCGACGGAAATGAACAGCGCATCGCAAGCTCTGATTTAGTGCCGGGCGACCTGATGCTGATTGAGGAAGGCGTCAAGATTCCGGCAGACGGCGAAGTATTAAGGCAAAGCGACCTGTGCGTGGATGAGTCTTCCCTTACCGGCGAAGCTGAAGGCGTTTGGAAAACAACATCCGGAGAAACAAAACCAAGTACCGACTACTGGCGCAAAGATTACTGCTACGCCGGAACGCTGGTCACGCAAGGCAGCGGAATCATCAAGGTAGAGAAAACCGGTACCAATACGGAATACGGCAAGATCGGCGCAAATGTGGCTGCGGCTCCGGAAAACCCGACGCCCCTGCAGAAGCAGACCGGAAAACTTGTAAAGACCTGTGCAGTCATTGCCGCCGTGCTGTTTGCGGCAGTCTGCGTTATTACTTTTTTTAACCTTACCGACCATAAATTCTACGACAGGCTTGTAGAAAGCGTTCTTTCCGGCGTTACCCTCGCTATGGCGATGATACCGGAGGAATTCCCCGTTATTCTCACCGTCTTCCTTTCGATGGGAGCGTGGAGACTTGCCAAGCGGCAGTCGCTCGTGCGAAAGCTGCCGTCGGTGGAAACCCTGGGCGCGGTCTCCGTTCTGTGCGTCGATAAGACCGGAACCATTACCAAAAACAAAATGGAAGTCCGCGAAACATGGGCGGCAGGCGGTGATGTGCAGCGTCTCAGCCGCATTATGGGCATGGGCTGTGAAACAAACGCCTATGACCCGATGGAACAGGCAATGCTCGCATACTGCGGTTCCATCGGCATACCGGAGGAAGAACTGTTCCGTGGGGAACTGCTGACAGAATATCCGTTCACAAACGAAACGAAAATGATGGGGCATGTCTGGAAGCTCGACGACAGTATTTTGGTGGCGGCGAAAGGCTCGCCGGAACGGATTTTTACCCTTTGCGGGCTTTCTGAAGAAGATCGGAATGAAGCGGAAAAGCAGGCAAACGGACTTGCAGGCCAGGGGCTGCGCGTAATTGCTGTAGGCGAAATGCGGATTGAAAACGATGAGATTCCGCAGACCCTGCAGGACTGCAGGCTGACGCTCTGCGGACTGGTCGGCCTTGCCGACCCGCCTCGGGAATCCGTAAAGCAGGACATTGAGGACTGCACCCGCGCAGGTGTGCGCGTCGTAATGATTACGGGCGACAACGGGATTACGGCAAGCTCCATCGCAAGGCAGATCGGAATGCCGAACCCGGATAAAATCATGACCGGCGACGAGCTGAACCGAATCAGTGACAAGGAACTGAAAGAAAAAGTACGCGGTATCAGCGTCTTTTCCCGCGTGATTCCGGAGCACAAGATGAGAATTGTAAAAGCGCTGCAGGCAAACGGCGAAGTGGTCGCCATGACGGGCGACGGCGTAAACGACGCACCGGCGCTGAAATACGCGGACATTGGCATTGCCATGGGGAAACGCGGTTCCGAGGTTTCGAGGGAAGCCGCCGACCTGATTCTGCTGGACGACAACTTTTCCACCATTGTGGATACCGTCCGTAACGGCAGAAGAATCTACGACAATATCCGCAAAGCCATCGGCTATGTATTCACCATTCACATACCGATTGCGTTTGCTTCGCTGCTGGCTCCTTTTCTGCATATCAGTCCGGCATCGCTGCTGCTTCTGCCGCTTCACGTTGTCCTGCTGGAGCTTGTGATTGACCCAACGTGCTCGGTGGTGCTGGAACGTCAGCCTGCAGAACGCGATGTGATGCAGCGTAAACCGAGAGACCCGAATGAGAAGATCCTTTCGAAAGGGCTTTTAATCAAAAGTATGATTCAGGGGCTTGCCGTTTTCGCGGCTTCGTTCGGAGTCTATTTCAGCTATCTCCACAGATATCCCGGGGACGCCGCAACCGCGCGGTCTATGGGCCTTGCGGTAATCCTGATCTCCAATCTGCTGCTGGTGAACGTTATCAGCTCGAATACAGATTTTATGGTTCAATCCCTCAAGCGGCTTGTAAAAGATAAAGTCATGTGGGCAATCATGGTCGGAACAATCGCAGGGCTTGCGCTGATTCTCTACTCTCCGCTGAGAAACATTCTGAAACTTGCCCCGCTGTCCCCCAGCCAGATGCTTCTGGCAATCGGGCTGTCCTGTGTTGCGGTACTATGGTATGAGCTCGTAAAACTGGCCAAACGGATAAAAAAATAGCAGGCAGAAATATTCTTCTGTAAAACAAGATTTCCTATATCATAAGATACCTGATTTTGGTATAATTATTTTAGAAGGACTTCAATTTACCGAAAATTCATAACATGTTTATTTTCCGTTATCTTTTCATAAGAATAGAACTGATATGATAATAGATATTCATCGACCAGTCAACGCTACTTCAGCTGCACGGCATAACTATGCCATGCAGCTTTCAAATGGCAAAAAGTTCTTTTAAAATTTCTCTCCCCTGCGCCTCTCACACTGTAAAATTCAGTGATTTGATAGTCGAAATAAGTGCGAAAAGGGGCGGGGTTCGGGGTGGGTACCATCAAAAGATAGGCCTCACCGGCACTGCCGGTAAAATTGCTTAAAAGAGGAATGAAATAACAGCAAGGAGAATTCATTTGAATTTTAATCTTTTCGTGGATCTTTTTCTTCATCTGGATAAGTATTTGAATCAAATCATCGGCCAGCATACCGTTTTGGCATATGTATTGATTTTTGTCGTGATCTTTATTGAAACCGGGCTTGTAATAACGCCGTTCCTTCCGGGTGACTCTCTTATTTTTGCAACCGGCGCAATTGCGGCGGCCGGTGGGCCGATCAGCATTCCGCTGATGATTCTCCTGCTGTACATCGCCGCCGTTTCCGGCGACACCATGAACTACCACATTGGACACTCGCTGCGGGAGAAAATTCAGAAAAAAGAGAAAATCCCGCTGATTAAGCAGGAATATATTGACCGGACACAGGCGTTTTTTGAACGGCACGGCGGAAAAACCATCACCATTGCAAGGTTTATTCCGATTATCCGCACCTTTGCCCCGTTCGTAGCGGGCGTAAGCAAAATGACTTACCACAAATTTCTCAGTTATAACATTGTTGGCGGCGTTTCCTGGGTCACGCTCATGTTCTGCGTCGGCTATTTCTTCGGGAATATCAGTTATGTGAAAAATCACTTTGGCCTGATCGTGGTCGGAATTGTGATTATTTCAGTACTGCCTGCGGTTATCGCCTTTATCCACAACAAAATCAAGGCTTCAAAAGGCCAAAAGTAACCGGGCTACTCTCTTCGCCGGATTCGCGCACTCCTCGGCTTCCAGTTTTCACGGAAACGGTTTGTAAGAGCGGAGAAGAGGATTACCCACGAAAATCCTGCTAAAAATCCGGCCGCAACATCGCTCGCATAGTGAACGCCAAGGTAGATACGGCTGACTCCGATGAAAAGCACCACACAGAGCAGCAATGCGGAGCAGATTTCTTTCCATGGCCTTTTTAAGAACAGGACGCACAAATAAATTAAATAGCCATAGAAAGCCGCGCTGACCATGGAATGCCCGCTGGGGAAACTGAATCCGGTCGCCGCGGCTAATCTTATAAGATCCGGCCTTGCACGGTGAAAAACCGTTTTAAACAGGACGTTCATCAGCCATGCTGCAAGCAGATTGAGCGCCATCATCGCCTCGTAAAACCGAAAGTGCCTTTTTTTTCGTGCGGTGATAAGGAAAAGCGCAGTAATTGCAATTAGAACCGGTGCAGAGCCCAAAAAGCTTATCCAGGTCATTACCTTCGTTGCCACGGGTGAAATATATGCAGAAATATATTCGTAAACCACATGATCGAACGGTGCAAGCTCGTTTTCAAGCAGTTCGGCGGCCAGTAGAATAAATCCCATGAAAAATAAAGCACAAATAATCAGCGGCAGTTTTTTTCGCCTTGTCTGCAAAGCTAGTATTTTGATTGGTATCTCCTCCCGTTCGAAATTTTAAATTCCAGCAATTCCAGTTTAATTGGGGATGGACACTTCTTATCTTGCAATCTGAAATGGAATTGCTGTAGCCCGGATATTTTCGATTATATCAGCACTTGAAAAGATTTCTTGTTCTTATGCTCCATTATACCCTGAATGAACCGTGTTATAAATAGGCGCGATGAAATCAATGCAAATATAGCTGCTCAAAGAATTTTTGAACATTAATCAGTTAATTATATTTACTCCGTATTTCATATTAATTTTCTGTAATTCGATGGGATGATTTTTCTGTGACAATACCACTCCCGCTTTCATAATATACAGCAGTTGCCCCGCAAATCTTTGAAGGAGGAAATGGTGTTGGAAACTCAATTACCTATGACTCAGGGAAATGTAACAAATATGACCGGAATGACAAACCCCGGCATGAATATGCAGAGTCCCTTTATGAACACAGCCGTCGGCCCGGCTGCTTCGGCACAGCCTTCCGCCAATCTTTCGGCGGTGTCGCCGGCGCAGATGCAGGTAGGAAATATGTCGGTTTACCCGGAGGTCTTCTATAAAATACAGCCGTACATTATGCTGGCCTGCGACCAGATGGATACGCTGAACCCCGCAATGCCGACCCAGGAAATGGCGGAACAGATGTCGGACAATATCTATGACGCAGTAACCAGTACGTACCCGGAAATGGCGGAGTACGCGCGCAGCGCGGATACAAGAGCCAGTGGCGACCCTGAGGACGCTTACGGTCCCGCCGTTGAAGCCGTCAGCTTTGGTGTTGGCCCCGGATTCGGACCGGGATTCGGGCCTGGATTCGGTTTTGGACGGAGATTTCCTTTCCGCCGCAGAGGCGTGTTCCGTGACTTAATTGAAATTTTGCTGCTGCAGGAACTCTTTCGCAGACGGAGAAGAAGATTTTAATAATAAACAAAGACGTGAAGAAACACCTTTTTGGAAAGCCATCCGATTGGGTGGCTTTTTTCGTTCTGATTCGAATCTACACCGCATAAAGTAAACTGAGAAATTTTATACTGAAGAAGGGGTACTATGCTGTCTGTTCAGGAATACATCCGGCAATCTCTTGCACTGCACCTGCATTTTGCAAGGACCATGAAGGAGCACTCGTTTTTCCTTCAGACCTCGTTCACCGCAAAGGATACGAACCTCATAAGCCAGGCGGATTTTCTGCGGAAATCTTTTGACGCTCTGCTCTCCACCGCTGTGGAGCTTTCTCCCGGCGCCGTAAGCCCGGAAGTTCTTCAGTCCGGTGAAGCTCTTACGCCCTACACACTAAAAGCCGAAATGGCTTCCTCATTCTACACCGGAGTTCCCATCCAAACCGATATTACGCAGGCTGAGGCGTCCCTCACCGCAGCCGCAACGATGGCGACTCCTCTTTTGGAGCAGCGTGTGATTGCGCTGAACAACAACGCAATCCGTCTTGTGAATTCACTCATCCAGTTCAAACAGGCCATTTTATCTAACGTTCTTTCCTGCAACCTTTTCACGGTAAACTATCCGCTGCTGATTGACCATATTCTAAGGGAAGCAAAAATGTATCTTTCCCTGCTGCAAAAACTGCAGAGCCGTGAGGATGTTGACCTGAAAAAGGAAGCCTACGAACAGGAATCTTTCTGGAATCAGATTATGGCGGAACACTCCAAATTTATCCGCGGACTGCTCGATCCGACGGAAAACGATTTGATAAAAACTGCCAACGATTTTGGAAACGAATTTGATGAGCTGACTGCCGAATCGAAAAGAGCGATGGACAATACCCTTCCACTGAAAAAGGTTACCGACGACAGCCTCGAGGCAACAAGGAAAATCCGCGATTTCAAGACAGCAGGAACGCAGGGCATCCTCGGGTGCAAGATACGTTCGATTATTATTCCGCTGCTGGCCGACCACGTTCTGCGCGAAGCAAACCATTACCTGCGCCTGCTGAACGAATTCGAGAAAGTCCGTTAAGATATCCATGGCTGATAAAGAAGCACCGCAAGCCGGCCATTATGAAAGCTGCCGCACCAAATGGTTACGGCAGCTTTTTTCACTCTGTGATTATGTTTTTACCGCGGACCCAAGCGCATTGGCAACAGCCTGCATGATTCCCTTGCTGCTGAATGTAGCGCCCGAAACTGCGTCGACATCCGCAGACTGGCCCGCTGGAAGAAACGGTCGTCATCCTGATAGGAATCGATGTTCACTGCGGTGATTTTGCCGCCCGATACGGTAACGGTCACCGCTGTTTCACCACGGAAGCCGTTCCCGGTGCCCTTGTAGGTTCCGTCTTTATAGGCAGCTGTTCCGTAACTTTCTGAAGCCTGACTATCGGTCTGAGAGGCCTGTTCTTCAACCTGCGAGGATTCGCTCTGGTTCTGCTCAGAAGGAACAGTGCCAGCGGAAGACGAGGAAGAACCGGAAACAGATGACGCCACGGAGCCCTGAAGCTTTGCCTTGCTGAGTGCGTCGGAGACCGCGGACATGATCCCTTTGCTGCTGAATGTTGCGCCCGAAACTGCGTCGACATCCGCAGACTGGCTGCTCAGAACTTTCTGCGAGATCTGTGTGAATGCCTGGTCAAAAAACCTCTGGTCGTCGCCGTAGGAATCAACGTTCACCGCTGTAATTTTATCGCCGGATATCGTGACGGAAACTGTGGTTGTTGAATTGCGGAAACCGGTGCCGGACCCCTGGTATGTTCCGTCTTTATAAAGCTTACTTGCCGAATTGCTGCTGCCGGACTGTGCAGCAGATACCGACGTTTGGATTGTGGCAGCATTAGCGGCGAAAGTACCGCTATAGTAAATACCAGTCATAATGGCGGCTGCGGCGGTGCCTGCCACAAGCGGACGGACATCGCTTTCTGCAATCGTCAGCTTTGCATTTCCGCGCGGGCAGGATGTGACGCACTTCATACAGTTGATGCACTCTCCGCTGTGAACAGACTCCATTTTATAGAGCGGGATGCCCATGGCGCAACGGGCTGTGCACATTCTGCAGTTTCCGCACTGAGCGGACGGCTTTTTGATTTTCGCAATCCTCAGTTTGGAAACAAGAGAGAAAACCGCGCCCAGCGGGCAGAGATAGCGGCAGAAAAAGCGCTCATAAACGGCCGAAATTGCCGTAATAGCAAGGAAAATAATGAATCCAACGGTCAGATTTGTGAGCACGTAGGAAAGATCAGGTGCTTTTCCCACCGTAACCAGCATTCCGAATACGTCCCATGGACTGGCGGTGCTGAACAGCGCTGCGTTGAACGTCCAGACGGCGGCGGCCAAAACAAGCAGAATGCCGTACTTGACGTATTTCATCCATGCGTCGGTCTTTTCACTGATTTTGGGTTTGTAAGGGAACAGCTTGTGGAAAATGAGATAGATAAAATCCGTGAATGCACCGAACCCGCACATCCAGCCGCAGAAGAATCTGCCGAAGATAATTGTTGCGGGGATGACCGCAGCCACTTCCACAATCTGCGGCAGCAGGCTGGCGCTGAAGCTCTGATGGATCATTGCGAGATATATTTGCTGGATTCCGCTGAGGGTGCCTATGTATATGGACGGCAGGAAGATGAAAAAAATGATCTGAATTGCGAGCCTTACCGCCTGCATTACCGAGATCTTTTTCTTTTTCACAGGATTACCGCCCTTCCCTGCCGGCACAGACTGAAATCATTGCTGAGACCTTTTGTAACGGCAACCGCCAGATTATTGAAGATAAAAATTGCTTCCGCGTCTGCTTTGTACAAAAGCGGCAGACTCTTTTCCGGGCCCAGAACGAACATCGCGGTGGTGAGAGCGTCCGCATCCGCAGAATTTTCACAAACGGCGGTGACACTTAGGAGCCTGCTCTGCGCGGGCTTCCCTGTTCGCGGGTCAAGAATATGGTGGTACCGCACCCCGTCTTTGATGAAAAAGCGCTCATTGCAGCCGGAAGTGACAACGGTTCGGTTGGTTACGGATAAAACGCCAAGGTACTGCCCGGTCGGTGCAAGGGGGTTCTGAATTCCAACCTTCCACGGGTTCCCATCCGGTCGGTTCCCCACGGCGGCAACATTTCCGCCGAGATTGATCAGTGCACTGGTGACACCGTTTTCGATTAAAATCCGCCGAACTTCATCCGCCGCATAACCCTTTGCGATTCCGCCAAGATCGACACACTGCCCCGGTTTTTCGAGATATGCGCTCATGGATTCTTCGTCAAGCTGAATGGATTGGTAGTCGACCAGCTCAAGAGCTTCCCGGATTTCGGCATCCGACGGGATAAAGCTGCCTTTTTTGTTGATACCCCAAAGCTCAACCAGCGGGCGGATGGTAATATCAAATGCCCCGCCGCAAATATGGCTGAACCGGACGGCTTTCTGAAGAAGCCGGAATGTGTCATCATGGAGCTTTTGACTATGCCTGCCCGCATTCCCGCTGAGCCTGCCGATATCGCTTTCCGGCTTGAACGCGGACATTCTGTCATCAATCTCGGCTACCCGGCAAGCGGCTAAATCGGCTGCTTTTTCATTCCGGCTGCCGGGGATCCGGATATTATTAATGGTTCCAAGCGCAAAGAAAGTCTTGCTGACCTCTTCTGTTTTTATACTTACATTCGTCATTGGTTTATCCTCTGTTTCTAAGCCTCGTTTGAAAAATCAAGGAACTTGTCTATTCGGCTAAAATTGCGCCGTCCTGCGTCAAAAATGCTCGGAATACGGAAAGTATTCCTGCGCTTTTTTCCTTGTTCGGCACAGTTTTATCTCGAAAATCCGTCGTTTTTTATTTATCAAACAAGGCCTAGCAATTTCTTACGTGATAATAGTAGCAGAGGTTTGTGAAAAACCGGTGAAATGAAAATGGGAATTTCGTGAGAAGTACGATTTCAATGAAACTCCCTGACTTCTAAGATCAGCCGTTCGCCCGACTGCATGAGCTGACGCGCGATACTTTCTGCCTGTTCATCCGCCTCACGGTATTGACTGGTATACCCATCCAGCATATCCAAGCCCATATTGCAGGCTTCCGTAATCAGGTCTGCGGCAGTACTGTCGGTTGGTTTCCTCATAAATTTCGTGTTGACTTTTGACCAGTACATACCCATAACGGCCCGGCTCGGCTTCTCGGCGGTGCCTTCCGGCAAATTCAGCAGACGGCGGGTTTCATCCGCAAGCTTCTCATTCTCCTGCTTACAGTCACTGAGATACTGTTTAAAGTGGTCGCTTTTAACTTTGGGCAGAATTTTATTCACGGAGAAGTCGGTAATTCTGATTCCCGCATTGCATATTTGGAGGAGCTTTTCGGTATCGTCGTTCATATTGGCTTATCCTTTCTTTTTAATCCTGAGAACGGTTTTATCGTAATACGGATGCTTTCATTCTTACGATTCCCACAATGCAGAAAAATAAAAAGGCGAACGCAGAAAATCCTGCGCCCGCCTGTATAAACTTATATATATAACTTTTTATTCAGCTGTGAATTTGTAAATTGTCGTGCTGTGGAATGGTTTGCCCGGTTTCAGATTCTCGTACGGAAAATCCGGGTGATTAACGGAATCCGGGTAATGCTGCGTTTCCAGGCAAACGGCATGATGAGCTTTGAGAGGAACTCCGCCGTTCCCTTTCATTCCTTCGCCGAAGGAATTGGCCGTGTAAACCTGAATTCCCGGTAAATCAGTGGAAACAAGCATCCGCCTGCCGCTTGCTGCATCATACAGTTCCGCGACTTTACGAACGCCGGAGCCGCTCAGCACGAAGTTGTGGTCATATCCGCCGCAGTTTCTCAGTGAATGTTCGTTCGCACCGATATCCTGACCGATCGCTTTCGCTTTGCGGAAATCGAAAGGCGTGCCCTCAACCGGAAGAAACTTTCCCGTGGGAATCAGGCTGTCGTCACTCTCCATGGTATTCTCCGCGTTAATCTGCATCTCCAGCGAGAGAATGTCCTTTGCTGCGTCGCCGGTAATATTGAAGTAAGAATGGTTTGTAAGGTTCAGCGGGGTCTCCGCGTCTGTTTTGGCAAAATAATCAATCTTCAGGGCATTGTCGGAAGTAACAGTGTAGGTGACTTCCACATCCACATTTCCGGGGAACCCACATTCGCCGTCCGGACTATGGTAAGCAAATGTGATGGATGGCTCGTCTCCCTCACCGGAGCCCTTAACGTTCCAGACTTTGTCCTGATATCCGCCCGGAGCACTGTGCAGGGAATTGTTCCCCTCGTTTTTCGTAAGGGAATATGTTTTACCGCCAACGGTAAACTGTGCACCACTGATCCGGTTCGCATAACGGCCGACCAGTGCGCCGAGTACATTGCCCGGCGCTTCGTATTCGGCAAGGGTATCGTGGCCAAGCACCACGTTTTCTGATTTCCCGTTCCGGTCGGGAACACAGAGTTTTGCAATACGGCAGCCGTAAGTGAGAAATTCAGCCGACATTCCGTTCCTGTTTTTCAGGGTATAGCACTCTACGGCAGTACCATTGGCAAGACGCCCAAATTCACTCTTTTCAATACTCATAAATCGTCTGCTTTCTTAATTTATTGATTGTAAGCTCAAGATCGACTCCGGCAACGAATATCTGTAAAAATTCAGTTACTCACCGAGCATTGCTGCACCGAGAATACCTGCGTCGTTTCCGAGCTTCGCGCGGCAGATAACGGTCTGCTTTGCGGAATTTCTGGAGTAAATCTCGTTCTTTACAGCTTCCTTGAGGGGAACCATCAGCGGGTCGCCTTCGTTGCTGACACCGCCGCCGATGCAGAGGATATTCGGCTGGAAAATATTGATGCAGTTTGCGAGGCCGCAGGCAAGATAATAAATGTACTCGTCAACAACCGCTTTTCCGGCTGCATCGCCTTCGCGCATGGCTTTGAACGCGGTGCGTCCGTCTGCATTCATCGGATCGCCGCCTGTAATGGTCCACATTGCGGAGTTATGGTCTTTTTCCATGGCTTCGCGCGTGGTAGTAATAAGGCCGGTTGCAGAAGCGTAAGCTTCCCAGCATCCAAGACGTCCGCAGGTGCAGGGGCGCCCTTTTGCGGCGATAACAGTATGCCCCATTTCACCGCCGGCAAAGTTGCTGCCGGCCAGGATTTTACCATCGATGATGATGCCGCTGCCGATTCCGGTTCCGAGCGTAATGGCCACACCGATCTGAGCACCTTTCAACGCGCCTGCCTTGTATTCGCCGTAAGCCGCGGCATTCGCGTCGTTTTCTATAATTACCTTTTTGCCGAGTTTGTCTTCCAACAGTTTTCTTAACGGAATATTGTTGAAATGAAGGTTGTTGGAAAATTCAATAATACCGGTCTCACGGTTGACAGTTCCCGGGCATCCTATGCCTATGTACGGAATATCATTTAAAGTAAGCCCGGCTTTCTGCAGAGTTTCCATTGCAGAATCAGCCAGCTGACTGGCGATTTCGTCATCCGGGCAAGGCACTTTTGTTTTACGGCTTGTTTTTACCGTGATGCTGCCGTTTTCATCAACAATACCGGCTGCAATATTGGTGCCGCCAAGATCTATGCCAAGAAAATACATACAGCTTTTCCCTCTTTCGAATTCTGTTATTTATTTATCAGTATAACATTGAAAATATAAGATTGTAAATATCCCGGACTGTAAAATAAAAATTATTCCTCTGCTTAAAACCTGTGCTATAATGGTAAAATAAATGTAGTGACATTCTCACTGCAGGGCAGGGATTAACTCTAGAATCCCCTGAACGGAATACGATGAAATGGAGAATGAAACGTGACATATACACAGCTTCCGGAAAATATGCAGAATGAATTTACCAAACAATATTTTGAAATGCTCTCGAAGCACAGGTTTTCGCTTGGCGCAAAGCGCGTATTTGACGTAGTAGTATCCGCGCTGATTCTGCTGATTCTATCCCCTTTTTTGCTGATTCTGGCTCTTGCCGTAAAACTGGACTCACCTGGCCCGGTCTTTTACCGTCAGGTTCGGGTAGGACGGTACAATCAGGATTTTAAGATCTATAAATTCCGCACAATGGTGCAGAATGCCGATAAAATCGGTCCGCCTTTGACAATGGGCAAAGACCCGCGCATTACGCGCGTAGGTTCGCTGATTCGCAAACTCCGTCTGGACGAATTTTCGCAGCTTTTGAACGTACTGAACGGAAGCATGAGCCTTGTAGGCCCGCGCCCGGAAGTGCGGCGCTATGTGGACGCTTACACGCCGGAATACATGGCGACCCTGCTGATACGCCCCGGAATTACCGCGACGTCGAGCATTGCATTCAAGGACGAGGACAAGCTTCTGAATTCCGGCGGAGATCCGGAAAAAATCTATGTGGAAAAAATCCTTCCCCCGAAAATGGCTTTGAATCTGGAGTACATGAAACACATATCCGTACTGCATGACATAAAAATTATGTTCCAGACTGTAGCAGCCGTAATTTAGCCATATTTTTCCCCCGCTGTTCATAATAATGAATTGAACAGCGGGGGATGTATTGTGGTAAGCAAAAAAAAATGGCTTAAAAAAGCGGCGATGGTTCTGATTATAGCGGCCGCCTTTATTGGAATCTGTGTTGCGTCCACAGTAAAAAGCGCCATACCGACGCAGACAGCCGACGTACAGTCAAGTCCGTCGTCCGGAACATCGGAAAAGAAGAATTTCATTAAATATGTGGAATTCAACGTGCCGTATCTTGCACTGAAAAAGGCGATGGATCTTGACATTGAGTCTCATAACAAAGGCGGGAGCCTGAGCTGGGTGGATATTCTAGCCTACCTTGGCGCAAAATACGGCGGAGAATTCAGCCGCTACAAAAGTGCAGATATGGATGCCTTTGTGAAAAAGCTTGAGACAAAAAGCATTGCGGACTTAACAGGCGGCATGAAATATTTTAACTATTACCATGAAGCTTACTCCGCGGTGTTAAGCGGTCTGCTTGGGAAATACAAAATAAACGACGAAGAAAAGTATGGGCTCATTGGGTTTTTACCGGTTGCGAAAGGATACCCATACTACGGATACGACGACTTCGGAGCCCAGCGTACCTATGGATACACGCGGCCCCACCTTGGCCACGACATGATGGCGGCAACCGGAACCCCGGTCATTGCGGTGGAATCCGGCGTTGTGGAAGCACTGGGATGGAACCAGTACGGCGGCTGGCGGGTCGGCATACGCAGCTTTGATTCCAAACGGTATTACTACTATGCGCATCTGCGCCAGAACAGGCCGTATGCGGCGGGGCTATCTCTTGGTTCAACAGTCAAGGCAGGCGACGTGATCGGTTATGTAGGGCGCACCGGGTACAGTTCGAAGGAAAACGTCAACAACATTCAGACCAGCCATCTGCATTTTGGGCTGCAGCTTATCTTTGACGAAAGCGAGAAGGAATGTAACAATGAGATATGGATTGACGTATACCCGCTGACGCAGCTGTTAAGCCAGAATCGTTCCGCTGTTGTCCGCAACGATACGACGAAGGAATACACGCGTGCACAGGATATAGAAATCGAGTAACTGCCTGGAACGTCCAAACCGACACGATCTTATGAATCAGCTGACTTTGTGAAGATGATTGTTCTCTATATTTTTGATTTGATTTTGTTGATTTTACCGGCGGTTTATGATATAATAGCATGCGTTGATTTGCCGCTGTGGTGAAATTGGCAGACACAAGGGACTTAAAATCCATTCAGTCCATTATCGCTTGAGACCTGCAAACCCGCGTGGCTATTGAATTTTTTCAGGAACTAAATCCGTTTTTTCTTGAGCATCCCTTACTCGTATCCCTTAATTTTCCTCCGCCAACGCAATCCTGAATGTTTTTCCCGGTGCATCCCTTACACATCCCTTACAGAAAAAGACGGAAAATTCCACGGATCGCGTAAATTCAGCGAAACGCAAAAGAACAAAAAAAGTCTCCAAACCCGCATGAATACTGGGCTTGGAGAGATTCTACACTGGTGCCGCTGACCAGACTTGAACTGGTACGGTATTGCTACCGAGGGATTTTAAGTCCCTTGTGTCTGCCAATTTCACCACAGCGGCAAATCTTTAATTTTAAAATTCCTGAATTTCGCGACTTCGGAAAATTAAGGGATACGAGTAAGGGATGCTCAAGAAAAAGCGGATTTAGCTCCTGAAAAAATTCAATAGCCACGCGGGTTTGCAGGTTCCAAGCGACAATGGACTGAACGGATTTTAAGTCCCTTGTGTCTGCCAATTTCACCACAGCGGCGAATCTTTAAACTCCTAAATTTTTCCTCTTTGGGCGGCTGGTTCCTTTGGTCGGCAAATTCAACATTTGCTATTATAGCATAGCGCAGCGGCAAAATCAATCATTTTTCTGTGATGCCGGAGACAAGGATGAATCCCTGCTGTTTACGATTTCAATTTTGTTCTTGCTATGGTACTCCTTGGTTGTGCTGTCCCTTACGACTTCCATCTGATTCTGCCTTAACAGCATGGTCAGAGAATATAAATCAATCCAGATCTCATTGTTGCATTCCTTTTGACTTTCGTCAAAAATAAGTTCCAGGCCGAAATGCAGATGGCTCAAATTGATATTGTTG
>DATALZ010000052.1:0-1976 GCA_036260805.1 Caproicibacter sp.
GGCGCTGGCGGCGCTGCGGAGGGGGGACTGCGATTGTCTGACGGCGGTGGTGGAGAAGCAGAGGAGGCGGATGGAGGAGGAGAGGCGGGCGAAGGCGGGGAGGCTGAGGAGGGAGAGGAGGGCGCAGAGGAGGGAGACGGACGAGGAGAGGAAGCTGGAGGAGATGTTTAGGGCGTGTGCGGCGAAGGGGGTGTGTGATTTGCCGGGGAGGGAGAGGGAGGAGAAGGAGGAGGCGGAGGATGGCAGTGGGGAGGAGCAGAGGTGGGCGGAGACGAGGGAGATGGGGAGTGTGGATGGTGGAAAGCCGAGGAGACGGTGGGGGAGTTTGAGGGTGGGAAGCCAAGGAGATGGTGGGGTTTGAGGGACTGAGGCTGATTCCTGGAACTTGGGATCTTGGATTGTGGTGTTTTGATTGTTTGATCGTTTGGAGCATGGGGAGTTGCATCAGATACTGGCGTCGGTTGGTGTCGGCATATACCCTTTTTCGTTTGGTTGGGAATAGATTGGAGATTATATAGCAAGGCATGGCATGGGTTTTGTATGCATTGCAGCGGGCTCTCAGCCACCGATATTATAATTGAGTAGAAATCTAGAGGATAATTGGTCATGGTAATTAAGAGACTTGAATTCCTGTTGAAAGGTGAATTGCGCAGAAAAGGAAAAGAAAGGTCAACAGGAAATTAACGAGACAAATCAAAGCAAAGTGGTCTATAATTCGTAAAATTCGTCAAAGTCCCTCAAACCAACGGCAGTCTAACGAGGAGTAGCCATATCTATCTGTATGTATGATATCCATACATGATACATAACCATCTATGTCTTCCTTTTCCTCAGCAATACCCTATATCACTTCAACATCTTCCTTCCGCTCTCTCAACTCAGCAACCACTTCAACCCCCTCCTCCCCCTCCATCCCACTATCCCCGTCTCAACAACCACTTCAACCCCTCAAACTCCCTCTCCGTAACACACCTCCTCAGCCCCTCCTCCGTCAAAAAATCATGATCACAATACTCAAACCCGGGCACCACCGTCTCACTAATCAACAGCCCCTCACTCCCCTCTCCCCCCCTCCTCATCCGGCAGCAAAAAACTCGCCTTATACTTCCACCCCTCCACCACCCACTGCAACTTCTCCCCCTTCTCCACATCCTGCCCCACAACAAACGTCTCGATCCGCTTCCCCCGCTCCCCCCTCTCCCCCTCCCCCCCAACAACATCATCCTCGTCGTCGTGGATAATCACATAGCGGCCCCTCCCCCGATGCAGCGTGTGTATCGTGCGTCCTTTATTGCGGTGGAAACCCCCCTGCGGCGTCGCAGGCGTCAGGAGGTAGAAGATCGAGGTCGAGGAGTTGCGGATGTTGGGGTCGAAACCGGGACGCTGAGGGACGAGGTCGTTGGTTGGCGTGGGCGTGTGAACCCATTGCGCCGGGACGGTGTCGGGCGCCCGGTCGGTCTCGGCGAACCAGCCGCCTTCGATGTGTTTTTGCATGTGCAGGGCGGAGATGAGACGTTGCAGGGAGGGGGGCTCGGGGGCGGTGGTGGGGATGAAGGTCGGTTGGATTGAGGTGAGGGACATTTTGGATGTGGTGAGGTGGGAGGGTTGCGGTGATGTTTTTCGGAGGGAGAGAGCTGTGGATGGATGATGGGGAGGATGAGGATGAGGATCGGAAGGAGACGGTGAGAGAAGATTATAGAAGAATAAGCAGGATGAGGATGAAGGAGGTTGAGGTAAGCTCCTGTCAGCATCTCTTGGCGGACGCGGGGAAAGGCGGGACGTCGATGACGCACTCCCACATCGCGTTAACTGTGGAGTGATAATGAAACTATTTCTCCAAGACTCCAACTACAAATCTACGATTACACAACAAAAATTGCGGAAAACAACATGAGATGCGTTCCTATGTTACTACGTTTATATTCCTATATGGATTGGTTGGTGTGAATAAACTTTCTTACTATCTGGCTGCAATT
>DATALZ010000059.1:0-31467 GCA_036260805.1 Caproicibacter sp.
AGACCCCTTTAGGGGTCAAGCCAGGTAATCAATCCACAATGGCTTGAACAAAGTGAAAGCCAGCGTCATTTAGGCGCTGGCAATCTTTAGCCCTTCTAGGGCTCGTGCATGCCACCCCTTTCAGGGGTGGTCATGACTAGATTACAAAATAGCGAGAATCATAGACCGATTATCACTGAAGAATTCCGAAGCAAATATGAAGGGCTGGGCGCTTTGGCGCTAGCACCAAAAACCAATGGAAATGAATTATTTTAAGCCGAGACGATTTAATCTTGTTGCTAATTATTTCACATCCATTGGTTGATAATATTATTGTGATATAACCATTATTTAAAAATGTAAAAAAATTGACCCACACCTTATCAAAGATCTACCACAAAGTAAACGAACTTTGTATAGGAGATACAAAATGATAAGGAGTGGGCTAGGCTTCATGAAACGTTAGAAAACAATAGGTGAAAGCTCCGGTATCTAAGTTCATGCATGTTTCATAAAAATGGTGATCGTTTTTATAAATGAAGCACGGTGAAACTGAACCACCACCGGCTGGAAGCCGCCGAAGGTATGGGGAACGCGCCTATACAAATACTTCCAAGCAAGCTTCCAAATAGCCTTCTTGTAATTTTTACTTTCACAGGGTTGACCTAAAAGTTTTGCCTGAAAGTCGAGGAATTTAACTTAACCGTCTTTGTAAACGAGTTATTGGTGAATCGCGTCTAAGAAGAATTCATAGGCTTCTTTGTCTGTAAAGCCTTCATGAACAATTTTGCGAATAGCGGATGCCATTTCCACAGAATGCTCGCTCTGGAATATGTTGCGGCCCATGTCAACTCCACGCGCACCCTGACTAATTACACTATAAGCCAGAGTCAGCGCCTCGTCCTCCGGAAGCTTTTTACCTCCAGCAACAACGATCGGTACCGGGCAAGCCGCGACGATCTCTTCAAAATTCTCGCAATAGTATGTTTTAATAATATTTGCTCCCATCTCGGCAAGAATCCGGGTTGCAAGCTTGAAAAAGCGATCCGTTCGTTCCATCTGCTTGCCGACTGCCACTACGCCCATAGTTGGAATGCTGTGGCGAATCCCCGCGTTGATCGTTTTGGACAGATTGTCGATGCTGGAAAGCTGGCCGTCCGCGCCAATAAAGGTTTGAACCGCCATGCAGTCCGCATTCATCCGAACTGTGTCTTCAATGTCAACTGCCACCACTTCGTGGGAAAGATCTTCATTTGCCATGGACGAGCCGGATGTAGTGCGCAGGGCGATGGCCTTGCGGCATTCGGGCGGCACGCAGGAACGCAGCGCGCCGCGGGTGCCCATCAGTACATCCACATGCTCCACCAGCTTCGGAATCACAAGGTCAAGGCGTTCCAGCCCGGCGGTGGATCCCATAAAATAGCCGTGGTCAAAGGCAAACATGACCGTGTTTCCTGTCTTGGGGTCAAAAATGTTGGAAAGGTGTTTTTTCATTCCCCAGTCAAGATTATTGGCACCCTTTACATGGAAACTCCCCTGATTGGCAAAAGGCACATCAACATGGAAATCTTTCGCAATTTTTAGTCCGTCTCTATCTGGCATAATTTAAAATCTCCTTCGCTAAAATATCAGCTCATGTAAATTCTTCCCCCGTTTTACGAGGGAAGAAAACGGATAGCTTTATTATTAGAAGTTGTATTTGTCAACGTTGTCGGAAGTGAAAACAACACGCTCGGGGAGAAGTACAACGCCGTTGTTGGTTTCAGAGGTTTTCTGACCTTTCACAAGGCTGTCGTTTTTCAAAACCTCAACAGTGCCAATGCTCGGAATATTGATCTTGTCGCCAACCTTAACAGTGTTGCCGGCCGCGATATAAGCTGCAAGATAACAGCCCATTGCGCCCTGGATGCCGCAATCCCACAGGCCAAATTCTTGAAGAACATTCGCTTTAATATAATCGCGCATAGAACTGGGCGTCGCAAAGCCGGTAATGGTGATGTTCTTTTTGGTAAGACCGGCGTTCTGTGCCGCTTTGCATTGTCCCGGAAGAGCGGTTGAATCGTTGCAGATGATCAAGTCAATATCCTTATGGGCTTCCAAAATGGATGCACCGATGGAAACTGCCTTTTCGGCATCCTGCTCCGAATAGTAGTTACTCTTTGCAACATTTACCCACTTGGGATATGTCTTAGCAATATAAGCTTCACCAGCCGCTTGCCAGGAGTTTTGATCGGCCACAGTTGCCTGAGAATAGTGCCAACAATATTTGATTGCGTCTTTCTTCACATCTTTGCCGCGTTTGGTCAGTGCGTCGACGCTCATGTCAACCAGCATCTTGCCGAGAATTTCAGGCGTACCCTGAGAAACCATCAGCGTACGGGCGTCAGTCGAAACGTCGGAGTCCCAGGTTACAACGGCGATTCCCGCGTCCTTTGCCTTTTTCAGCGCGGCGTCAAGGCCGGTTGCGTCTACGGACGAAATGCAGATTGCGTCCGCGCCGCTTGCGATTGCGTTGTTGACTACCTGAACCTCATCGGCGACCGCCGCGTTCGGACTGCCCTGATAATTGACGGTAAATCCCCACTGGGCCGCGTATTTCTGGGCCCCTTTGTTTGCGGATTCAAAAAATGCGTTGCCGGTAACCTTCGGAATAAAAACAACCGTCTTTCCTTTCACGCTTCCGCCTGCTGCCGCCTTTGAAGCCGTGGAAGATGCGGAAGATACTCCGGATGAAGCCGCGGAAGAACTGGATTTGCCGCTGCTGCAGCCTACAAATGAAAGAGACATTGTAGCGGCTGCCAGAACAAGTGCAATAACCTTTTTCATTACAAAACTCCCTTAATTTTAATTCTTATGGCCTTTTTAGCCAAAACTTATTATGTGTTCAAATACCTGATAATATTATGCTTTTCCCTTCTCTTCACGGGAGAATCTTTCTTCGAAAAAACGGAGCACTTTCGGATTGCTTGACAACGAGCGGCTGATTATCACAATTAAAAGCAGCAACCCGGCCGGAATATCGAGATACTGGGTATTGACCTTAAAACAGAGAGGAAGCCCGAAACGCAGGATACCAATGACCAGAGCAGCCAGCGCCGTGCCGATTACACTTCCTTTTCCACCGGTGCTGAGAGTTCCGCCCAGAACGACGGCTGTGATGATTGGAAGGGTAAAGGTTGTTCCAATATCGCTTTTAGCGGTATCAAGATAAGAAGTAAGGACGATACCGGCAATGGCGGCACTGATGCTGGAAAGCACATAGGTACTCAGAATCACAAGCCGACTGTTAATGCCCGAATATTCGGCAGCTTTAGAATTGACGCCTACCAGAAAAACCCTTCTGCCGTATTTGGACTTGTGGAGAAGAAAATAGGCAATTACAGTAAGGACTGCAAAAATCAGGAACTGATCTGGAATCAATCCGAACAGTTTAAACTGAGCAATCTGGGCAAAGCTGTCCGGAAAGCCGCTGATTCCTTTGTAGCTTTCCGTAGCCGAAAGCTTGGAAACAAGCAAAGCCAGACCGCTGTACAGGAAGCTGCCACCCAGTGTTACAACCATGGGCTGAACCTCGCAGTAAGCGATGAAAAAACCGGAAAGTGCCCCGCACAGCGCCGAAGCGATGATTGCAACCAGACATGCGACCCATATGTTCATATGGGCGTCCTGCCATGCCACCCCTACGACGATTGACGTCAAGCCCACAATGGCGCCGGCCTGAATGTCAATACCTCCGGTAATCATGACAAAGGTTACAAACAGTGAAATAATGCAGATGGAAATAATATCGTTAATACTGCCGAGCAAAATGGATGGAACAAGGAACTTGTGATTTTTCAGACCGAAAGTTACGAACTCCAGAATTAAAATTCCAAGGAGCGCCATTTCCCAACTCTTAAAGTTCTTTTTTACGGAATCCAGCGACCAGTTTTTCATTTTCATTTCTGCTCACCTCCTTCCTCAGTCTTTTCGTCAGAGGTTCGGGCTGCCAGACGCGCATGGCGGTTCCTGACAGCGGCACGGTTTTGGGAAACGGCGTCGATTACAACGATTGCAATCAAAAGAACACCTGTAATCGTGTTGTCATAATCAGAAGAAAATCCGAGGAATACCAGAATACGGCTGACCGAAGACATAATTACCGCGCCGATGGAGGCGCCCACCAAGCTGCCGAGGCCGCCGGTGAGGCTGATGCCCCCAAGCACGCAGGCGGCAATCGCCTTCATTTCATAGCCGCTTCCGGCTGTTGGCGTAATAAAACCAATCCGGGAAGAGTAGATGATTCCCGCCACAGCCGAAAACAGACCGCAGAGCACATAACTTACAATTTTTGTTGTTTTAGTCGGAATGCCCACAAGTGTCGCACCCATGGCATTGTCGCCTACAGCGATAAAATATTTACCGGAACGGGTGCGGGTCAAAAAGCAGTGGGCAAAAATGATGAGCACAATAACGGCCGCATAGAAAACAGTCAATTGGCCGACCAGCATCGTTTTGGACAATTTTGTAAAGTTAGAGGGGATGTTTTCGACCCACGCTCCGTTTGTATAGACATAAATCAGTCCGCGAATCACGCCCATTGTGCCAAGCGTAAAAATCAGAGAAGGAATTCCCAGAATCGATACGCCAAATCCGTTTACCAGTCCAATTCCGGCTCCAACCAGCAGGCCCGCCAGAACGGCAAGAAACCAGTTGCTTCCGTTTCGCAGCATTGAGGAGGAAATTGTGGCGGACAGTCCCAGCGTAGCTCCAATTGAAACATCGATTTCACCGGTGAAAATCACGAACGCAATTCCCGCCGCTAAAAGGGTGAACACAACGCTGTCGTTAAAGCAGTTCAGAATACTGGTGGGAGAGAGGAAGGAGCTGTTTACCGCGCCGACAATCGCGAAAAGGGCAATCAAAAACAGCAAGCTGGTCATTTCACGGATTTTCAATATTTTTTTAATCGCGTTCATGCTTCCACATCCTTCCCTTTTACAACGCCAAAGGCAGCCGCCATCAAGTTATCCTGATTGATTTCATCCTTGCTGAATTCAACATTCACGTGGCCGCGGTAAACGGTAACCGCCCGATCCGCAAGCTCTACAATTTCTTCAATATCGGACGAAATCAGCATGATGGCCACACCCTGTTCTTTCAGCTGCTGAATAATCGCGTAAACGTCACCGCGCGCGGCGGCGTCGATGCCGCGGGTCGGTTCATCCAGAATCACCAACTTGGGCTGGTTGGAAAGCGCCCGTGCGATTACGATTTTTTGCTGGTTTCCTCCGGAAAGGCTTCCCACGTCCTGATCTTGCCCGGTTACCTTGATACGGAAATCATCAATGTATTTTTGGGTAAGGCTAAAAATGGCCTGACGGTTGAGGAAAAACTTCCCCGTAGTTGGGCTGGATAGCATAACGGAAACCGTATTGTCCGCAACGTTGCTGATTTTGAACAGTCCGTTCAGGTGGCGATCCTCGGGCACATAATTGACTCCGGCTTCCAAAATCTTCTTGGTGGAAAATCCGGTGATGTCCCTGCCGTCCAGAACCGCTTTGCCGCCGAGTACTTTGTCCATACCAAAAATCGTAGTGGCAAGTTCAGTGCGGCCCGCGCCGACAACGCCTGCAACCCCCAGAATTTCACCTGCGTAAATTTCCAGATTGATTTTGCTAAAGCCATAACCGGAAAAATCTTTCAGTTCAAAAATCGGCTTCGCGTTTTTATAATCGATCGTTTTTTCGTTTTTGACCTGTTTGAATTTCTGTTCATCCATATTGGGGGGCAGCAGACCCTTCACCAGCATTTCGCGGGTAAAATCTCCGATCGGCCCACTGAGGGTGATAATCCCGTCACGCATGATGGCAACATGGGTTGCGATATCAAACACTTCCGAAAGCCGGTGTGTTATGTAGATGATACCGATGCCCTTTTTCTTCAAATCAGTAATGCATTTAAACAGGCTTTCAACCTCATCAAAGGTCAAAGCACTGGTAGGTTCGTCAAAAATCAGAAGGCGGGCGTTACGCAGTAGACCGCGCAGAATTTCCACCAAAGTCTGTTCTGCGATAGAAAGACTGCTTGCCTTCCGGCTGAGGTCCAGATGCCAGCCGATTTCATCCATCTGTTTTACCAGACGCGTATGAAGCTCGGAAGCTTTTTCGTTAAACCCGACCAGAATGTTCTCCTCAACGCTCATATTGGGGAAAAGCATCGGCTCCTGCGGGATCATGTAAATTCCTTTCGCCAGCGCGACTGAGGGCTTGCTCAGACTCGCCTTTTCTCCGGCAACGTAAATATCGCCCCGGTCCGGCTGAAGAATGCCCATAATGATTTTCATCAGAGTGCTTTTCCCCGCGCCATTGCCTCCGACAAGGGCAATCACTTCGCCGAAATGAACATCCAGGTCAATCCCTTTCAGCACCTTGTTGTTTTGGCCAAAAGCCTTATGGATTCCGCGAACCGAAAGCATTATCTCATTTTTAGAATTCTTTTTAGACTCTGCCATTGTGTTTCCTCCATCCCAATAAGATTACAGTATTTCATATGCTCAAAGTTAAATCATTGTAAAGAATTAAATTACACAAATGTTTGCTAGCTGAACTTTTATATCTGCCAACATGATACGATATTTCTGCTGAATTGTCAACACTTTGTAAGCGGTTATAAAATATTTTTAACATAATCCATACTGTTATATGAAAACTATTGATCAATTTAACAATAATTGAACCTATTTTATTAAAACAATAGCCCTTGATTTGAAATCGTCTGAAAATGCGGAGAAAATTCAATTGACATAAATAGTTCCCGGTGCTATACTGATTTCGCAAACAAAAGATTTATTAAAAAACATTTGTAGCATTGCTTAGCCGGATATATTTGCATCTTGTAATAATAAGGATTAGTCTATGATTTAATATTGTAATATTATTCAGAATATTTTGAGGGGGTTGACCCAATGGATTACGAGGAGACACTTACCGTAAAAACTGCATGGTATTATTACTGTGAAAATATGACGCAGCAGCAGATTTCAGACAAGCTTGGAATTTCCAGAATGCGAGTAATCAAGCTGCTCGAACGCGCGAAGCAGGAAGGCGTCATTCAATTCAGAATCCGGCAGGACAGTGCCCAGCATATGAATCTGGAACGGAAGCTGGCCGAAGTCTGGGGGCTGAAAGACACATTTATCGTGCCCACGCCGCCTCCGGAAGCAAATGTGAATGAAACCATCGCCAAAGCTGCCGCGATGTATATTAACAACCGGATTACGGAAAACTGTTTTATCAATATGGGATACGGCGATACACTCAGCAAAATTTTGAACCATCTTGCAACAATGAACGAATTCCCGATTTCCGTTGTGTCCCTGACTGGAGGTGTTAGTTATTATCTGCCTAACGTCCAGTCTCATACCTTTAATGCGAAACTTTATCTGATTCCGTCGCCCCTTCTGGTGTCGTCCGGCGAAATGGTGGAAGCCATGCGGCAGGAGCCATCTGTAATGGAAGTGTTCCGTATGGTGCGGCTTGCCTCCATCACGCTGGTTGGCATTGGGGGCATGGGCGACGATGCAACTATTCTGGGAAATGGAATTCTAAGCAAAAATGATTTCCTGTATCTCTCCATGAAAGGTGCCGTGGGTGATATTCTCAGCCATTTTATTGATAAGGATGGCAATCCTGTTCAGACGGACGTGGACAAAAGGCTTATCAGCACATCGCTGGAAACCATCCGTGAACTGGATAACGTCATCGGCGTTGCTGCAGGACTCTCCAAGATAGAGGCAATCCGGGCAGCCTTACGTGGAAGGTACCTCGACATTCTGATCACAGACGAGGAAACCGCAGCGAAACTGGTTGAAGATGAGGAAACCTCATTTCCTACATAAATGTAGAGGAGGAAACAATATGCCGCTGAAGTATCTAATGGCAATTGACGCGGGAACCGGGAGTGTCCGGGCTGTGCTCTTTGATTTTGACGGCAACCAAATCGGCTGCGTGCAGCGGGAGTGGAACCACAGGGAAGACCCCCGTTATGCGGGAAGCATGGATTTTGATTGGATTTACAACTGGAAATTAACGGTTGAGTGCGTCCGTGGGGTTCTGGAAGAAACAAAAATCAATCCGGCTGACGTCGCGGCTATTTCAACTACCTCCATGCGGGAAGGCATTATCCTTTACGATGCGCAGGGCAAAGAGATTTGGGCCTGTGCCAATGTGGATGCCCGAAGTACGGAGGAAGTAGTTGAGCTGATTGGCAAAGACCCAAATCTGGAGCGGGAGCTCTATCTGAAGTCAGGACAATCTTTTGCGCTGGACGCCCTCCCACGGCTGCTTTGGGTCAAAAACAAGATGCCGGAGTTATACGAAAAGGCCGCTTCTATCGGCATGTTCAACGACTGGTTGATTTACCATATGACCGGCGTCCTTGCAGTGGAGCCCAGCAATGGTTCCACCACTGGAATCTTTGAATTGCAGAAGAGGGAATGGGAACCCGAAATTGCAGAGCGCTGTGGCATTCGCACCGATATTTTTCATTCGACGCTTGAATGCGGCACAATCGCCGGAACAGTGACCAGGGAAGCAGCCGTGGAAACCGGCCTTTTTGCAGGGACTCCGGTCGTGACCGGCGGCGGCGACGCGCAGCTTGGGTGTGTCGGCGTTGCGGTAGTCAAGCCCAATCAGGCTGCGGTTTTCGGAGGCAGCTTCTGGCAATATGAGTTTAATACAGCAAATGGAAAAGCCGATCCTAAATGTCGAGTACGCGTAAACTGCCATGCCATTCCGGGCGTTTGGCAATATGAAGCACTAGCTTTCAAGCCCGGCCTTGTCATGCGGTGGTTCCGTGACGGATTCTGCCAGCTGGAAAAGCAGATTGCGAACGAAACAGGGAAAGATCCCTATTATCTGATGGATCAGGAAGCGAAAAAGATTCCAGTGGGCTGCTACGGCATGATTTGCACCTTTTCTGACGTTATGAATTTTATCCGGTGGAAGCACGCTTCCCCCACTTTTACGAATTTTGAGCTCGACCCGGAAAAATTCAGTCGATACACTTTTTACCGCGCGATATTGGAAAACACCGCTCTGGTAACAAGGGGGCATCTGGAGCTGGTGAAGGAAGCCACGGGCAATCTGCCGGAGGAGATCGTGTTTGCAGGCGGCGCCGCCAAAAGTCCACTCTGGTGCCAGATCGTGTCGGACGTGCTGGGTCTGCCGCTCCGTGTTCCCGTAGTGAAGGAAGCTACTGCGCTGGGAGCTGCGATTCTGGCCGGATATGGTGTAGGGGTATACGGCAGCATCACGGAAACTGCGGAAAAATTAGTCAAGTGGGATAAAGTATATCAGCCGGACATGGGGAACCATAAAATTTATAACGAGATGTACAGTACTTGGCAAAAGGTGTATGCGGCTCAGCTTGAGCTCTGTAACCACGGATTGACTCGAAGTATGTGGAGCGCACCCGGTCTATAATTATTGATTTGTGAAAGGAATTACTAATATGTATATTTTAAATGAATCTGATAAAGAGTATCGTTTCGGAGAAAGCGGCCCCAAGTACCTAATGAAAGGCCCGCGCATGAACTTTGCAATTGTGCGGTTTATGCCCAAAGAAGATTTTAAGGCTCATTATCACAATGTCATGGAAGAGGATTTTTTTATTCTCGAAGGTGAAATTGACATTGTGGTAGACGGCGTTGTCAGCCATATGAAACCGGGTCAGTTGATTCACATTGAGCCAGGCGAAGTGCATTACTGCGTCAATAATTACGACAAGCCTGTTAAAATGATTTCAGTGCTGGCACCGTTTCAAAAAATTGACAAGGTGGAAGTTGATAACTACATATATTGACTTCTGACGTAAAATGTGGAGGCTGTTATGAAAACAATTAAGGCTGAAACTGTTACCGCTGAAAATTGGGCTCCTTTTGGCTATCTCGCCAACATCGGCAATCCGGAGGGGACTTATGCCATGGGAGAATATCCTTGCGCATTTCATCGAGACATGGTGCTTGCGCCGATTGCAAGCACCGCTCCGGTTGCCTTTGGTTCTCTAAAAGTCGGGAAACGACCAATGGTGATTCGGGACGTGGAATATCATTCAAACACTGTGGAAGTTATGATGCCGATGGACGACGACATGGTCGTCTACGCCGGGGATGCAAACGACGGCAGGGTTGACCTGGATCGGCTGAAAGCATTTTTAGTACCTGCCGGAACCATGGTGATTTTTCGTGCCGGCGCGTGGCACGGTGCACCTTATCCCATCCATCGTGATGGAACGGTGCTCATTTGCCTGCCGGAACGTACCTACCTAAACGATACAAAAAAATTCACTTTAAATAATGAGGATTGCATTAGAATTGAATTATAAGTGAATTGTATTTTGTAATTTAAGGAAGCACTGATTTAATGACGATGCTCAGATGGCGAAAAATTAGCCGGTTAGATGGGTACCACAATAAATAAGCAATTACTTAACACACGCTGGATACCATAGTCGACATGTGCTAAAGCAAATATGTCCGTAGTTGTCGCTTATATTACTGATTGAGGATAATGTTTCGCTAATTGTACCATTAGACATATAAAAAGCGTAGGGTTCATGCGGCTTTCCGCTGCCCTACGCTTTTCCGAATTTTTGAGTACAACCACACACTATGCGTGTGAGAAAAGACAAGGCAAGGCCTTTGCGGTGGAAAATAAAGACCTCCTTTGACAAAATAAATGCGGGTTTCGCTAACTGCACTTAACAATCAAAGGAGGTTGCGTCCAATGGACGAAAACAGCTTAACACATAGGAACTAGCGTGAACGCATATATTCTCAGCCGATAGCAGAGCAGGTACAGGTTAATAAAGTTGGTTTTCTAAAATTACGCAGGTAAAGGAGATATAAATCAAGCTTCTGGAACAGTTGATTAACAAGGCGCATTCTTATCAACTTAATTCTCAGTTATCAATTTTACGCTCAATTTCTGCCGTTATATCGTCCTTGGCTTGGCCGTAGATTTCCGGACGATCAGTCTCGGCTGATACTCTACTCTTGTAATACTTGTAGTCTGCATTTTCCCGGAATGGATTCGCTCGTCCAGAATATTAATTGCATTATGACCTTTTTCGTTGATAAAATGTTCTACAGAAGTAAGCTGAATCTGTGGGAACTGTGAAGAAAAAATATTATCAAACCCACATATGCTGTAATCTTTAGGAATCAAATATTTTTCCTGCATGATAGCTGTCATGGCACCATAGGCTACCATATCGTTCACCGCTGCAATAGCGGTGATTTTTTTATTCTTCAGGACTTCTTTTGCCAGACGATACCCCACGTTTTCCTCAATCATAGCGTCATTCAAATCATCCGCCGAGGCAACATTTTCTGAGAATACCGCAACGGTTCCATTGGGACATAATTTTCGAAAGACCTGTCGAATGCCTTCCAAACGATTCATTCTAACAGCATTAAGTTCGTTTAATGTTGTAGAGATAAATGCAATGTTGGAATGACCAAGCTTGATAAGGTGTTCTGCAACCAGGTTTCCGGAACGGACACTGTCAATTTCGACGGTATCCACATTAATGGACGTGTTGCGGTCCCCAATTACTACAACAGGTATCTTTTGGTTCAGTTCTTCCACCAATTCGCAGGACTGCGGGATGAACGTGAAAATAATTCCGCGCAGATTGCTGTCTGAAAACTGAGACAGAATTTTCTGCTCTCTGCGGATGTCACGATATGTGTTGCAGACAATCGTTGAATAGCTCTTTGCAAATGCTTCCTGCTCAATTGACTGAACCAATGAGGAATAGTATGGATTTGAAATTACGGGACAAAGAATCAGAATAGTGTCGTTTTGAAATGAGAAGAGAGATTTCGCTGCGCGCGGACGCCTTTTATAGCCTAACTCTTCCGCTGCATTTAAAACTTTTCGAATGGTTTCCGGAGTGAAATGAGCGTCATCCGAGTGGTTTAAAATGACAGAAACGGCGGATTGCGAAACGCCAGCCTTGCGTGCGACATCTAAAGTGGTAGGATTTATATGGTTCATAATACCCATCCTGTTTACTAATAATTATTAATAATTAGTATACTGAATTGAGCAAATAAAAGCAACGCATAATTTCATGTTTAACACGATTGTAAACTGGATTTTACCAGACTTATCTTTTTAAAACACCATTATGCTCCTATAATCATATTGGATCTTTAATTTATATTAATTAATTTTATTAATAATTAGTGCAAGAAGGCATGAAATGAAGATTTATTACTCCAACCTTTGCAAAATTGGTTCCAATCTGTCAGAGAGCCTGGATGAACTGATCCAGTATGGTGCGAGTTCCGTAGAACTAATGCTGGATGGCAGTTGTTGGAATGAGTTTGAAAACCATAGTTCTGAACTTGCCAAAGTTCTGGCTACAAAGCCTTTGACTTATTCCGTTCACACCCCGGTTTGGGATATGAATTTAACCAGTGAAAATGCCCAGGCAAGACGGGCAGCCCTAGAAGCGTATGAGCGTTCAATTGCTTTTGCGGCTTTGATTGGTGCAGCACATGTTGTTCTGCACCCGGGTTTCTGTTACGCTTCCGTGTTTAATAAAAACACCGCACGGCAACGGGCAATGCTTGCGGTTGAAAAACTGTGTGAGTTTGACCTTGATTATGGGGTTTTGCTTCTCGTTGAAAACGTTGGCAATTCCCAATCGTCCATTTTTTCACAGGATGAGTACATACGTTTTATAAAACGGTTCGGCGAAAAAATCGGCAGCCTTCTGGATATTGGGCATGCGCATCTGTGTGGCTGGGATTTACCTGGTACCATTTCGGAGCTCGGAAAGAGTTTATATGCGGTGCATCTGCATGACAACAGTGGAAAATCTGATTCACATTTTCCAATCGGAAGCGGCAATATTCAGTGGAATTGCGTTTTTGAGGCTCTGCGGAAATGCAGACCGGACCTTCGGCTGATTCTGGAATACGATATTGGCACTCAGCTGAAAATGCTGCAAAGCGGAAAGAAAATTCTAATGCATGCATTTCCATCAGCTTGATTCAATATAGCAATCAAAAGCCTTCAAAACGAAAGGAGTTCATGAATCGAATGAAAGTGAAAAGAATTTTGACCGTTCTCATGGCGCTGGTTATGGCGGGTTCTTCGCTGACAGCCTGTGCCACCGCCTCGGCAGAAAATCCGCAGGGCACAAAAAATACCCAGCCGGCAGCAGGTACGTCGGCTGCCGCAAATTCTAATGTGCAGCTTAATTTTTACTACCCAGTGTCGGTTGGCGGACCGCTTACCAAAATCATCGACCAACTTTGTTCGGATTTTACGAAAGACCATCCCAGCATCAAAGTGAACCCAGTCTATACAGGGAGCTATGCCGACACCCGCACTAAGGTTGAAACCGGGTTGAAAAGTGGAACCGGCCCGGATGTTGCAATCATGTTCTCAACGGACTTGTTTTCGCTGCTTGATATAAACGCTATTGTCGATGTCGATACGGTGGCGAAAAAAGATAATAAGGACGATACAAAAAAACTAATAGACGACTTTTATCCCGGATTTTTGCTGAATACACAGGCACAGGGGAAAACATGGGGCATCCCATTCCAGCGCAGTACAATTGTTCTGTATTACAACAAGGATGCTTTTAAAGAGGCCGGCCTTGATCCGGAAAAGGCGCCTTCTTCCTGGGATGAAATGGCCGCCGATGCGAAGAAGCTGACGAAACCAGGCCGCTTCGGAATTGAAATTCCTTCCACCGAATATGCCTATTGGATGCTGCAAACCTTTACGCTGCAGCAGAATGCAAAAAACCTGATGAACACCGACGGCAACCAGGTGTATTTCAACTCTGCTGAAGCAAAAAAAGGGCTGTCTTATTGGAAGAGCCTGGCGGATGCAGGTTCCATGCCGAAAGGCACCATTGCATGGGCTACCACTCCTACAGATTTCATTCAGGGCAAAGCAGCAATGATGTACCATACAACCGGAAATCTTACCAACGTTAAGAAGAAGGCAAAATTTAATTTTGGTGTTGCCATGCTTCCGAAGAATGAAACATTTGGCTCCCCAACAGGCGGTGGAAACTTCTACATTTTCAAGGGTAAATCGGACGCAAATCAGCAGGCTTCCTGGGAATTTGTAAAGTGGATGACCACACCGGAGCGCATTGCTCAGTGGAGCATCGACACAGGCTATGTTGCCCCGAGAAAATCGGCTTACGATACGGATGTCATGAAGAAATATGTAAAGGACTTCCCGTATGCCACCGTGGCACGCGATCAGCTGCAGTATGCGGCTGCCGAACTTTCCACCCATGAAAATGGAAAAGTGACAAAGGCGTTGGAAGACAACATACAAAACGTACTTACAGGTACAAAGAGTGTTGATCAGGCTCTGCAGGATGCACAGACTCAGGCGGACGGATACCTGCAGCCATATAAAAAATAACAATCAAAGCGAAATATTACAGCCTTCGGTAGAATTCTGCCGAAGGCTTCCATTTGAAATGAGAAGATGTAAATGAATCAAAAAAAGACCCGTAAAAAAGCCACGGTATCTTTCATTGCCTGGATGCTGATTTTGCCGTCATTTCTGTTTTTATGTTTGTTTACCCTTTACCCGATTATTCAGACACTGCTGAGTAGCTTATTCAGCGAGAGTCTTTCCAACATACATGCCTCGTTCACTGGATTTCAGAATTATATAAATTTATTTCACGACGAAGTGTTTCGTCAGTCGTTTCTTAACAATCTGATTATTGCGGTGATCACCATACCGGTAGATATTATTCTGGCAACGGCAATGGCTGTATTTGCTAATACCATAAAACACGGAAAATGGTTTGTCCGTCTTGCATTTTTCTACCCGGTGATTCTTCCAATGATTGCGGCAGCCAATATTTGGCTGTTTATTTACACACCGCAGTATGGCCTTATCGGTTTCATCAATAGCAGTTGGAATCTTCTCGGAGACCCCCATACTGTGCTTGCTGCTATTATTGTCATGCTGGTCTGGAAGCAGTCGGGTTATCTGATGATTTTTTATCTTTCCGGTCTTCAGAATATTTCAACTGAAGTATATGAAGCGGCGAAAATTGACGGAGCTGGAACTTTCCGTATTTTTCGGTATATTACATGGCCGCTTTTAAGGCCGATTACTCTTTTCGTTTCGATCATCGCGCTTACAGACGCCTATAAGATGGTCGATTATCTTTATCTAATGACGAACGGCGGGCCGAACAATTCCAGCAACATGCTTTTGTTTTACGTCTATCAGGCAGGATTCAGCTTTTGGGATATTGGAAAAGCCTCATCCATAACCAGCATTCTTGTCGTGCTGCTTTTACTGATTTCGGCGATCAACTTTTACTGGAAGGACAGAAAGACATTTTACAGCTGAGGAGAAAATTGGCTATGAAGAAAAGAAAATCGTTTACATTAATTGGTTTCCATACATTTATGTACCTTCTGGCCGTGGCTTGGATGATTCCTCTTTTTTGGATTATACGCACTGCGTTTTTACCACAGGACGCGGCGGTTGATCTAAGAGCGGTGCGGATTCCGACACTTGACAATTTTACCGAAGTACTGAATGCCGCGCCATTCAACTCCTATTATATTAATACCGTTCTGATTGTAGTAGGTACTCTTGCCATACAGTTCTTCCTGATTACGCTGGCCGGATATGCTTTTGCCCGACTTGACTTCTGGGGAAAGAATATCCTGTTCACGCTGTTTCTGGCACAGCTGATGATTACGCCGGATGTGCTGATTTTTCCTATGTATCAGTTGATGACAAAGCTCAGACTTATCAACTCTCTCCCGGGAATTATGTTTCCTTTCTTTGCATCTGCCATGGGCATTTTTTTAATGCGCCAGAATCTGAGAACGATTCCCGTTGAACTGGAAGAAGCAGCTAAAATGGAAGGCTGCTCGGTTTGGAAAATCATCTGGAGAGTATACGCACCGCTGCTGCGGCCTACCTATGCAGCTTTCGGACTGATCTCCATTTCGTACCACTGGAACGATTTTCTCTGGCCGCTTGTCATGATCAACGACGTAGACAAACGTCCTTTAACGTTAGGTTTGGCTGTCTTCGCGCAGTCTTACGAAACAGGAGCGCAGTGGAGTGATATCTGTGCAGCTACCTGTGTCGTAATCGCCCCGCTTTTGATTATCTTCCTTGTGTTCCAGCGACAATTTATAGAAAGCTTTGCCAAATCCGGATTAAAATAAAAGAAGTTGATGAGGCTGTTCCTGTGTTTTAGGCAGCTGTACAGATCTGAACTTCGCTTCATTTCGCAGGGACAGGGAACAAAATCGCACCGGTATCGCAGTTCATTTAAAAATCGACTATACAATTGTTAATACTGGAACGTGTATTTTAGATCAAACGTTAAAGATATTCCACTGAAAGATGACATATCGATTTAAGCTAGTTGATTCAGAATTCGTTGATAAATCCATTTGGAGAGAGAAAACAATGTCCTAAAAGGCGCGGAAGCATTTGCTTCCGCGCTTTCCAATAACAATGGAAAAAGCGTGAACATGTCACCCTTTTCTGTTATACAAAATGTCAGATTTGCTATTATGCGTACCATAATGAGAAGTTCAATTAGGCTCATACAACTAAACTGCTAACCCAGTATTTCCGAAAGATTTCGGTGACATTGCTGGAAACTACTTTAAACAATTAGTTTTCTCATTTGTAAAAAAGCAAGAGCTAGGAAAAGGTTTTCCTAAATTATAATTGTGAAAATAATATAAAATATGCGAGCAATATTTATAGTTTAGTAACATAATAAAGAAAATATTTAAAAATACTATTGACGGATTATCCGGAGTGGTTTATAATTGCTTGCGTCGGATGAAAACGCTTTCCTAGAAGGGATATGTTGATGGATGGCTGTTACAATAAGCGATATTGCAGCGGATGCAAAGGTTTCTATATCAACGGTTTCCAGAGTCGTTAACGGATCCAAGGCAGTTGGGGACGACTTAAAAGCCAGGGTGATGGCAAGTGTTGAAAAACTGAACTATGTACCAAATGCAGCTGCGAGAAGTTTAATTACACAAAAAAACGAATGTGATAGCGGTTGCTGAAGCCGACTTGACAAATCCGGTAACGGCAACGATTTTAAAAGAAATTGACCAGTGCTGCATGAAGAACAACAAGATTGTTATGATCTGTGACTACGATTACAGCAACAAAAAAGCTGCAGCACTTTTGAGTAAATTAAAGGAAAGAAATGTTGACGGAGTCATTTTCATGGGCGTCAATCTGGATGAAGAAATCCTGAGTCAATTAAGAGAATTTGAATGCCCGGTCATTTTGGCGCAGCAGGGTACAGAGTCGGAGTGCTGCGAATTTACAACGGTTACCGACGATAGCTATCATGCCACAATTGACGTTACGAATTTCCTGATTCACGAGGGTCACAGGCGGATTGCTTATATCGGCGGTAACGATTATACCAACGGAAAACTCAGATTGAAAGGATTTCTTGATACAATGCGGGAAAACGGATTAGAAGTTCCGAATTCCTATATTGTGCAGGGAGAATTCTCTTTAGAAGGTGGAAAAAAAGGGATACAAAAGATTTATGAAAACAATTTATACCTGCCAACAGCTGTGATATCCGGAAGCGATTTAATCGCTGTCGGCGCAATTCGGTATTTGGAATCCGTTAATGTTAAAGTTCCGGACGATATCTCTGTATTTGGGTTTGATGATTCCGTTTCGGATCTGTTTGAACTTCCGCTTTCTACAGTGAGAAGCTATGACAGAGGAAAAATTCTTTGTGAACAGTTGTTTAAGGAACAAAATCCTGAGGATAAGAAAGAGTGGATCTATTATCCTTATAAGGTTTTAAGGCGCAACTCTACGAAGCCCATTAAATAGGAAAATATTTATGCTGAAAAGTATATTTATTTAATTTTTTTGGAGGAATATTGATGAAAAAGAAACTAGTTACCAAAATAGTATCATTCGCACTAATGACTACTATGGCAATTCCACTTTCTGCTTGCAGTAGCAGCAGCAACGGAACAGCTAACACCGCAAAATCCTCTTCCACAGCGGGCAGTGAAAAAACAACCATTTCGCTTTACACAACAATTCCAGGCAAGGATGCTCAATTTGAGTCGCTGTGCAAAGAATTTCAGAAAGCAAATCCTAATATTACTGTAAACTACATTGCATATGACAGCAGTGAAAAACAGAAATGGATGACTCTTTATTCCAGCGGAGAAGCTCCGACCGTATCAGTTATGGATCCTGTTGATATTCAGGAGAATAAATCGAATTTGCTTCCGTATGATTCTTCCGCTGATACATGGATGAGTAAAATTGATGACTCTTATTTGGACGTTTTCAAAGATAAGAGCGGAAAAATCTATGGTGTTCCAAACTCTGTACAGGCAATGGGAATTCTGTACAACAAAACAACGATTGAAAAAGCTACAAAAGAAAAGTTTGATTCCAGCAAAATTAAGACTACAGGTGATTTGGAAGCCCTTTGCAAAAAGATTAAGGCCGGCGGCGTAAGCCCGATTATGTTCACCGGAGTAAACTGGTCCCTCGGTTCACATTATCTGAGCCAGGTCTTTACAGGCATCAGAGGATCCGTCGACGATCAGGCATCCTTTATCAACAACGTAAAAGCCGGCAAAGTGGATTTGAAGAAAGACGCTGCATGGAACAGCGTAATGGATACATTTGATGTAATCAAAAAATACAACTACAATGCGGCTGATCCGCTGGTAGGAGATACCGATATCGATGGACAGGCTATGGCCAAAGGTAAGGTCGCAATGTGGTTCATGGGAGACTGGGGATGGACGTATCTCTCCAAAACCGCTTCTTCTAAAGATCAGTATGGTATCATGCCTTGCCCGCTGACAAATAATGCAAGCGATAAGATCAATCAGGAATTAGGCGTATTCCCATCCAAAGGATACTGCATTGACGCAAGCCAGTCCAACAAAGCACAGCAGGATGCCGCAAAGAAATTTGTAGAGTTCTTATGCTTTGGCGATCAGCAGGCAATGGCAAATCTGCTGCAGGTTGCTCTTCCTTACAAAGGCAGTACCGCAACGTATACAAGCCCGATTGTTCAGGGCACACGTTCTTATATCCAGAATAAAGCGACATACAGCACGTATGCATTCAGCTTATTGCTCCCCTCGGATTTCTGGTCTGAAAACGGCGCTACAATGCAGAAATACCTGACCGGAAAGTGTGACAGAAACGCAGCGGCCGATGCGATTCAGGCTTACTGGAAAGCAAAGAAATAATAAGCTAATTTGAATATCGTTCAAAGAACATGGAGATGGCTTATGTCATCTCCATGTTTATAAAAAAACAAATTAATTCAGGGCAATTCTTGCTCGTGAATTTTGCAGTAACCGTAGCGCTGTAAGGAACATTCGGCACACATGGCTTTTCATTCGGCAGGATGTGCCAACAGATACCCGTATGCCTTGCAGTTACCTGTTTCTTAGAACATGTACCGACAGGTCTCTTATTTCTACGTTAGGGGAAGCCCTGGTTTCATTCACTTGTGCCTTAAAGCGCAGCGGAAAGGAATGGTCATTTAATGAATCGAAAAAAGAAAGACGCACGGCTGTTTTGTGAATTTGTAGTACCTCCGATGCTTATTTGGGCACTGGTGGTAATTGTGCCGTTGTTCTATGGACTCTATTTGACGCTGACAGATTGGAACGGATTATCTTCAGCCTATAACATCGTTGGACTTAAAAATTACGCTGATATTTTTGCAGATGCAGATTTCCTTGGTTCTATGGGGAAAACCTTCGTCTACGTATTTTTCGTTGTAATATTAAGCAACATCATTGGAATTTGTCTGGCATTACTGTTGACCTACGGAATTCGGCTTCAGAATGTTTTCCGAACCTGTTTTTTTGCAGCCAACATGATCGGCGGCATTATTATGGGGTATATTTGGAATTACATCTTTTCGTTTGCATTAACGAAAGTAGGTTCTGTTACCGGGTGGAAACTGTTTTTAACCTCATGGCTGACAAACCCAAACACAGCTATGGCAGCGTTGATTATTGTAACGGTATGGCAGCTGAGCGGATATCTTATGGTTATTTACGTTGCAGGCCTTACGAATATATCCCATGAGATGTTAGAAGCTGCTGCAATTGACGGCGCCAACAAATTTAATCTGTTTCGTTTTATAAAGTTTCCAATGATTCGTTCTTCAGTAACAATCTGTACGTTTATTGCGATTTCGAAAGCATTTATGTCCTTTGACGTAAACCTGTCGTTAACGGCGGGCGGACCATACAAGACAACGGAATTGCTGGCATTTAAGATATATCAGACGGCATTCAGTAATTTTCAGTACGGAAAAGGGCAGGCTGAAGCAGTCGTATTATTCGTAATTGTCGCCATTATTTCACTGCTTCAGGTAACGATTTCAAAGAGAAAGGAAGTAAATGTATGATAAAACAAAATAGAGCTATTTCCACTGCATTAGTTTTTTTGATTGTGTTGGTACTGTCTGTTTTGTTTGTTATGCCATTCTTCCTGGTAATTATAAACAGTATCAAAGAGTCCAGCGAATTTGTTGCCAACCCTTTTAGCTGGCCGGTTAAAGCAATGTGGTCAAACTATGCAAATGCATTTCAAACTATGAATTTCACAACTGCGTTCGGCAATTCTTTGTTTATTTGCGTGGTTGCAACTTTGGTCAGTTCTGTTTTAAGCGCAATGAATGCATATGTGCTTTCCCGTAAAAAGTGGAAAATAAACAAGATAATTTTCATGATCTTAGTGGCAGCGATGGTCATCCCGTTCCAAGTTATCATGATCCCGCTGGTTAAAATTTATGGTTCCGGCTTCCGACTTGCCAACAATATTTTTCTGGTCACATTATTGCATATTGGGCTAAATATTCCATTCCCTACTTTTTTATATTGCGGATTTATGAGCGGAATACCAGTAGAACTGGACGAAGCCGCTTTAATTGATGGGGCTGCACCGGAAAAGACATTTTTTAAGATTATTTTCCCTCTCTTAAAGCCCATTACAATTACCTGCGTGGTATTTACGGCGCTTTCTATTTGGAACGATTATATTCTTGCAAGCACGTTCCTTTCATTGAAGGCAGTAAAGACGTTACCGCTGATGACATACGCCTTTTTGTCTTCACATTCTGCAGATTATTCGCCTATGATGGCGGGTTTGGTCCTGACAATGCTCCCAGTATTGATCTTATATCTGGTTGGGCAGCGATATATTATTGACGGTATTGTAGCAGGAAGTGTTAAGGGGTAATGGAAAACTACAGGGTCAGAAAGATAGACCAATGTACCTGGCAGCTGGAAGATTTATTCCGGACCTACCTTTACCTGATTGAAGGGAAGGAAAAAGCTGTTCTTTTTGACGCAGGGAATGGATTCAGCGGCCTGAAAGAGATTGTTTCTTCCCTGACAGTTAAGCCGGTCACCGTAGTGCTCTCTCATGGGCATTTTGATCATACCGGATGTGCCTCCGAATTTGAAGGCTGTAAAATATGCGAACCGGATATTGAAGTTATGAAAGACGGTTTTGCGGTACAGACCCGCACCGATATGATCGAGAAATTCTGCAATCTGTTCCATGTTTTGCTGCCCGATACGGAAATGGATTATCTTATTCATGCAAAGGCCCCAACTGAATATTCCTTTTTAAAAGAGCATGATGTTATTGAATTGGGCGGCAGAGATCTGGAAGTAATCACTACCCCCGGGCACACGAAAGGCAGCATCTGTCTTCTGGACCGAGACAGCAGATACCTGTTTTCCGGCGATACCGTATGCAACCGGGAGATATTGGTGTATTTTGACCATTCGGCTTCTGTGGAAGATGTAAAAGCTTCTGATGAAAAGCTGCTGTCCTTTCAGGAGCATTTTGACGAAATCTGGCCGGGACATCATGAGTGTCCGCTGGCGAAAAGCTTGATCACGGATTATCTGGAAGCCGCAAAGCGTATTATTGAGGACCCTTTCATCGGCAGGAAAGTTGAAATGGGAACAGCGTATAAGTTATTATATGAATACAAAACAATTGGAATTTCGTATTTAAAAAATCATGTGTATCGTTAGGCAGGGGAAATTGACATGCTCTGTGAGAATCCGGTATTGAGGGGCTTCCATCCAGACCCATCCATGATTCGGGTTGGAAATGAATATTATATAGCGGTATCCACTTTCGAATGGTTTCCGGGAATCCGTATTTACCATTCCAAAGATCTGATGCGGTGGGAATATCTTACCTCGCCTCTTGATGATGTGGACAAAGCTGATTTAAGCGGCTGCTGCGCTTCGGACGGAATATGGGCGCCTCACCTGAGTTACGATGGAAGCCGGTTTTACCTGATTTATACGGTAGTGCATGGAGCAAGAGAAAACCCTGTAATGGACTTGTCCAATTACCTGATCAGTACGCAGGATATTATGGAAAAATGGAGCTCTCCGGTTTATCTGAATTCCAGCGGCTTCGATCCTTCTATTTTTCATGAGGATGATGGCAGCAAGTGGATTGTAAATATGGAGTGGAACTACAGGAAAGCCTGCTGCGGTAAGCACCCGTTTACAGGAATTTTACTGCAGAAGTATAACTGCGAAAAGAAAAAACTTGTCGGGAATCCTGTAAAAATCTTTGAGGGAACAGGCATTGGAAGTACGGAAGGCCCTCAGATTTTCAAAAGGAACGGCTATTATTACCTTGTCTGCGCGGAAGGCGGAACCGGATGGTTTCATGCGGTCACAGTAGCGAGAAGTCTCAGCCTTGAGGGCCCATATGAGGTGCATCCCCAAAATCCCGTGCTTTCATCGTGGGCTGGAACCATGGATGGGACTATGGTGCAGAAAGAGAAAGCCGCCGTTGGAATTGAAAATTGTTTCTTGAAAAAGGCCGGACATGGATGCTTCTGTGAAGCGGAGAATGGGAAATGGTATCTGTCACATCTGTGCGCACGGCCGATTCCGGGAACCGAGTATTGCCCGATGGGGCGAGAAACCGCAATTCAGGAGATATGCTGGAAGGGCGACTGGCCTTATCTGAAAAGCGGCACGCATTTTCCGGAAAAATCCTTTGAAGGAATTGGTGAAGACGTTACAGCACCGCAAAAAAGAGCGGTTTATACTTTTGAAGGGGAAAAGTTCCTTCGTGATTTTCAAACATTGCGAAAATCATGGAAGATGCTTGGAATGTCCATAGAAGAAAAAAAGAATTGCCTTCGTATCCATGGAAGAGAATCCATTTATTCAAGATTTGACCAGGCGCTGATTGCCAGAAGACAATCGTCACTGAAATTTCATGCAGAGACAACATTTTCCTTTCATCCGAAATCATTTCAGCATTCCGCCGGTCTTATATATCGGTATGATGAGAAAAACCAATACTATGCGTTCATTTCCTATGATGAAGATCAATCCGTTTCTACAGTCAATCTCATCTCAGTAATATCAGGGAAAACCACATGGGCGGCGAGCCAAGAGATCCACGCTGATCAATATTGCATTTGCTTAACAGTTTGCAATAACAAGGCATCTTTTTCTTATATTGAAAACAGAGAAGAAAAGAGTCTGGGGGAACCGTTAAAAACTGAAGTTTTATCTGATGATTATGCAAATGGTTTCACGGGAGCTTTTATAGGAATGGCCGTTTCTGATTTAAGGGATCATTCAGCATATGCGGATTTTGAGTCTTTTGTTTATGAAGAATTATAATTTTAAAGGAAGAACTAAATCATGCAGAAGTTAATACGTGATAATTTTCGAATAAGCATAGCTGGTAAGAATCAATGGTATCCGTTTTCCATTCCGGGCTCTGCTATGACGACATATGTGAAACAAGGGATTATTCCGGACCCATTTGAAGGCATGAACGAGTATGCTGTAAAAGAGTTTTTAAGAAACGATTTTGAAATTGAAGGTACATTTGAGATAACCGCAAAAGAATATCGTCGTCCACATTTGGAACTTGTATTTCATTCGGTGGATACGATTGCAGATATTTATTTAAACAACAGAAAACTTGGGCATGCTGAAAATATGCACCGTACTTATGTGTTTCCCTGCAGGGATTTGGCCAAAGAAGGCGAAAATACACTATCTATAAAAATCTACTCTGCACTTGAATACATCGAAAACCGTAAACCTGCGAAAGACCGGGAAATTACGATGGCCAATACGGGAACGCTGGTCGGTGAACAGTACTTAAGAAAAGCCCATAGCATGTTCGGCTGGGATTGGGGCCCACAGCTCCCCGATTGCGGTATTTATGGAGATATTAAACTTTTCATGTATGAGAAAGTTAAGTTGGAAGAAACACTGATTCGTCAGATTTGGAATAAAGATCAGGTTACATTGCACCTGTCTACTGAAATCTCAGGCGAAACTGATTCACAGGCCAAGATTCGTTATCAGGTGACAAATCCGGATGGCGTATGTATTTACGATGGGTTCGAAACCGAAATATCCATTGCAAAGCCGGAATTATGGTGGCCGAACGGATACGGAAAACAGCCTCTCTACTTTATAACGGTAATATTGGACTTAGAGGGTGAAGAAACCCAGAAGAAAGAATATACAATCGGACTTCGCAGGCTGACGGTATCTCAGGAAGAAGACCAGTGGGGCAGAGAGTTCTCCTTTATGGTCAACGGAGTGAAAATTTTTCTCCGAGGCGCCAATTATATCCCGGACGACTGCTTCTACCCAAGGATAACGCACGAAATTTTAAAAAGAGATGTTGAGGCGGCTGTATACGCCAACTTCAATTCTCTTCGCGTCTGGGGCGGCGGATATTATCCGTCGGATGACTTTTACGAATTGTGTGACAAATACGGAATCATAGTATGGCAGGATTTCATGTTTGCATGCAACGTATACGACCTGGACGATACGTTCATTGATAATATTCTGCAAGAAGCAAAGGACAATCTGGCCCGGTTCCGGAATCATCCGTGCCTTGGGCTGATCTGCGGAAATAATGAGATGGAAGTGGCATGGCTGGAATGGGCCGATATGAAGCATCACGCCCCTTCGCTGCGGAAGGACTACCTGCTGCAATTTGAATATTATCTTGCAAACGCAGTAAAGAAATATGCGCCGGATACATTTTACTGGCCGTCTTCTCCATCATCCGGAGGAAGCTTTGATAACCCCGGGGATGAAAACCGCGGAGACAGCCATTATTGGGACGTGTGGCATGGTCAGAAGCCGTATACAGACTATCAGAAGCATTTCTTCCGTTTCTGCTCAGAATTTGGATTCCAGTCATTGCCGTCCATTAAAACGATCAAAACATTTACGAAAGAAGAAGACAGAAATCTCTTTTCCCGCGTAATGGAAAGCCACCAAAAAAACCCGGAAGCAAACGGCAAAATCCTTTATTACCTGTCGGAGACCTTTCAATACCCAAAGAATCTTGAAAGTCTGGTGTTTTTAAGTCAGGTAATGCAGGGATTTGCGATTAAATCGGGCGTAGATCACTGGCGCAGAAACAGAGGCCGCTGCATGGGCAGCATCTATTGGCAGTTCAACGATAACTGGCCGGTACTCTCCTGGTCCAGTATCGATTATTATGGAAGATACAAAGCGCTTCATTATATGGCAAGAGAGTTTTATGCACCGGTAGCAGGGAGTATTGAACAAAACGGAGCGGACTGCCGGTTCTGGATTTCCAACGAGACAATGAAGCCGTGCCGGATCGAAGGAATTATAACTTTAAAAACACTTGGATTTGAAGTATTGGATGAAATCCATACATCCGAAACAATCGATCCGTTATGTGCAAAATGTATTTTTACAAAAGACTATGAATCTCTGATTCGGAATCGGGATGACTCCGTTTTCGTTGTAATGGAATATCATTATTCCGAAGATGGGGAGCAAAAGAGCCGGCAGGAATGGTCATCCTTTGTTCCCGTGAAATATCTCAGGCTGCAAAATCCGCATATTGAGATCAGAACTAATGGACAGCAGCTGGAATTGACTGCAAAGTCGTTTGTCCCTTATTGTATGCTGGAAAACGATAAAGAGGATTGTATCCTGAATAAAAATGTGTTTGCTGTTACAGACACAAAACCAGTAGAACTTGAAGCCTGTGCGAACGGGAATGTTTTGACACCCGATGTTTTGGATACGCACCACTGGAAAATTTACGATGTTTACCATACCTACAATTGTGAGGGTTAAGCTGATGGGATTTAAAAAGAACTTTATCTGGGGAGCGGCTACTGCTTCTTATCAGGTTGAAGGTGCTGCGCAGGATGACGGAAAAGGCGTAAGCATTTGGGATGTGTTCTGCAAAGAAAAAGGCCATATCTATGAAAACCAGAATGGAGATATCGCCTGTGACCAGTATCACCGTTATCAGGAAGATATTAAGATAATGAAGAAGCTTGGTATTCATGCTTATCGCTTCTCAGTAAGCTGGACAAGATTATTTCCTGACGGTGACGGCGAAGTAAATGCAAAAGGGCTCGCGTATTACGACAGTTTAGTGGATGAACTGATTACGAACGGTATTCAGCCTTATATGACGCTGTATCATTGGGACTTGCCGTTTGAGCTTCAAAAAAAAGGCGGATGGATGAATCCGGACATCACAAAGTACTTTTATCAGTACGGAAAGTTCATAGCGGAACATTTTTCGGATCGTGTGGAATATTTCTTTACGATAAACGAACCCCAATGTATTGCCGGACTTGGTTATTTAACCGGCGAGCATGCACCGGGACTTAAAGTTGGGCCATATGAATTTTTCGTGATCTGGCATAACTTGCTGAAAGCTCACGGAATGGCAGTAAAAGCGATTCGCGAAAATTCAGTTCGGCCGGTAAAAATCGGAATGGCACCATGCAGCGCTTTGTATTACCCTGCTTCTGACTCGCAGGCAGACATTGCGGCTGCAAGAAAAGCAATGTTTCATCTACAGAGCGACTCTTTGAATGACTGTGTGTGGAATATTGCGTTATGGAGTGACCCTGTATTTTTTGGAAAGTATCCGGAAGAAGTATATACTCATTTTGAAAAATATCTTCCTGCGATTACACAGGAAGATATGGCGCTCATTTCACAGCCGCTGGACTTTTACGGTCAGAATATGTATAACGCTGTGATGGTAAAGGCGAATGAGAACGGGGACCCTGTTCGTGTGAAAAGGCCGGACGGGTCTCCCAAAACGGCTATCCAGTGGCCGGTAACACCGGAGTGTATGTACTGGGCACCAAAGTTTCTGTATGAAAGATACCGCAAACCATTTATTGTTACAGAAAACGGGATGTCTTCTCACGACTGGATTGCTTTGGACGGTAAAGTTCACGACAGCAGCAGAATTGATTTTATGCATCGGTATCTGAGAGAGTACCGGCGGGCAGCGGAAGACGGAGTGGATTTGCTGGGCTATTTTTCATGGAGCAGCATGGACAACTTTGAATGGGTATATGGGTATTCGGAGCGTTTTGGATTGATTTATGTGGATTATCAAACCCAAAAAAGAACGGTCAAGGATTCCGGGTATTTTTACAAGGATATTATTTCATCCAACGGCGGGAATTTATAATAACGTTTAAAACCAAAAAAGATTTATGTATCAAAAAGAAATTACTATGTTCCCTAAAAGTCCTTATCCACTGGCAGTACTTTTTGGAATGTCCCGCTGCCTGACCGGTTAGGTGCTGCTTTCCTGCTGATATGAGCCTTTTTTGCGAGAATGCAAGGCTTATGAAACCTTATGACCTTATTATTTGAATATCAGGAAGCAGAAATTGAAAGAAAGGATAAACCTGAAAAATACTATGAATGAACAGAACAACATACTTGAAATGATAAAAAACGACAGCACCTGGAAGGTTTCGGAAGTGCCGGAGAATATTCCTCATGGAGATGTACCCGGAGATAACGTGATTATTGGCAAAGAATATCTTGCCAGAGCCAATGTGGTTTTTCCGGAATTATTAAGGCAGCTCATGCCTGTTTTGAAGCAGAATCAAAAGGCAGTGGTAGCTGTGTGCGGAGGATCCGGAGTGGGAAAATCTTCGATGGCTTCCTTGATCTCTTATTATCTTAGTAAAATTGGAATTGGGAACTATATCCTTTCCGGAGATAACTATCCGCACAGAATCCCAATGCATAATGATGCAGAGCGCCTTCGAATCTTCCGAGAGTGTGCATTGAAAGGTATGATAAAAGAAAATACATACAGCGCTGAGCGCTTTGAAATAATCCATAAATTTCAGAAAAATGGTGACGATGCCAATCCAAAGCATGCGGAAGAATATAGCTGGTATGAGTCTTATCTTCGCAACGGAGAAGAAGGATTGAGAGGATACTTGGGGACCAGCCGGGAAATAGGGTTTGAAGATATAGCGTTAATCATTCGTAAATTTAAATCGGGTGAAAAGAAGATTTGGCTCAAACGCATGGGCAGAACCGATACAGAGCTCTGGTTCGATGAGGTTGACTTCTCCTCAACCCAAATTCTTCTTATTGAATGGACGCATGGCAACAGTGACAATTATGACGGTGTAGACATCCCGATACTTTTAAACAGCACGCCGCAGGAGACCTTAAAAAACCGGAGAATCAGAAATCGTGATGGAGCAATTGACAGTCCTTTTACAACAATGGTATTAGAAATTGAACAGGAAATGTTAAACGACGAGGCTCACAAGGCAAAAATTATTCTTTCGAAAAACGGCGAGCTGTTAAGCTATGAGCAGTACTGCAATTTAATGGAGAAAAGTAAAAATGCAAGTAATGAATAACAATGGGCCCATGCTGAACGCATATCCGGATAGTGTCGGCGGAACACTTTCAGACATTGTCGGCTTTCTAAACAGGCCGGAAATGAAGGATGTATTTCAGTCGTTCTATATCCTTCCGAGCATTTTTAATACGGATTTGGATCACGGATTTTCTGTCATCGATTATGGGCTCAATGAACTGCTGGCCAGCCGGCAGGATTTAGAAGATCTAAAAGCAATGGGCATTGATCTGAAGCTGGATTTTATTTTAAATCATGCATCTGTGCTGTCGCATCCGTTTCAAGATCTTATAAAAAATGGTGATAAATCGAAATACCGCGACTTCTTTATCGACTGGAACAAATTCTGGGCAGGGCACGGCACAATGACCGAAGAAGGATACATTCAGCCGGACCCGGAATTGATTCAGAATATGTTTTTCCGAAAACCCGGACTTCCTTTTCTGATGGTATATATGCCGGATGGAAATAAAGTCCCTTACTGGAATACTTTTTATCAGGAAGTGCACTGCGATCCCATTGACGCTCAGGACTTAATGCACGTAATGGACATACAGTACAGTTCGGCTGAAGTTTTGGCAGACGTTGTAAATCAGGCTTTAAAAGCGGGAAAAAAGTTCTCTGAAATCTCATTTGGGAGGTTTCAAAAGTACCAGCCGAAAACCATGGAATTGTTGAAATCCAGAATAAAATACCTTGGACAAATGGATTTAAATGTGAATTCACCGCTTGTCTGGGAATATTATGAGGATACTTTAAAGACGCTGGCGGAATACGGCGCAAAGATTGTGCGTTTAGACGCGTTTGCCTATACATCGAAGAAGCCAGGGAGAGAGAACTTTTTGAACGATCCGGAAACATGGGAAATCCTCGAAAAAGTTCAAGGGCTCGCTGATCAGTATCATCTGAAATTGCTTCCTGAAATCCATGACAGTTACCAGAAAGGTACCTATAAAGTGCTTGCGCAGAAAGGCTATTTGACCTATGATTTCTTTCTTCCCGGTTTGATTATTGACGCCTTAGAACGCAGGAACGGAGATATCCTGGCAAAGTGGGCACATGAACTGGTTGATAATAATATCCGCACAGTAAATATGCTGGGGTGCCATGACGGGATTCCACTGCTGGATTTAAAAGGTCTGATTCCAGATGAACAGATCGAAACTCTGAGAGATACGATTATTGGACGCGGCGGCCTTGTTAAAAATCTTCACGGCCAGAAAAATATGTATTATCAAGTCAATGCTACCTATTACAGTGCATTGGGAGAAGACGATCAGAAAATGCTTCTGGCCAGAGCATTGCAGCTCTTTATGCCCGGAAAACCTCAAATATGGTATCTGGATTTGTTTGCCGGAAAAAATGACTATGCGGCTGTTGCGAATGCCGCCGACGGCGGGCATAAAGAGATTAACCGATCTAACCTCTCGTGTGAGCAGATTGAGCAGTTGATAAAGAAGGACGTAGTCAGTAAACAGATTGAAATGATAAAATTCCGCAATTCCTCGCCCGCGTTTGGATATGAGGCTGAGATGACACTTTCCCATAAAAATGGTCAACTTGAAATTATCTGGAGAAACCATGGCTGTGAAGCCAGGTTAAAAGTCGATTTAACAACTTATCAATTTGAAATTTCAGACCTTAATTAAATAGCTCCTCAGTTTTACCCCTTGAGCCGTATGAACACTGCAGAATCCGGCTGAACTTAACCCATCGGCAGTTTTTTGGCAAAACGGGTGAAATCGGCCAGTCCGGAAAGGCCCGAAAGCTTAAAGTGTGAAAAAATGATGCAGGCGTACGTGGCACATGGCCCGGAGCTGCAAAGTACCGAAATTAAATTTAAATTTAATAAATATAAGTTTTACTTAGGGGCAGGGTTACAAAAGCGTCCCGGTATCACAGCTGATTTATAAAAGCGATTACAAGATCGATAATGCAGGAATGCAGATTTTAAAATCATACAGGTTCTAATGTTACTTAAAATAATAGAATCAAAGGAATAGCATATTATTGGGAAAATGGCGCGGGAGCTGATGCTTCCGCGCCATTCAATGTTGAGTCTATATTCCGCTTATGCCTGCATATGGTTTACGGAAACCTTTCCCTTCGCTATAACCAGTTTTATGTTGAAGCTGTTGTCCATGACAACCAGATCAGCCTGTTTGCCAGTCTTGATACTCCCGATTTCCATATCCGCACCAATTTCCTTTGCGGGGTTGATCGTTACGGATTTAATGACCTGACGGGCTGGAACTCCAAACGAAATCAGGTTTTTCACTTCTTGGGCGAGGTTCGTTGTGGAACCGGCAATCGTACCATCCGCGAGACGTGCGCGGCCGTCCTTTACATAGACCGTCTGGCCGCCGAGTTCCGAAACTCCATCCGGCAGGCCTGCCGCACGCATGGAATCGCTGATGACAACCGTACGGTCTTCGCCCAGCTCTTTGAAAACCGTCCGCAAAACGGCTGGGTGGATATGGAACCCATCGCAGATGATTTCCGCTCTGACGCGTTCGTCGTCCATCACTGCGCCAACCGCACCGGGAGCGCGGTGGTTCAGACCGTTCATTGCGTTGAATAAATGAGTGACATGCGTGATACCCCAGTCAAAGGATGCCTTTGCCTGTTCGTAATCCGCGTCGGTATGCGCAAGCGAAACCCTGCAGTATTGGCTTACATGGCGGATAAAATCTTCCGCACC
>DATALZ010000064.1:0-48411 GCA_036260805.1 Caproicibacter sp.
TAATCAACGGATGTTCCAGCGTATTTTACAACGGAGTCACCATCCTGCTGGGTTCCAGCGTCTTTGTTGATTTGAGCATACACATCGGCCTGTGAGAGATCTTCGCTCCAACTGCCCTCGCGATTTTTGTAACTTCCACTGTAACCTTCGCGAATTCCGTTATACACGTTTGTGTACTGCTCTGCGCAGCATTCGACCGTGGCGGCCTGTACTTCGTTGCGTATTTTCTGCGCCATGCTGTTCATCCGCAGCGATTCGATAATCGCCGCAGCGCAAGCAAACAGTAGGATGATGAGGCCAACGGCTAAAATCATTCCGGAGCCGCGACGATCATTCCATATCCGTTTGAGTATGTTTAACATTTTGCGTCTCCATTCCTTCAAGGTGTTATTTCCAATACTTCTCTGATTTTCCGGAAGCTGTGCCTTTTAAAGTAACCGGCCAGCTTCCAATACCACCAAGGCCGATTTTCTGCTCTGATGTGCATGTTACTGTTACATCGCCGTCGAGCGGTATCTCTCCGGTTGCAGACCAATTGATTTCCGGAGAGATGCCCATGTTTTCAGTCAGTTCCTGCGCTCGATTCGTTGTTTCTTCACCGACGCGGCCTGATATTTCAGCGGTTCTGCAAAGCTCCCTGGCATAAGTGTTAAGATTATCCTGAGTCGCCTTTACGGATGCAATATTCAAAAAAACTACAATGAGCGCCATAACCGCAATCATTAAAAAAACATATTCGATTGATGACGAGCCCCTGGTGGATTGCAAAACTTTTTTTATTTTCTTTCTCATACAAAGCCACCAACTTTTGAATATGCGTAGAGCACGAGCAGCAACAGGGCAGAAAACATGAGACATCCTAACATCAGGAACGCATTAAACTGCACCTTACCGGGACGTTTTTTCGCAATCAAACCCAAGTTCTGAAGTTCTGTCTGCTTGAAATCATGTTCAAGCAACTGGAAATAAGCAACACCGTTATCTCCATGCAGAACCGCCTGCAGACCGCGGATGATCTCATATAGCATAGAAGAACCCACGCGAGTTCCCATCCGTGTCAACGCTTTGTCCGGAGAACCGGAATTCATATCGGCCAGGGTCTTCTTAAGTTCCTCCCGGAAGTCCGGCGCTGCACTCGGCTGGTAAGCTGTAAGAATACCGATCACATCACGACTCGCCTTTAATTCCTGAGACAGCGTAGAAGCAAGACGCGGCATGTCGGCGTCAATTCTATCTCGCCGTGCTTTGACTGCTTTGTCGAGCCATGAGAGATCACCCCAAAGGCAGTACACGGCCCATCCTGCCACAAATATCCCGATAAGTGGAAATACAATTGCGGCAGGAATTACAAATATAAGCCTGAGAATTAAATTTGCAATAATTTTTGCAATGTGAAATTCCGGAGCAACATCGCTTTTCGCCATACTTAATTTAGTGGCTAATTCCGCTTTTTTCGCTGGTTGTAAATGGATAAAACGCGCAAGGCAAGCCGAGAGGCGATACACAATGACGTGGATAAGATTGCCGCGAACCTGCTTCGGATGTGCTATCCGTAGCGCGGCGAGAGTAGTGCTGATAGTGGGCAGCTTTGCCGCGCTACAAAGCAGTAAGTACAAACTAATGGATAAGACTAAAAATAAGAGGATTGAAAGAGTCAAATAATCATCTCCTATACTCCACTGGCCTCGTTAGCCGGATCACTCGGAATAGAGATACAAAAAACACCACGGCGTCTACAGCAAGAATAAGCTGCCCGCCCATGGTGTGCATCAAAATGTTGAACCAGTCCTTGTTGAGAAACCAAATCAGCACCGGAAAAAGAAGCAACAAACATGCGATAATCGACCATTCACGGAAAGGCTGATACAGATCTGCATTAAGATCTCCGGAAACGATCCGTATGTCGGAAAGCTTCCGAACAATCGGCTGCAACGTGCTTTTCAGCGTCCGGTTCTGCTGACAAGAAATTACAGCATCGATCCATTCATGCCAAACATCATTATCAATATCGCTCCGAATTTTTTTGAGGGCAAGGGCAACATCCGGGTTTACGGAAGTGACCTGGCCGAGGAAACTCTGAAAAACTTCCTTAACCGGTGACTGGCAGGAATCGAGCGATTCACGCACTGCGGAAACAATATCCTCGGTGCGTACATATTCCGCAGTGACAACCGACAGGGAAGTTTCCAGTTCGCCGTTCAACCGTTTTTTGTAACGAAAAGATTCCAACAGAATGTAGAGAAACGGAAGAAGCGCGAAACCTACACCGAGCACCGGCATGAGAAAGATATTACCCATCAGGGAACCGATAAATACACCGGTAATTGCAAGCATAAACGCCAGAGTACAGATGGTAGCAAATTTACCACCCTGGTTGGTCACTTTCAGAATCGCCTGTGCTTCCAACACGGTTCTTTTAATCACATTTGGTTTTTTCGGATGTACGGTTTGGCGCACCTTTTTATTGATTTTGACTTGCCGGTGCGGAATCAGCCGCGGCAGTTCCATTATAATAGTGACAGGAGAAAGATTAAGCAAGAACAGAACCCCCGCAGCCATAGCTAGAAAAGCCAGAAAATATAACGCAATCATGCGGCTTTCACACCCCCGATCAACTTCTGCAAGACGTCTTTCGGCATGCCGTTGTCGCGCAGCTCTTTCTGTAAACGTTTTGAAATGGTCTCACCTTTCTCAAATTGGCCTTCCACAACGGTTTTGCCATCCTTAATGTAGTTTTGGAATGTATTGAAGCGATAAAGCGTGTGCATAACCTGCCTGCCATCATCCGTCAGCTCACATTCACAAATTTCTGTGATTCTGCGGATATTATCTTCCATTTTCTTTATTACAAAAGTAATAGGGAATGCTTTCGCAATTGAAATTTTGAGCAATTCGCCGCTAAGGTTGCCTTGCAAGCTGCACAGGTCAAGTAAACGGTCATAAATATCCGCACAGGTGGCTGTATGGGTCGTAGTAATCACCGCATGGCCTGTCCGGGCAGCTTCCTGTGTCTGATATGCTGCAATGCCTTTGGTTTCAGCCATACAAATATAGTCAGGGTCATAGGTAAGGCCCTGCTCAAGAAGCATCTGCTCATCAATGCGCTGATTCGGGTCGTCGCTTTCTCGGGTGACAGTGTGGATGACATTGTTCAAAACATAGTCAGTCTTCGGGTCGTGCACAACAAGATCAAATTCACGGGTTGTGTTCTCAATGGTGTAAATGCGCTTTGAATACGGCAGCGTAGACAGTATCCAGCTCATGATGGTCGTTTTGCCGGAGCCGGTAGGCCCCGCCAAACAAACGGAAATTCCGTAACGGTAAACCAATGCGAGAAAATCAAGCATTTGTTCTGTTGCTGTCCCGCTTTTTATAAAGTCCATCTTACCTAGCTTTTTAGGATTTATGAATCGGATAGACGCGGTAACACCGGCTTCAGGATCAATAACAGGCTGTCCGATCACGGTGATTCGTATTTTATTGCTAAGATGCCCTCGTACAAGAGGTCGCGCCTGATCCAACACAATGTGGGATTGTCGGAGAAGCCTGCTGATGACATCTTCCGCATGTCTGTTTGAAAAGAACTGATGTGGCGAACGTTCTACCCGACCATCACAGTACGCAATTTTCGTATCGTCCCACCGATTGATGTTGATTTCTTCCCAATCGGTATTAGAACCGTTGAGGAATGGCGTAAGGAAGGAATACTCCGACATTTCCTCGTAAAGCCGAAGGGCAAGGTTTTCCTGATTGGCTCCGTCTACCATAAAGCTCTGGTCAGACAGATATTTTCGCAGATAAGCGAGCATCTTTTCCCGTTTCTGCGGTCCGTTGGCTTCGCTTAACAGGGCAGCATAATTTTGGGACATGAATTCCTGCGCCTGCTCAAGCAGTTCCGGAAATGTCACCAACCGCCGCGCTTCTGTGCCGCCGTATAATTCCATGCTCTTCCTGCTCATCGGTAAACACCTCCTTCATAAGCTTTTCAAGTTCCACCGAATACTGTCTGGAATCACGTCCAGGCAATGAATCAAGCAACTGTGCAGCGTCGTATTGTTCCTTGAGCCCAGACACATTTGGCAAAGTAAAACGGATATCTCCGAATACCTCTTGCGCTGGGCCTGGGTCCTGTGACGGAAGTAAATTATTTAAGATGCTTATCTGCTCATTGTATCGATAACCAGATTCACGCTCCAACAGTGGTGCGGCTGACTGGAAATAGATCTCACTCTTGGGATCAGCGTTTACAATCCGCAGCGTTACATCAGCACACTTTAGCGCTACGGCAGTCAGGTAATTATCCAGGTTTGACGTACAGTCGATAAGGACGACCAGAGAGGACACTGTAGAGAGACGTTCCAGATGAGAAAACAATTCTTCCGCACGTTTGTAGGTGTACTCGGGGTAACTCATGACATTTTCCTCACGCCCGTATCCGAGCAACGAGATGTACTGATTTTTACCGAATGGAACAAAATGTTCCATTAAATTGATTTGCGATAGTTTTTCAAGCGAAAGCAAATGACCAAGTGACGGCAGGTCGGTGCCAAAAGGCAACAGCAAGGGAAGAAGCGGTGTTTGATCATCACAGCCGACAATAATAACATTCTTCTTGTTCCCCGCCAAATATTTCGCAATTTTCACCGTCGTAAGCGTTTTGCCGCTTCCGTAACTGCCCCATATGGAAATTGTCTTAATTGCCATTGCTGGTTCCCCCTGTTGCTGTCTTTGCCTGGGATGTTAGGTACTGATCTTCCAGAGCCAAAAACTTTTCAGCGTCGGTTTCTGATCCGCGGTAGGCCAGCGCAGCGTGTAAATGCCCATTATTTTCATAATCTACAAGCTTTTCAACTTGCGCGGGTGTAGCCAGCACTGTTAAAGTGGATGGCATATCATTCTGTGATGACTTATCCGTATCTTTTTTTTCGTCAGTATTATCGACTCCGGTACTCGTCGTTGCCGCAAGCAATTTTACATATTGCAGTTCGGGCGGTTTCACGGTTTCTTTCAGATCACCGTAATCTGCGACGTAAAATGATATCACATCTCCGGTTTCAAGTTTTCCGGACAGACCGTCGGAAAAATTCTTTATTGTAACCGAAGTAGCTTGCTTTTTGCCGTCAAGGCTCGACAGGCCAATGTCTGGAGCCTGGTCAGAAATCTTAGTTGAGAGAATATAATCTCCCGGCTGCAGGGCAACAACAGCATATTTTCCGACGACGGATTCGCTTGTTTTCTGTACGTTATCCGGCAGATTATAACTTCCAACCGTTACGTTCTGCACCATGTCGGATGTGAATTTTGTACCTTTCGATATATTTTTTGTGACACGGACGATAGAGATCTGCTTTCCGGCAGCGGCATTCAGCATTGGCGCAACACCAAAACAAATAGCCAGTGCGAGAACAATTCCGCAGACGCCGAGGAACGTCCGATTTCTAAATAATTTTTTCATGCTAACCTCCAGATTAATGATTTAGCAAATACGCAACAAAGCACCCTGAACATAACCAGGGTGCCAGTGCGTATGGATTTAATTTTTGATGATGATGGAGCCTGCTGATCAGCCTGTAAGGCATAGAAGCGGTCAAGCCGATAAGGACACCAGCAATCACCGCCGCCGGTCCGATGGCAAAGCCGGTGGCAGCCATGAGCTTAATATCTCCGCCACCTATGTTCCCTTTTGTCAATAGAGCTATCAGTAAGAACGGTAAAAAACCTGCGATCAAACCCAAAAGGCTCATTGACGGATTAAATCCGATCAGTCCAATTGCCAAGAGCGGCAACATAAGCACATTGGGGATGTTATGAGTCAGACCATCGTAAACGGAAATTACAATCATCCCTATGGAAAGAAAAAAGCCTTTCACAATCGTAACTGGATCATCCGAAGCCCTAAGTAATACTGAACACGTAAGGACAAATATTAGCGCTACAAATGGAAAACGCGGATTCTTGCATAAGCATCGCCGCAGAATTAATTCCACGACGATACCAGAAGCGAGTGCCGCGAGATAGACCATGGTACGCACATTATCAACCTTTGCCGGTAAATGAGTTGAATTTGTTCTGTACCCAGGGGAATAGTGTGTTCTGTGCAAAACCCGTTACAAAGGCGATAACTATTCCAAGGAGAAGCAAAGATACAATCACAAAACCGGCGCTTGATGTATTCTGCGATTCCCCCCGGGTATCCGAAAGTATTTCATGAGCCTTGTTCTTCATCTGGATTACAGCAAAACCAGCTTTGCGCTTTGTATTTGCCATTGATTTAATGATTCGTTCCATAATAAGCCTCCAAATTTATAAATTTTATTCAGTCATGTGATCGGATGAATCTAACTGGTATCGTGCATAGCAGGTTCTCTCAGACAATTTCTGTTTAGTTTAATTTGCACAGGCTGTCCATTATCGCTCATAAGCGTGGCGATAAGCAGCTGATCGCTGGCCTTAGCATAATCAAGCATCCGCCGACCACATGCAGCCATATTTCTAAGCTGAGCAACGGTCATCGTGATTTCGATTGCTGGTAAGGTTCTTTTCATGTCGTTTTCTCCTCGTTAAGAAATAATTGTGATATGCTCCGATAATCGTTGCTTCGAAATAGTTGCGTGTCTCTTTATCTCGGGGTGCAACTGTTTCACTGTGCAAATCAATTGAACGCTGATCTTTAGGGAATTCGACGCAAAGGCCCCTATCAGCCTTGATGATTTTTACATCGTTGATCGTAAAGAAAAGGCCATCAGAAAACGTGATTGATGCGTACGCTTTTAGCCTCGGCGTATCGAACACCGGAGTGATGCAAACTTTTGAAATAATCATTTAATCACCTTCCGTTTCATTTATCTCTGCCGTCAAAAATAGCGATCGCCTTTTTACAAATTGGGCAATCGCCTACGGTCATTTCTTTGGCTATGCTGGCAATCCTGACGCGCATCCTGCAGGTATCCTGATAAATTGACATTGCGCGCAGACTTTCATCGAACGATTCTCGGACTTTGTTATATCGGCTTTCCTTCTCTTCCGGAGAAAGGCGAGTTCTGCGAAGATATTCAATGGAAAGAAAATAACAGCTTTCCGCAATATTTAAGCCTTCCGGAAGATCAGCCCCGCTTTTGACAAGGGCTTCGATTTCAGTTGCGTCCACATTATCACTTCCCGTTAACCGGTTTGGGCAAAACAGGTGTCGTGCGATGCAGAATCTGAATTGCCCTGTCTTTATCAAGCGGTTCTGAGAAGCAAACGGGGTGGCCTAATAAAGCAGCCTCGCCAGCGACCTCTGATGCATTTAGAAAAACCGGGCTTAAATTCATAGCCTGGTCAACCAACTTTTGAAATTCGGATTTGCATTTGATTGGCATAGGGTTACCTCCTCATTTTGAATATAAAAATAACCGGCCAGAAGCCGGTTCGTAATCGTTATAGGGTTGAAGCTGTCAGGTCAACTTCACGCAGGTAATTAATAAATGCGCTTTTCCAGTAGGCATTGATGTTTTTTATGTATTTTACCTTTGTCCCTCGCATATGTTCCAGAAATCCCATGATTTCGTTCTCACTGACATTTTCAAGACGCTTATTCAGGGCATAGCGGCTTTGATCAGTTTTGTTTATTTTGGTAAACGGGTTAACCAGCATTTCAACGATGCAGTCGATCAGCGTTTTGGCAGCGTCTAAGTCGCAGGGGTGATTATCCGCAATCCAGTCGAGATCAATTCTTGACAACACATCCTTTCGAATTTCATCGGTCTGTCTGTCGGTATCATCATCTGAAAGACTGATAGACTGATTATTACCAGACTTAGTATTACTAGAGAGAGTATTACTAGACGGAGTATTACTATTATCGCCCCCCTTTTCCACGGATTGCTTTGAGCATGGGGTGGATTGACCATAGGGTGGAAAACTGGGTGTATGGTCAGCACCATTACCCTGGTTTTCGGGTGTATGGTCGGATTCGGCTTTTGGCTGATCCTTCGATTGCTTTTCATCATTTGCTTTTTCACTAGTCTCATCCAGAGAGGCAGGTTTTGCATCTTGCTTATCCGCAGTGCTTATTTCACCTTTTACAGTAAGGTTAGCCATTGCCGGAGTTAAGAGGTCAGGATTATCCAGCAGTTCGTATTCATAGCGAAATTTGCCTTTATTACTGCCATCAGGAATACGATATTGTTTCAGATATCCACACTTTTTTAACTCTTTCCAAGCACTCTCAAAAGCAGTATCACCTTCTTTACATTTATCACTTATTTTCCATATTTTTAAACCATCGTCACCTGGCAGCGTAATCATACTCTGAATCAATGAATATAGTCCTTTAGCTTTCAAAGACAGATTATCATCCTGAAGTGCCGTATTGGAGACTTGAGAAAAGTTAACTCTTTTGGGACGGAATGTACCGTTCGAATTTTTTAACATTGCTGAGCCTCTCCTTTTTCCTAAACGTCATTGATGCGATCCGGTTTGTATCCCGAGCCACATTGCGGAGCTACTGATCGCTCCGTTACTCTGCGAATAAGCGCAAAAAAGGCCTTCAAGGATTACTTGAAAGGCCCTTTAAGAATTTTTTTCGTTTCTGAGCAGCATGTTTCACATCCCATATTGTGGTTTTCCATACTTAAAATGCGATACTAGCACAAAATTCATCGTTTCAAATTGATGACCAGTAAGAATTATGATATAATTAACTCATTATTCATAAGGAGGTCGCATTATGTCAGAAAATGTATTTTATGCAGATTTAGACACGATAAATGGTAAAGGAACGCTAGTTACTGGTCACGGTAAAGGCTTGGTACAAAAAAATTCAACTATAAATGGCGAGTACATATCTAATGATGTGGTAAGATTAGTTATCAAAGATGGTAAGCTATTTGGTTATCAAGGTTATATTAACAAAGAAGACAATGAATTGGCTGAGATTAAATATCTTTTGTATTTTTATGATAAATCCGAATTAAATCAACCCTTGAAACCTACTAATATTACTGTAGACAAGTATTTGGCATTAAGTAAACACAATATTAGTATTGGAAGTGGAATGTCTGCTTTATTTAATTTTGGAAAATCCTCTGTTCCTTCATGCGATACTTTCGAAGAGTACGAAGATATTTTAAGAAAAGCAAAGGATGTGTGTTTTATCTCTGTTCCGTTTACAGCAGACGAAAATGATAGAGCTTGTTTTATAAATGAGATTATAAAATAAGTCAATTTTAGTTTTCACTAACGTTGATTGAAAAATATTTGCAAGTACTAAGCAAGAGCATGAAGCCTTTGTAGATAAAGGCTTTATGCTTTTTTATTTACTCGTAGTAAAAATCTACTTATATTACTCTCGGTTACTCTTTCTTTCGAATTCAATATAATAGAACTGCGTGTAAGAGCAATGCTTTGGAATTTCAATTGAGGAATGTACTTCCTGCATGAGTATATTGATGTTTTTCCGGTATGCTTTTTCTTTCTTCACAACCCTTATCCCTTTAAACTGGCAGATTGCTCTGATAAACATCGGTTGCGTAATTGTCTTGTAACACCCTGATGGCAGTGAATCCAAGACTTGACTCATTTGAATAAGATATTCAGAGCGAGAATCCTCGAAATTGGGATATCTGCGTCCTCCTTTGTTCTTGATGCTTTGGTATAAATAAAAGCAGTGATCAAAAGGAATTTTCACCATTATCAGATAATCATTCAACCGTTTACACCGTATGTTTGATTTCAAAATCAAACAGATTATCGGGGCGAAAATAATTAGGAAGGCTAAAACCGGGTATTCTCGAATACAAAAAGCAATGCAGATCAGCAAAATACACACTGAAACCATTGCTGTGTTAAACGGATCCATAATTACATACTTGTATCTGAAATATTTTAACCAATCACCGTGTCTAATCATATGTAGTTCACGGCCATTTTTGCCTGATTCATATAATCCTCTCCGACAAAAAGCGATTCACCTATTTCAGTTAACGGATAAGGACGTCGAAGCCCATCCACCTCGACAGATATTAGCACTGTATTACTGTATATCTCAATTCGGTCGATAATCCCTGTAACAACCTGATCTCCATCCAGCGTTGCGCAACTGTCTCCAGCAGAAACATGCAAATCTTCAAGCGTTGAAATAACCTCATGAAGATCGGAAGTCTGCTCCAATTGCTGACTAGGGGCAGTGCTTGCTGAAACGATTGGCTGCGGTTGTATGGCAGGCTCATCGTCTGACAGTGACACTGAATCAAGTTTTCCTGAATCTTCGTCACCATCTTTTTCGCTGGCTTCCGGAGTCAAACTAGCTCGTTCTGGTAACTCGCTGTTTGGCTTACAAATAGGTTCAGGTTCTTGTGGATTTTCATTTTCTTCAGTTTTACTTTCACAATTCGGTTCTGCGATCAGATTGACTGGTTGCAGTAATGTTATATCATCTACCGGCTGCGAAACAGGTTCAGATGGCTCATCTAGAGTCTCATGTTCATCCTCGCCAGTTGGCTGTGCTTGCGCTGTTGGCTCAGTACCATCTACAGGGTCATCTGAGTGATCAGTTTCTACAATCCCCTCGGTTGACTGCATAGTAGCAGGCTCATTAACCGTAGGCGCAGCAGATTCCGGTATTACTTGCGAATTCTCATCGATTTCCGTTTTCTGTTTATCAACTGGTTTCGAAGTAAGGGCATAGTCCAACAGCTTTTGCGCTTCAATGTACTGATCGGGTTCTGCTTTTTCAGCTGAGGGATTGAAAAATTCATTCGAAATTTTTGCAGTTCTCTGGACAACTTCTGAAATTCCATTTGCTTTTCGACGCCAGTTAACAATCATATCAGAATCGGTCAAATGAACCAGTCTATTTTCACAAATGGTTGCCAGCTTCGCTTCGATTGCACAGTTTGGATGCTGATCTTCAATCGAGAGAAATTTATCATAGGCTTTTTCAAACAGATCTGCTGCCTGTCTGGAATCTTTCTCAACAGCGATTCCAGACAGGCACATTTTGGCCAGCTCATATTGTGCAAAAGGATTTCCGGCTGCGGATGCCTTTGAGAACCAAAGTGCAGCACGAAGCAAATTACTGTTGACACCAACACCATTTAAGAACATTTTGCCAAGCGTGTATTGAGCCTTTGTATTTCCCTTATTTGCGGATTTATCAAGACTTTCTAAACTGAGAGCTCCCGTGAGTGCGTCAGAAGGTTCGTCAAGATTAATTTCATACCAAGCTTCCATGAGCTGAGCATCAGAAAATTTCTTCCAAACTTCGGGCTCATCCTGATATGAATCAGTTATCGGGCTGTTTACTAGGTAACTCATAGAATCCCCTCTTTACAAAATACTTTCGCTTTTCACGGATTTTTCTCATATATTCCGTAAGAATTATTCCCTCAATCCAATGTCTTGCTTTCATGGATACGGGAACGACAGAATATTCAGAACGTCCTGAATCACAGGCATATGGATTTTTAACAAATTCGATGCAGATACGTTCTGGCGTCCGGCATATTTTGATGTCGTTCAGGTATAGCTTATCATCCAACTGTATTGCAGCCGTCGCAAGAATTCGGGAATCCAGTTTTGCAATTGGTTCCCCAGGACTAACCAAGTGAATTTTGACCTGAGTAATTTTCATGTGCTGTTTTCTCCGTCCTATTCAGTCTGAAATTTTTTAATGATAAGCGCTTTTGCTTCTTTCGGGGATAGCCACTTTCCATTCCGGATGGCTTTTCTTATGATTTCATCAACCTGAGAATAAGTAAGACAAACAGCCTTTATTCCACACGTGACCGTCATTTTCTGTGAGCGGGCCGTCAGATCTCCCCATGTGTCATCAGAGAATTTTACGCTTCCACCAGAATACCCATATGCTGGCTTTAGCTTTTCTTTTATTGCTTCGGATGTTGTGGGTACTTGGAAAATATAAAAGGCATAGATTTCATTTTTATCATAATGATATTTTAATGCTGATAGAATTCTTTCATTCCAATACGGTGAATCATATTTTGGTACTTCTGGTTTGGTGGATTCTTCTGAGTCTTCGGATGTTTCTGGAAAAGCGGAACCAGTTCCGCTTTTCTCTTCGGTCGGGATCGTACGACAGGCATCGTTAATGCTTACCTCACCGCGAATCACTGCCTGTTTCGCTTCTTCAGGCAAGTTTTCAGAAATTGCCTTGTATTTTCTGACCTGACGGTCGCTGACACCCAGAAGCTCCGCAATACCCTTCTGAATCGGCCCAGTGTATTCCCCATTCTCTTTCATGCTGTGCAGAAGCTTATTTGTTTCTTCATAAAACCTGAGCTTTTGTTCCGTTGTATAATCACGAACTTCCAGATTAGCAGCGTGAAGTTTAAGCGCCGCAGAATTGCTGGAAATATGATCATAGACCATGCAGGGAATGGTTCTCCAATGTAGATGTTGTGTAATGGCTTTAAAACGTCGTTCTCCGGAGATTAACTGATAATTGTCTGTTGTAATTTTATTAACAACAATAGGATGAATTAAGCCGTTTGTACGGATGTTGTCGGCCAGTTCCAGAACGCTCTCCGGCGAGTCATCTTGAGAGTATGGATTATTGACAGCAGGATGTATCGTATCGGCTGAAACATTCTCGCTGTGAGACAGGTTATCAAGGTTTTCTGTAATTGTCTTAACGCTGTTCAGGCCAGCGTTAATATTGGCAAAATTCAATTTTCCCATGGTTTTACTCTCCTGTATATAAGTTTTCTCAGTTTTTGACTTTTCAATGGAGCTGAGTATCATTCCCTTTTCAGCATCCTTGGAAATATCTTTTCTGCTACCATCTGGACTAAAGAAGCGGTTAAATAAAACAGCTTTTGCTTCAATTCCAGCCTTATTTTGCGTCGGGTAAATTGTCAGTCTATATCTTCCGTCATCTCCATAATCTGACGGTCGATTTGTGAAAGCGTACCTGTCTTTTTCAATTCCTCTAAGTGTATCCGCAAAATCACGTACCTGGTGGAGAAAATCAAAGTCAAGGCTGTAAATTCTCCCCACGCACTTATCTCCTAATGACAATTCGGCATATGTATCATACCGAATTAGTTTACTTCCACGGCATTCAAACCGTAACGGGATTTGAGCTTTAGGATTGCTGCACCAATTGGTAATTTTGCAGATATATGGGCAACCGTAACACCCATTGTTTGGGCCGAAATTCTTTAAAACATAGCCGGTGGTAGATGACTGCGTGTCCTTCCAAAAGGTTCTTCCGCATTTGCAATAATATTGGCTTTTCATTTACTTCACCGAACGGTCTCCGTCATAGAAAGGATCTCGTCAGTCAGCGCATTGTAGTCAGAGCAGCCGTTACTGCGCGGCTCATAAATATTGATCGGCTGATGAGAATTGATTGCTTCTGAAAGCTTCGTGTTTTTTCTAATAGTGGTTTTAAAACATGAAAAAATGTTCTGTTGCTGGAGAGCCTGCTTATACGCAGCCTTGTTGGCTGTATGCTCGTCCATTGTTATTAAAACCCCGAGGACGGATAGGCTGGCGTTTACAAACTTCTTTATTTCAACGAGCTGCGTTGCCATGCAGCGTAACCCCTGAATTGCATAATCATCAGGAATGGTAGGCAAAATAGCGCAATCAGCAAATGCTAGGGCATTTGTTTTAATACGTTCACCACTTGGTGGACAGTCGAGAATAATGAAATCATAACTATTTTCAATTTCCTGCAGAGCATTTTTGAGGTAAAAATCCTGACCTCGTGTTTTACACATAAGAAATGTCTCAATTTCCCGGAATGAATAGTTAGAAGGAAGGATGTCCAGTGTCCAGAATCCTGTACGACGGATGGCCTGCTTTGCAGACACGGTTCCCTGTACGACATCATTCACGGAGGGGAGAGTGTCATCATAAAGGTCAAAATAACTTGTGGCATAGCTCTGATGATCGAGATCAACTAGCAGCACCTTATAACCGCGCTCCGCCAATATGGCCGACACATTAACTGCGGTGGTTGTTTTAGCCACACCGCCCTTTTCATAAGTGATTGCAATTTTACTCATTTTACTCGACTCCTTTTAAATTTACTCTGTTATTGTTTTTTAGCAGTCCAGTTTATAACTGGACTGTATTATGCTATTCTAATAAAACACTCAAAAAAAACAGCTGCCCGTTAAGGTAGCTGCTTTATGTTGTATTTGTTGTGCATCGCTATGACTGTTAGCTTTCTGTAATTTGGTTTTTCGGAGCGTAAATATAGTAAACTTCTTTATCTCGCTTTCCGCTTTGCAAAGAATTCCACCATTCATCTGGCTTCACTGTTCCGGTTATCTTCCGCGTTTCAATTTTACCTTCGACACACGGATTATTTATTAGTTTGACGTCCTGATCGGAATAAGATTTCTCTTTTAACTCTTCCGATGGCGTTTTAATATAACAGATATAGGAGTTGTCCTGCAATATTCTATGGACAGATACCAGAGTTTCGGTTTGCTCCAAAGTAGTCTGGTCTGACCATGTAATTTTGCCTCTTACATCTAAATTTGTGGTATCCGAAATGATGTTCGTGAAAGCAAAAATATAAACAAAAATAATACTAGATACGCACAGATAAAGAGCAATAATTTTTCTGCCCAATAAAACCACAATCAGACCTGACAAAGATAGGACAATAGCAATGATAATCCAGATCATGTTCACCCCTCAATTCAAGAAGTTCTCGTTATTACCTTTTTAGGATTTGCGACTTAAGAAGATAGTTAATATAAGTGATCCATATATGAGTACACACCCTGTAATAGCCATCTTTGAATGTCGTTTTGTAAGTCCAACAGGTAATAAAACAAAGCCAAGTGCAGACATCGCCAAATCTACAATTCGCAAAATTAGCAAATATGGATTCATGTTTATTCTTCTTTCGACATGTCCTCACCGTGAGGACTCACAAAATCAGTTTTGTGTTTAACTTTTCGACCTTAGGATGAAATCTATTTCTTTCTTAGCGAAAAGAACGGAAAAAACAAATGTATCATTGAGCAAAAGAAATATCTGTCATAATAAATAACATCGTTTATAAAATTCAATTCCGTCTGTGTTAATAAGGCCGGATTGTGCCTAATCGAATTAATAATCTTTTCTTCGCAAATTTCATCTTGAATTTGAATAGTTCGTGCGAAACTTGCTCCTCTATCTCTTGCCGCTTGAACTGAATAAGCATTTGACGCATCTAATCTCCGCCTGATATTCCCGACTTTCCTTATTAATTTTGCCTTGTCTGAATCGCTCATGATACATATAGAATTGCGATCTATTGGGAAAAAATTTTTGTATAGATAAGTTCTAAACATAGTACCAATCCCCTACAAGTCCTCACGGTGAGGACAATGTGTTTCTTGCTTAATAACCAGTAGGTAGGCTCCAAGCTTCGCAAAGACGCTTGTCTTTTTTTGATTGAGAAACGATTACATCAGGCTCGCAATATTCAACAGACTCATTACCTTTATCATCCAGCATAATCAGCCATGTAGCCTGCGCAGCTGATGGAGCATAAAGGCCATTGGGGTCTGCCTGAGGGAGAGTGGCTAAACCAGTGCTGCCAGAATAAGTAGCTTTTTGAGGATTGGTGTATTCTGTACTATAAGGGAGACCGTATCCAAGACATTTGCCCTGATATACGAGCTTACCATCATACTGATTTAACGTATAGGCATAGCAAATTAGGTTACTTTTGTCGCGGAGTTCATAAATATGCTTTAGCAGCTTTTTCTCAGTGAAATTTGTTATATTAGGCATACCAAGTTGGTTATTCATTTGGCTTAATGATTTATCGGTTGCCGCTTGCTGTTTGTTTTCTGCATCCGATGTTTCGTCGCAAGAGCACAAACTTAACATCATGATTGCTGCCAAGATAATGGAAACAATTTTCAAACCTTTTTTCATAATTTTTCTCTCCTAATTTAAATTTCCTGATTGTACGTCGCGTAGCCATTCAGCTACAGACGGATTGTTGATGTCGGCTGGATTCAGGTTTGCATAGGTTGACCTTATATAGTTCAAAAGTGCTTGTTTTGAATCCTTGTCCTTGGCCTGCTCGTATTCCAACTTCACTTTAGCAATATCTGAAACCGCACCATCTATGTAAGCCTGAGTTTGATGGAACACTTGGTTTTCTGCGTTTGTCTGCGCTTTGCTAATTGTTTTGGTATAGCCTACATTTAACCAACCGCATCCAAAGGCAATGCCAATGCAAGCAGCAATGACAACGAATGTACTTAATACGATACATAGAACCTTTTTCATATAAAATCTTCTTTCTTGCAAAGTCCTCACCGTGAGGACTTTTCGCTTTCATAGACTTCCTTTGCCAGCTAGTCCAGAGAAAAATGAAGACCCTTGGATGGATCATACATGATTCTGTTCCAGGGGCCTTGTTGCCTCCGTTTTCAATTCCGTGGCTAGAGGATACCAAGTGGCCACTCGGCCCTACTTGCCAGTCATCTGAGCTTGAGGAAAACCTATTTCTTACTGCAACAGTAAGTGGTGACATATACCAAGATACAGCTTACCAACCAAGCTATTAAATATATTGGGAATTCATTCCTAGACACATCCGGTAAAATTGTAAGTGCATATAATCCCACCAATCCGAAAAGTTCCTTAAATTTACTATTATGAAATACGATTCCGCGAACCAATAACAGAAAAAATGTAGTCAAGCATGTTACACTAATAATCAAAATGTATGGTGAAAAATATGGACGTTGGGTTTTATCAAACTTTGAAAGCAGGGAAGATATAAGTAACGCTATTAATAGACTATATGAGATAGTAGTCAACCAAGATCTTTTTGGGCACTCTTGTTTGATCTTTTGAATGAATAGTGCTCCAAATGAGAAGATAGAAAGCGTGATGATAAGCAAGCAGGTGGAAATTATAAAAGAATGCATAATAATCTCCTAACCCACCAGCTTTGGCCCAACGTGCCAGTCGTCATAAACCGAGCCTTTGACGGTTACGTTATCGGTGAGATTGGCAGAGAGCATTCCGGCCGGAGTCCATACGTCTTCAAGGTAGGTATAGGCCGTGTACGTTCCATCCGGATACCACACAGGAGTAAAATGCACCCGTCGGTTATAGGTGGAATACATATTGTTTTTAAACGCAAAAGAAGCGGATAGCCCGTCCGTCATCCGGTCGAGAATCCGCCAGTATGTTTTATATTGAAATTCCGGGAAATATGTGATAGCTGTCTGAGCGCCGGTGATCCAAGACGATACCGTCGCGCTTGCCGTGGTTGATATGTTTACCTTAACGCCATATCCTGATCTCATCAGCTTGCCTTTTGCGGTCGGGTCTTTATCATCCGGCATAAGGTTCATATTTGTTGAGAGTGATGCACGATACGATTTGCTGGTAAACTCCCAATGTCCTTCATCCTGCCAATACCCATTGTCCACCCAGGAGCCGCCTGAACCCCAAGAAGAATTAGACACCCATACCCAATTGGATACCCAGACCCAGTTTGGAATCCATTTTGCACTCCAAACACTCCATGAGCTGGCTGAAATAGCGGTCTTGTTTGGAACAGTGGATGTCTTGAAATTGTTGTTCCGATCTGTCGCTGTAGGATTCGGTGGTGTCTTTTCTGTGAGGGCATCAATCTTGCACGTTATTGAGTCAGCGCTTAAATAGCCTTGTGAAGCTGAAACAGAGATATTAACCGTCTGTGGTGTCGATGGAGTATGCCACTTAACCCAAACCAATTGGCTCTCTCCGGCCGGAATAACAATATCGGTAACTGTATAAGAACCGCCTAATATTGAAAAGGTTACGCTTGCTGGATTCTTCGGATTAATCTCTGTTCCCGATGTAAGTGTAACCGATGTAATAACGTCTGTATTGCAACGGTACTCTGTATTATCACTGCCGTCGTCTTGGGAACCGTCATCCTTGAATTTTACAATGCCTAGACCTAACTGAGAGATAATCATGGAATCGGATTGCCGCCCTGATTTGTTACCGTGAAAAGCAGGATAACCGAGGTCAGCGTGTTCCAAAAACATGGAAAGTGGTAGCTGCTGGTGTGTAAGAGAAACCATCTTTGCCCGCAGCCCACCGGATAGAGCTTCATCGTAAAGAGCCGCTTCCGTAGCCGTCATTGCATATTTGTAACCTTCAAAATAAAAATAGGCGATAGGTTCAAGCAGAAGCTTGTACTTACCGTCTGTGAGCTTTTCATATGAAGTGCCAATACATTTAGCAATATAATTTACTATAAGCCTATCTGTGAAATAACTCCGGATTACAGCAATATTAGTATTACCGCTTTCGGTTATAATTTTAGGTAAGGCCTTGCTGGGCTTTATACTTTTGTAACTATCATAATAAGCTTGTAAACGAGAGCCGTTTCTATAGTGTAATTTACTTTTTTTGAAGTAATATTTTACGGCTGATTCATTGTAGTTTGTTAAGTCTATTGGAATAGATACCGGCTTATTATCACTCGCACGAACGACGGTTATACGAACTCCGTCATCGTCGTTCCAGTAGCTGCTGCCTGAACCGTCCCCAATTCCACTACCACCACCGTTGTCTATATTCCCGCTGCCGTCTGCGAAAGCGAACGCAGGGATGGAAGTTAATAGTGCAACACAAAGGATTAACGAAATTATACGTTTCATAAAGCCTCCAACATAAAAAGGACACAGTCTATTTTCAGACTGTGTCCCTAAAATCAAAGTATTAAGTTAATCCATAATACCGACTTTGTCACCTGTTAACTGATCGCCGGAATTTCCTACAGTAGTTTGTTGATTTCCGCCCGTCTCTTTAATAGCATTATCAAGAACAGAATTACCTTTTGTGCTGCCGCCGGATGTCTTGCTACCGGTAGTTGAGCCACCGGATTGTTTCGTGGACGTTCCACCGCTTGTCTTACCGGAAGTTTGGTTGGTTGAAGCTTTGGGCTGTGTGACGTATGCTGGCTTCTGAGTCTTATTGGTTAACGCCTTATTGACCGGCTGCTGTCCGTTTTGACTGTCTCCCTGAATTTTGGGCTTAGAAGGTGCAGCAGGCTTTGATGTGCTGGTCAACGGAGCACTTTGGGTTTTTCCCTTGGCCGGAGTAAAAGCGGAACCAGTTCCGGCAGCTCCGGAAGCGACGCCGCTGTTTTCAGTGATGGGCGGCACGGAAACGGAACCAGATTCAAATGAAACCAAATTGGTGCTGGCCGTAGAAGAAGAAGCGACCGGAAGATTGTTGGAATTGGCGCTGGCTTGCTGGAATAGTACGGCAGAAAGTACACCAATGCAAACCACGGCAATACCGGTAACCATCGTAATTTTCTTTGCTTTAGGCGAAAGCTTTTTCATAATATGTTTTCCTCCATTCGTGGCGGTTAATTTCCGTAGCGATATTCGTTACTACAACTTAATCACCTTTGGTTAAATTTGTCAAGACTTAAATTGAAATCAAAGGGAGTGGCAGCTTATAATAAAGTTATGACCTACTCCCTTTTTTCCAATACTAAAAATATCTTTTTTAGTTTTCCATAATGTACTGGTCTTTCTTGGATCAAGTATAAGTACACCACCTTTGTTATTGCCTATATGTGCAATGTAAGGAATTATTTCCTTACTGATTTTGCCTGAAATCATTCTAAATCATCCTTTTTTAAAGCTGCTGTTCATGCTGTTTGACTACTGTATGGGGACCCAGGACTTTCTGATTCTTGTCATTTGCAGAATTGATACGGTCCTGAAGCTTTTCCGAAGCAGGTTTTTCTAAATTCTTTCTGTTTTCCCATGCAAGGTCGGTAATTGTAGTACCTTGAACCGTGATTCTTAAAAGGTTATCGAGTCCCTGATCATACCGAGCATGGCGCTCTTCATCAAATTTGTTGGAAACAAGCCACTCTATACCGAGGTTATGACTTATTTCAAAAATACGCTCTTTTCTCACTTCATTAAGAATATCCTCTCCCGGATCCAAAATGCAGAAACGGATTGAAGTAATATATGGATGAGGATCATCGGTTTTAGTTTTTCCGAACTCATAACCGGAGATATAACCGATAAAAGTGCTCTCCTTAATTCCTTTGTCTGTTGTTGGGTCATAACGTCTGTGCGGAAGTTCGCTTATCATTTGTTCAAGCAGCTGTACTTTTCCCTTAGTTTCTTTCCACTCTTTCTCATAGCCTGGTTTCGGTGCTTCCATGAGCATAGACTTTGAATAGCACATCAGATTGTTATTCTCCTGATCAAGCATATCTTTCATAAGTTGCGCTCTTGTCATGGTATTTCACCCCTCATAACTGAATATCGTTTTTATGTTTCATAATCGGCTGAGTATCCTCGCTTACAGCATTTCTGCCTGCGGCGATCAGCCTGTCTTTTAATTTGTTTGGCAATAGGTCACATAGTTGAGCCCGACGGTGTCCAATTGTTCCATCGGGGAACCTGTAAAAGGAAAAAATCATTTCACGTTTTCCATCCGGTTTATAAGGAAACCATTTTTTATCCAGTTTGTCCCACTCATAGACCGCAAAGCCAATATCATCGGCACAAGTATTGCAAACACTGCATTCAACGCTGCCAATCCAATAATTCAGTCTTGATTCATCAAAAGGACCGGTATCGCAAGTATTTTCGCCGTTCCTATCGAATGTCTGAATTTTCAGAAGAAAATGCTCGGGTGTCGGAACATTTTTCATCTGGATGGATTCTTTATACCTCTCCATCATTCGATCATATTCTTCAGGGCTCATATCACCCACATATGGCATGCAATTACCTCCTTATCTGGATAAAAATTTTTATTTAAAATTTGTAAAAACTGTGCTATATTGATAGTAATGAAAAATCACAAAAGCGGAACCAGTTCCGCTTTTGTCCGATATCACAGAATCAAGTGTTCAGAATCTGAGCATTTGATTCTATGATAAGGCTCCCGCCAATTGCTTGAAGGGAGCGTACATATCATAGAGTTTTATGTATTTGCAAAGGGCTGCCGACATGCAGCTCCATTGACTCTATCAGTGAGTCAGCTCTCATACTTGGAGGCCTGCCCAATGCCGTGATGCGTTCAGGGCAGAAGTACCATTATCCATCCCCTGCTAATGCTCATCGCCAACCCGACATGTCATAGTCGGATAGCATGCAGTTAATCGCAAAAGCGCCTGTGCTATAGCTTCCGGATTTCATAGTGTCCCGCGCTCTAGCAGGAATGTCTTCGCAAATACTATGTTTTCAACAATCGTTGCCGCGATTGTTTGAAATATTTTCAAGGTTCGCCAATCCTCTATTGCCATGCCAGGGTATTAATTCAATTTAGCCTTATCCTGGTTCTGAAAGTCTTTTCTATTTCCCAACAGTAAATTGGCTCAGAATTCTCGGACGTCAAGACTATCGGTGTCCGACTTTTCCAGGGAGACTAAATTTGGCTAAACAAAGGATACACAGTGTTGTGACGGCTGTGGAATTGGTGGACTAAGCGCCCACGCTCTTGCCTTTTTTGGTTAAACAAAAGGGCAAGAGCCTAAACGCTGAAAATTTCCCGTCATCAATCTTTTTCAATAAAACGACAGCAGCGCCGCCCGGAGCTAACCGAACGGCGGAACTGTCTTTGAATTTTAGTTTTATCAATATATAAGTATCATTTTGATTGTTGTGAGGCCCGGTACTCATAGGCTTGTCCATTCCTTCCTCGCGGCGGAAACAGCACTTATAATTCATCCGCCCACATTTGCATTAAGCTATGCTAGCTTTTTGCTTTTCTCTTCTGCCGCGGCCTTTTTTGCTGCTTCTTCACGTTCATAGTGCTGCTGGAATATTTCACTCACGCGCAGCCACTTAATGTGATCATCTTCCGGCGTATTGTTCGGGTTATGTATTGCTCTGCTTTGTAGCGGCATATTAGTCGCCCCCTCGTGAATATATATGAGATATGGGTTGTACAACTTGCTGAGTTCATACTTTTTCTGGTGTGTGGCAACATTTTAACTTACCTTTTTACAATTAACTCCAAGTAGGTAATCTATCTTGCACTTAAACAGTTTTCTCATGGCGATTAATGCTGATGTAGGGATAGGAGTTTTACCAGACTGCCAATTTACGAGCGTTTTTGGAGTAACGCCTATTCGATTTGATAATTCAGATTTTGTAATGCCTAATCTTGCTCGTTCTGCTTCAATATTTGGGTATAGCATAGAATCACCCCCGCTCTTAAATTGCCCATTTTGTGGATTTGATTACATGATACTACCCAATTTGAGGAATGTCAATATATAGTTACCCGTTTCGTGTATATTTCATTGACAATTATAAGCATATCGTACTATACTGATCCTAACTTGAGGTGATCACATGCGAGAAAACGGTTTTCCACGCTTAAAGCAATTACGTTCAGAAATTAAGCTAAGTCAAAAAGAATTTGCAAGCTCAATAGGGTTAAATTTATCGACATATAATAATTATGAAACAGGAACAAGAGAACCAAATTCCGATTTCTGGATTGCAATTTCAAGAAAATATGATGTCAGTATAGATTATCTTTTGGGTTTATCTAGCGAAAAATCCCCCACTCCGATGAGGGAACTTGAACCGGATGAGTATGAGCTACTGACAGATTACCGGCAAATGAATGAAAGTGGAAAAGAAGCTGCCCGTAATTCGATTCGTGGTTTAACTACTATACCGGACTACAAAAAATCTGCTCAGAGTAAATTTCTTGAAAAAAATGCATAGATAGTATTTTTGAAAGGAAATTCCCACAAAGTGATTGCTCAGACTAGAAATAATCACGAACCGCAACAAAAAATCAGCCCGCTTAGTGCGGGCTTTTTTAGGTGATAATTATGTATGCTATATATGCTCGCCAGTCTGTTGATAAAAAAGATTCAATCAGCATTGAGGGACAAATTGAACTATGCCGTCATGAATGTGCAGACAATGAACCAAAGATTTTTAAAGATAAGGGTTACTCGGGCAAGAACACGGACCGCCCTGACTTTCAGCACATGATGGCCGCAGTAAGGCGCGGTGAAATTGACAAGATCATTGTATACCGTCTTGACCGTATCAGCCGTTCCATTACCGATTTCGGCCAAATTTGGGAAGTTTTAAAGGAGCATGGGGTTGAATTTGTTTCAGTAAACGAAAAGTTTGATACTTCAACGCCCGTCGGTCGTGCCATGGTTTACATCATAATGGTATTTGCACAGCTGGAGCGTGAAACGATTGCGGAACGTATTAAGGATAATTATTATCAGCGTGTAAAGCGGGGCGCCTATCCCGGAGGCCCGGCGCCCTTTGGCTTCTCAATCAAACGTACTTTAATTGGAGGAAAAGCTGCATCAATGCTTGTTCCTAATGAAAATATGGAATTGATTAAGAAAATTTTCCATGATTACGCTTATGCCGGTGAAACGCTCGGGAAGATCGCTTTCTACTTAACTAATGCTGGTATACCCGGCATCAATCGAAAAACATGGGATAACGTGTCGATAAGCCGTATTTTACACAATCCGGCCTATGTGAAAGCAGATGCCGACGTTTATTATCACTACCGCAATAAAGGACTTATTCTGTTCAATAGTATTGATGAGTACACTGGTCAAAAAGGCCTCTGTCTTTTCGGAAAACGTGATCGTAACGCTGCAAAATACACTAATCTTTCAGAGCAGTTGCTGGCAATTGCGGCCAATGATGGAGTTATTGACTCTCAGACGTTTCTAGCATGTCAAAATAGGCTTGACGCGAACAAGCAAATAAAAAATACCGGGGCTGGGAAATACACTTGGTTATCTGGACTTATTAAATGCTCAAATTGCGGGTATTCGTTACGCGTAATATGTGCAAAGGGTGGTCTTTATTTTTCCTGCTCTGGCCGAACCAATCTTCACCTATGCGATATAAAACATACTGAGAAAGTAACTGACGTGGAATCGGAAGCCATAAAACAAATTCAAGAAGAAATAAACCGTCTGTCTTCCAACGACAAGCCAGAATTACATGTGGTAGATACCCACAATACAGAAAAGATTGCTTTAGCAAAAATCGACGAGCAGATAGGCAATTTGATGGATCGTTTGGAAGAAGCAAATGAAGTCACAATGCGTTATATCAATGAACGTATTTTCGAGCTTGATTCTCGACGCTCTGAGCTACTTGAAATCATAAACAAATCGCCAGAAAAGCCAAAATTCAAGTTTGCTCACTGTGATTTTAGTGCTTTGGACTTTAACGAAAAGAAAGCTGTGGCGCAAGCTTTGGTAAAGAGGGTAGAGGCCTCACCTATTGCTGTCACAGTTTATTTTAAATAGGGTTTTACTCTTGTATCTAACGTATCCACATCCCATTGTATCGGGTACATTTTGAGTCCATTCACCGTATTTACTACCGCGTTGTTGTAATCACCATACGGCGGGCGGAAGAGGATTGGGCTGACGCCAGTAATTGCTTTGATTTTTTCATTGCAGGAAGTAACCTGCGCCGTCATTTCGGTCTGGGACAGCCTGGGCATATGAGGGTGTGTATTGGAATGGTTGCAGACTTCATGCCCGGCTGCGGTAAGCGCCTTTACGGACTCCGGATATTTGTCGACCCACGCCCCGACGACAAAAAATGTTGTTTTTACATTATATTTCTTTAAAATATCGATGAGTGTCTGTGTTTCTTCATTCCCCCATGCCGCATCAAACGATATGGCGATCTTTTTTTCACTGGTCTGCACATTATAAATAGGCAGCTCCCTTTTTGGCGCTGAAGTCTGTACCGCCCGTGCCCCTCTTATGCAAACACATACTGCCAGAACAGCAGCCAGCAGAATGAGCAAGACAGCCAGAATTCTCTTCTTCGTCACTGTAAAGACCATCATATACAATTTCCCCTTTCGCATAAATATATGCGGAAGGATTGTATCCTATCGCCAAAAGCAGGCAGAAAACAGAAAATAGGAACCGGTTGTGATCCTCACAGCCGGTTCCTACCAAATTCAAATAAAATTTAATTGTACCAGGGCAAGAATATCGGTACTTCCGGCTTTTGATTCAAGGCTGTGGCCAATTTGACGTTTTAACTCGACGAGTGTTTCCGGCCCGGCGGTACTTTGGATCATTCTGCCCTGCGTATCGCTGATTCCGCACCAATACCCGCGGTACGAATCCATATTGTTTTTCAGAAGGACCTGCGCTTTACCGTAAACCACAACTTTAACGGGTGAGCCGTTTGCTGCACCGTCTTCATAGATAACTCCAATCGGTACCGCAGAATCCTCAGTGGCGATTTCCACAGCATTATCTTTATCTGTTGAAATCTGCACGATCATGCCCTTGACACTATCGGCTCCCGTGTTGTTGATATAGGTTCCATACAGCCCGCCTTCAGGGGTTATGCCATTTGCCGGACTGCCAAACCAGGCGGTTAACAGTTCATAGCTCACCAGTGCGTTCATACCATCATCCCGTTATAATATATGGCACAATTGATTTTTGCTGGGCAGTCAGGGCGCCGTAATCCGCTGCAGAAATCTGCTGATTGACCCACGCAGGTGTTGACAGAGCAGAGTTAAAATAGTAATAGGATGTTGCGGCGGTCACATAAGCATAATCGCCTAATTTACTGTCGGCCACGGCAGGCAGATCATTCGCTGTTGCAAACGTCCCTTTAAAGTTGCTTATTGCAACGGAAGGAAGTTGTGCTACAGGAATCTTGGTGTTCGCATCCAAAGAAGCGATTCCACTGGCGGCGCCTTTTTGAGCACTTAAATATTCATAACTAACAGCACTTGCCAAAAAAATTCCCCCTTACGGAAATATAATCCACAAAATACAGGGGTTATACTTCAGGCATGGACAAAGCATATTATAACAGCATTCCCGAATACACCTTATCTCCATATCCATAAAGCTTACCCCTTTTCACCTTAACTGCGAAGTATTGCCATAGACATAGTATTCTGTATCAGGCCCCGTTGTTACGGATTGATACAGGACGGACTTATTCCGTACGGAACAGTAAAAACCACAATTCCTGCCGCATAGGGAGCTATTTCATACTGCTGAAAGTATACATCAATTCCTGATTGCGTTAAGTAATAGCTTGCCGGGTCAAAATACTTTCGAATAAGCGTTCTGTAATCTTCAAAAAGGATTTCTGAACCACCCGCCATATTTTCGTCTGCCTGTCGGAGAATTTCATCCAAAACCGTTTTTCTGTAGTTTTCGCCAAAACGGAAAAAACGTGAAAGCGGCAGTCTTCGGCCAGTCTCCAGATTCCAGGTATCAGATGCACGAATCGTATTTCCATGCGCACCGCCTGTGTATTGATACTGATCCTGATACATGCTCAAATGACAGTCCTGATTGAAAGTCACGTCGTATTTCATCACGGCGTCAAAAGGCCGGAACGGAAAATCATGCGTAAGCGAATCTTTGTATTCCTGCACAGCCATACGGTACATCGTTCCAGCCGCATACCGGTAAAAATCTGAAACTTCCGAATTAATACGGCTGTTGATTCTCTCCTGAACCCATCGCGTACCTGGTACGGAAACGACGGGATAGGATACGGATACTGTAAGTACAGTTTTATTTTCGAAAGAAAACTGCCAGGATCTGTCCTTCATAGAAACTGCGGCACGGTTGTTTAATATTTCCATCGCGATCGCCTCCCGTTCCATTTTATGCAGAAACGGGAAAAATGAGATAACAAATTCATCGACGGCCTAGAAATCGTGACCCAGGCGATACACAGATTCTTTTACAAACAGGTTATCCACCGATATGCTTCATCTGAAGCGTTGTTCTCTAAAGCCCGCGGGATAATTCGTCAAAGGCCACATGTTTTGCCCTTTCTGCAATCATTTCTTCACAGTATTGCCAAAGGAAACTGATTTCATAAAACAGCACTTGAAGATTCTATATTTGGTGTGCTACACTGATGTTTCAAACACAAAAGCAATTGCAGTAAGGAGCATATCATGACAACCCTTCGCCCGGCACAAAATAGTGACAGTTCAACTCTTAGCAAACTCGCATTTGATTCTGAAAAATACTGGGGTTACAGCGATAATTATATGGAGCAGTTCAAGCGTTTTTACAGTGTAACCGATTCTTTTATCCGCCAAAACCGCGTATTCGTATTGGAAGACGGCAATCAGACTGTCGGCTTTTTCGCACTTACGCAGGCAGACTCTCTATGGGAACTGGAGTATTTTTATGTATCCGCAAACCGGATTAAAAGCGGCTACGGCCGCATTCTCTGGCAGGAGCTGATCCGTTTCTGCAAAGAACACGGCATCCAAACATTTAAACTTGTAACAAGCCCTCAGGCTGTCGGTTTTTATGAAAAAATGGGTGCCGAAGTAACAAGCCACACAACTTCTCTCATCAATTCAGAACGAATTATCCCCGTTTTAAAATATACCGTTTCGCCAGCCGGATTTCAGAAAATAACCGGTTGACATACCGCTGAAAAGCAGATACTATAAACATAGATGAATACTATATTTATGAATTGAGGAATGATGATGGGCACGGTACCAAATCTGGAAGAAGCGGAAAAACTGCTGGAAGAATACAATCAGGACCCTTTTCACCTGAAGCATGGAAAAATTGTATCCGGTGTAATGGGATACTTTGCAAAAGAATTCGACCCGGAGAATGTGGGATTCTGGAAAGTCGCCGGGCTGCTTCATGATCTTGACTTTGAAAAATACCCTGAACAGCACTGCATCAAAGAGCAGGAAATCATGCAGGAACGCGGCATCGATGAAAAGCTGATACATGCCGTGGCCAGCCACGGGTACGGCCTTACGGTTGACGTCAAGCCGGAACATATTATGGAAAAAGTTCTGTTCGCAACGGACGAGCTTACCGGCCTGATCGGTGCCGTGGCTCTGATGCATCCATCCAAGAGCGTGAAAGACATGCAGTTGAAATCGGTTAAGAAAAAATTCAAGCAGCCGAGCTTCGCAGCGGGCTGTTCCCGCGAAGTGATTCAGCAGGGTGCGGACATGCTAGGCTGGACGCTGGACGATTTGATTTCCCGTACCATTACGGCCATGCAGACTCTTGTGGACGAGCTTGGGATTTAATTCGGATATGCAAAAAGACGGCGGAGCAAAAGCTCCGCCGTCTTTGTATTTTATAGGCTCAAATATGAACGCATATCTTTGTTTCCATATTGACATTATTTTATATATCTGCTACAGTAAATCCAGCAGCAAAAAAGTTTGGAGTTGAAAGCGTATGTATTATATTCAGCTCACAATTGGAATGGCGCTAACTATGGCATTCATCATGCTAATCACAAAAGCCTATACACAGCTTCTTTTGAAATCCAAGTTTCTCAGATCCGTATTTGACAGTATTCTGGAACTGGTTTGTAAATTGCATGCCAAATTAAAGCATAAACAAATTAATATTTAAAATGAAACAGGTCGCCCAGCCACTCAGCGCAAAGCGGAAACCACGTTGCGCAGTGATTGTTTTCGGCATTGACCTCAACGTTGCACATAGACATGCCATGCCTTCCCTTGGGATAAATATGGCATTCAAACGGAATATGATTTTTCTGAAGCGCCGCCGAAAACATCAAGGTATTCTCTACGGGAACGGTATTGTCTTCCACCGTATGCCATAGAAACGCCGGCGGAGTTTTGGAGCTGACCTGATTTTCCAGCGAATAAAACCGAACCTGTTCTTCGGTTGGCGTTCCGCCGCAGACAGCTTCCACGGAACCCTGATGCGCCAACTTACCGGCCGTAATGACAGGGTAGCATAGAATCATGGCATTCGGCCTGTTTTGTCCGCCTTTGGTATCAATTTTCTTTTTTAATGCCGGATGATCCCATAGTGTACCGAGACTCGCCGCAGCATGAGCACCTGCCGAAAATCCAAGCACGGCGATTTGATCAGAAAGGACGCCCCACTCTTTGCTTTTCCCGCGGATTTTCATCAGCGTGAGGGAACCGTCGATCAGCGGCCGCAGATCAGTCGCTTTTTTCCCGATGGAGTAGTATAGAATGAAGACCTGATATCCTTTAGCGAAGAAAGCCAATGCCGGCGGGTCGGATTCGCGTTCCGATAGGAATTCATATCCGCCGCCCGGGTAAACCACCACACAGGGCCGTTCCATGCGGTTCGGCATCTCTGTGGGAATCGCGTCGTGGAGATATCCTACCACCCTTGCGTCACTGTTCGGGTTCGGATTGAAACGCACAATATTCATTATAAAGCACTTCCTGTAACAAATTTCCAAGCAAATTAAACGCAAATACGGCCGCCTGATCAGGGCGGCCGTTTGCTGTTATGATTCGTTTTCTCCGTTAATTGCATTTTCCAGCGTGTGCCATCCAAGCACAGCGCATTTTACCCTTGCGGGCATGTGCGAAACATCTTTCAGGGCAATTGCTTCATCCAGCGCTTCCAGCTGCTTTTCATCGGTAATCTCATTCTTGATCATACCGAAAAAGGTTTTTGCTAATTTCAGCGCTTCATCGGCCGATTTTCCCTTGATTAAGTCAATCATAATGGATGCCGACGCCTGTGAAATAGCGCAGCCAATCCCCGTAAATCCCGCGTCCTCAATGACGCCGTCTTTCTCGCGCAGCTCCAGTTCAATTTCGTCGCCGCAGCTCGGGTTAACCCCTTTCAGCGTCATGGTCGGATTTTCAATATGATGCTTGTTGCGGCTGGAATTGTTGTGTTCGGTTAAAATCTGCGTGTAAATCTGATTAAGCTCCAAGGCCAAGCCACCCCCTGACTTTTTTCAGACTGGCCAAAAATACGTCAATATCATCTTTTGTGTTGTAAAAATAGAGGCTCGCCCTACAGGTGGAATTTACGCACATATATTCCATCAGCGGCTGCGCACAGTGGTGTCCGGCGCGGATTGCGACGCCTTCCGCATCCAGAATCGTGGAAACATCGTGCGGATGAACGCCTTCCACGTTGAACGAAAACACGCCGCAGCGGTTCACCCGGTTGTCCGTGCCGCCGTACACCGTAATATGAGGAATTTTGGCAAGCCCGTCCAGAGCATAATTCAAAAGCTCGTTTTCCGTCTTCTGAATATTGTCATAGCCGACTTTGAGCAGATAATGAATCGCGGCGTCAAGGCCGACTGCACCGCCGACGTTCTGAGTTCCCGCTTCAAATTTCTGCGGAAGCGGCGCGAACGTTGCGGACTGCTCGTGAACATATTCAATCATCTCGCCGCCGCGCAGAAATGGAGGCATTTTATTCAAAAACTCTTCTTTGCCGTACAGGACACCGATCCCCATGGGGGCCAGCATCTTGTGGCCGGAAAAAGCCATGAAATCACAGTCGAGTTCTGAAACGTTCACCGGGTAGTGCGGAATGCTCTGTGCGCAGTCCAGCACAACGACGGCACCGACGGAATGTGCCTTGTCGGCAATCTTTTTGACCGGATAAACGGAGCCGAGCACATTGGAAACATGCGCCATGGCGACGACTTTTGTTTTTGCCGTGATTTTCGAGTTGATCTCCTCGTCCGTCAGGCGGCCTTCCTTGTCCGGATAAAGGTAGACAAGTTTTGCGCCTTTTGCCTGCGCAACCATCTGCCAGGGAACAAGGTTGCTGTGATGCTCGCTGACGGGCAGTGCAATTTCGTCGCCTTCATTCAGAAACGTCATGCCGTAGCTGTAAGCCACAAGGTTCAGCGATTCGCTCGCGTTGCGGGTGAAAATGACCTCTTCATCCTTTTGCGCACCGATGAATTTTTTCACCGTGCGGCGTGCGTCTTCATACCTCTGGGTCGCGTCCACACTTAGGGCGTAAAGGCCGCGGTGCGGGTTAGCGTTTGACCTGCGGTAATAATCATCCATGGCCTTCAGCACAGGAATCGGCTTTTGGGTCGTTGCCGCATTATCGAGATATACCAAACGTTTGCCGTTCATTGTTGAATTTAAAATTGGAAAATCTTCAGCCCATGGATTCAAGTCCGCTCAGCCTCACTTTCACATAATCCATAATCGCGTTTCTCAGCTTTTCATCCGGAATCTGATCCGTCACCGGCCGGAACTGCGCTTCAATCATCAGTTTTTTGGCTTCCAGCTCACTCAGGCCGCGGGACATGAGGTAGAACAGCCTGTCTGCGTCAATTTTACCGGTTGAAGCGGCATGCTGGCCTTCCACATCTTCTTCCGCACAGAGAATCAGCGGTGCGGTGCGGTTGCGGACTTTCGGGCTGAACAGCAGATTGTATTCGCTTTCGTGCCCGGTCGCCTGTTTTGCTCCGCGTACAAAATCGATTGTGCCGCGGAATGTTTTCTCGCTCTCGTCCAGCAAAGCGCCGCTGACGTGAATTTCACTCTTTGTTTTTTTGCCGATATGTTCCGCCATATAGTTGATATCCACGGAACGCATACGGTCTCCAAAATAGATGGTGTCCATGTTCAGGCGGCTTTTGAAGCCATCTAGGCGCGTTTTCACACCGGAAAGCGCATTCTTTCCGCCAAGCTCCGCCTGAATTATGTTGATTTCTGCATTTTCTTCCGCGAAACCGCCCACATTGTCAAAATGCGCGCATTCGTCGCCAAGAAGCTGAACCTGTATCAGGTGAATGACCGCACCCTTTGCGGCATAAAGCTTCGTCAGGCCGCCATGGAATCCGGCAAAACCGGCTTCGGAGCGGTAGCTCATGACCACGGTGATTTCGCTGTTTTCTTCCGCGACGATCGTATTTTCATCCGCTACGGCTGGGTTGGCATCGTCCAGAATATAATTCAAAAAGACGGGCTGCCCGGCTTTTGTACCGGCGGCCGCAAGCAGAGATACTCCGGAATTTTTATGTTCCGCAACAAATTCTGCGGCATCATTTCCCATGCCCGTTTCGAGGTTCTCCACAGGAAAAGGTTTCGCGGCAATTGTTACGCCCTCGGGCAGCGAAGCTGCGAGAGCTTTGCCGCTGTAAGGAGCGATTTCCGTAATTTTCGCCTGTAAATCCGTATCGTTAATCCCAAGCCGGTTCCAAGTGCGCGCCGGCAGGACATTTGCATGCTCTAATGCTAAATTCATAGTTAAATAGCCACCCATGTCTAGCCGATGGCACCCTCCATTTCCAGCTTAATCAGGTTGTTCATTTCCACCGCGTATTCCACTGGCAGTTCCTTGGCAATCGGCTCCGCAAAGCCGGTGACGATCATCGACTTGGCGTCCGCTTCGGAAATACCGCGGCTCATCAGATAGAAGATCGCGTCGTCGCTGATGCGGCCGATTTTCGCTTCGTGGCCTACGTCGACATCATCGTTTCGGATATCCATGACCGGGATAGTGTCGGAACGCGACTGATCATCAAGCATCAGGGATTCGCAGTTTACGGATGATTTGCATCCGTGCGCCTGCGGCAGAATCTCAACGGAGCTGCGGTAGGTGCAGACGCCGCCGTCCTTGGAGATTGACTTTGTGCTGATGTTCGAATAGGTGTGCGGAGCGGCGTGAACCACTTTCGCGCCGGTGTCAAGGTTCTGGCCTTTCCCTGCAAATGTGATTCCCGTGAACTCCATACGGGAGTTTTCCCCTTTCAGGATGCTCATCGGGTACAGATAGGAAACATGGGAACCGAACGAGCCGGACACCCATTCCACCGTGCCGCCCTCTTCCACAACTGCGCGCTTGGTGTTCAGGTTATACATGTTCTTCGACCAGTTCTCAATGGTGGAATAGCGCAGCCGTGCTCCCTTTGCCACATACAGCTCCACGCAGCCGGCGTGAAGGTTTGCCACATTATACTTCGGCGCGGAGCAGCCCTCAATGAAGTGCAGGCTCGAACCCTCGCCCAGAATAATGAGCGTGTGCTCAAACTGGCCGGCGCCCGGCGCGTTCAGGCGGAAATACGACTGTAAAGGGATTTCCACTTTCACATGCGGCGGAACATACACAAACGAACCGCCCGACCAAACCGCCCCGTGAAGGGCCACAAACTTGTGGTCGGTCGGCGGAACGAGCTTCATGAAATGCTCTTTTACCATGGGGCCGTATTCCGGGTCGCGGATAGCGCTTTCCATGTCGGTGTAAACAACACCCTGACGGCGAACCTCTTCGCGCACATTGTGGTAAACGACTTCCGAATCGTACTGGGCGCCCACACCGGCAAGAGATTTGCGCTCCGCTTCGGGGATACCGAGACGTTCGAACGTATTCTTAATATCATCCGGAACCTGCGACCAGCTGCCGCGCATGGGAGTATTTGGGCGGATATAAGTAACGATGTCTTCCATATGGAGCCCTTCGAGCGACGGCCCCCAGTTCGGCATGGGGATTTTGTTGTAAATCTCCAGCGATTTCAGCCGGAATTCGCGCATCCAGTCCGGGTCATTTTTGGTCTTGGAGATTTCATTGACGATATCCGCCGTAAGGCCTTCCTCAACCTGATAGGACGCGTTTACTTTGTCTTTTATATCATAGACGGTGCGGTCAATATCCTGCACCACCGTTTTCTTTTTATCCATACTTTTTAACCATCCTTTTGCACTCTCCGGCGTGAAAAGCACGCTCAGACCGTTGCGGAAAGCTGCTGGAATCCGGATTCGTTGATCTGGTCGATCAATTCGCTGCCGCCAGTCTTTACGATTCTGCCGTCCATCAGAACGTGGACGTAATCCACCTTCAGGAACTCTAGGATCTTCGTATTATGCGTGATGATCAGCAGGGAATTCGCGTCGTTTTTGAACTTCTCAACGCCCTGCGAAACGATTTTCACCGCGTCGACATCAAGGCCGGAATCCGTCTCGTCCAGAATTGCGAGCTTCGGGTTCAGCATGAGCATCTGTAAAATTTCGGACTTTTTCTTTTCGCCGCCGGAGAAACCGACGTTCAGGTAACGGGATGCGTACTCTTCATCCATGTTCAGGCCCGCCATTTTCTCTTTCATTTCCTTCTGGTAGGCGAACAGCTTGACCGGCTTGCCCGTTACGGCAACGCGGGATGTACGCATGAAGTTTTCGAGCGTTACGCCCGGAACTTCCTCAGGGTTCTGGAATGAAAGGAACAGGCCGTCTTTCGCGCGTTCGTTCGTGGGCGCGTGAGTGATGTCTTTGCCGTCGAAAACGATGGAGCCCTGCTCCACCTTGTAGGCCGGGTGGCCCATGACGGTATTGACCAGTGTGGACTTGCCCGCTCCGTTCGGGCCCATTAACACATGAATTTCACCCTTGCCCACATTCAGGTTCAGCCCGTTTAAAATAACAGCTCCGTCGACGCTGACTTTAAGATCTTTAACTTCCAACAACATTATTTTTACACCTCTGCCGGGAGATATATCCCTTTAATGTATACTAAATTGATGCACGTTTCTATTATAACAGAAATTCCTGTCAATGCAAGCCGCAAAGTGCTGAATTTACTGGAAATCCGTTACATTGCAGCCCAGAATCTCCGCGATTCGCCCCAGTGTTTGAATATCCGGTTCTTTTTCGAGGTTCTCCCACTCGTAGACTTCCTTTTGGGAAGCGCCGAGCCTGTCCGCCAGCTCCGCAAGAGTCAGCCCGGCCATGTGGCGGTAAGTGGCTATTTTTTTTACCGGCTCCAGAAGATGTGCGAGACGCTTTTTGGAATCCACCAGCAGCAGGCTGCCATTGTGCAGGACCAGCTCGCACGCATCGCCGTCTTCGCCGTAAATTGCGGGGAATCCTTCTTCAGTGCGGCCCTGTGTGTAATGCTCGGGAAGGACATATTCGTGTCCACCGTCGTCTTGGCCCCGGCAATCCGGGCTGGCGTCGTCCCAAGGCAGAAGTGAGCAGCTTTTGCCTTCCTGTTCCGGATCCAGCGCGGCATAGCAGTTTATTTTGTAGATGGTGACGATTTCGCTCATCGAAAAAACCTCTTTCGCTTATTATATCAATTTCGATTCCCAATTATTTATATCTGCCCCATTATATCACAATTCCCCGTGCGGGCAAACGGCCATGATATTTGAACCGGCAAAACAGCGATTGACTATTTGGAAGAAAGGCTTATAATCTTTTTATCGAATAAAGTAAATGGATGAGGGGGCATAAAAATGAAAGATCTACCGAGCGATGTCTGCCCATACTGTGAAAAACAAATGCGGCGCGGGTTCCTTACGAACAGAGGATACCAGCTTAAATGGATGCCGGACGGCGAAAAAGAGGGAATTACGGTTTTCAGCGGAAAGGAAGGGATTCCTCTGAACAGATTCTGTTTTGCACGGAATCATAAAATTGAAGCTTATTATTGTGAGTACTGCCGCAAGGTAATTATTGACACAAATTTTATTGAATAAAAAACTCCTTCCATATATCCCGCAAACAGAGCAAAAAGTTTCCCTCTGGAGGGAAACTTTTTGAAAAATATTTTTTATTTTTTTATTTTGCGTCTGAAAAGCCGTTTGGGAACAGAAATAAACCCGGCTTCTGATTGCCGTGCATAAAATCTTTTTTGCCTTACGTTTCGGAATAGCTGTGCAGAATCTCCTGCACCATTTCGTCATTCAGACCTGTGTTCTCATAGATTTTCTGGAGGACAATTTTTTCATCATCGTCCGGAATTTCGTCCATTTTTTTGGAACGAAAGCACAAATCGTTCACGATCTTTCCATTGCCTGAATAGATAATATAGTGCAGCTCATAAATAACGGTATTATCACCCTGCGATCTGGCAAGAGGACAGTTTATGCGCTTGATTAATTCCTCAACAATGCAATTCTGCATACCCGGTATAGCACTTTCATTATCCGTGATAAACTCAGCGTGCATGCCTATAACATCCCAAACTGCGGGATTGGTCGCATAATCCAACTGGTCAAACCAGCCAATCCAGTTCTTCGCTTCTTTACCGATATAAATGAAACCATCGCTCATATTCCAATCGGAGGGAAAATAAACAGAATACGTATGCGTCCGATCGTAACCAAATGTTCGCACAATTTTTTTCGCCTTGAACGTCTTTGGAACTACACCGGTAACTGCGGAAACGGCCGTTTCTGATGATGGGGTTGATTTTGCCGGTGAGGAGCTGAACTTCGAAACCGTGCTGACAGTACCGGAAGCCGTGGGCTGCGCGTTTACGGTTTTGGACGCATAAGCCACGGAACAGGCCGACAACGATAAAAGAATCGCCAAAACAACCGCCGCCAAATAATAACGCTTCATACCCTCATTCTCCTGTCACGTTTCGGAATAACTGTGCAGAATTTCCTGCACCATTTCGTCATTCAGGCCAGTGTTCTCATAGATTTTCTGACGGACAGCCTTTTCATCATTGCCCGGGATTTCGTCCATTCTTTTGGAACGGAAGCATAAATCATTTACGATTTTTCCATTGTCTGAATAGATAAAATAATGCAGCTCATAAATAACGGTTTTATCTTCCGTTGATTCGGAAGTCGAATGTTTTGTTCGCTCAATCAGTTCCTCAAGAGTGCGGTTCTTCATGCCGGGCATAACTTTGTCAATGTCATCGCCGATACACTCCGCATACTCACCGGCAATCGCACGAGTGGTAGTGTTTGTATTACAAATTAGCTGTTTGAACCAGCCGATATTTTTCATTGCTTCTTTATTAGGGTAAAAAAAGATATTCCAAGTATCCCACTGGACAGGGATATAAACAGAAGACGTATTCGCCCGATTGCGGCTAAATATTCGGACAATTTTTTTCGCCTTGAACGTCTTTGGAACCACACCGGTAACTGCGGAAACGGCTGACGCCGAAGTGGGTTTCGCCGACACAGTGCTGCTTTGCAAAACCGTACTGACAGTATTACGGGAAGTCGCATCTACAGGCTCGGACGCTGCCCCGGAGCAAACTGTAATCATGCCGGTTAAAAAAGACAGGCTGAGTATGATGGCCAATTTTACAGTTCGCATTTTCGGTGCCCCTTTGCCCGTAATTTTAATAGCATAGGAATGTGTAAAGGTATTTTATAAAGTGTTTTATTCCCAATCTGCATTAATTATAATTCGTCATGTGCAAACTGCAATAATTATAACTGAATTGTAATCAAAAGAATCATCCCAACTGAAGTGGTTTTGCATTTTTCAGGTAATTCAAAACATTGCCGGATTTTATGAAGTATGTTTTATAACTAGAGCCGTTTTCACCGCCCTGTTTGCATTGTAAAATAGCATTTCCCTTTTCATCCGCTTTCCCTAAGGCAATCTCCTCATAATCCGGGTCTAGATTCAATTCTATTTTTGTTACCGTTTTATTGAATAGGTTTAAAACATACAGAAAGCTTTTATCGCGTTCATACAGATAGACATATGGAAAAGTCTTATCCATTCCCCGATCGGTTTCGACCAGAGAAAAATTGTAGCCGGCAGACCAGAACTTTCTTAAACCGGAACCATCGTAAAAGAACAAGGAGCTGCCGGTGATATTTTCAAAATAAAATATATTGCCGATTATTTTCATTTTTAAGGTACTGCTGCCGTCCAGCTCCGGAACTCGAATTTTCCGCTGCAAAACAAATTTTGAATCATACACCAAAATGTATGTTTTATCGCTCTGACTGTTCATAAGATATATTTTTCCGTCATTGCAGACAACGCCGTTCATCCGCTCGCCCCGTGAAGCCGTAGCGGTTGTTTCTTTCATTGAGATTAATCTTCGGCGCTCCAAATCAATTTTATAGATGTAATAATGAAATCCATCCGCGAAGCTGGACGGGTTGAACATAAAAATATCCCGGTTATTCAACACGCTGAAATAGCAGAGAGGAATGGTAAAATCCGCATCCAGCATCTTTGTGATACGGTTGGACTGCGTATCAATCTGAAACAGCGAATTAACCATCTTCCCGTTTGACTTAACCGACGGCATTCGATAGATATATCTGTTTCCTACAATCGCAATATCATCGGAATCGGTATCCCAGTTTTCTATTTCCCCGACCTCTCTGGTTTTTTTAAAATCCGACTGCAGCATGTAATAAGCTGTTGCGTTCGCCGTACCTATTCCGTAAAGGATTTCACCATTTACTATTGCCGTTGGCTGAGCGTTGGACGGAATCGGAAGTTCCATAGCAGAAACAGTAGGCACTGCCTGCGGCGATATGCTTTGCACCGCCGCTTCTGATGATGCCATACTTGACAAGGCCGTATCGTGTGACGCCGTCCGGGAAGATACGGATTTAGGCTCTTTAAAGCCGCATCTGGCAGCCAGAAAAAGCAAAAGGCACGATAAAACAACAGAAAACAATTTTTTCATGGTACACCTGCTTTTTATTCTTCATTCAACTTTTCCGCCTTATTATAGTTCCTGTATTTTCCATTTTCAATATTATTTCTGCAGCTTCACTTAAAAAAATCCGCCCCAAGGATGAGCGGATTCGTTTATTTTACGCCGAGAAAGAAAAGCCTTGGGAACCGGAAAATCACCCGGCCGTCTTTTTGAAGCGGGTAAGCTTTCTTTACCTGCTCCATGACGTCCGCCTCGAACTCCGGCTTTTTTTCGCTGGGCAATACGTCCAGATACGGCTTCATGCCCGTGGAGCGGTACCATTCCAGAATGGCCTGGTGCGAAGGCAGCACATGAAAATACGTTGTCTGCCAGATTTTAAACTCCGAACAACTTTCCGTTAATATGCCGTAATACTCTTCCGGCGTGAGGGTATAGAAAATGCGCGGATGCGGAAAGAAACTTCTCCACTTTTCAGAAGCAACAGCCGCACTGATAATTTTATGAATCGGCTCCTCAAAATTCACAGGAATCTGAACCGCAAGCGTTCCGCCGGGTTTCAGCATACCGACAAGCTCCGGAATCCGTTTTGCGTGCTCCGGCAGCCATTGCAGGCAGGCGTTGGAAAACACGGCGTCAAAATCCGTGCCGAGATTCGGCAAATCACGGGAAGCGTCGCAGAATTTGAACTTTGCCCGAGGGCAGTTCTCCCGGGCGAAAGCCAGCATATTTTCGGAATTGTCGAACCCCGTTATTTCCGCGTCCGGGTACAGCTGCTGCAAAACGCCCGTGCTGTTGCCCGGCCCGCAGCCGATATCCGCTATTTTATGCGGTTCTTTGAGTTCCATCCGACGCGCCAGATCAATGGCAGGCTGCGTGCGCTCCGCCTTGAATTTCAGATATTGCTGCGAATTCCAATCCGCCATTTTAATCACCTCGTGCCTATAGCGTTTTTACTTTTAAACAGGAAAGATTTAAACCGTAAAAACGCATTCGGCAATTTTGAATTTTTAATCAAGTCCTGATTATAAATTCAATTGCTATATTATAATTCCAAAAAGCAGGGGAGAATGTATCGCGTGATGCATTCTCCCCTGTGCCGATCAATTCCCATTCAGTTTTTGGTTGATGGAGAGGATTTTCTTTTTCCAGTAATGATACTGAAAAATCCAGGAGAAGAAATAGATGCCGCAATAAACCAGGGCAAAGCTCAGGATTGACCCCACGGATTTGCCAAACCAGCAGCAGAGCCACGCTGCCGGGAAAAAGACCAGCGACATGAGAATGAAATGGCAGACCGTCTGTTTTGCAAGACTCCAGCGGTCAATCTGGAAAATTGCCGAACCCGCAGCAAAGGCAAAACCGATGAGCCCCGACAGAATGAATTCCAGCACTACCGCCCGCATTTCGTTGCCGGCCTGCGGAATCATGGAAGGCGGCACCGCAAGGAAATCGCCCGTATTCCAGCCGCCGTAGCACAGGGACTCAACAAGGCCGACAGTATAGGATATAAATACTCCGAGCGGGAACCCAAGCGCACCCCGCAGCATCGCTTTTTTGAATGTCATCGTGAACACCTCACAGTTTAAAATATTGTTTGATTTTTTCCACATATCTTCTGGAGACAAAGGTCGTCTCCCCCGTTTTGAATTTCAGCATGATCGTTCCGGTTCGGCTCAGGTCAAGGCTTTTCACCTTGCTGAAGTTTACAATCTCCGAATTGGAAACCCGCAGAAAATCCGTTCCAGCCAGTGTTTCCTCCAGCTCGTAAAGCCTGCTTTTCAATGTGTACTCGTCGTTGCCGCTTCTCGCGCAGACCCTGCCGCTTTCCGTAAACACCGTGCTTACATCTTCAAGTTTCAGAAGAAATGCTTCGCCGTCTTTGAAACCAACCAGCGTTTTCACGGTTTCTCCGGTAAGGCTTTGAATGGAATCCATCAGCTTTTCGAGCCGTTCGGTCATTTTATCGGTTCGAAGGATCATTTCCGGTTCTCGATACCGATCATCAATTTCTACCTTTATGTTCAAGCTTTCACCCCCACAGGCGTTTTCTCTGTTAACTGTGATTCCATTATAGCGCCGGCGGTACGATTTACCATAAGAAATCTTCAGATGGTTGCTATTGAGGCACAAGTGGTGATTTTCCTGCGACGAAGGACTGTTACCCGCGCGAAAACTTCTTCCCGGTTTTACTTATGGCGGCGCAGAGGTTATAATATTTTCAGAATAAATTATGGAGGATACCGGTGAAAAAGGATTATAAATTTTACAAAGCGCTTTTCCTCTCCACATTTTCCGTAAGTGCCTTCACCTTTGGCGGCGGATATGTCATTGTGCCGCTGATGAAGCAGAAATTCTGCGACACGCTGCACTGGATGAATGAAGACGAAATGCTGGACATTATAGCGATCTCGCAGTCACTCCCGGGGCCAATGGTGGTTGACGCTTCTGCTCTCGTGGGCTACCGCCTCGCGGGAGTTACAGGCGCACTCGTGGCGCTGCTCGCCACGATTCTGCCGCCGCTCGTTATTCTTTCGGTCATTTCTCTTTTCTACCAGGCTTTTAAAACAAACCGCGTGGTCAACGCAGTTCTGAGGGGAATGCAGGCGGGCATTGCGGCGATAATTGCCGACGTGGTGATATCGGGCGGAATGAAAATCTGCAAATCAAAGAATGTTCTGTCCATCGGCATTATGGCTGTCTCTTTCTGCCTGATCTTTTTTCTGAATGTCAACGTGATCTGGGTGATTCTGGCCTGCGGCGCATTCGGTGGAATTTTAACCGTCGCAGCCGCGCGGAAGAAGGCGCCAAAAGCATGATTTACTGGAAACTGCTTTGGAGCTTTCTGCAGGTTGGGCTATTCAGTTTCGGCGGCGGGTACGGAATTTTGCCGGTGATTCAGCAGCAGGTAGTTACGCAGAACCACTGGCTGACCATGAAGGAATTTACAGACGTGGTTACAATCTCCCAAATGACACCGGGGCCGATTGCGCTGAACGCTTCCACCTTCGTCGGCATGAAAATGGCCGGGATTACCGGCGCAATCGTCGCAACCATCGGCTGCGCATTCCCAACAGCGGTGCTGGCGCTGATTGTGGGCCACTATTACTACAAATACCGGGACATGACTCTTGTAAAAGGGATTTTTGAAGGGCTGCGCCCGGCTATTGTCTCGCTGATTGCAGCGGCGGGACTTTCGATTCTGTTTTTATCTTTCTTCAACGTGGAGACTTTCTCTCCGGCGGTTCTTTCCCACATTGACTGGAAAGCCGCTGTTATGTTCGTTCTCTGCCTGTTCATCCTGCGCAAATGGAAAACGAACCCGATTTACATTATGCTCGGTTCCGGCGCAGTGGGGGCCGTTGTTTACCTGCTGATGTAAAATACATAATTTCTAAGGAACCTCTCCGCCGCAAGCGGCGTGGTATTGCACCCCGGTTAAACGAAGAAGGGCAAAGCTCAAACAGCTTTGCCCTTCTTTGTTACATTGGCCCGGCTTTTTTCTTGCCGGACTTCGCCTTGCCCTGAATCTCGGGGACAGGCGGTTCCTCGTTCTTCTTAAAATGTGTGATCTTATTGCTTTCCGTTCCGTGCGGCGCCTTTGGGTCGGGGCGTCTCATCCCTGCTTTTGCCATTCAAAAGACCGTTCCTTTCCTGCAGCAGGTGTTTTGGAAGGGCAGGCTCGCTTTAAACGTCATTTCGTTCAGCGGACTGCTTTTTAGCCGTCCTGCTCCGGTTCTGATTTTCCTTCGTCAAAGGAGTCTGCCCGTTGGCCTTTTCTTTTCTGACCCGCTTGTTGTCGGGCTGGCTGTCTTTCGGCATGCAACCACCTCCGCCGATAGTATTTGCGTCGAAGCGCTGCATATTCCATTCATCAGTCAGTGAGGGAAAGAAGTTCCTGTTTCATGCCGCCCATAAAATCTCTAATCTGCTGCTCATCCTTCGGCGTACCATGAAAGCTGCTGCAAAGCGAGCAGTTTCCTTTCCATGTGGAAACGGAGACCTGAAAATACGGCGCATATTTTACCGCTGTGGAAAGGAAAACATCTGATGCGTTCACACTGCCGAAAGCGAGATGTTTTTCATCCAGAATCCCCATATTGGTATAGGAAACAACCGGTATTGTAAAAAGTTTAGACAGCAAAGCCTGTATTGCAGACTCAGGAAGAATGTGAAACAGAATATTCAAAAATGCGGGGCCTTTCAGGCAGGCGCAGCTTTCCTTCTGAGCGGCCATCTGCCCGGATATCCTGCGAAGCGTTTTTTCAAAAGGATCATTTGCCAATAAATCCACACTGCAAAGATAATTGCTTGTGAGATTGCAGATGCCGCATGCTTCCCGGTTTTTCAGATATTTGCGGATATCTACCGGGCAGGGAAATTCAATATGACTGCTGCCCGTCCAGCGCGACAAAGCGCGGGCAAAAGCCGTCATCAGCATATCGTTTACGCTGGCGTTATGGCTCTTCCCGTAGGATTTCACCGCTTCAAATTCGCTTTTCTCCAAAGAGCAGCGGACAATAAACTGCCGGTTTTTATCCCCCTGAAGCGGCGGGTACATGGATGCTTCCTCATGGAGAGACGCCTGTTTTGAAGTGTAAATCGACTTTTTCTCGCGGAATGAGTATCCCCGTAAAAGCTGGCCAAGGCTTCTGTCTCCGGCCTTTGGGGCGATGTTATAGTCCGGGTCCTTGGCGCAGAAGGAATACAATTCAGCTAGAAGATACAGATACTGTTTAAAGCCTGCTGCGTCCGCAACAAGGTGGCTGATGATTGCGCAGAGAGTATCGCCCTGTTCCCCGCGGATTAAAAACAGCTTCAGCTGCGGCTCCTGCTCAAAGCCGATTGTGGAGAGCAGCAGTTTCTCCGGGGCTGCGCCGTCCTCTTCCGGAACAATCGTAAGCATATCTTTCGCTGTGAAATCCATTTCCGCCCAGCCATGGCTTTTTGAATCAAAGCGGCAGGCAATCTGCGGAACCGCTGCTGTGGAAAGGTTCACGGCGCGTTCAAGAACATCCGCATCCAGCCGACCGTTAAACTGAAACATGCAGCGTATCAGCGGGTCATGCACGGTGCGGTAATAGTTCTGCATGATGTCGAACGCCTCTGTGCGAACTTTACTCATGCTTTTCCGCCGCCTGTTTCTGCTTGACCGGCTGTACTGCGGAAGGGGTTTCTTTTAAAATCAACTTCTGATTTTTCAGGATTTCATCCAGCTTTTTATGTAAGTCTTCAATGATTATCTCACTTTTCAGGTTGACGATATAATCATTTTCGGCGCGCTGGCGGTCTTTTTCTTCCTGGCGGTTCTGGCTCATCATAATCAGCGGAGCCTGAATTGCCGCCACGCAGGACAGCAAAAGATTTAATAAAATAAACGGATAGGGGTCAAATGCTCTGGTTGCCAGAAAAACCACATTGACACCCATCCATGCGATGATGACAAAAAGAAAAACGAAGATAAAAATCCAGCTTCCGGCAAATTTTGCAATTCCGTCGGCGGCTTTCTGCCCGACCGTCAGCTTATCACTATCCTTTTTCAGAGTGTTTTTCGAGAACTGCCTTTGCAGAATGAGGTGAATCATTTCCTCGTTGCCGATATCTTCTTCCACGTCTTTCATGACGGTGCGGATAATTTCCATTTTTGTCTGTTTTTTACCTTGCGTGCTCACAGCTTCGCATCCTTCCAAATGATATCATTTTTATAATCCCAGACTGCGCATATAAGCGGGTAGCCCGGCTTCAAAATTTACGCCAAAGCGGACGTCCGTTCCGGCTTCGTGGGTGCGGCGGATACTGCCGGTGGTGAAATTCACCGCCGTCTGCGCTGCTTTCAGAAGCGGCAGGCCGTTCATCAGTGCGCCGAGAAGGGCGCTGGCCAAAACATCGCCGGTTCCGTGGTACGTTCCCTCGATACGCTCGTTCAGCGCATAGCCGACGGTGTTTTCTTCCGCGTCAAAGACAGCGCACCCGAGATGTTCGGGCTCCAGCCATACCCCGGTAAGCACCACCCGTTTTGGCCCGAGCGCGGCAAGGCGGTGCAAAGTGTTTTCAATATATTCTTTTTCGTACGGCCCCTCGCGGTACGGCTCGCCCAAGAGCAAAGACGCTTCCGTCATATTCGGCAGGATGAGATCCGCTTTCGCGCAAAGCTTCGCCATGCCCTGCGGAAAATCGCGCCCGAACGCCGAATACAGTTTGCCGCTGTCCGCCATTACAGGGTCGACACAGACCAGCGTGTCTTCACAGCGGAATGTATCAATGAGCCGGGAGATCAGTTCAAGCTGCTCGAAGGAACCGAGGTACCCGGTGTAGATGGAATCAAAATGAAGGCCAAGCGACTTCCAGTGCTCTGCGATTGCAGGGATATCCTCGGTCAGGCTGCGGAATGTATAGCCGGTAAATCCACCGGTATGCGTCGACAATACTGCAGTGGGAATCACGCTGGTTTCGATACCTGCCGCGGACAGAACAGGCAGCGCAACCGTGAGCGAACATTTGCCGAAACAGGAGATATCATGAACTGCCATTACCCTTTTCTGATGGTTCAATATGACCTTTCCTTTCGATGTGTTCGGAAGAAACTTTTTCCGTTTTTCGTTTTCAATATTATACTGCCATAAGATTCGCTGCACAAGCAGAAAAGCAAAAAATGCCTGCCCGTTTCCGGGCAGGCGACGAAAAGGGTCTTAGTATTTTTCCAGATAATTATTGATTTCCCAACTGGTTACAGAGCGGTTGTATTCGTTCCATTCGTTCTCTTTTTCCAGAATGAAGCTGCGAAGGGCGTGTTCCCCAAGGACGGCGGAAACGACTTCGTCCTTTTTCAGTTCCTGCACAGCGTCTTTCAAGCTGAGTGGAAGCGTCTCGATACCCAGGGCTTTCCGTTCCGCTTCGCTTATTTCGTGGAGATTCCCGTCAGCCGCGGGCGGCGGCGTGAGATTGTTTTCCACCCCGTCGAGTCCTGCCGCCAGACAGCACGCAAGCATTAGGTATGGGTTGGCGGATGGGTCAGGCGAACGGAATTCCAGACGCGGGCCTCTGCCGCGGGTGGACGGAACACGGATGAGCGGGCTTCTGCTGCAGTACGACCAGGTAATGTATACCGGAGCTTCATCCCCGGAAATCAGCCGCTTGTAAGAATTCACCGTGGGGTTGCAGACGGCGGTAAGCGCCTTGGCATGTTTGAGGATACCCGCCATAAAGGAATACGCCGTCCGGCTCAGGCCGTGCCCCGCGGGGTCGTTCGGGTCTGCAAAACAGTTCTTTCCGCCGCCAGTGAGCGACATATTGACGTGCATGCCGGAGCTGCTGGCATCTGCCGTTGGCTTCGGCATAAAGGTTGCATATGCGCCGGATGCCTTTGCAATGGACTTTACAGCCATTTTAAAGGTCATAATATTATCCGCCGTACGAAGCGCGGTGTCATACTTGAAATCGATTTCGTGCTGCCCGACTGCCGCTTCATGGTGCGAAGCTTCCACCTCAAACCCCATGCTCTCCAGCGTGAGGCAGATTTCACGGCGGATATCGCCGCCCATGTCCACAGTGCCGAGGTCAAAATACCCGGCCGTGTCGTGGGTCGTGGTTGTCGGCAGGCCGTTGTCGTCGGTCTGGAACAGAAAAAACTCACATTCCGGCCCAACGTTGAACTCGTAACCGAGCTTTGCAGCCTTTTCCACCTGCTTTTTCAGAATCTGCCGCGGGTCGCCCTCGAACGGCCTGCCGTCCGGAGAGTAAACGTCGCAGATGAGCCGGGCGACGCCGTAGTGTGCGGGGCGCCACGGCAGCATGGTGAAAGTATCCCTGTCGGGCTGAAGGCACATATCGGACTCCGCCTCGCGTACAAATCCGTCCAGCGAAGAGCCGTCAAACACGCATTCATTATCAAGCGCCTTTTCCATCTGGCTTTTGGTAATGGCCACATTTTTCAGCGTCCCGCTGATATCCGTAAACTGAAGCCGGATGAAATTGACATCGTTCTCTTCCACCAGCCTGATGATATCCTCTTTGCTGTTGGCGCTCAATTGAATTTCCTCCCTTATCGGACGCCGTGATTTCACGGCTAAAAAAAGCCCGGCACTTCCGTGTCGGACTTCATTGCCCAAATTTTAGCAGATAAAAATCCGCTGCACCTTTATTGTATACCAAACTGACGTATCCCTGCAAGATGATTTTCGATTATTTTAAAAAAATTCATAAAATCACCGTATCAGCCCGAGCCGTTTGCCTTCTTTTGCGGCGCTCACCCTTGAAGAGACTCCAAGCTTTCCGTAAATGCTGAGAACGTGGGTTTTTACTGTGGAAAGAGAGATGCACAGGTCCTCCGCAATCTGCGGATTCGTTTTTCCCTTTGCAAGCTCCGCGAGAACTTCCTGTTCCCTCGAACTTAAGAGCCCCTTGTCTCCGGCATTCTCCTGCTGCGAACAGATTCGCATTACATCTCGGACAAACAGACGTTCCTGTTCGCTGAGCTTGTCGGACAAAGAAGCGTTGAAATCCTTCCAGAGAGCATTCAGTGCTCTGCGTTCCACATAAAAAGGCTGGATGATCCGGTCCTCCCAGGAATAATAAACTGCTTCGCGCAGCAGATTGTTCCGCCTGCGCTTTCCCGCGGGAGCGGACTCATCCGTCATCTGAATCAGCAGCAGATCGGCTTCAACAAGACGCAGGCGGTTCTGATTTTCGCGCGTAAAAGTGAGCACGTTTTCTGTGATTCCCCTTGCCTTTTCGGTCTCGCCTTTCTTAAAATACAGGCGCACACAGAGGAGCTCGTAAGCCGGGGAAACTGATTTGCCGGCTTTTACACAGGTTTTGTACTCCGCAAGTATGTTTTCTTTCAGGGCATCATCCGTCAACCCTTCCGCGCTTAACTCAATCAGAAGGCGGTCCGCCCTGCGCAGATCGGTGCTGCCGCCGATAATCCTGCGGATGAGCGCGGCTCCCTTTTCGCTCTGCCCGCAGAGCATATTGTACTCCGCTTCATTATAGTCCAGACTGAAACGTACCATACTTTCAGGAATGTTCTCTCCCCGGAGCATTTCTCCGGCTTCATCCAGCATTTTTCTTGCCTGAGCCAGTTCCATTCGCTTGAGGTAAACTCCCGCAATGCCGATTCTGTAATTATACTGAGACATGAACGCAGGCTCGCTCTTCTCAAAAAGGACTTTCATCTGCCTGTAAGTTTGCAGCGCGTCATTCAGGCGTCCGGTTTCCTCAGCGAGCTGCGATTTCAGGCTGTACGCAAAATAATGAAGGCTGACGTTTGCGGTAATCATTTTCTGAGCTCTTTCCGCATACTCGGCAGCAACCGTATAGCGGCGGTCCATAACCAGAAGGTTTGCTGTGCCAAGCAGTATGAACGCAGCGGTCTCGGGGTCCAGCTTCAATTTTTCGACATCGGCCACTGAAATCGGCTGCGGCGGGTTTTCCACGCGGTCCCGCGTAAGAAGGCTGCGGGCATACCTCAGGAGATCGCACAACGGTGAATCCTTCCATTCGGCAAGTGCTGTGTTACAAACCTCGTCGAACTTTGCCATATTGCCGCAGTCGACGTTATAAATCAAGCTGCGGCCCGCAAGGTCGATGTTCTGAACGACATAATCGTTTGGAATCCGGTTGATATATTCGCCCGCATCCGTATCCAGAGCCATCTTCAAAATATTTTCGGCGGCGCCGTCATAATCTTCCGCCTGAATCAGCAAGCGCGCTGCTTCGCCGTAATCTCCGTCCGCAGCAAAACCGGACGCTGCTTTCTGCAGAATTGCCTTTTTGCGCGCATTTGGAAGCTCGCTGAACCGCTGTTTCAGGTACTCGCTCAGGATATTGTGGTAACGGTAGATTCCTTTTTCCTCGTCGATGCAGACAACGAAAAGATTTTTATTCTGCAATTCTTCCAGCATGGATGGGAAATCGAGATTTTCGAAGAGTCCCGCGCAAATGTCCCCACTGAACCAGGACAGAACTCCTGTGGTCACCAGAAAATTCTGTTCCCCGGGAGAAAGTTTTCCGAAGATTTCGCGCGTGAGGTATTCCGCAGCGAAACCGCCGCCCTGTTTAAGCAGCTCGCCGGAAAAATCCCCCCCGGCCGCCGCGAGCTGAAGCCCGCCCACCCAGCCTTCCGCAAACGCGCTGATCTGCCGAAGTCTCGTTTCATCATCCTTTAGTTTCATGGTTTTTTTCAGAAACTGCAGGCTTTCCGGCGAAAGCTTCATGTCTTCGCTGGAAAGGAACAGCAGCCTGCCGGAAACCGCAAGCGCGCCGAGGTAGACCGGCGGGTCCCCGCGGGAAAGCAGAAA
>DATALZ010000067.1:0-27660 GCA_036260805.1 Caproicibacter sp.
GTTCCGCAAAAAAATCGTAGCGCAGGGCAAGCCGGACGTCGTCATCGCTTCGTCCACCTATCCGATGGATATTTACCCGGCGCGCCATATTGCCAAAAAATACGGAGCCATGCTGATTTACGAAGTGCATGACCTCTGGCCGCTCAGCCCGATTGAACTGGGTGGGATGAGCCCGAAGCACCCGTATATCCGTCTGGTGCAGGCGGCGGAAAATTACTGCTACAAATACAGCGACTATGTCGTTTCGCTCCTGCCGTTTGCAAAAGACCACATGGTTGAACACGGCATGCTCCCGGAGAAGTTCGTTTATATTCCGAACGGCATTGAGAAAGCGGAATGGGAACAGCCGTTCCATTACCCGATGGCTTACCGCGAAGAGCTCAAAAAGTACCACGACGACGGCTATTTTCTCATCGGCTACACCGGTGCGCACGGGATTGCAAACGCGCTGGACAGTTACGTGGATGCCGGAAGATGGCTGCGCGACAAAAAAATCAAACTGCTTTCCATTGGCCCCGGCCCGGAGCGCAACAGGCTGATTGATAAAGCGCACAAGCTGGAGCTTGACGATGTGGTGGAATTCCTTCCGCCGGTAAAACGCGACCAGGTGCCGGAGCTTCTTGACCAGCTTGACGCGCTGTACGTCGGCCTGCAGCGCCAGCCGCTGTTCCGTTTCGGAGTCAGCCCCAACAAGCTGATGGACTATATGATGGCCGGAAAGCCGGTCATTTTCGCCATCGACGCGCCGAACGATATGGTTAAGGAAGCGGAGTGCGGTATCTCGATTCCTCCGGAAGACAGTAAGGCAATTGCCGAAGCTGCGGTAAAACTCTCTGAAATGACGCCGGAGGACCTCGAAAAGATGGGCTCTCACGGCAAACTGTATATTATGTCGCATAACGAATACGATGTGCTGTCCGAAAAATTCCTCAAGGTATTCAGTATGCCCCACGGTGGAAAATGAGCCCGTCAAAGACAGAAAAAGAATCGGCGGTTCGCTGGCTTTCGAAAAATGCTCTTCTGCATATGGATATGCTGGAGAGCATCGCAGGCGGAAACGCCGATCTTTTGTATGTATCCGAAAATGGGGTGCTCCTGCTGCAGACCGTATCCGGAGCGTATATGATGAGCGCACAGGACGAAGGCACGGCGGAAGCGATGCTCGCGGAAATTCCGAATGCATCCTTGTTTGTGGCGCATCAGGATTTTTACATTTCGGCCGTGCAGGAAAAATACAGCCTGCCCAGAAGAATGGAATGTTTTCAGGCGGCTTACCTCAAAAACGAACCGTTACCGAATATGCGCGTTTCCGATTCGATTCGAACGCTCGACGAATCCTTTCTCCCGTTTTTAATGCGCCATTATACCCATGCGGACGACCCGGAGTATCTGCTGGGGCGCCTGAAATCCGGCAGCATGTTCGGCGCGTTTCTGGGGGATGATCTCGCCGGTTTTATCGGGATGCACGAGGAAGGCTCCATGGGAATGCTGGAAGTCCTGCCGCAGTACCGCCGCCGGGGGATTGGAGCTGCGCTGGAAACGTATTTGTGCAGCCGGATTCTTTCCAAAGGGCGAATCCCGTTTGCGCAGATTGAAACCGCAAACCAGGTCTCGCTGGTGCTCCACCAAAAACTGAATTTTTCCATATCAAGTCAGACACTGAGCTGGCTGATGAAATGAAGAGGCGAAACGGTTCGCCTCTTTTTTACGTCTAAGGAAGAACTGGAAAATACAAGCACTATGAATGGGATAAAATATCCCAAAATTCCGGAAAATATGTTGACTAATATATGGCCCAACGTTATAATAGTAGCGCAAATCGTTAAAATTTAAACAATCTTTAAAGGAGTAATAATATGAAAGGTTTTGCAATGGCCGGAATCGGCCACACAAGCTGGATTACAAAAAAAGACCCCGTCTGCGGACCAATGGACGCTATTTGCCGCCCGATTGCCCTTGCACCCTGCACATCTGATGTACACACTGTCTGGGCAGGAGCGCTCGGCGACCGCCACGACATGATTCTTGGGCACGAAGCAGTCGGCGAAGTCGTTGAAGTCGGCTCACTTGTAAAGGAATTTAAGGCTGGGGATAAGGTTATCGTTCCGGCAATTACACCGGACTGGAATTCGCTTGAGGCTCAGGCAGGTTTTCAAATGCATTCCGGCGGAATGCTGGCCGGCTGGAAATTCTCCAATTTTAAAGACGGTGTATTTGCGGAATTATTTCATGTAAATGACGCCGACGGCAATCTGGCACATTTGCCGGATGGCATCAGCCCGGAAACGGCCTGCATGCTTTCCGATATGGTTCCCACCGGATTCCACGGTGTGGAGCTTGCGGACGTTCAGTTTGGCGACAGCGTTGTTGTTGTCGGCATTGGCCCTGTTGGCCTGATGTCCGTAGCCGGTACCGCTCTGCGCGGCGCATCCCGCATTTATGCGGTAGGTTCCCGCCCGAACTGCGTTAAAATTGCAAAGGAATATGGAGCAACCGATATCATTGATTACCACGACGGCGATATCGCCGACCAGATTCTTGAAAAGACGCACGGCAAAGGCGTTGACCGTGTGGTAATTGCCGGCGGAACTGTGGATACTTTTGCGCAGGCAATCAGAATGCTGAAGCCGGGCGGAAGAATCGGCAACGTAAATTACCTTGGCGAAGGTGATTACGTTAAGATTCCGCGCGTTGAATGGGGATGCGGCATGAGCCACAAAATTATCGCCGGCGGCCTGATGCCGGGCGGAAGACTTCGCATGGAAAAGCTTGCTTCCCTTGTTGAGGTTGGGCGTCTTGATCCTTCCAAGCTGGTAACTCACCACTTTGAAGGCCTTGAGAGCGTGGAGCCTGCGCTTATGCTGATGAAGGATAAGCCGAGAGACCTTATTAAGCCTGTTGTCACAATCAAATACTAATCCATAAAAAGCTCAGGGCCGGCCGCAGAAATGCAGCCGGCCCGATGTTTTCATTGAAATTAATGGTACGGCGGAATATAATGAAAGCAATCACTGAACAGGCCAGCCAAATGCTGGGAAAAGGGGAAATCTGTGAACAATCAGATCTTTTATTTTACCGGAACCGGCAACAGCCTGCAAATCGCTCAAAATATCGCTGATTCGCTCGGCGGCAGCGAGGCGATTTCTCTTGCCGGGTACGATCTTTCTGCAGAAGTGGAAGCGGAACGGGTTGGAATCGTGTTTCCGGTCTACTTTTGGGGCCTGCCGAAAATCGTTGAGCGGTTCCTGAAGCAACTGAAAATTAAGAGGGGCGCTTACGTTTTTGCAGTAGCAAATTACGGCCTGTGGCCCGGAAAAGCACTGGATGCAGCCGGGAGAATTTTAGAACAGCGCAGCATACCGCTCAACTCTGCGTTCCTGATTAAAATGCCGGATAATTATATTTTGTGGTACGGTGCAAAAAGTGAGAAGATCCAGAATAAACTTTTTGAACGGGAAAAAATAAAAATCAAGCATATTGCTGAGATCGTCGGGCGCAAAGAGGAAAGTCCAATGGAAAAGAGCAGATACGTCGTAGACCGAATCTTTACAAACCCGGTGAACCGTTCGGCCGCGAAGAAATACGGTACGCAGGATTTGAAGTTCTCTGCAACCGAAAGCTGCGTCGGCTGCGGATTATGTGAAAAAATCTGCCCGGTTCACAACATTACTCTCATCAATCAAAAACCGGTATGGAACCATCATTGCGAAGTGTGCCTCGCCTGTATTCAGCGTTGTCCCCGAAAAGCAATTGATTATAATCAAAAGACGCAGAATCGAACCAGATATATAAACCCGAACGTGAAATTTTAATTTGTGGAGGTTCCTGTGAAAAAGCTGATTATTGTAACTTCGCCCCCGGCAAGCGGAAAAACCTATGTATCAAAGCAGCTTGCCACTGCCCTGACCCATGTGGTTTACCTCGACAAAGACACGCTGATTCCGCTTTCCAAGCAGATTTTTGCGGTGGCAGGGCAGGAATATAACCGTAGTTCGGAATTTTTCGAGAAGAATATCCGGGATTACGAGTACCAGACCATCGTGGCGCTTGCACTGGAAGCGCTGAACTACGACAGCATCGTGCTGATTAACGCGCCTTTTACCCGGGAAGTCCGCGACCAGGGGTATATTCAGAACCTCAGAACCCAGCTCAGGGAAAAGGATGCGTCGTTAGTCGTCATCTGGGTCGAAACATCCATTGAGGTCTGCAGGCAGAGGATGATCGCGAGGAACTCCGACCGCGACGCGTGGAAGCTTTCCCATTGGGACGAGTACGTCAAAACGCAGAATTTCAGTGTTCCCACTGCTTTGGACGATCCCGCGGTGAAGGATGATCTGCTTATCTTTAAAAACTCATCGGAAGAGGAATTTCAGGAGTCCCTGAAACAGACGGTGGCAATTCTGGAAGAGACGGCAAAATAGAGTAAGAACACGCCGTGCGGCAATTCGCCGCACGGCGTGTTCTTACTCTATGCACGATCTGATTTGTATATACCGCCGGGTTAAGCCACCGGCCGAAGTATGATAAAAGGCGTTTGTTCGTTCAGCTGACCGGCAGGGTTGTCCTTGATGATGGATGCAAGTTCGGAGTCGGATACTGCGGAAAGCGAACCGGATTTGCCGAGAATCTCAACGTTCAAATCGTTTGCATCCACAATCATGCAGCGAATCCCATACTTCCGGTCAATTTCGTTGCAGACTTTCGTTGGTTCAACAGGGTTGAGTATGGCTAAGTCCCGGTACAGTGCAAAAGCGGAATCGGGGTAAAAACCGTCGATCCCGGCAATTTCATGGCCGGCAATCCGGTAGAAAGCACCATGAATCCCAAACAATTTTGTAACGGCGGAGCATAATACGGCAATCAGAATGCGCGGCAGACCGCACAGATTGATTGCAAGCTGAAGCTTATACGGCTCATCCATTGCCACGCCATATTGATTGGAGGAAGCAAACCGGGAAAGGAATTTGGACCAGAACCCGAGAGTGACGTCTTTTTTCTCTATTACATGGTCCTGACACATGGCAATTGTTTTTTCGCTGACCGACAGAATATCACCGCTTTTGTAAACAGGCAGAATATATTTTTCCATCAGTCCGCAATAAGATTCTCCTCTGCAGATGAAATGGGTTTGTATGGCTAGACGCCCGTATTTCTTATTCATGGCTGAGACAATGTCCTTCCGGCGGTAGCAGGTGATTCCGGCCAGCTCCACACGGTCTTCCTGTTTATTTCTAAACTCGCTGTCTTCTGAAACAGCGGGCGATTCCGGCTTTTCAGCCAAATTATTATTTGCCATTTTTCCAGACCTTTCAAAATTGTTCCATTAATCTTTTGATAAAAATCAGAGAAAAGCACTTGCTCCGGTAAACGGTGCAACTTTTTAATTATATCTCCGTTGCGCTGCTAAAAAGGTACAAAAGAGATAAAGTCGAAATACAGAATACTACAAATTTTTTAATAAGATATCAAGCAGTAATTAGGAAATGATGAGAAACAGGCGTTCTGCCAAAAGCTTTTGATTTATTTAATTTGAATCGTCGCCGCACATTTTTCACTCTTTAGACCGCAGACGCGTTGAGGGGCGCTGAAAGAGCAGAATCAACGCACGTAATATCCCGGAACGGAATATTATGCTTGTAGTGCTTTAGGAGAATCCCGGAAGGTAAATTCTCAGTCTGGAGATGATTGTATGAAGAAGAAACTGTGCGTTTTGCTTGCCTTTACCGTCATGTTTTCCTGCTTACTGATCGGCTGCGGAAACCAGCAAAACAACTCAGGTGCAAAACCCATTAAAATTGGCGTTTTGTATTCGCTCAGCGGCGTTACGTCGGTCAGCGAAAAACAGCTTTACAACGGTACGAAGCTTGCGATTGACGAAATCAACCAGAACGGTGGAATCAACGGCAGAAAGATTCAAACCGTGTTCGCAGACTATGCCTCGGACCCGGCCAAGGCAGCCGATAAGGCCCGCAAGCTGATTCTGGATGACAAGGTCGTGGCGATTATCGGCACCTGCTCGTCCTCGGCGCGCCAGGCTGTGAAGCCTGTGGTGGAATCTTACAATTCCCTGCTGATCTACCCGCAGTCCTACGAAGGGCAGGAAGAATCCAAAAATATCGTTTATGTCGGCTGTATCCCCAACCAGCAGGCCGAAATCTTTGTGAACTGGCTGCTGAAAAACGTGGGTAAAAAGTACTTCCTGATCGGGTGCGATTTTGTTTACCCGCAGGTGGAAAACAAGCTGGCAAAAACATACCTGGCAAAGGGCGGCGGCAGCGTTGTCGGCGAAGAATATGTGCCTTACGGCAGTACCGACTTTTCTTCCGTGCTCAACAAGATCAAAACGTCAAACCCGGACGTCATTTACAGCGAGCTGACCGGGGACAGCAACGTTGCGTTTTACAAACAGTACAGCGCGTACGGCCTGAAGGCTACCATCGCCAGCCTGACGACAAATGAAACCGTTTTAAAATCGATCGGTGTGTCCGCTTCGAAAAACAGCTATATCTGCGTCGATTACTTTAAAAATGTGAAAAATTCTGTGAACCAGAAGTTTGTGGAGACATATGCGCAGAAGGTTAAGGACGGAACGCAGCCGACTTATGCCGTTATGGGCGGCTACAACGGTGCCCTGTTCCTGGGTGAGGCTCTGAAAAAGGCCAAAGACCCCGAGAATACGCAGCAGGTAATTGCCGCTTTCAAAGGCCTGAAGATGAATTCCCCGTCCGGCGAAATCAGCATTGACAGCACGAACAACCATGCCAGCCTGTACTGCCGAATCGGCAAGGTGGACGAAAAAGGCGAAATCAACGTGCTTTATGAATCGGAGAAAACAATTGCTCCAAAGCCGTAAACGTAATTGAACCGGCATAACGCCGGATGCCCTTCGTATAGGGTATTCGGCGCCTCTTTTCAATTATTCAGCTTGCCGTTAACGAGGTGATAATTCGATGGACAGTTTCCTTGCGCTGCTTCTCAATGGCCTGAATTCGTCGGCGCTGATTTTAATTGCCGCCCTCGGCATGGTTATTATCTGCGGACTGATGAATGTAATCAATCTTGCGCACGGTGAGCTGATTATGGTGGGCGCTTACACCGCTTTCTATGTGACGCAGGTTCTGGGCCTCAGCTTTGCGGCGGCCATACCGGCGGCATTCCTCATTACCGCCGCGGTCGGCGCGGCGATGGAGCTTCTGGTCATTAAAAAGCTGACCGGAAGACCGGCGGAAACCATGCTTGCAACATTCGGAATTTCAGTCGTGCTCCAGCAGGTTACGAATCTGATTTTCGGTGCGCAGTCGCAGTATGTGGCAATCCCAGTCGAGGGGAATATCTCGGTCGGCAAGGTGGTAATTCCGTATTACAACATCTTTACCATTCTATTTGTGACCGCAGTGGTACTGGGCACGGTGCTGCTGCTGAAAAAAACGAAATTCGGCAAACGTGTTCGAGCCATTACGCAGAACCGGAGCATGGCGGAGTGCCTTGGCATTAACTCCGCCCGCATCGATACCTTGACCTTCGCGTTCGGATGCGGCCTTGCGGGGATTGCCGGAGCGCTGGCGGCTCCGGTGAAAAGCGTATCCCCGTTCATGGGCGGGTCGTACCTTGTCTATTCCTTCATGACTTCCGTAGTCGGCGGCATCGCGTCGTTCTTCGGCACCGCGATCGGTTCTCTTCTGGTGGGCGAATCCACCGCTTTGCTGGGCGGCATCAGCAACGATGTGCTTGCCAGCATCCTCGTATTCCTGTTGGTTATCGCCGCCATCCGTTTCAAGCCGGAAGGGCTGTTTGCAAAGGGGAGACGATAATATGGCGCGGCTTAAAAAACTTCCCGTTAACCGGTATATCGATCTCGCTCTTTTTCTTGTGCTCGGGCTGTTTCCGCTTTGCGGCTCGCTGTTTTATACGCAGCTCATCGAAAAATACCTAGTGTTCCTCATTTTTGCCTATTCTCTGGATATTCTGTGGGGTTATGCCGGGCTGATGAACCTCGGCCATGCGGTTCTGTTCGGCATGGGCGGTTATGTTATGGCTCTGTGCCTGTCCTCGCAGGGAAATATTCCAGATTTTATGGCCCGCTGCGGCGTGACGCAAATGCCGTTCTGGCTGAAGATCCTTTCGAATCCTGCGGCCGCGGTCGTGGTCGGCATCCTGCTCCCGGCGCTGCTGGCGGGGCTGCTCGGGCGTTTTTTGTTTTACAGCCGGGTAGGCGGCGTGTTTTTTGCCGTGATTACCCTTGCGCTCGCTCAGGTGTTTAATCTGTTTATTCAAAGCCAGCAGGCCTACACGGGCGGTTTCAACGGTATCGGCGGCCTGCCCGGGCTTTCGCTTTTCGGCAGCTCGCTGACCCTTACGCAAGGGTATTATTTCATCTTTTTGATCGTCCTGCTTGTGTACGCCTTCTGCGTCGGACTGATGAATTCCCGCTTCGGGCTTGTTCTGCAGGGAATTCGAGAAAATGAGATGCGCCTTGAATTTTTGGGCTACGACCAGGCAAAATTCAAAACCGCGGTGTTCGCGGTCTCCGGCGCGCTTGCCGGACTTGCGGGCGTGCTGTATGTTCCGGTGAACGGCATGATCGCCCCGAACGACGTGGGTATGGAATTTTCCACAGCGGTCATTGTATGGCTGGCCATCGGCGGCAGGGGGAACCTCACGGGAGCGGCGGTCGGCGCCATGCTGATCAACGTTCTCGGCAACGCGCTGTCGGAAAATTTCGGTTCCGTCTGGCAGCTTCTGCTCGGCATTGTGATCGTTGCGGTTGTATTTTTCGTTCCGGACGGTATTGTGGGCTCCGCAATCCGTGCCGCCCGCGGCAGCGCGGCAAAAAAGGCGGCGAAAAATCATGGGTGAAATTCTCAGAACAGAGCGCCTTTCGGTCTGTTTCAGCGGTTTCTGGGCATTGCACGATGTGGATTTTTCCGTTAATGAAGGCGAGCTTCGCGTGGTAATCGGCCCGAACGGCGCCGGGAAAACCACGCTGATGAACCTGATTACGGGCCGCACAAGACCGGCATACGGAAAAATCGTGTTCAACGGGCACGATATCACCGGCAGAAGCCCGCATGAGATTGCATCAAAGTATGGAATCGGCCGAAAATTTCAGGGCCCAAACCTGTTTGAAAACATGACTGTTGCCGAAAATCTTGCGCTCGCCGTGCCAAACTGCAATTCCGTGCGAAAAACATTCTTTCGCTCCGCCCCGAAATTCACAGCTGAAAAGGCTGACGATGTTGTGCGGCAGATCGGCCTTGCGGAAAAGCGCGGGCGCATGGCATGCGAGCTTTCCCACGGGGAGCGCCAGTGGCTCGAAATCGGCATGCTGATGATGCAGGACCCGAAGCTGATGATCCTCGACGAACCGACCGCCGGGATGACGGAAGAGGAAACGCGCGTCACAGGCGAAATGATCCAGAAGCTCCTGAAAGGACGTACCATCCTTGTTGTGGAACACGACATGAAATTTGTCCGTCAGGTTGCAAAGACTGTCACCGTTCTCCACATGGGGCAGATTCTTGCGCAGGGCCCGATTGCGGCGATTGAAAACAATCCGGAGGTTGTCCGCGTTTATTTGAAATCGGAGAGGGGTGCGCCGGAGCATGCTTGTACTTGAAAACGTTCAGGTGAACTACGGAAAAAGCCGCGTTGTGACCGGCGTGTCGTTTTCCATCTGTAAAGGGCAAAGGCTTGCGGTACTCGGCCGCAACGGAGTGGGGAAAACTACGCTCCTGAAAAGCATAATGGGCATCCTGCCGCTGGCAGGCGGAAAAATTGAGCTGGACGGCAGGGATATTTCTTCGCTCCGCCCGCATGACCGCTGCCATCTCGGGATGGGCTATGTCCCCCAGGGCAGAGAGATTCTGCCCGGTTTTACCGTTCGGGAGAATCTGGAACTTGGCTGCCTTGACTGTAAAGATAAAAAGCTTGTCGAGCATCAGACGGAGCGCATGCTTTGCTATTTCCCGGTTTTGAAGGAACATCTCGACCGCCCGGGCGGCCTGCTTTCCGGCGGCCAGCAGCAGCAGCTTGCCGTGGCCCGCGCGCTGATGACTTCGCCGAAGCTGCTCCTTCTGGATGAGCCAACCGAAGGAATCCAGCCGAATGTTGTTGACGAAATCGGGCAGATACTCAGGCAGATCTGCGGCGAAATGAACCTGTCGTTCATTCTGGTGGAACAGAATCTCGACTTTGCACGAAGCATGGCGGAAGACTTTCTGATTATGCAGAAGGGAGAAATTGTCTGCACAGGGAAAACGGCAGACCTCGAAAAATCTGCCGTAAAGCAATTCCTTTCTGTATAATCAAACGCTATTAGCCTGTTTTGTAAATAATTCGTCGGGTTATTGCATATCCCAACAGAATTTTCAGGGATTTCTGCGCATAAAAATGCCCGGGCAAACCTTTCAGGGAGCCCGGGCAATCTTTCGTCCGTCAGTTCTGCATAACCAGAGCTTTCGCAGTCTGTTCGTCTTTTTTAGCCGGACAGATGTTATATATTTTTCCATCCTTTGCAACCATGCTGATGGGTACAAGCGGCAGGAGTTTATGTATGATATCGACAAAACCGTTTACGGGAGCCTCGGCCATGCCTGTTACGATATGTTCCGCCCCGTTGCGTTTGGCAACGCTTACGGCCATCAGCGGAGCATCGTCGTTGAAGTATACCGTCATTTCCGCACCGGAATTGCGTGCCGTCTGGCGAAGATATTCCAGCTCTTCGCAGTCAGCGTCAAAGCCTGCTGAAGTAGGCTGAATGCAGAGAACCTGCAGCGGCAGATTCCGCTCATCCGCAATTTTTTTCCCTGTGCGGATAAGCCTGTCACAGCCGCGCTGACCAGTTACACAGACAAGCACCGTTTTGCTTTTCTTCAAATTCACTTCTCCTTTCAGAAAACAACAATTTCCAATGTATAATATACCACGCCGTTTCAAAAATTATGAGAACAGAGGTTGTATGAATTGTAAACATATTGTTAAATAAATTTAATACAAAATTTGTGAAATATACCATCTATCACTATAATGCCATAGATTTGAACATATTTCAACACACTTGGTGAATATTAAACAAATACAGCGGATTCAATGTCCGATGGGCTTTTCACATCCACATGGTCAAATTACGCTAAAAAACCGCCATACCTTTCGGCGCGGCGGTTTCATAGTGCCCCTCAGCGAGCCGGGGGCGCGCTCTTCGGGCGGTATTACTTCAAAATGGTCAACGGGTCAATAAACTGACCGTCCTTTTTCATAATCAGGTGCAGATGCGGACCTTTGTCGTTTTCAATCGGGTCTACGCCAACTGTTCCGATCTCCTGTCCCTGCGTAACGGTTTCTTTTTCTTTTACGGACATTTTGTTCAGGCCGCAGTACCAAGCTTCAACGGAACCATGGCTGATTATGACTGTGTTCCCGAACTGGTCGTCTTTATAGACTTTGGTTACGGTTCCTTCCGCGGCGGATTTTACAGCTTCATCCTGTTTCGCGCTCAAATCCACTCCGGTATGCGCGCGGTAATCGCCAAGAGTTTTGCTGAAAACAGGCGTTTTGCTGAATTTTTGCAGAACATTGCCTTCCACCGGATAAGCGAAAGTCATGGCGTTTGCGGCAGTCTGCTTTGCGGGGGCTTTCGATGGAGCAGACGATACGGGCTTTGAGGACGCCGGTTTTGCGCTGGAAACCTGTGCCGATGAAGCGGGGGCGGATTCCGTTACGAAGACGCCGCTCACTGTGTTGTTGGTTTTCGCCGCGCTGCTCAGCGAGTTGTCCTGCGGTGCAGCGTAGTTTACAACGCTGTCGTAGGTTGTCCAGGCCGCAACACCTACTGCAATCAGACAGATTCCAAGGGCGATATAAAATCCTTTATTGCTTTTGCCGTTCTTTTTTATGTGAAGATTCAACTCTGCCACCTCCGACAGTATTTTGACCCCAATATTGGGTCAATATTCCGGAAGCGGCTATAATTAGAAAATTTTTTATGAAAAAAGGCCTGATCCCGAGGATCAGGCCTTTTTTCATTAGCTTGAGGGGTATATTGAGGAGGGTAGAACATGTACCAAAGGTTGGTGCGGCTCCAACTCTTTGATAACGACACCATTATAGCTTCAATGCACAAAAAAGTTGTGAAGAAGTTATGAATGTGTTGTGAATTTTTGAAATAACTCACAAAAGTTTGGCTATTCCTCAATCAATACGGCGCGAATCGGCGAAGCCTCCGCGCCGCCGAGCAGCAAAGGAAGCGCAATCAGCCTGTAGGTACCGGGCGCTGCATCGGAGAGATTCAGGCCTTCAAGCAATGGAATTCCAGCGCCGAGCAGTTCCCTGTGGGGCTCTGTTTCCCGGTCGGGAGCGCCTACGCTCTGCGCGTCGGTTCCCACCAGCAGAAACCCGGCCTGAGCCAAGGCAAACGCCGCGCTCTGTGAAAGAAATGCTTTTCCGTTTCCTTTGAATAGAATTCTTTTTTCGGTCTGCGGCGGAAGACGGTCGATATCCGCTCCGGTGATGATTCTGTCCGCTTCCACAACGGAGCAGAGCCCTATGCACCGCGCCGGGTCGATTCGATCAATCGAATCGCCGCCGTCGATAAAATGAAGAGGGGCGTCCATGTGAGTCGCACTGTGGCAGCACGCGTAAAATCCGGAAAGGTTGCACGCGTCGCCCATGTCCATCCGCCGAACAATATCGCGTTTCGGCACGGGGTCGCCGGGGTAAGACGGGCATGAAAACAATTCGCGCGAAATATCAATGATCTTCATGGCCAATCCTGCTCCTTATGAGAGTTTCGGCAGAATCTCAGTAATCAACTGCGTGGTTTCGTGAGCCGACTTCGCAAAAAATGCAGTGTAGTCAACCGCGGCCTTTTCGTTCGCGTTGTCGGAAATCGCTCGGATTACCACAAAATTTTTCTGGTTGAGGTAACATACCTGGGCGATGCTTCCGCCTTCCATTTCGCAGGCGCAGGCGCCGAATTCGTCCTTGATTCGGTTCATCCGCTCTCCGTCGCTGATGAACTGGTCGCCCGAAGCAATGATTCCCACATGCACTTTCTGTTTGCCGTAAATCCGTTCTGCGGCCTCAGCCGTTACATCCGCCAGGGATTTCGTCGCCGGAATCACAATCAGGTTGATTCCGCTGATGAGCCCTTTTTCATCGCCGATGGCGGAGGTATCCATATCGTGCTGAACCAGCCCGCTGGAGATGACCACGTCTCCGATATGCACGTCCAGACCCATGCCTCCGGCTACGCCGACGTTGATGATCGCTTCCGGGGCATATGTTAAGATCATTGTCTGCGCGCATACAGCCGCGGCGACTTTGCCGATGCCGCACTTTGCCACAACGCAGTCTTTCCCTGCCAGTTTTCCAAGATGGTAGGTGATGCCGCTGATTGTTTCAGCTTTTTTCACCGGCATTGATGCCAGAAGATTTTCTACCTCTACATCCATAGCACCTATAATTCCTATCATACGAAGCACCTCGCTTTAAATTGTATATCGGTTCACAAACTTAATTTTTTAGGCGTTAAGCGGGTTTATATCAGGATTCGTTAAAATTTGCTGTAAATATTTGTTAAAATTATATTGACATTATGGCAAAGATGAATATTATAAGAATTAGAGGGTTTCTTTAACTACAGCAATTCCATATAGTATTGCGAGATAGAATGTGTTCATCCCCCCGCTTACGGCGGGGGGATGAACACAAGTAATTTTATAATCAACCTGGAGATTTTTAGGCCTTGTTTGATAAATAAAAAAACGATGGATTTTCGAGATAAAACTGTGCCGGAACATTGTTCCGGTGCTTCTTTTTGTGCGGAAAATGGCGGTGCCGAAAAGACCATATCAAAAGCTTGCCCGTTTCAACAGAGCAGCAAAATCCGGTGGAAAATTTGTACCTTTTCAAAGCCTTGCAAATCCTGCGGAAACCGGAACGCCGCCTGCCAAATGCGCGTAAAATAAGGATATCCCATTCTCTGGAAAATAGCCTGCCGCTATTCCCTAAATTCCTTATCTGTGATATAATAAAACGAATATTTTGGGGAAGGGGCTGCGCTATGATTATCCTGGGAATCGACCCCGGCTACGCCATTGTCGGCTACGGCGTGGTAAAGGCGGAAAACGGCCGCTTCCAGACGCTGGAGCATGGCGCAATCATCACGCAGGCCGGGCTGGATTTTAACCGACGGCTCGAGAAAATCTACGACACGCTTACCACTGTGACGGATCATTGGAAGCCGGAAGCCGTGTCCATTGAAAAACTGTATTTTCAAAACAACCAGAAAACCGCAATCGGCGTAGCAGAAGCCCGCGGGGTAATTCTCCTCGCGGCGCAGAAAGCCGGAGCACGCATTTTCGAGTATACGCCGCTTCAGGTGAAAATGTCCGTAACCGGTTACGGGCAGGCGAAAAAGCCGCAGGTCATGGAGATGACGCGCCGCCTGCTGGGATTGAAAAATATGCCGAAGCCGGACGATACGGCGGACGCCCTCGCCATGGCGGTCTGCCACGGGCAGGCGGCAGGTTCAGAGCTTCGGCGGGCGATGCTCGCGCAGCGGCTTTGCGCGGCAAAGGGAGGCAGACTGTAACAGGATGTTTTATAGTTTAAAAGGAACTTTGATTCATACGGAGCCGGGTATCGCCGTCATTGAGTGCGGCGGGGTTGGCTTTAAATGTTTTACTTCACTGAGCACACAGCGCGCTTTGCCGCAGATCGGCGAAGAGACCACCGTATACACGCATCTGAATGTCCGCGAAGACGCGCTGGATTTATTCGGATTTGCATCCATATCCGAGCTGAACTGTTTTAAAATGCTGACGGGAGTGAGCGGCGTGGGGCCGAAGGCCGCGCTTGCCATCCTTTCTGAGCTGACCCCGGAGCAGGTAGCCCTCGCGGTCGCAACGGGAGACAGTAAGACCCTGACCCGCGCGAGCGGCGTGGGGCCGAAGCTTGCCCAGCGCATCGCGCTGGAACTTCGCGACAAGGTGAAAAATATTAAGTCGAGCGACGGTTTTACACCCGCACCGGGGCCGGTTTCGGCTTCGTCCAACGCAGGAGCGGCCGTCAATGCGCTTACCGTACTTGGGTATGTGCCGACCGACGCGGCGGCGATTGTTGCAAAGTTCGACAGTTCCCTTCCGGTGGAAGAGCTTATCCGGCTTTCGCTGAAAGCAATGGACCCCGGAAATCACAAATAAGATGTTGAACGCGGATAGAAAGGCGGCGCGATGGAAAACTTGAATCAGAATCCGGTTACAATGGAACAGGACGATTACGATTTTGAAAATCGTGTGGTGGCGCCCGAATATTCGCAGGAGGACGCTGAGGTAGAAAACCCGCTGCGTCCGCGGACACTTTCCGAATATATCGGGCAGGATAAGGTAAAAGAGAATCTTTCCATATTTATTGAAGCTGCCAAACAGCGGAAAGAGAGCCTCGACCATGTTCTGCTTTATGGCCCGCCGGGACTTGGCAAGACTACGCTTGCGGGCATTATTGCAAACGAGCTCGGTGTGAACCTTCGCATCACCTCAGGCCCTGCGGTGGAAAAACCGGGCGACCTCGCCGCCATTCTCACGAACCTGAATCCCGGCGACGTGCTGTTCATCGACGAAGTCCACCGCCTTTCTAGAAGCGTCGAAGAAATCATGTACCCCGCAATGGAAGATTTTGCGCTGGATATCATCACCGGCAAAGGGCAGATGGCAGCTTCGTACCATCTTCCCCTGCCGAAATTCACGCTGGTTGGCGCCACCACTCGCGCGGGACAGCTCAGTGCGCCGCTCCGCGACCGTTTCGGCGTGGTACTGCGGCTGGAGCTTTATACGCCGCGCGAGCTCGCGCAGATTGTAACGCGCAGCGCAAAGATTCTGGATATCCCGGTTGAAGCGGACGGCGCGCTCGAAATTGCCTCGCGTTCCCGCGGGACTCCGCGTATCGCGAACCGCCTGCTCAAGCGCGTGCGCGATTTTGCACAGGTCGTTGCGGGCGGAAGCATCACCTTCGAGGCAGCGAAAAATGCCCTTGACCGGCTGGAAATCGACCAGCTTGGCCTTGACGCAAATGACCGCCGGCTGCTGAACGCGCTGATCAAGTTTTACAACGGCGGGCCGGTCGGGCTTGAAACGCTTGCCGCCGCCATCGGTGAAGAAGCCGTGACCATCGAAGATATTTACGAGCCATATTTAATGCAGATCGGCTTTTTGAGCCGGACGCCCCGCGGCCGCTGCGCAACGCATGCGGCATATGAGCACCTTGGCCTGAAGCCGCCGCAGAATGCGGATTTCGGCCAGCAGAAGCTGTTCTGATTCCGCCGGGCGCGGTTTTCTAATCTATATGATTGATTCATAAAACAGTACATATATAACCTTGAATTTATTTTTAGGAGTGTTGTATTCATATGGGCAGATTATTTGGAACAGACGGCGTACGCGGAGTTGCAAACAGCGAACTGACCTGCGAGCTGGCAATGAATATCGGCCGCGCGGCGGCAACCGTGCTGACCGACAACAACCACCGTCACCCGAAAGTATTAATCGGCAAGGATACGCGGATTTCATCGGATATGCTGGAAGCCGCAATGATCTCCGGACTCTGCAGCGTTGGCGCAAACGTAGTCCGCCTCGGCGTAATACCAACTCCCGCCGTGGCGTTCCTCGTAGGCAAATACAAGGCGGATGCGGGCGTTATGCTTACCGCCTCGCACAACCCGTGTGAATTCAACGGCATTAAGATTTTCAGCGGTGACGGTTATAAGCTGCCGGACGCGCTGGAAGAGCAGATTGAGTCCATTGTGCTTGACCATGCTCTGGAGCCGGTTCGCCCGACCGGCGGAGATGTCGGTTGCGTTACGGATGCTCCCAACACGGTCCGTGACTACATCGACCACATCAAGAGCACCGTTCCGTTCTCTCTGGACGGCATGAAAATCGGCCTTGACTGCGCCAACGGCTGCGCGAGCCGCACTGCGAAACTGCTGTTCAGTGAGCTCGGCGCAGAATGCCATATGCTTTCCGACGAGCCGAACGGCGTCAATGTCAACGATAACTGCGGCTCCACCCATATGGAAAACCTGATGACCTTTGTCCGCGAGAACCACCTCGACGCGGGCGTCGCATTCGACGGCGACGCAGACCGCTGCCTTGCCGTGGACGAAAAGGGGCAGCTGGTGGACGGCGATTTCGTCATGGCAATCTGTGCAGCGGATATGAAATCCCGCGGCAAACTTGCCCGGAACGCCGTTGTCGGAACCATTATGACAAACATGGGCTTCAACCGTTTCTGCGATGAAAACGGTATGAAGTTTGAGGCGACAAAAGTCGGCGACCGCTATGTTCTGGAAGAAATGCAGCTGGAAGGCTACAACTTCGGCGGTGAACAGAGCGGGCATATCATTTTCCTCGACTTCGCAACGACGGGCGACGGCCAGCTGACGGCGGCACAGCTCCTCAGTCTGGTGCACCGCAGGCAGGCGAAGCTTTCCAGCCTTGCAACGCTGATGTCCCGTTACCCGCAGGTAATGGTCAACGTTACGGTGAAGCCGGAGGGAAAACTCCGCTTCTATACCGATGAAGAAGTTAAGAAGGCCGTTGAGCAGACCAAAGCAAAGCTTGGTACGTCCGGCCGCATTATCGTCCGCCCGTCTGGAACAGAACCGCTGCTCCGCGTGATGATCGAGGGCGAGGATGAAAGCTATATTCAGGCGCTTGCCGATTCCGTCGCTGATGTGATCCGCGAACGTTTGACCTGATCTTCACAAAATACCCGACGGTTAATACAAAATAATCAAGGCATAAGATGAAAGAGGAACTGAATTGAGAACCGCAGACTGGCAGGACTATGAACTGATCGACACATCTTCGGGCGAGCGTCTCGAGCGCTGGGGCAACGTCGTGCTTATCCGCCCTGACCCGCAGATCATCTGGGAAACGCCGAAGAAGAACCCGCTCTGGCACGCTGCGAACGCGCGCTACCTGCGTTCTTCGAGCGGCGGCGGCCACTGGGAAACGATGAAAACCGTGCCGCCCATGTGGAAAATCCATTACGGTGACCTGACCTTCCGCATTAAAATGATGGGCTTTAAGCATACCGGAATTTTCCCCGAACAGGCCGTTAACTGGGATTTTGCTATGAAAAAAATCCGCGGTGCAGGCCGCCCCGTGAAGGTGCTGAACCTGTTTGGTTACACGGGTGCAGCCACGCTTGCCTGCATGAGCGCAGGCGCGCAGGTGTGCCATGTGGACGCTTCCAAGGGTATGGTCTCCTGGGCAAGGGAGAACGCTCAGGACTCCGGCCTTGCCGATAAGCCCGTTCGGTGGCTGGTGGACGACTGCGAAAAGTTCGTTCAGCGCGAACAGCGGCGCGGCAACACCTACGACGGAATCATCATGGACCCGCCGTCCTACGGGCGAGGCCCGAACGGCGAGGTCTGGAAGCTGGAAGAGCAGCTTTACCCGCTGGTGCAGATGTGCCTGCCGATACTTTCGAAGAATCCTCTTTTCTTCATTTTGAACTCCTACACTACCGGGCTTTCTCCGGCGGTAATGGAATATCTTCTCGGTGTGCTCATCGGGAAAAAATTCGGCGGCAGGGTGTCATCCAGCGAAATCGGTCTGCCGGTGACGGAAACCGGCCTGGTGCTCCCGTGCGGAAGCACGGCAATCTGGCAGTCGGAGTAAAGGGGACGGCTATGGATAAGAAGAAACCCTCTGTAAAGAGCAACGCGACGTTTTTCAGCATCGGTCTTGTCTTTCTCATTTTGGGAATGAATGATTATCACATGAGCGGAAATGCACATGGAACCGTCTTTGTAACGATTGGCCTGCTGTTCTTTATCTTATCCTTTAGCCGTTCGGGTTCGGGGCAAAAGAAAAAGAATACGCCGCCAGTTGGAAATTTACCGCACGATCCGAAAACATCCATTCAGCCGGAACCATATGAATCGGAAAAAAATGAGAACGCGGATGTAAACAAAAAGAGTGCGGAAGATCTGAAAGCGCTGTACGAAAGCGGCATCCTTACAAAAGAAGAGTATCAGGAGCGTATGGCAAAACTTCGGCAGGCCTGAACATAGGAAGGAATTCGGGAATGGATTATATATCGGCGGATAATGTAACGTTTGCCTATGAAGCAAACGAAAACGAAGAGAGCTTTGAAGTGCTGCACAATGTGTCCCTCGGCGTGAAAAAGGGCGAGTTTCTTGCCCTGCTCGGGCACAACGGCTCCGGCAAATCAACGCTGGCAAAACACTTCAATGCCATGCTTCTGCCGAGCGGGGGCAAGGTGTATGTGGACGGGCTGGATACGCTGGACGACAGCCTGAAAATTGAAATCCGCCGCCGTGTCGGCCTTGTGCTGCAGAACCCGGACAACCAGCTTGTGGCGAGCATCGTGGAAGAGGATGTGGCTTTCGGCCCCGAAAACCTCGGTATTGCTCCGCCGGAAATCCGCAAACGGGTCGACGATGCGCTCAAAGCGGTGGAAATGTACGATTACCGCATGCATGCGCCGTACAAGCTCTCCGGCGGGCAGAAGCAGCGCATCGCCATTGCGGGTATCATTGCCATGGAACCGGACTGCATCGTGCTGGACGAGCCTACCGCCATGCTCGACCCGCGGGGCCGCACTGAAGTGCTGGACACCATCCATAAACTGAACCGGGAACACGGAATCACAATCGTTCTGATAACGCATTACATGGACGAAGCCGTCGGAGCCGACCGCGTTGTGGTCATGGACGACGGGCAGATTCTCACGCAGGGAACGCCGCGCGAAGTATTTTCGCAGGTACAACTGCTCAAAGACCATCAACTGGATGTTCCACAGGCGACGGAGCTTGTCTGGCGGCTCAGGGCGGAAGGCTGTGACCTTCCGGACTGCGCGCTGGATATCGGCGAGTGCGTCGCCGCGCTGGAACCTCTGCTGAATTCATAAACTTGGGAGAAATCAATGTTTGTCCTTGAAACAAAAGAATTGACCTATACTTACGGCGCCGGCACGCCGTTCGAGAAAACGGCCGTCGACCATGTGAACATTCAGGTTGAAAAGGGCGAGTTCCTTGGAATCATCGGCCATACCGGTTCAGGGAAATCCACGCTGATTCAAACGCTGAACGGCCTACTCCGTCCAACTTCCGGAACGGTTCTCCTGAACGGCAAAGATATTTGGGCTGAACCGAAAAAAATCCGCTCAGTTCGTTTTCAGGTCGGAATGGTATTTCAGTACCCGGAGCATCAGCTTTTCGAAGAAACCGTATTAAAGGATATCTGCTTCGGGCCGGGGAACATGGGTCTGAACCAGAAGGAAGCCGAAGAGCGCGCACGTCAGGCCGCAAAATTTGTCGGTCTGCATGAGGATTTGCTGAACAAAAGCCCTTTTGAGCTTTCCGGGGGGCAGAAACGCCGCGCCGCCATTGCGGGCGTGATTGCGATGGATCCCGACGTCCTCATCTTGGACGAGCCTACGGCGGGCCTTGACCCGCAGGGGCGCGACATGCTCCTCGACCAGATCTCCAACTACCAGAAGAAGCGGGGCAACACGATTCTTCTCGTATCCCACAGCATGGAAGACATTGCCCGGTATGCAAACCGGGTGCTGGTCATGAACGGTGGCAAAGCCGTTATGCTGGACAAAACCGAACGCGTCTTTGCGCGCGGAAGGGAACTGGAGACAATGGGCCTGCGCGTGCCGCAGATTACAAGCATTCTCCTGACGTTAATGGAAAAAGGATACCCGGTGCATCCTGTGCTGACGGTTGACCAGGCGGTTGAGGAACTTCGGCCCCTGCTGAAAAAAGGGGGTTCGCGCAATGATCCGTGACATCACGCTTGGGCAGTATATCCCGGGAAAATCACCGGTTCACCGCATGGACCCGCGCGTCAAGATTGCCCTTACCTTTGTTTTTATTATCTTTCTGTTTGTTGCTTCCAATTTTCAGGGTCTGCTGCTGATGGTCGCCCTGATGTTCGTAATCCTTCTGCTCTCCGGAGTGCCTCTGAGCCTGTATTTTAAAAGCCTCAAGGCGATTCTTTTCATTGTGCTGTTTACCGGTGTGCTGAATTTATTCTACGGCGGCGGAAATGTGGTCTGGCGCTGCCCATTTTTCCGGCAGATGACGATTACCGACGGCGGAATCAGCAATGCGGTTTTTATTTCCATCCGTATTATCAGTCTGATTCTCTACAGCTCTGTATTGACTTTTACCACGTCTCCTACCGAACTGACCGACGCACTGGAACGGATTATGAAGCCGCTGAAGATTTTTCATGTGAAGGTGCACGAAATCGCCATGATGATGACGATTGCCCTCCGATTTGTGCCGACTCTTCTGGAAGAAACCGATAAGATCATGAGCGCGCAGAAGGCGCGCGGTGCCGATCTTGAAAGCGGTGGGGTGATGCAGCGCATTAAGGCGCTGATTCCGATTCTGATTCCGCTGTTTGTTTCTTCCTTTCGCCGCGCCTACGACCTTGCCATGGCGATGGAATGCCGCTGCTACCACGGCGGCGAGGGCAGGACGAAAATGAAGCAGCTCCACATGACAAAGCTGGACGCAGTTGCCGTTGCCTGTACGTCGGTTTTCTGCGGCGCCGTAATTTTCTGTGTCGTATATTTCCCTGCTTCGCTCCGGTAACGTGAGTACGAACTGGGAAGCTGTTCCCATAGCTCACAACGCCACTCCGGCGGCCGTTTTTCCGCCATACCGCGTTGAAAATACTCGCAATACGTCAAGTATTCCTGCGCTTTTCGCCTTGTCTGACGAAAAAACGCTTCGCCGTTATGACGTTCCTTACTTATGAGAACAGCTTCTGAAATTAAAATGGGAAGGAAGATATTTCTATGCGCAATCTGCTGCTTACCATCCGCTACGACGGTGCAAACTATCATGGCTGGCAGATTCAGCAGAATGCGGTTTCCGTGCAGCAGGTATTTCAGGATGCACTGGAAAAGATTCTGGGATGCCGCCCGGATTTAAAGGGCTGCAGCCGTACGGATTCTTTCGTCCATGCGCTGGAATTCTGCGTCAGCTTCCATACGGAGCATGAAATTCCGTGTAAAAGGCTGGTCGGCGCGCTGAATCATTTTCTTCCGGACGATATTGCAGTTCTTTCCTGCCGGGAGGTTCCGGACGATTTTCATGCGCGCTATTCCTGCGCCGGCAAGGAGTATGTTTATCATATCTGGAACCGGCAGACACCCGACCCTTTTTTGAGGAACCGTGTGCTGCACTACTGGTATCCGCTCGATTTGGAGCGGCTGAATCAGGCAGCAGCCTGTTTTCTGGGCGCGCATGACTTCACTTCGTTCTGCGCTAAAGACGCCCGCGAGCCGGGCAATATGACACGCACGGTCACAAAGGCCGAATGGAGCAGATCGGGGGATATGGTTCAGTTCTCCGTCGCGGCGGACGGCTTCCTGTACCATATGGTCCGCATTATGGTCGGCACCATGCTGTGGGTCGCTCAGGGAAAGCTGAAGCCCGAAGAAATCCGGCGTATCCTGCAGGCTGAAGACCGTGCCGCAGCAGGCCCAACGGCGCCCCCGCAGGGGCTTTACCTGAAAAAGGTTTTCTATGAGGATGTGAACATCGATGCGTGATGAAGAACATCGCTATGACACCGCCCCGATCAATGTTGGCAAGCATCTGCTGCCGGAAGAGAAAAAACCGTTTTCCGGCCCTTTCCGTGAACGCCGCGTGCCGCGCTGGGTTTACCGGATCATTGTGATTCTGGCTCTGAGCGCGCTTGCCGTATTGGCCTGGTATAACCGGGCGAACCTGACTCCGGAAAACGCCCTGCAGTGGGTTCAGGGCCATGTGGTCGGGCTGGGGATCGGCGACGGATTTCCAAAAACAATTTCGGGTTCTTCTGTGAAACCGATGAATTTTATGTCTGCCGATAAAAACATCATTTTTGCCAGCGATACGGCACTTATTGCATACAATTCCACCGCTAAGGAACTCCTCAATCAGCAGCACAGCTACAACAGCCCGGTTCTGAAAGTGAACGGCTCCCGTGCGCTTTTATATAATCTCGGCGGAAAAAGCAGCGAAGTGCAAACGATAGGCGGCAGTACGCTGAAACTGAACACAAAGCAGAATATTCTGGGCGGTGCGCTGGCTTCCAACGGACGCTGCGCGCTTCTTACCTCAGCCGACGGTTACTGCGGAATGATGACTTCTTATACGGCGGCGGGACAGGTACTTTCTTACTACTGGTTTTCCGATTACTACCCGACGGCTGTCGCCCTGAATTCCGACGGAACGAAGGCCGCGGTTACCGGAGTTTCCGCAAATAACGGAGAGCTTACGTCCGCCGTGTATATTATTGACTTGAGCAGCGGCAAGACGGTTCAGCCGTCGGCTGTTTACACGGGAAATATGCTGTGTGCCGTCTTCTGGGATACGGACTCTGCGGTGGCGGCAGTCGGCGATACCGGCGTTTCTTTTCTTAATCCATCTTCAAATACAAAAACCGACATCAGCTACAACGGGTCAAAGCTGACTGCTTATTGCTCGGACAGCGGCAGGCTGGCCCTTGGGCTTGCTCCTTATGAAGGTTCCGAAAACCAGAAACTGCTTGTGCTGGACAAGTCCGGCAGCCAAATTCTCTCAAAACAGATCAACGGGAAAATACAGTCGGTTTCCCTGCTTGGTCAGACTGCCGCGGCGCTTTCGGATGGCAAACTGTATTTTCAGTCGCTTTCGTCCGCAGCGGACTCCGGTTCCGTAAAAGACGCGGGGAGCGACGCAAGTGCGGTTGCCCTGAAAGATGAAGGCTCAGCCTATGTTCTTGGAATTTCTGAAATTCGATTTGTAAATAACAGGTAGCTTACTTGTTAAAATTTCTATTTTGTGATATATTTTTCATGTTGTGGTAGCCTATGACCGGAGGAATGTCGTTTTGGATACTCTAACAGATATCATAATGGCCGCAGTTCTCGTGATTTTTGCGATATCCGGTTTCCGAAGAGGATTTGTGCGGTCTCTTGTGGATCTGATCGGCGGAATCGTGGCTGTTGCGGCAGCTGTGGCATATTCTCAGCAATTTGCCAATTGGCTGCAGCCATTTTTCAGCAAATCCGGATCGGCCTGGATGCAGAACCGCCTTTTTGCCAGAGCAGTTGCTGCATTGATTCTCTTTGCCCTGTTTGAGGCAATTATCCAGACAATTGCTTATTTGCTGGACCATGTGTTCCATCTGCCTGTTCTGCGGCAGATTAACTCTTTGCTTGGCGGGGTTTTAGGACTGTGTAAGGGTGCTGTGGTTGTGCTGCTGGCGTGCGCTGTTCTGCGCATCTCTCTGCCGGCAAAAATCCCCAATAACCCGGGGCAGTCCTGGCAAAAGATTGGCTTTTCGAGAATTTATCAGGCGGCATCTGTTTATAATCCGGTATATATGCTGTTTCAATCCAATCTTTGGAATGAGGTAGGCAGGAATGAAAAACAGAAACAAGAATAAAAATCTGAATATACCGAATACATTAACGGTAATACGGTTCTTTTTGATCATACCGTTTGTGTATTACTTTTTGAACAATCATTATATAAAAGCCGTCGTTATATTGGCGGCGTCCGGCATTACCGATATGCTTGACGGGCTGATTGCCCGTAAATTCAATCAGTTTACGGAACTGGGCCAAATGCTTGACCCGCTGTTCGACAAATTGACTCAGGCGGCCGTTGCGGTTTGCCTTGCAATTAAACAGCCGATTCTGATTCCGCTTCTGGCAATTTTCGTAGTAAAAGAATTGCTTATGGTAACTGCGGCGGTAATTTTAATCAGTAAGAATAAAAAGAAGCCGAGCGGTTCAAAATGGTATGGTAAGGCGGCAACCGTAATGTTTTACATTTCGTTTGGCGTTATTGTAGCCCTGAAAAGTATATTGGGGAAAGAATACCTGCTTGTTTCCGTTATTCTGCTTTCCATTACGGCAGGCTTCATGATTTATGCCTTTGTACGGTATGCGAAAATATATTTTGCCATCCTGCACTCGGAAGATCCAACGTACAATCTGGATATTCAGGAAGTGATGGATAAAAGGAAAAACCGCTGACCATACCGTTTGAAAAACGCAACTTTTCATGTTATGATAGATTGCAATAACTAATAGAGAAGAAGTGAGCTTCAATGATGATGTGTTCCAATTGCCACAAAAGACCGGCGGTAGTCTTTTTATCGCCGACAGGAGATATAAAGGAAAGCCGCGGGCTTTGTCTGGTTTGCGCCAAGGAGCTTGGCATAAAACCGGTCAACGACCTGCTGGATAAAATGGGAATTACCGACGAGCAGATGGAAGCGATGGAATCCGAGCTGAATGAGATGATTAACGAAAATCCGGATGAGAACGACCCGAACCCGGATGAGAACGCTCTCAGCGGCTTTGTGCCCGGGGGAGCGGCTACCCTGCCGTTCCTTCAGAACATCTTTTCCGGCGCGTCCAATTCGCCGGAGCAGGTTCAGAATGGTGAATCTGCGAAGAAGGCCGTGAAGGAAAAACATAAAACAAAGCGTAAACACCTTGATTCATACTGCACCAACCTGACCGCAAAGGCCAAGCTGGGTGAAATTGACGCAATTGTTGGGCGCGAAAAGGAAATTTCACGCGTAATCCAGATTCTGAGCCGCAGAACTAAGAACAACCCTTGTCTGATCGGTGAACCGGGCGTCGGCAAAACTGCCGTTGCGGAAGGCCTCGCCATCCGGATTGCAAACGGAAATGTTCCGACTTCGCTGAAAAAGAAAGAAATCCACTTGCTGGATTTGACGGCACTGGTAGCGGGCACACAGTTCCGCGGCCAGTTTGAAAGCCGCATTAAGGGCCTTTTGGACGAGGTGAAAACCGAAGGCAACATCATCCTGTTCATTGACGAGGTGCATAACCTTGTTGGCACAGGAGATGCGGAAGGTTCTATGAATGCGGCCAATATTCTGAAACCTGCTCTTTCCCGCGGGGAAATTCAGGTAATTGGCGCGACGACTTTTACTGAATACCGCAAATATATAGAGAAAGATACCGCGCTGGAACGGCGTTTTCAGCCTGTTACCATCGCGGAGCCATCCATTCACGATTCCGCGGAAATCTTAATGGGTATCAAGCCCTATTACGAGAATTTTCATCGCGTCCATGTTTCTGAACAGATTGTAAAAAGGATCGTTACGCTCTCTGAACGGTATATCAATGATCGTTTTCTGCCGGATAAGGCAATCGACCTTTTAGACGAATCATGCGCATGCGCAGCGCTGCGCAACGGCCCTATGGCGGAGTATGACGATGTTAAGGAACACCTTGAAAAGCTGCGCTCCGAGGAAGAGGAAATGACTGCGGACGGCGCAGAGCCGGATTACCAGAAACTCGCTGAGATCCGCGTGGATTTATCAAAGCTGGAGGAAAAGGAAAAACAGCTGGCTACGCTGGCTTTTGGCTCTCAGGTTGAAGAACGCGACGTTGCAAAAGTGATTGAGCTCTGGACTGGAATCCCGGCCAACCGAATTCAGGAAAACGAGCTGAAAAAGCTGGCAAATCTGGAAACGGTGCTAAACAGCAAGGTAATCGGCCAGCAGGAAGCCGTGGCGGCCGTATCAGCGGCAATCCGCCGCAGCAGGGTACAGATCAGTCCAAGACGCAGGCCTGCCTCATTCATCTTTGTAGGCCCTACAGGCGTGGGTAAAACCGAGCTGGTTAAAGTACTCTCCCAAGAGCTGTTTGACACGCCGGAAACGCTTATAAGGCTTGATATGTCGGAGTATATGGAGAAGCACTCCGTATCGCGTATTATCGGTTCCCCGCCGGGGTATGTCGGTTATGATGAGGCCGGTCAGGTGACGGAAAAGGTTCGCCGCCGCCCTTATTCGGTGCTGCTGTTTGATGAAATCGAGAAGGCACATCCGGACGTGATGAATATCCTGCTTCAGATTCTGGACGAAGGACATATTACGGATGCGCACGGCCGCAATGTAAATTTTGAAAACACCGTCATCGTTATGACATCCAATGCCGGCAGTGAGAATAAAGAGAGTGCGCTCGGTTTTGCGCGCAGTCAGGCTGACGTGAGCCGTGAAAAGGCGATGAAGGCCCTGTCGGATTTTCTGCGCCCTGAATTCCTCAGCCGTGTGGACGAGACAATTGTATTCCGTTCACTGGACGTAAACGATTTTGAGAAGATTGCCCATCTTATGCTGGACGAATATGTAGTTTCACTGCAGGAACGCAATATTAAGCTGATTTATGACGATAAGGCTACTTTGTGGCTTGCGCAGCATGCGGTTGGCGGAAAAAGCGGAGCGCGTGATCTGCGCAACTTAATTCGCCGTCAGGTGGAAGATAAGATCGCATCGCTGGTTGTGGAAAATTGTGACGAGCCGATTACCGGTATTTCTGTTACAGCGGATGAGAAAGACGGAATTAAATTGGATTATCTGAAATAAAGACTGGAAGTTGCAAAAAAGCTCAGAAAAATCAAATAAATCGTTGACAAATGCCACTGGACTATGCTATACTAATAGCCGTCGCTGAAATGCGAGTGTAGTTCAGTGGTAGAACTCCAGCCTTCCAAGCTGGTCGTGTGGGTTCGATTCCCATCACTCGCTCCACATTTGCGCCAATAGCTCAGGTGGATAGAGCAACTGCCTTCTAAGCAGTGGGCCAGGGGTTCGAGTC
>DATALZ010000068.1:0-26206 GCA_036260805.1 Caproicibacter sp.
TCATCTGTTTTCTTCCATGCAAGGCAAAAGATTTGGCACATTTGGGGTGATTCCGGCAAGTTTGCTCGGAATCGCCTCACCGCTTTGTATGTACGGAACCATACCGATTGCCGCCTCTTTCTCCAAGAAGGGAATGAGGGATGACTGGCTGGCAGCGTTTATGATGAGCTCCATTCTGCTGAATCCTCAACTGATCCTTTACAGCATTGCTTTGGGACGCACGGCGTTGACGGTACGGCTGGCTTCCTGTTTTCTTTGCGGAATATTGGCTGGCGTTTTGGTACATTTCTTTTACCGGGGCAAAAGCTTTTTTAATTTTTCCGGTTTCGACGAACCGAAAAGCCGTGATACCGACCCAAATCTGCTGATAAGGCTTCTGAAAAATATCGGGCGCAATATCAAGGCAACTGGCGGCTACTTCCTGCTTGGCATCCTGCTTTCAGCGCTGTTTCAGAGGTATGTTCCAACAAGCGTATTTGTAAGCCTTTTCGGGAACCAGAGAAGATTCGGCGTGCTGATGGCAGCCACAATCGGCGTTCCCATGTATGCTTGCGGCGGGGGTACGATTCCCCTTTTAATGGAGTGGTTGCAGAGCGGTATGAGCATGGGGTCGGCGGCGGCGTTCATGATCACCGGGCCGGCCACGAAAATCACGAATCTCGGCGCGGTCAAAATTGTTCTCGGGGTCAAACGTTTTATCCTCTATCTGCTGTATGCCATTCTGTTTGCAATCTTAACGGGAATATTAATCGATTTCTTTATATGAAAGCGGCGCGGAATCTTGAGAATGTTTGCGGAAGTTTCGGTGCATTAAGGCTCATTCTGGGTACGGCATAATTGAATAAGCCAGGCTCATAGAAGCAAAAAGCTTCCCGAAAACGGGAAGCTTTTTTTATGCGTATCTCCCCCGTCAAAAGCGGGGGAGATAAAATTCATTCCTTATTTTGTTTTATAAGCAGAGAGGTCGTAAAGGGTTTGCGAACTTTCGCCCATAACACTGTTAGACCCGCTAGCGGATGAAGAGCTCCATTTGCTGGAGTCCACAGTCTTTCCGTTCTGTTTCACCCACTGGGTAACCTCGTCGGATGTGCCGCCCATTCCGCCTCTGCCGCCGACCATAAAGTACTTGATTTCACCGGACTTTACCATCTGCTGCAGTTTTGCCACGGTCAGAGTCTTGTCATTGCCGCTGAATCCTCCGATTGCCATGACCGGTTTTCCGGTTGCAAGGATGATTGGTTCTGCTTCACTGGCGTCCGGCACTGCGACCAGATATTTTTCACCGGTGTTGTTCTTTTCCAAAAATTCGATCAGCTTCGTACTGGAGCCGCTGGTCTCATTTTGTCCCATGCCGGAGGATGGGTTCTGGTTTTCAGTGTTCCGCCGGGTGTCACGGCCGCGGAATTTATCCGAATCCATTTCACCGGACGGTGCCCACTGCTGCCCCATGTTTCCATGCCCGAACGTTCCTGTTCCTTCTGTAGACGGGCCAGCGGAAGGGATGCCTGCGTTGAAATTCTTCTGAAATGCGGAGTAAGAAGTCCATACCGCCGGAGCAATCAGAAGTCCCGCAAGGCTGAGGGCAACGCAGAGGGTGGCAGCCTTACCGGCCGTATTTTTGCGCAGGCGGAAAACGGTCAGGGCGATTGCTGGAATTCCGGTCAGTATGCAGGCGAGTGGAATCAGAATTTTTGCATAAGCCGGGTACGAAACAAGCATCGCAATCTGTACGCCCAGTGTTGCCGCAAGCGATACCGGAAGCAGCCAGCCTAGCGCGCCGTCCGCCCGGTAAAGCTTCCAGAGCTGCGTCAGGCCGATGCCGACAAGCGCGGCGAGGAACGGCGCCATCACGGAAATATAGTAAGGGTGGAAGAACTGTGCGACACTGAAATATCCCACCATTGTGACGACCGATCCGCCCCATAGGATAACGTTTCGCAGAAGTTTCCGGCGGGTTTCCCCTTCGGCTTCTACGGATTTGCGCATCCCGAGAATCAGTGCAACAATCGAGAACAGTCCGAACGGGAGAAGCCAGCTGTCTTGGCCGCCGAGGGTGGTATTGAACATGCGCAGAATACTGGCGCTTCCACCGCCGTTGAACATGCTGTTTCCGCCGTTGCCGCCGCCGACATTTCCGCCCGGAGTGCCACCGTTGTTGCCGCCGCCTGCGTTTCCGCCCGGAGCGCCACCGTTGTTACCGCCGCCGGCGTACCCACCCGGGGTACCTTGGAATCCACCAGGCTGATTCTGCTGGAAACCGGATTTTGCTCCTGTGCCGTAAGAGCTCCCTGTGGAAGAAGATGTGGAGGAAGAACCTGCTGCACGGGATTGCCATTCCCGAATTCTATCTTGCATGCCGGAGTTTCTGTCCGAGTTTTTGGCGAAGCCACCGCCGGAGTTCCCAGATTGGCCTGTGATCCTCTGAATTCCGTTATATCCGAGAGCCAGTTCCAACTCGGAATTGTTCGTGCTGTTGTCAACGTAAGGCCGCTCGCTCGCAGGGGTAAGGTCGACGATTACCGACCAGGATAGGGAGACTACGGCGAGAACAAGCGTGGCGAGCGCGAGGTGCCAGATGCGCTTGCGCCATTTGATGTTTGTTCCGAAAAAATAGGCGGCGTAAAGCGCGGGGAGAATCAGAAAAGCTTCCAGTGTCTTGGCATTGTAGGCGATTCCCAAAAGCACCATGGATAAAAGCAGATAACGGAGCTGACCCCTGTCGGATGCCGCCATCATTGCCCATGCGGAAAGCACCATAAACATAATCAGAATGGAATCTGTGTTGTTGGTTTTGCTGACCAGAATGAAAATCGGCGAAAGCGCGAGCACCAGAGCTGAAATCAGCCCTGCAGCACTGCCAAAATGGCGTTTCACAACGTGATAAATTACGGCAACCGTTACCACCGCGGCGAGGCACTGCGGCAGGATGATGCTCCACCCATAAAACCCGAAGACCTTCGCAAAGGCAGCCTGAATCCAGAGAGAAACGGGGGGTTTGTCTACCGTAACCCATCCGCCCGGATCAAGCGAAACAAAGAAGAAATTTTTCCAGCTCATAATCATGCTTTTTACGCTGGCTGCGTAAAATTCGTTGCTGTAGCCCAGATTCCAAATGTTAAAAGTCGAGAGGAATCCGGCCAGCAGAAGAATCAGTGTAAGCAAGACCGCATCCCGATGTTTTAGAATTTTCTTCATTTTATGACCATCCTTTATCCTGCAGGCTGAAAGTCCTGACCAGTTTGGCGCAGACAAATTTCCGCCGCATGTTTATAGCGCAATCAAGTCCTGATTAAAAATTAAATTCAAATTTGCCTGTTTTTTGCTTAGTGCGAGGGAAGATCGGAAGACTTCTGGTTTTCACGGTAAATCCCGAGCTTGCGGGCAAGAAAATTACCGATGAACATAATTCCCGTCGTCACGACTTTCGCCAGCATCGAATCCATGTGGAAAATATCCGTAAACAGATTCAAAAACAGAAGATTCAGAAGGCAGCCGACCGCTGCGACCAGATAAATGAGAAATGTTTCCTTAAGAAAATTGTGAACCGGATTATCGCTTTTATTGACGACGCTGGCGTTGCGGAAAGTCAACAGTCTGCCAAGAATCATGTTGACAAAGGTCGAAATTACGTAGGCTATGATAAATGCGAAATTCTGGTTCCATTTCAGGAAATAAACGAAAACGAAAAACAGAACCCACTCCACAGCCGTGGCACCACCGCCCACCACAATATAGCTCATAAGCTGGGAAAAGTTCTTTCGAACTTCTTTCTTTTTCAGGTCCATATAAGTTCACCCTTTGCATTTTTCTGCTTTTAGGTTACCCTGCGAATGTGGAATCAAAATGAATTTAAAATTAGGATATGATGAAAGAAATCGCCCAAAAGCGTTTGACTGTAGTTAGCGTGTGAATTTTGGCAAACAAAAAAAGCTCCCCAAAACGGGAAGCTTTTTGCCTGTGGTGCGGCGCAAGTGTAAACTTTTCCAGCGAATCAAAGCTCTTGCTTTTTGTCTTTTCTGTCGGTGAAAAATCCAAAGACGGAAGCCGCAAGAAGAATAATAGCTGAAAGCAGGAAAGTTTGGTCAAACGCGTCTGAAATTTTATTGTCCTTTTCATCCTTGATTTTATTGACGATATCCTGAATCTCGCTCTGCTGCCCGGCAAGGCCAACGCCGAGCGTGAGCTGATCAGCGCCGTTTTTGATTTTGGCATTCACCTCAATCAGTTGACTGGAACCGGACTGCAGCTGCTTGTCGCCGCTCTTCGCTGCCGCAATTCCGCTTTGCAGTTTTTTCGAGCCGTCAACAAGCCGGCCTGATCCGTCTTTCATGCGAGACAGTGCACCGGTTAGTTTGCCAATACCATTTTGAAGTGTGGTCAGGCTGCCTTTGCTTTGATTCAGTCTGGTAATACCATCCGCAACCTGTGTTACCCCGGTTTTAAAAGTGCCTCCGTCATGAAACTGTGCGGATACTTTTTGGGAAGCGCTTACCAGCCTGCCTGAGCCAGTCAGTATCTTACTGCTGCTGGCAACGACGTTCTGGTAATTTTCATTCTGCGCAGCGAGGCTCAGCAGTTTTGCTTCGAACTGCTTCTCATTTGTAACTGTTCGATCGGTTCCTGCCGTATATAATGTTATAAGGTTGCCGAGAGCCTGAATCTGCAGTTTATACTGTTCTTTCGTCGTCTCGTTCTGCGCTTTGGCAAAGGCGGACTGCGCCTGGGTAAGGCTGTTTTTGTAACCTGCCAGAAGCTGCGCTGACGCGGGATTGCTTTTAATCATCAGATAATATGTGTTATTGACCGCCGAGATATAACTGTTCATATTGGATGAAAGGCTTTGTGCACCGTCAGCGACACCGGTCACTCCGTCATAGATGGTTTGTGTTCCGGTGCTTTTGCCGGACGAAAACTGTGAAAGCAGATTCTGCGCTCCGTCGTTCAGCCGACCAATTCCGGAACTGAAGGAGCCCAGTCCCCGGCTGCTTGCCAAATTCAGTGTTTGCGCGCCGTTGAGCGCCTGAGAAACCCCGTTGTCTAATGTGCCGAGACCGTCAGCAAGTGATACACTTCCGTCTTTAAGGGTATCGATTCCGGACGAAAGCGTGCCAATGCCAGTACCTAAAGTCTTTTGCCCATCTAAAGCTCTGCCGGCTCCGCTGCTTAACGTATTTGCCCCATTATAAAGCTTTGTCAATGTGTCGCTGCCCGAAGGGCAAGGCGCCGAAGAAATACGCAATAATGCATTTTTTACATCTGATTCCAGTTTGCTTTGAAGTTTTTGCTGATCTTCACTGATATTGCTGTCGTTGCTGCTGAAACCATCGCTGATATCCCGGTTGATTACGGTTTTGACCGAATCCGCAATTTTGGAGTGATTGACAGATGCGGCCGCATCGTTCTTAATCTCCGTTTTTACGGTGTCCACATTATTGTTCAGAATGGTGACAAGCAGTGCAATTCCAATACAGGTTCCGATCTGTCTTGCTGCATTAACAATTCCAGACCCGATTCCGCTCTTTTCAGCGGGCAGGTGCTTTATGGAAGAAACCAATGACTGACACGAAAATCCAAGCCCAAATCCGAACACAACCATATCGGTGATCATTGTAAATTTAGATGTGCTTACTGTAAGTCTTGAGAGCAGGAACGCACCGGCGCTCATGCAAAAAACACCGAAAAAGTTAACAGGCTTTGCCCCGAGTTTCCCGGCAATCACACTTCCTAACGGCATTGCTACAATTACCGTCAGAGACACAGCCATAACAATATACGCCGCGTTCAGCGCTTCGTAGCCCAGAACGTTCTGTAAAAAGCAGTTGAATATCAACAGCGGGGCAACAATGCCGAATCCTGTGATTAAATAGCAGATGTTTGAAGCCGTGAAAGTGAATTCTCTGAAAAGCCCAAGTTCGACAAGCGGAGCCTTTACTTTTGATTCTGTAAGAAGGAAAAGCACAAGGGATACGGCCGAACCGATAAACATGGAGACAATTGTCGAAGAACCCCAACCATAATCCTTGCCTTTTAAAAGCGAGAATGTGAGAAGAAAAAGCGTCGCTGTTAAAAACAGCATGCCAAGCCAGTCGATGCTTTTAGATACTGTCTTATCGTAGGATTCCCCAACAAAGAATATGGTCAGGACGATGGAAATCACAGCGAACGGTATGTTTACAAAAAAGATGGACTGCCAGTTTATATACTTAATGAGCAATCCGCCGATGGGAGGGCCGCCTGCCGCGGCCAGTGCTGTTACCGCGCCGACGGCACCCGCGACGGTCTGCGTTTTTCCTCTGCCGAAGAGCTCAAGCGCCATAGGCACTACAATAGGCGTAATGAGCGCCCCGCCGATGCCCTGAATCAGCCTCATGGAGATTAAGATGAACAGCGTGCCCGATAATCCGCACAGTGCTGAGCTTCCCCCAAAAAGCACAAGGCCAATCAGCATAATCTTTTTCCGCCCGAATTGATCCGCAAGCTTGGAAGCGGGAATCATAAAAACTGAAAGCCCAAGCACATATATCGTACTGATCCAGCTTGTGTCATTCAGGCTTGCTTTGAAGTAATTCATAATGTCCGGCAGTGCAATATTGATAATGGTACTATCGAGGGTTCCCATAAACATTGCGAGTGCCAGAGCAATGAAACCAAGGATTTTTTGTGGTTTATTCATTTTCATTTCAGCGCCTCCGTAATATGAAACTAACTTCACATTTATATTATCACAAAAGATGGAAATGTCAATATAAATATGAAATCATTTTCATATTGACAAAAGAATTCAGCAAAGGTAAAATAGGAATAAGATGATAAATGGAGGCTGGCAATGGATAAAAAAGACGTGCGCATTCCCCAGCAGAAACGGTCCATCGAAAAAAAAGAGAAGATTATCGAAGCGGCCACCCAGATTTTTATGAAGTGTGGGTACCTGAATACGAATACAGCAGATATCGCTAAAGCTGCCGGTATTTCTACCGGCAGCGTCTACGCCTATTTTGAAGACAAAAAAGATATACTGCTTGTGTGTCTTTACCGGTTCGGAGAAACTCTTACGCAGCAAATATGCGAAAAGGTTGCCGGTCTGTCTTTTACCGGGGATATCAGCAATACGATTAAAAATGTACTCGAGATATTTGTGAATTACCATAACTGGACAAAACTGCTTCATGATGAAATCATGTCTTTGCAGTACATCGATGACGACGTGAAAAAGTACTTTGACAATATTCAGCAGACGATGATGGCCGCTTTAGCCAGTCAGCTGAAAGTTTCCGGTTACGCATTCCGGCATGAACAGGAACAGACATTTTTACTCTTTCAGATGGTAATGGGCATAGAAGATGAGCTTGCGTTTAACCATAGTCCGAATATTGATCAGGCGATTTTGATTGATGAGTGTGTGAAAGCGATTGTACCAATGCTGACCAAAAGCGAGGGCAAAGAATAATTCAGGCTTGGGTAATCACATGCAGACAACTGGTTCTCACCCTGCAGACATATAGTAATTTTTGATTGACAATGTAAAACATTGGAAATACAATTACATTGAAGAAAAAATTATTTGATTCTGCTATGGCTGTAATGGAGAGAACATGAGTAAACACAATAAGGAAAAAATAATTTTCTTAGTGATGCTGATTTTTGCAGTCGCTGCTTTAATCGGCGTCAAACCTGTTTATGGCAGCAGTATAGATTCCATCCAAGAAATCATCGTCAATGATGGAGAAATCAAAAAGCCAATTAAAAACATACGATATTTGGATTACGATAATTATAGGCTGGTTGGATTTCAGGAAAGCGATGATAACATTGGCATGGCTGTCTTTGAGAGGGATCGTAATAGTAATTATCTTTACAGGTATTTAGAGAGATCATATAAAAACACAATTGGTGATTTTTATGTTTTGTTTGAGTCCAATCAAAATTATCAGGGTGCCGAAGTTATTATTTGTTTTAATAAAAGTTTGTATAAAATAAAGAGGATCATAAACGGCAGCATGGTTGATTGTGAAAATACAAATTCTAGACCGATCGTATTGCTGCCAACGCCAAAGCTGTTAGAAAACTTTACAACTTTACTTTACTTTTATGACAAAAAAGGAAATGAGTTAGATTAGGAGTATCACGTTTACCCACAGACGCAAAAAAAGCTTCCCAAAATGGGAAGCTTTTTCATGGTGCGCCCGTGGGGATTCGAACCCAAGACCTTCTGATTCGTAGGCATTAAATAAATATCAGAATCATTCAGTTTAATAATCGTCGTCAAGAACTAATTTGCATTAGTTCTTTTTTATTTGCATTTAACTCGGACAAAATGTCCGACTTACGAAAGGAGAGATTTCAATGACCAAAAAGGCAAAACGCCTTGTGACCACCTGTCCACATTGTAAAATCAACGAGTAAGAAAGGAAATGCGAAATGGAAAAAACATATTATTTGGTTCGTATCTATTTTGGAGAGCATGGCGACAACACATATACAGTTTATAAATACAAGAAAAGCAGAAGATTCACAGCGAGACAAGCATGGTATCATATTTATCATGAGCAGAGAAATATTATTGAGAGTGGCAAGCTTCCGAGCGGGGCAACCATCAACGATTATTGGAACATAATCGAAAAACTCAATCTCAATAAAAAGGTATGTGATCGTTACTGCACATTTGGGTTTATAAAATGATAAAAATTAGAATAACCGGTTTACCGGATGATATCCAATGCTTTCTGAACAAACTCAGAAAGCATTTTTCAGTTTCAAATGAATCGAAAACCTATAAGAATAACAACAGCAAATTCCAACGGATTTATGTTGATTTACAGGAGGATAATAAAAATGAGTAATATAATTGCGGTTTCTTTGGAAAAAGGCGGCGTCGGCAAAACCACAACCACTTTAAATATTGGTGCGGGTCTTACACAACTCGGACAAAATGTCCTACTTGTTGACCTTGATCAGCAAAGTCACCTTTCCCGTTGGTTGGATTTTGAACAGGATGGAAAGCCAACAATCAGCGAGCTTATCTACCAGGAAGTATCTCACATTCATTCTAATAATTATGTCGATTTTATACGATATAGCGAAAAAGAGAATGTAGATTACATACCGGCTAACAAGATGCTTGGCGGTATATACGCGATACTTGGAGCTGACGGTGAAAGCAATACAGTTCTTTCCCGTATCTTCAAAAACGAGTTTTTCTCAAAATATGATTATATCCTTTTTGACTGCCCGACCGCGGTTGACAATTTGCTTGTATCGAATGCGCTGCAATGCAGTACGAAACTGTTGCTGCCGGTACAGGCCGAAGTCCTCGCATATGAGAGTGTTCCTGCTATGCTGCGTCGTTACATGGCAATTAAGCAAACAAATAACATCATACCTTATATACAAGGTATCTTGGTTACAATGTTCAGCGGACGAACAAACATGAGCAACGATGTTTATAAGAATCTGTGTGAAAGTTATCATGAGCTTGTGTTTAAAGAACCTATCCCAATGCTGCAAGAAGCCAGAAACAGTTCGGAAACCAGGTCGAGCCTTGTAACAAAGAAAAGCAGTAAAATCGGCCAGGCGTATATGGCCACTGTCGAAGAAATCATGCGGAGGAATAAATAATGCAACCTCAAATGATTCCTACCCTGGAAGAAGCAATGAGCGGAACGCTTTTCGGATCAGTAAAACCGGACGATAAAAAAGTAGTAATGCTTGATCCGAGTGAACTGATTGAGATTGAGGATCAGCCATTCCGACCCTATCCACCGGATAAGCTGGCTGAGCTTGCTGATGATATCAAGGAGAACGGACAGATTAATCCCTGCACTGTAAGAAAAAAAGATGGTAAATACATAGTGCTTGCCGGTCGTAACCGTAAACGCGCATGTGAACTGGCTGGTTTAAAGGTTTCCTGTATCCTTATCGAATGCGATGACGCCACTGCTAACCTGGTTTTGGTCAACAGCAACCTGAACCAACGACAGGAGTTGCTACCCTCTGAAAAGGCGTTTGCATATAAGCTTCAAAAGGAAAGCTATGAAGCAAAAGGCCAGAAGAAAACGGAAGCTGCCGTTGCAGAACAAAATTCTGAAAACGTCAAGAAGATTCAGCGTTATATTAAATTGACAAAGCTCCCAAAAGATTTATTAGATATGGTTGACTCCGGTAGACTTCCTATCACTGTTGGCGTGGAATTTGCATATATGCCGAAAGTTGATATGGAGACCATTTCCCTTTACCTGGCTAATCATGAGCAGCTCTCCGTTAGTGTCGATCAGGCACAGCAGATACGCAAACTCTCTCCCGATTTGTCCGTAACAGAATTAGATCATTTATTCTTATTCGATGGTGCTACCAACACCGATCCGGATTCTGACGAGTCACCAGATAAAAAAGAAAAAGCACCCAAAAAAGCAGTTACTTCGGTTTCAATAAAAATCGAGGAATTAGAACCGCTTAATTGTAACTTCGATTTCGCAAACGCAAAAAAGGCAGAGATAAGAGAATTCATCATCAATAGCCTTGAAGAATATTTCGGTTCTGTCTATGATTGCTAAAGTGGATTCCATTGTAAGTCGGACATTTTGTCCGACTTATTCTTTTTTAAGAAAAGGTGATTATTATTGTATATGGTTAATGGGGAATCCCTCAATGATATTCTAAAAAAGGCTGTTCTGAGAAAGAAAAAGAAAGATACCCATGAATTAGAACTAATAATAGGAATTATCACTTTAATTGGTTCTATTTTGGCGGTATTAAAGAGTTTGGACATTCTTTACATTGCTTTGGCTGTAGACGTTATGATAATTCCTATATATGTTTATGGCTTTAATCATTTGTACCGAATTACCAAGTACTTTGATATACTACCGTTGCCTTATAACAAAATGAGCGATAAGCAAGAAGATTTTATCACTCACGAATTGCCTTTGTTTTCACGATGCGTTATATTCCCCGAAAGAGAGTTATTTCTACAGTTCCTAGGCTCATTGTACATTGGAAAAAGTGAATTGGAGGAACGCATGAAAGTAATGGATACGGAAGGACTTATCTCCGACATCCGAAATAAAGTACGAATGAAAAGAGAAATTACAAATGCTGAAATTTTTGCAGTAAATCTTCTTTTATTTGAACCATTTCTTTCCGATGTTTCAAAGATGATTGATATTGATTTCTATGGCGATATTAAGTATCTTGTAACTAAATGTTCGCTAAAAGATGGAAAAAGTATAAATGAAGTATTTGAAGCAAAGGACAGTGAAGAGTTAGCTAACCGGATTGATAATTGTGTATTCCAAAGAAATCTTCATCACATCTAGTCGGACATTTTGTCCGACTTGTTTTTATGTCACGAAAAGAATTGAAGGAGAATCGATATGAAAGATACCGACTGTACGAATGAAACCAAAGATAGAAACAATAAAGAAGTGCGTTCTTCACAGATGTCTCGAACTTCTATGCTGAAATTTAGTGGGATAACAGTTCCACGAGGGTATAAAGTTGTATATGCTGATCCAAAATGTCAAAAGTTGAAATAGAAAGTATTTTATGCTATTCTTGAATCAAATAATTTTGAGGGGAAACAGCAATGGAAATAAAGTCCAGCCTAGCATATACCATTCGTTCTGCTTATGAAGAATTTGATAGCTTTACAGACAAACTTAAAATAACAAATATGTGTATTCCTCACTGTAATGTTTGTTGCAGAGATTATTTTAATATCACTGAATATGAATTTTTATACTTACTTAAATATATTGAAGAGAACAAGATGGATAAATCAAAGTATATATTTCTATCAAGGCAATACGCTAATTGCTTTAAAACATTACATTCAAATAAATTTATAGAATTAGAATCATATATGGCTACGGCAGAACAAATAATGGCTGATAACGATGCAGAATATTTTAATGATCTTCCATTGTGCATATTTTGGAATGAAAGAAACGGATGCTCAGTTTATCAGGCCAGACCAAGTGTATGCCGATGGTATGGATCATGTGCTCCTTGTAGATTGATAGGAAATCCTAATGTTGGAAAAGTTGCAGCAAGCAAATTAGCCACATTAACATCTTCTGTATACAATAAAAAAAGCAATAAAATCATTTCATTTCGTACATATCCATTATTTTATTGGTTCTATAAGTTCCTTTCACCTGAGTATAGAGAAGTGACAAATATAAAAGTCAAGGCATTTTCTTTTTCATCTGAGGAAAATTTTTCAGCGCTTGAATTAAAATTTATACAACATTAGTTCAAAACTTTTTGTAAGTCGGACAAATGTCCGACTTATTTCTTTTTATTCGCAAATTAACACTTTAAGCTTGACAAATTTAGCCAAAGGTGGTTAATTGGTAGTAACGAATATCGCTACGGAAATTAACCGCCACGAATGGAGGAAAATATAATATGAAAAAGCTTTCACCTAAAGCAAAGAAAATTACGATGATTACCGGTATTGCTGTGGTGTGCGTCGGTGTACTCTCTGCCGTACTATTCCAGCAAGCCAGCGCCAATGCCAACAATCTTCCGGTCGCTTCTTCTTCAACGGCCAGCACCAATTTAGTTTCACTTGAATCCGGTTCCGTTTCCGTGCCGCCCATCACTGAAAATAACGGCGTCGCTTCTGGAGCTGCCGGAACTGGTTCCGCTTTTACTCCGGCCAAGGGAAAAACCCAAAGCGCTCCGTTGACCAGCACATCAAAGCCTGCTGCACCTTCTAAGCCAAAAATCCAGGGAGACAGTCAAAACGGACAGCAGCCGGTAAATAAAGCGTTAACCAATAAGACTCAGAAACCGGCATATGTCACGCCGCCAAAAGCTTCGACCAACCAAACTTCCGGTAAGACAAGCGGTGGATCAACCACGAAACAATCCGGTGGCTCACCTACCGGTAGTAAGACTTCCGGCGGCAGTACCAAAGGTAATTCTGTTCTTGATAATGCTATTAATGAGCCAGGCGGAAACCAGCAAACAACAGTAAATGGTGATTGGGGCGGCGGGACTCAAGTAGGCATTATGGATTAATAATTTTATAATATTGAAGGACACAGTTAATTATTGGCTGTGTCCTTTTTTATGCTGGAGGCTTTATGAAACGTGTAATTACGTTGATCCTTTGTGTTGCGCTGTTAGCTTGTATACCGATGTTTGCTTTTGCTGATGGTAGCGGGAACATAAACAATGGCGGTGGCAGCGGAATAGGTGATGGTTCAGGAGATAGCTATTGGAACGATGATGACGGGGTGCGTGTAACCGTCGTTCGTGCGAGTGATAATAAGCCGGTATCCGTTCCAATAGACTTAACAAACTACAATGAAGCAGCTGTAAAATATTACTTCAAAAAAAGCAAATTACACTATAAAAATGGATCTCATTTACAAGCTTATTGTAATAGTTACAAAAGTACAAAGCCCAGCAAGGCTTTACCGAAAATCATAATGGAAAGTGGAAATGCAAATATAGCAGCCATTAGAAGATATTTCTGTTCATCGGAATCTCTTAAAAAGATTGCACAAATCATCGGAACCACATATGAAAAGCTAACGGACGGTAAGTACAAGCTGCTGCTTGAACCTATCGCCTATTTTTATTTTGACGGTTACAAGTACGCAATGACGGCCACGGAAGCGGCACTGTATGATGAAGCCTTATCCGGTGGGCTACGGTCAAAGATGGTTTCCCTCACACACCAGCAGCTGCCGCTTTCAATGTATCTGGAACACGCAGATCTCGGTTACCCTGCTTTTCATGGCAATAAGTCAAGTCGGCAATCGGATTCAACGATTATTGCTCAACTTGGCCTGGGCGTTGTGAAATTCAAAGACGATGGATCGGATGATGGCGGGGATACCGATGTGACAGAATACCGCTGCAACACCGACGTTATTACATCGGTAACATTAAACTCAGATACAGAGATTAATCCTAAAAATCCTGCAAGCGTAACCTTCTCAATTCTAGGCGGTTCATATACAGTAACCGATATTGTAATGCCAGCCGGTGAGAGCCAATTGGTTTGGGTTAAATGGCATACTCCTTCTACTCCTCAGAATGTGAATATCTCGGTAAGTTCAACACAGGGTTATTTAAGCGCGGATTCAATTACAGCGAAGGTTTCAGCCCTTACTGAAAAAACACCCCCGAACCCAACGGCAACAGACAGGAACAATAGCTTCACGACTCCAACCGTTCCTAATAAAGCAGCCATTTCTTCCAGCTCATGGAGCGTATGGAGTGGTACATGGATACCTAATTGGGTATGGATTCCAAATTGGTTATGGGTTTCTAATTCCGCATGGCCTTCGGGCGGCTCCTGGGTGGACAATGGATATTGGCAGGATGAAGGACATTGGGAATATACCAGCAATTCTTATTATGCTTTTTTATCTGCAAATATGACCTTGCTGCCAGACGATACCGATCCAACAGCTAACGGAAAACAAATGCGTTCCGGATACGGCGTAAAGGCTGACTTATCAACTAAGGCAAGCGGTACATTTTCTTCATGGATTACCGGAGCACAAACAGCTATCACCTATTTCCCTGAATTTCAATATAAAACATACTGGCGGATTCTCGATCGGATGACGGACGGGCTATCCGCTTCTTTTGCATTTAAAAACAATATGTATTCCACCTATAACCGACGGGTGCATTTCACGCCGGTATGGTATCCAGACGGAACGTACACGGCCTATACCTACCTGGAAGACGTATGGACTCCGGCCGGAATGCTTTCGGCCAATCTCACCGACAACGTAACGATCAAAGGATCAGTCTATGATGACTGGCACGTTGGGCCGAAGCTAGTAGGTTAGGAGAACGATAAATGAAACAGTTTATGTTGCGACATGAAAAAGTAATAACATGGATTCTTTCAATGGTTTGCGTCACTTTAAATTTTATCAGCATCATATTGATATTTATAATTTTGATCAAGGGAATGTTTTGTGGCTTAACACATTTTACACTCCCTGTTTCGTATCAAAAGGCAACCTCTTACATTTCAAATTTCATTTTTCTATGGGTGGCCTATTCTATTACTTCCTTTTTTCTTTTGTTATTTGACTATGATCTTACTATTAAAAAAAGAATCCAAAAATCGGTGATTTGGGGATTTCTTGCAGAGATATTTTTCGTGTGCTTAGTTTTTAGCTGCTATGATACGGATAAGTTTTTAATCACATATTTTTTTGTCGGTGTGTTTAATATTGCGTTTATCTTTATCCGGCGGTTTTATGAAAAGGTCATAGCTCATATGAAAAAGGAAAAAGTAAGAGAATTGATACAATGCTTAATAATCCGCGGAATTCTATTTAAATCAGATTCTCATATAGAACTTTTAAATTGGGGGCAAATATGATCTGGATTATTATAGCTGTCGTCCTTTTTTTATTCGGCCTGATCGTGGGTTTATTGGGTGGAGATAATATTGCTTTTTCTTCTTGGGTAGGTAGTATTCTTCTTTTTTTTATTTTTGGTTTCGTATACATCACTTCGAATACCATTAACTTAAATAGACGAAGCGGAATTACATGGTCAAACCAAACCACTTTGGAGCAAACCGAAACTCTGGTATCTGTCCATAGAGTATTGCAGGACAACTCCTATATCTGCTATATTAAGACGCCATCGGAAGAGTTAAAAGAGAAATCTTATTCCGATCAGGACGTCAAACTAATAAACAATCCACGTTGTGAAGGTAAAATTGAAACGCGGAAAATAGTCGGAACAGTGAAACCAGATGAATGGTGGACATCATTACAAAGCGGAAAACGAGATAAAGAAGTTTACTATATTTACGCGCCGAATAACCAAATTTCAGAAAGCTAAAGGCATTGGTAATTATAGATTATCTCATGATAAAACAGAATAGTAGCCAAAATCGAGGTCGAATGAATGAAGAAAATAAAGTTCTGTACAGGCTTTAGAGGAATCTTTGCAATAATGACCATACTTGTATCTATTGCAATTTTAATATTCCTCTATTTGTTTGGAAAGTCTGCTGTAAACATAGCTCTGATTTGCATAGTTGGGCTTGCAAGTTACTATGCGATTTACGATATGCGGAAAAGAAGCGATTAACAAAATAGAAGAGAAACGGCGAAAAAACGATCTTCCTGTTTATCCTTCCAATCACAATATCTTGTGGTTTTTCTACTCCAAATTTCCACGCTGAAAAAGAGCTAATTTGAAATAACGACAAAATTTCGAACTTGACATTTCCAGATTATAAAAGCGGTAGAGAATTATACAAAATGAGCATTTAGGATAATTTCTTTGTGAGCGATAAAGTCGGACAAAATGTCCGACCTGTTTTTTTCTTATCTGTTTCAACAATTCACATTTCAGATGTTGGGGAAGTGATCCGATGAACAACAAAATCGTATCCGTTGATATATCACCTGTAAAACTTACACAGTGGCAAAGATGCTATCTGAACATGAGGACTTACGCAGAAAAGGAACAGCACCCGCTTTTAGATGTGATACAAAGCCGAGACGGTACTCAAATAAGAATATGTCTGGATTACGATCCAGCAAAAAGGAAAGCGGTTGATTAAATCAGCCGCTTTTTTATTACGCAGAGCAGCGGAGTGATCAGCAGCTCCGTTAATGCGGCTCGGCTCAGGCTGAACGGTTGCAAGCCCGTGAAACGCAAGCAAATAGAAAAAGAATGAGGAATAGAAAATGAATGGACATCAAACAGGGAAATTCAGGCATAAGGTTAATTTCGCGGCAGTCTCAAATACAGCTCTTCAAGATACGAATCTTTCATTGAGAGCAAAAGGGCTATATGCTATGATACAAAGTTATATTACAATACCTAACTATGACCTCTATAAGAGCTATTTGATGAAAATATCTATGGAAGGCGAAAGAGCTTTTAACAACGCATGGAATGAATTAAAGGATCGAGGATATTTAAAACAATATCGTATTCCGGGTAGTAACAAGGGTCAATTTGAATATGAATATGATCTACTTGATATACCAGATATGACATCCCCGTCATTTATTAATCTTACACACAAAGGCGAAATATCGAAATCAAAAGAAGAGAAAAAAAACGTAGAGGAAATGAATTCAGACCATACAGTACAAAATGTACCCTATGGTCAAAAGGCTCAACCAATCCAGGAAAATAGCACCGAGCATATCCTACAATATGCACTGTATGCTAAAAGTATCCAGTGCAAAGAGCAACCTATGCTTGATGCACCAGATGCAAAACGTACGTATAATAGTAAAACTGAAAATAATAAAATTAAAAATAATAATATTTATAGTAATAATCAGTCTATCAATCAATCTACAGAAGCACGGACGGATGGACAGACAGACGAAATCCGAATCAAGCTTAAAAATCAAATTGACTATGGCTATTTTGAGGATAACTATCCGAGTGAATTGCCTGGTGTAAATGTTCTGCTTGACTGTATGACAGAAATGCTTTCCCGGCCATTTACAAAAATCAACGGAGCTGAGCAATCAAAGTACGCTCTGAAGACGTACATAGACAAAGCAGACACCGACGATATTCGAGAATTTATTAGCGGAATGAAAGGAAAGTCTTTGAATGGTATAAAAAACATCAACGCATATCTAAGCAGTTCAATCATAAATTACCTTCGTGATGAAAACATAGCGTCACTTACGATCTAAGGAGTGTGGAAAATGTCAGTAAGCAAGAATTCTGAATTCTATCAACTGTTTCAAAAGGCCCTTCTTAAAAAGCATCAAATAATATCTTTCGGCGGCACCAATAAAAAAGAAAAATATCCTGTTTCTCAATGGCAAGGAGAATTCCGCGCTGGTGCTATTAACCGGATTATTAAAAATTGAGGTGAGAAAATGAAGATTACCAATATACAAATCCGTATGATTAACGGGAAAGAACGTCTGAAAGCAGTCGCAAGCGTTACATTCGACGGATTGATAACTGTGGATGATATCAAAATAATACAGGCCAGTAAGCGCCTGTGCATATCCTATCCGCAAAATACATATCGTCAGAGCATTGTCATTCCCAGGACTCCGGAAATCAGCAAGGCTATTGAACATAAGATCCTTGGGTCTTATGAAGAAAGCTGCAAACAGGTAAACAACGCTTCATGAATGTGCAGGCTAAGAATTTAATACATCGTCCGTAAGCTCTGTAAACAAATGTTTTCAGGGCATTTTTTATATTCATTTTTAATTGAAAGGAGCTGATCCGTATGAACATCATTACGAAAGAGGGTGATAACTCATAATTTGGCTATCTCTTTAATTTATAAATACATGGAGGTTTAAAACTCATGAAAGAAAAAATCATCCGCTTTTTCAGAGGTAAGAAGCAGGAAGCAGACAAAGCCGTTATCAAGGCGAAGGTTGAACTGGATTCGGCCGCAAGTGTTTTAAAAGATACCAGCGGCGGCAACCATACGACAGAGATTCTTGTCGGCATGGCTGTTTCCGTCCTGGTTGGCCTGCTGATTTATAACGCGGCAACCGGCTACTTTACGAATACGCTCTTTCCAAAAGTCACAGGAAAAATCGGCAGCATTTTCTCATGATCTACCTTTTGGGCGCAGCTCTGGCCGGTGTAATTTCCGACTATTTCTTCAACTTAAATTACCCGCACAGAAGATATCCGTGTACCGTTATTCTGACGGTATTAAGTTGCGTTATTCTTTTGAAAGCCTTTGATGATCCGCTGCTGATTATCAAAGGCTTGATTTTTTCCCAGGCACTTATTTTCATTGGATACAGTGACGGAAAGACACATATCATTCCAAACCTGATGCTGCTGCCGGTTATTGCTTCGGGTTTTATTAATTTTCAGCCTTTAACTTCACTGGTTGGGTTGATCAGCGTTTCTAGTTTGCTTTTTGTAGTGGCCTGGTTATCTCATTTAGATGGGGCTGGTGGCGGGGATGTAAAACTTGCTGCTGCAACAGGGTTCGTGCTAGGCCCTGCGGCAAATTTAGCCGGAACCTTTATTGGATTTATCTTATTCTTAATCGCGTATTTCAGCGCGTTTCATCGTCAAAAAAAAATGTATGCAATGGCACCCTGGTTAGGAGCAGGGTGCTTTATTGCATATATCCTTTCAAACTAGGAGGTATCTATGAGTAAAATCCTTAAAAACAGATCTGTTTTAGCCGCAATTGGAATTACGGTCGCCCTAATCGTTTGCCTTGTTATCTCCCCTGCTGTGAACGCAGCGGCTGGGAAACAGGTTGCTGTTGTGAGAGTTACCGAAACAATCCCCAAAGGAACCCTGATTACAAAAGACATGGTTCAAACAGCGAATGTAGGCGGTTACAATTTGCCGTCCAATACGCTGAAATCTGTGGACGACGTAGTTAATCAATATGCTCTTGCAGATTTACAGCCAGGAGACAATATCCTCGCTTCAAAAGTATCGGGCCAGTCTCCCAACGAAGGACTTTCCAACCTTGACGGAAAAAGACAGGCAATCAGCGTTACTATAAAAAGCTTTGCTGCCGGTCTTTCCGGGAAGCTACAATCCGGAGATATTATTACGTTTTACGTCGCTGATTACGGGGACATGAAAGAAACACTTTCCCCCGCCGAACTTCAATACGTCAAGGTGATTGCCACAACCACGAATAAAGGAGAAGATTATTCGGCGGAAACGAAACAGGAATCCGATAAATCCGATAAATCCGATTCTGACGATATGCCCTCTACTATAACGGTTCTCGTTTCTCAATCCCAGGCAATAAAACTTGTAGACTATGAGAAGAATGGAACTCTTCACGCGGCATTGGCGTATCGGGGAACTACTCAAAATGCACAGAAATTTCTTGACCTTGAGGATCAGTACATTACTTCGCAGTCAGCACAAAATACTACTCAGGCACAGGCAGAAAACAAAGTTGCAGGAGGCACGAAAAACAATGGCAAGTAAAGTGATCGCCGTTTGGGGCAGCCTTGGCAGCGGAAAAACGCTTACAACCGTAAAAATTGCAAAAACTTTGTCAGAAAAAAAGAAGAACATCGTAATTGTCGGCTGTGATGTTGTATCTCCCGTAATTCCTCTGCTGTTGCCTACGGAATCAAAAACGGCTTCCATTGGCGAACTGCTTGCGCTGCCAAATATGACAGAAATGGCAGTGCTACAGCATTGTGTTCCTTACAGTAATAACGACTATATCGGAATATTAGGGTACGGGGCCGGTGAGAACATCAGGACATATCCGGAATACAGCTTGCAGCGTGGTAAGGAACTTATCAAAATTCTGAGACACGTTGCTGACTATATGCTATTTGACTGTACATCACATATCACGGATGATCCGCTTACAGCTGCCGCGCTGGAGGAAGCTGATATCACTTTCAAGGTTGTAAATCCGGATTTAAAAAGTATCAGCTATATCAGGTCGCAAAAATCGCTGTTGCAGAACTCCCATTTTCACTATTCGGATCAGGTAAACATCGTCAACAACATTCTCCCGACTCAGGACACCAGCCCAATTTCTGAATACTTAGAAAATAAAGTATATATGCTTCCCTCTGTTCCTGCATTAAAGGAACAGTTTGATTCCGGCCAGCTGCTTGACACGGTCTTTGGTAAAAATGCCAAAGATTATGTCATGTCTCTAAAGGCTCTCGTAAAGGAGACGATCGACAACGATGCGTAACCCCGACTTATTCAGCACAAATCAAAAAATAATGAAGTTTCCTGATCTTCTTGAAAAGGTTCAGAAGTATATTTCAACAAACTATGCTTCCCTTCTCACGGACAAAAAACCGGCCAAAAACAAAGAACTGCTGCAAAGCTATTTACGTCAATTTCTCACCGATAATCAAGTCGGAGTCGAAGGACTCTCAACGGAAAACCTGATTACTCGGCTGTATCAGGAAATGGCCGAATACAGTTTTCTGACTCCTTTTCTTATTGGCAAAAATGTCGATTGGGAAGAAATCAACATCAATCGATGGGATGATGTGAAAATTTCTTATTGTGACGGCAGAGTAGAACGCTCCAAAGTGCAGTTCTTATCTCCAGACCACGCAGTTGATGTAATCCGCCGAATTTTAAGGCAGTCGAACATTACGTTCGATAATGCAAAGCCGCTTGTCCGTGGCCATTTGGATAACAAGATTCGAATTACTGTAAACGGCCCTGGCGTAATCGATGATGATGTCGGTGTTCAGGCATCCATCCGTTTCATCAATCCGAAAAAACTCAGCAAAATGGATTTTATCAGAAACGGTACAGCTACAGAAGAAATGCTTGACTTGCTTTGCACGACTTATCGATTTGGCATATCGATGTGTTCGGCGGGCGCTACCGGAACAGGTAAAACAACGATTATTGGCTGGATATTATCTACATTACCCGATGATAAACGGATTTACACCATTGAAAACACAACCCGCGAGTTTGATCTTGTTAAACGTAATGAATCGAGACGTGTTCTTAACAATGTGATTCATACCGTTACAAGGGACAGCGACGATCCGAAACAGCGCATTAATGAACAAATGTTATTGGAACAGGGGTTGACATTTGATCCTGACTATATTTGCATGGCTGAAATGAAAGGCATGGAAGCATTTGAGACACAGGAAGCGGCCAGAACAGGTCACGCTGTCATTACAACAGTTCATGCTAAAAGCTGTGATGAAATCTATGATAGGATTCTTGACCTCAGCAGCCTTTCCGGTTATCTAAGCGGTGAGCTTCTTAAAATCTCCATTGCGAAAGCCTTTCCTATCACCTTTATTACAAAAAAGATGGAAGACCATGTTCGCCGTATTTCTGAAATCTGCGAATGTGAATTAACCGAAGACGGTAAGCGTAAAATGCATACACTCTATCGCTACCATACCTTCCGTAACTACATTAAGAATGGCAAAACCGTTGTAGAGGGTCAATTTGAGAAATGCGAGACCATTTCAAAGCGTTTACAGAAAGAACTGCGCGACAACGGTATTCCGGAAGAGACACTAAAGAAATTGATTGGAGATGATGTATGATGGCCCTGTATTTTATTGCTTTCCTTCTATTTGTGGGAAGCATTTTAATCTGGCTGCAACTTTCTCCGGTCGATCTGCTCAACTCAGTTTTTCGATTAATTCCACAGAGACAGCCTACAATGAAACAAAAAATCAAAAACAGTCTTCATCCGAAAAAGCCGCGCGGGATAAAGAAAATTGTAGGCGAATCAAAAGAAATTTTAAGATCAACCAATCGGTTAAGCCGATTTTCTTCCATGTGCATTCTCTCAATGTCCTTTATGATCCTGGGATTACTGATTGCAAGTCTGCTGGGAAATGTCTTCCTCATGCCTGTGCTTGCGATAGGACTTTCGCTGATCCCTTTTTTATATGTCCTGCTTGCGTCGTTCGGATTTAAGAAACGTCTGAATCGTGAGCTTGAGACGTCACTTTACATTATCACAATGGACTACATACAGTCTGAGAATCTTATCAAGGCCGTACAGGATAATATCGATCATTTCCATGCTCCGGTAAAAAAAATCTTTCAGAAGTTTATAACTCAGGTAACAATGATTAATTCAAACGTGACCCAGGAGTTGCTGAATATCAGGGAAAGTATTGATAATGACAATTTTCATGAATGGATCGATGCAGTTATCTCCTGCCAAACAAACCGGAATTTAAAAAATACATTGATGCCTATTGTAAACAAGTTTTCGGATATCCGGATTGTATCGGGTGAAGTTAACCTGGAACTTTACGATCCGTTTAAAGATTTCATTCTCACGGCCCTGTTTCTTGTAGTGGAGCCGGTGTTTATCTGGTCACAGAATGCAGACTGGTATGATATCCTGATGCACACTATGGCTGGTCAGATCATCCTTGCGATTGATGCTGTGGCGTTTTTCGGCTGCCTGATCCGTGAAATTCGTCTGACGCGGCCAATTGAGTATAAGAGGTGATAATTATATTAATCATCGTATTTTTGATGCTCGCCTTTAGTTTTTATATGCTGCTGTGCAGCCTGGTACATCTTCCATCACTGAAAAGTACAATTGCTCAGCTGCACTTAACACAGGATACCGGTAAGAAAATGAGAACGCTGGACGCACTTATTCTCAACCTTGCGACCCGATTATCAAAGTACATTCCGATCAGCGACGACCGGAGAGAGGTTATGACAGCTACGCTCCAATCCACGGGCATGATGATAACCCCGGAAACTTATTATGCAAAGGTAATTGTCCGGTTCCTTTTAAAATCACTTCCGGCGGTAATTATTCTTTTTATTTTACCCGTTGCTGCCGCAGTCTATATGATATGGCCTGTATGGACTCTGTTCGATGATCTTAAAGAAGCGGAAAAGCGCATGAACCAAAAGATCAAGAAAATAGATGGTGAGCTGCCCGGTTTAGCCGCTGATATTTCGGAAGAGCTTAAAACCGACCGTGATGTTGTAAGAATCCTGTCAAGCTATTTACCCAGCGCTGGTAAAGAATTGAAGGAAGAACTGGAAATAACCATAGCAGATATGAAAAGTGGATCACCGGATAAAGCGTTGACCAGGATGGACACACGGATCGGCAGCCTTATGTTAAGCCAGGTAATTCGTGGGCTTCATGCAGTATTGCACGGAGACAACTGCCTGGTTTATTTTCAAATGCTTTCCTATATATTTAAGCAGTCCGAGATTCAGAGTTTGCGCTTGGCTGCAAAGAAATTACCAGACAAAATGCGGGTTCCCGCAATTATTATTCTGGCTTGCGTATTCCTAACGCTTTTCGCCGTCATTATCATTTTCCTGTATCGAAAGCTTAATGCCTTTGGTTAAGAGGTGCAAAATGAAAATTCTGAAATCTAAACGTGGAGAAATTGCCTTTGAATCGGTATTTCAGATAATCCTTTCCATATTGGTGATTGCCTTTGCGATATATGTTTTTCCCTGTTTAACTGCGAAACATCAGCTTGATATCTATGCTACGGAGCTGTGCAGGACAGCTGAAATTTCCGGTCGTGTCGGAGAGGGAACTACAGACAGAGCAAAAGAGCTGACTTCCAACACGGGTCTGTCCCCTACCATTACATGGTCACAGACCGGAAAAATTCAACAGGACAATGTCGTTACGGTAACGTGTACCATCACAAAGGACATTGGACTTTGGGGCGGGTTCGGAAGTTTTCCGGTAACCCTGCATGGCCAAGCGTCCGGTAAAAGCGAGGTGTATTGGAAATAAAGCGGATCATAAGAAACGAGAAAGGCAATTTTTCAATCTCAACGCTTTTTATTGTGTTTATCCTTCTTATTTTTACAACTGTAATTTTCGAGTATGTCCGGTTGCAGATCGTCGCGCAAGGAGTTCGCGACGCGGTGCAATCGGCCATAACCGAAACCTGTGAAGATAATTATGCCAATATCTATAATGGCATACGGGAAGGATATTCCGGTGGTTATAAGAGGAACGGTGACAAATGGGAAGAGAATATTTCAGCCGGTGATGTTTACAGCCGGTTGGATGATAAACTCAGGACTCATGAGGAAGGTGGTTGTCATGTGAAATACTCCGGAGAAACGGTTGAATACCGGTTATCCGGATTGACTGCCCAAATTACCAATGCTCCATTTGCGCCTAAAAATACAGAAGAAAAAAATCAGCTAACCTGTTCGGCAGAAATCGACCTTGAAGTTCCTCTATCTTTTGGCTGGCAGTTCCTGCCGCCAATGAAAATCCATTTGCCAATTAAGGGTGGATATACGCCGAAATTCTGAAAAGCGGAAGCACCGCTTTTTTATTTTATCTGGGAGGTAAACAATGAAGAAAATCAAAAAGCATCTAGTCGTTTTGGGTGTGCTTTTGATTTTAGGCATATCAGTTTTATCCCTGAATGCAAGCGCCATTTCCGGAAGCTTGCATTTATTCGGCGGTGGAACGGTAAGTCCAAAATCGCTAACATCCAGTTCAACCATGACAAGTGCAAAGCCAAAAACAAGCGCCAGCAATCAGTTGGCAAATATACAACCTATTACGGACGGAAATATAAGCGGAGCTGCTTCTCCGAATACGGATTCATCCGGCACAGAAACGGGCGTAAATTCTGAAACGTCTATTCAAACCGGGCAAACGGTTGAAGGTGGCCAGAATGTCCAGTCTGTACAGCCAGCTGCGATTGCCGGGACATCCACTACACCATCCGAAACGTCAATGCAAAGTACGTCAAAACCCAGCAGTACGAAACCATCTACGCCGACTCCAGCTCCTAAGCCTAAGCCGACGCCGAAACCAACACCTATTCCTAAACCGACTCCCACACCAAAACCAACGCCAACACCGACACCTACCCCAACTTACACTCCGACACCATCAGCGCCGGTTGTTGAGATCACGGCTGTAAAATTGGATAAAACCAATATCGCGTTAAAAAAAGGCGAAACCGGGGTAATAAAAGCTGCGGTTTCACCTGATTACACCACGCAAAGCAAAACCATTACCTGGACAACCTCTGACGAAAAGATCGCAACCGTCAATAAGGACGGCAAGGTTACTGCCGTTGAAGGCGGATCGGCCCAAATAACGGCGAAATCCTCAAACGGGAAAACGGCGATTTGCAATGTGACGGTTTCCGTCCCTTGCACAAAGGTAACGCTTAACCTTACCGATATTGCTCTTGAAAAAGGCGATACGCGTATCCTTACCCCAGCTCTGGAACCGCTTGATACAACGGATAAAGTAAATTGGAGTACTTCCAGCAGTAACATTGTTTCCGTCGATTCTACCGGCCAGATCAAAGCTATTGCACCGGGAACCGCGACTATTGCCGCGACAGCCGGAAGCTTCTCTGCAAACTGTAAGGTAACAGTAGGCATTTCGATATCCGAGTTAAAATTGAGCGAAACACAGTTCACCATTAAAAAGGGTGAAGAACATTCGCTGACGGCCACAATTGACCCGCCGGATACAACGGAAGATAAGGCCATTACATGGACATCTTCTGATGAAAAGATTGCAACGGTCGATAAGGACGGCAAGGTTACTGCCATAGCGGGCGGCACTACTATTATCACGGCCCAAGCCGGAAAGCATACCGCACAGTGCTCAGTCAATGTAATTGTACCGGCAACAGGCATTTCGCTCGATAAAAATGAAATCAATGTGGAGCGGGGATCATCCGCAATATTAACTGCTAAAATTGCTCCTGACGATGCAACAACCACAAAAGTTGATTGGGTTTCCACGGATGAAACAATCGCAACC
>DATALZ010000071.1:0-19580 GCA_036260805.1 Caproicibacter sp.
CCGGCAACAGGCATTTCGCTCGATAAAAATGAAATCAATGTGGAGCGGGGATCATCCGCAATATTAACTGCTAAAATTGCTCCTGACGATGCAACAACCACAAAAGTTGATTGGGTTTCCACGGATGAAACAATCGCAACCGTTGATGATAGCGGTAAGGTAACAGGAGTAAGTACCGGCTCTACAGTTATAACGGTAAAATCCAGGGACGGCGGCTTCACTGCTCACTGTACTGTGCATGTTATAATCTCTATTTCAAGTATTAAACTTAATGACACCTCTCTTACATTAAAAAAAGACGATAGTCACTTACTGTCAGCAACGATTCTGCCTGTCGATACGACGGAGGACAAAACCGTTCATTGGACTTCCAGTGATACCGGTGTTGTTACGGTTGATAATAGCGGCAACATCAAAGCCGTCGAAGGTGGTACCGCAACCATTACAGCCACGGTTGGCAAGCATACCGCAAGCTGTACTGTAAAAGTAATCGTCCCGGTGACGGGTATTTCACTTGATCGATCTTCACTTACCCTTATAAAAGGTACCGGAGCTGCGCTGAAAGCTGTTTTGCAGCCTTCCGATGCAACCGACACGAGTATTGCATGGACTTCCAGCGATAATAACATCGTTTCCGTGGACGATGCAGGAAATCTGAAAGCTGCTTCTACCGGTACGGCGACCATAACCGCAACATCACATGATGGCGGGTATAAGACATCCTGCTCTGTAACCGTCGTAATACCGGTCACGGGAATTTCACTGAATCAGTCTTCCTTGTCCTTAATTAAGGGGCAATCGCAAACGCTCTCTGCCACTATTTCACCAGTCGACGCGACGGATAAAGCAGTTGAATGGAGTACAAGCAATTCCGGTGTTGCCACGGTGGACGGTTCCGGTAAAATCACTGCGGTTGGCGGTGGTACTGCAATTATTACGGCAACGACTCATGATGGCGGTTATAAAGCCATTTGTACCGTAAGCGTTACTGTGCCGGTTACAGGGATTTGCTTAAACTATACAAATTACACTCTCTATATGGGTGGAAACAGTTTAAAGCTTACTCCTTCAATAGCCCCTACAGATGCATCAAATAAAACAACCTTCTGGGCTTCAAGCAATACAAACGTTGCTACGGTTGACAGTACTGGTAATGTTACTGCCGTAGGTGTAGGAACTTCTGTGATATCAGTAACAACACAGGTTGGTGGATACTCAGCAACTTGTACAATCACTGTTCCCGGTATACCCAGCACACCACAGAATCTTGCCGCTAAAATGTCTGATGATACAAATATGCTGATTACCTGGAATATTCCTGTAAATAATGGTGGATCACCTATCACCGGCTATAAACTAACTATAAATGGAACAGATTATACAACAACGAACAACAGCTATACTGCTCCTTGCCCGAACGTTTCCAATTTGACAATTTCAGTCTCTGCTGCTAACGTAAACGGATATAGTCCAGCAGCACAGGCAAATTACAGCATAACTACAAGCACATATACACAGGATTGGGGACATGAGTGGTATATTACAAAATCGAAATACACATATGAAGCTTCTTCAAACCAATGGTTATACTGCGGTGGTACATCATTTAACGATTTTAGTAATACTCGTCCAAGCTATTCAGACTATACCGATGGTAATGATAAATATGAATACAGTATCACTGATTGTGGAGAAGATATACAAATCCATACTGTATATCACTTAACGGCGAAATAGAAATAACTCCATAATATTCCTCACCGTGAGGACTTTCCATTCAAGGCAGTCGGCTTCAAACCGGCTGCCTTATCTTTTAAAGGTGGTGATCTGAGATTCAAACAGGTACAGAAACGGATAATCAACTTACTTATCCTGATTTGTTAAACGAAGTTCAGCAAAATCAGAAAAGTCTATTCTGGCAAATAAATAAGAAAACGGAGACAGCAGCCAATAAAAAAATGGCTGCTATTTCGGTCATTCAAAATTACCTCTTGGAATCCGGAAAGACAGTCATCGGCTGTTCTATGGAAGACCTCATTGACAGGCTTTACAATGATATCTTTGAATATTCCATACTTACCGATCCATTAAAGGATATATGGGTAAACCGGATCAGCGTAAATGGCTGGAATGATATCCGGGTGTGGTTTGCTAATGGTAAGTCGCATCAGATAGAAGGGTTTATATCACAGCAACAGGCTACTGAAACGATAGGCCGTTTATTGACTGATTCAGGGCTGAATTGCAACACTCCGTTTGTTCAGGGAAAGCTGAGAAGCATGGATGCGAACATTACTGTATATCGCAATCCGGTAACTCAGGCAGGAATACGCTGCATCATCAGAAAATCATCGAAACGGGTATTTACAGAAAAAGATTATATAACAAGCGAATTTGCTTCACAAAAGGAGTTGAATTTTCTTAAAATAGCTTTGCAGCACGGCATTTCCATTTTGTTAACCGGTCTGCGGCAATCCGGAAAAACATCATTTATGGAATACCTAACCCGATCCATACCGGATTATCTTAACGTTACAATAGCTGAAAAAGGATATCGGGAAATTGAAAGCGGCAACGAGCTGCTTTTTACCGATGAACGGCAAAATGAGCTTATTATAAAAGCAAACGGAGTCGATTCCGATATCCTAGCGTTTAATTTTTCATCCTGGGCCGCACTGAAAGCAAGTCAGTACATTTCTTCTGTAATTGCTCAATCGGTAGGACACGATCCGAAGGTTGGATTGAGCTGCTTAGCTTATGACTGGATGGATAAGTATCCTTGTGATTTTACACAAGCCGCTTCACAGGCTTGTGAAGCATTTCCCATTGTTGTATTTCTGAATATGCTGCCCGACCGGAAACGCCGGATCATGAGTATCTCTGAAAGTCATTTCGAAAACGGCCAAATCACACTTAACCCGTTATGGCAATACAAAATTAACAACATGACAGCAGATGAATCCGGTACAAAAATTCAGGGACACCATGTCCAGACCGGTTATCTATCGGATGAATTAATTGGACGAATGAAATTGTTCGGAGTTACTCCGAGTGAAATTCAATCTATGAAGAGGGAAGAAAATACGGATGCTTGAAGCCAAAGCGATTGGAAGACTTGTTGCCGATCCTCGAATTCGAGAAGTTACAAAAAACGAAACAGTTTATAAAGTCTGTGAATTTCGGCTTGCCTGTCAGCAAAAAAAGGATAAAGTCGATTACATCAATGCGACGGCCTGGCGCGGTATGGGAGACTTTATCTTTAAAAATGTCCATAAAGGCCAGAAAATCTATATCAGCGGCACTTTGAAAGTCCCGCCATACGATAAAGAAAAGGGCCGTGCCTATGATCCCTATATTATCGTATATAACTTTGAATTCTGCGACAATAAAACTAAGCCTACGCAGCCTGAGCCTGAAAACAAGGCTGTTTCCGCAAGTGATGAAGAACTGGTCGAAACCTTAAGCGAGGATGAGGTATTTCAAATCACCTGAAATTATATAGAAAGGGTTGTTAATTATGATTGAAGAAAACCTAAGTAATTACAAAGACGGACAGGCGGCAAATGAACCGGATTTGGCAACGGTAATTGGCGCGTTAGATGATGCCGTAATCTTTCAGGACGATTCCAACGCAATCCTCTTTTTAACCGTTGACGATCCCGCCGCATTTGAAATTGGCACTGTTGAACTGAAAGAAGATTTGACTCCGCTTGAAAATGCCGGCGAACCACTAAAGAAAGAGATTGAATCTTTCCTGGAAAGGGGAAAGTAAAATGGCAGCACAAACATTTCATAAACAAACTGATCGGCTGAACGAAATCAAACAAACCCTGCAAACTGTTATGGATAATTACCACCAAAATCCAGAAAAGATTGCTGAAATGCTGGCTTTTAAAAGCCAGTTTTACAATTACTCAATTAACAATACCATATTGATTTACAGTCAGAATTCCTTCTCAACATACGTTGCAAGTTTCCGCGACTGGAACAAAAAAGGCTATCATGTACGAAAAGGACAGCACGGAATCAAAGTTCTTTACCCTATCCGGACAGAGCTGATTGTAGTTGGCGAAGAAAACGGAAAAAAGAAGTACAAGCGCGTCGTCGATGCAAATCCGGAAGAGAAAGATAAAATTGCTAATGGTGAACTAAAGCCAGTCACATTGACACGGTTTGGTGTTGGAAATGTTTTCGATATTTCTCAGACGGATTGTCCCCCGGAAGATTACCCGAAAATATTTGATATGGGTTATTCGTCCGATCAGCACGCTGAGCTTTACCAGGCTATCAAAAATTACACAGAGAAAAAAGGAATCCCCGTAATCGAAACAGACTTACAGTCTATCTCATTGCGGGGTGCTTTTTACCCATTAGAGAATGTAATCCGGATCAGTGACAAGCTGAATGACACAGAACGGCTTTCCACTCTCACCCATGAGCTGGGTCATGCTCTCATGCATAATAGCAAAGAAGCATTTAAACTCCCAACAGGAGTTAAAGAATTCGAAGCTGATGCTATTTCGATTATGCTCCAACAATATGTAGGAATTGATTTAACAGATTCAAGAAAAAACCACTTTGTTCAGAATTACAATGCTTGCATTCGTTTAAAGGACTTTAGCCTGGATGAAGTCCTTAAAACAATCAATTCAACCTACTACAATCTGCGGAATGAGCTTGAACCCGCTTTGGCGCCCGTTGTAAAGCTACGTCAGAAACAGAAAGACCTATCAGAATCACAATTAGCGGCTATTCGCTGTGCCGTAAAGCGAGTTCAGGAAATTGATCGCCAAACGGGTGATAAGTTTCTCGAAGAATACTTCTCCGAACAAGAAAAAAAAGGCTTTCCGATACCAACGGATGTTCATGAGAAGATTCTTGATTTATACCACAATGAAATCAAAAAATCTCTGAATCCTTCATTGCCAGTTTATATCGTCGGCTGCTTCCAGAAAACAGATTCCATTAATGGTCATGAAAGGACTGTTGATGCTGTAATGCTGGAATACCCGGATGGCTCGCAAAAACTTTCTACAGGTCTTCTCTACTCCGATCCGACCGAGGAATATATGAGTAAATGGAATTCCGTGGATAAGATAAACTTTACCGCTATGAAGGAAAAGCTTGATAAGACCGTTGAAGACCCGACGTTTGATGTTCCGGAAAACCGGCAATTGATTCATCTGCTGGATGAGGAAATTATTAAGGAAAAGCAAGTCAATATGGTTCCCGAACCACAGAAAGTTGAGAATAATAACGTAACTGCTGAAAACATTCACTCAAAGGGCAAAGCAAAGAAACCTGTACCACAGCAAAGTAAGCAGGATTATAAAGAGCAGGATGCCGCCGTTCTGAATTACATTAAACACGATGTACCACTATTGACGGTTGCTTCCGATATGGGCTTTACTCCGGTCAAGACAGGTGGGTACTATTCTCTGAAAGAGCATGACAGCGTTCGGATTTATCAGGATACCAACAGCTTTTACAGGTTTTCGACCGGCGACGGAGGCTCCGCAATTGATTTCATGATGCACTTCGGCGGCTTTTCTGAAAAGGAAGCGATTCAAAAACTTAAGGATCAGTATGTCGGAAACCGTTTTGATACCATTCAGCCGGTAGAAAAGCATGAGCAGAAGCCTAAGCCCGCGCCTGAGAAAAAGGAATTCGTCCTGCCGGATAAGGTGAACGGCAAATACAGCCATTCTTACGCTTACCTGGTTAAGACCCGATGCCTTGATCCGGAGATCGTCCAGGATTGTTTCAAGAGTGGCTTGATCTACGAGGACAATAAACACAATGCCGTTTTTGTCGGTAAAGACAAAGACGGCATTGCTGCTTTTGCAACACGGCATACTTCCCTTACTGGCTCTTCTTTTAAACGTGATGTGGCAGGAAGCCGACAGGATATCGGCTGGATGGTTAATTACAAATCGGATAGGCTTTACATCTGTGAAGCTCCGATTGACGCGCTCTCCATTATGTCTCTCAGAAAAAGACAAGGACTGCCGGTGAATGCAGCATCCTATCTCGCTACCTGTGGTACGGGAAAAGATGCAGCCCTGTATACCAGGCTCCGGGAGAATCCTCAGATAAAGGAAGTCATCCTTGCAAATGACACCGACGCGGCGGGTAAAAAAGCGAATAAAAAAATTGCTGAAAAACTCAGCAAGGAATATCCGAATATCCGTGTTAAACTCCTGAGTCCCCATAAAGGCAAAGACATTAATGATTGTCTTCGAAATATTGTAGCTCCCCCAAAAACGCGTGAGAAGGGAATGGAGGTGGAACGGTAATGGCGGTAGACAAAAAAACAAAAGCCATTGTTGAAGCAATTCTTCAAAAGAAGGGTATCGACTATGACGATTGGCTTAATAAAAAGCACTTGGAATTCATTATGGAAAACTCCGACACTGTATTGTCGGCATTAAACATTAAGGAAGGAAATTAACATGAGAACTTTTACATTGGCTGTACATAACTTTATGGCAGCTATGCCCCATACTTTGGCAGTGACTTTACCGTCCAGCATGGAAACGACAATCAATAACTTTATGACTGCCGGGCAGATCATCGGCGGCTGCCTTGCCGGTTTCTTCATTGTTGTTGCGGGAATTCAGTTCATGACAGGCGGTCGAAACGCAGTCGAAACCGGTAAAGTCAGAATTGTCTGCACAATTGTCGGAATGGTCATGTGTGCCGGATGTTCCGTAATTAAAGCTTTCATAGCCGGGTTGTGTGCATTTTAGGTTTCTATTGTGCAAGTCGGACATTTTGTCCGACTTGCTTTTAAAAAGAGGTGCAACATGGAAGATTTCAGAATAAAGATACAACGTATCTTTTCCGATACAAGAGTAGTAATCCTCGTTGTCGTTTTTGCTTTCTCTGCCTTTATGATATTGTTCAATTTTTCCGGTTCATTGCTGGTGAACTGTTGGGACTACTTTCGCAGCAGTTTAAAAGCCGGTGGGATAAAATCCCACCACGCTTTTCTATGGCCAAATCCTTTTTATTTTAATTGGCAGATGTTCAAATGGTTCTATCTTTTTTGCGGCTTTTTGTCACTTGTTTTTTCCGGACGGCTCTGGTATTTAATGAAAACAAATCTGACGCCGCTTTCAAACAGCAAAGTAAAAGGCAGCCGCCATTTTGAAACAGTAAAAGAGTTAAAAAAAGAATACAGGAGTGTTCCGGAAAAAGAAGTCTTTTATGACGGTAAGGGCGGTTTTCCTGTTTCAAGATATAAAGACCAGATTTTTATTGACGATAGCCCTGTCCACAATTTAATCATTGGTACGCCGCGAAGCGGCAAAGGCGAGCTTTTTGTAATACCAACCATCGACATCTACAGCAGAGCCGAAGCGATTAAGGATCGGGCCAGTTTGATCGTCGCAGACCCAAAAGGCGAACTGGTCTGCGCTTCAAAAAGCACTCTGGAAAAAAGGAATTACAGAGTCCTTACTTTCGATCTTCTGAACTTTATGGGATTGTCATATAACCCCTTGCAGCTTGTACTGGAAGCATATCTTCAAGGGAATATCGCAGAAGCGCAGCTTCTTGCGAACACCTTGTCTTACGTTTTGTTTCATGATCCAAATGCGAAAGATAAGACATGGGAAAATTGGAGTATTGCCCTTACCAATGCTTTGATTCTGGCTATTACGATTGATTGCTGCGCCGAAGCAGAAAAATGTACAGATTCTAACGAAAAGCAAAAATGGTACAACAAAATAAATATGTATTCTGTTGCCCGCTTGCTGATTGATTTAGGTGAACCGAAGGAAGACGATAAAAGCAAGCTGGATCAATTCTTTTCTAATCGTGGCCTAAATGACATTGCCCGTATCCAGTATTCTTCTGTTGCCTATGCAACCGGCAAAACAAAAGGGAATATTTTTGCGAATACACTTTCTCAGCTGATTAAATTTACAATGGAAAATATCGCAAAAATGACTTCCGAGAACACGGTAAATCTTGAAGATGTCGGATTCTGTAAGGATTATCCAACTGCTGTTTTTCTGGTCTTACCGGATTACGATACTTCCAATCAGTTCCTGGCAACCATGTTCATCAGCCAGCTGTATTACGTCTTATCAAAGAAAAGTTCCATTGTCGGCGGGAAATGCTGGCGGGAAGTTGTTTTTCTTCTGGATGAATTCGGCAACATTACTCCGATTCCAGAAATGGCTCATATTCTTTCGGTATGCCTTGGCCGCAATATCCGTTTTGATCTGATCGTCCAGGCATACTCCCAAATATATAATCTTTACGGTGAGCATGACGGCAAAACCATCATTGGTAACTGCGGAAATCAAATTTATCTTCTGACAATCGAAGAAGATACCGCTCGAAAAATGTCCTCGCTGATCGGGAATAAAACCATTACGGTGTTTTCCCGAAGCGAGGACAAAAATTTATCTTTGGACAAACATATCGGAGAACACGTTGATACCCAGCCGTTACTGAATCCAAACGAACTTATGGAATTTAAGCCTGGGGAAAGCGCGATTGTGCGGATCACGAAACGTACAGATCTCTCCGGTCGGAAGATCCATCCAAATCCCATTTTCAATCACGGCGAAACTGCAATGAAGTATCGGTATGAATATCTGGCAGAGGACTTCGATCCGCAAAAATCCTTTGAATCTCTGAACCTTTCTGAAAGCTGCTGCCATAAAGATATTCATTTGAATGATATTGTCTATACTCCAAAAGAAAAATCGGAAGAGAAAGAAATTATCGAAACATCATTGCCTTATGATCCGCTTTTAAACGAGGTATTAGCACCTTTTCAAAAGAATCAAATATTGAGATTCTTATCGTTAGAAAGCATTGATTCTGAGCTTGTCAATTTCTCTGTTACAATAACGAATTTCGATGGTTTCTTGCAAACGCTGTTAGATTCAGAAAAAATATCACAACAGACATACGACGATATTTATACGGTACTTCAAAATCTACAATTATCTCAAATACCGGAAAGGAGTGAATCGGTTGAGATTATTTAAAAGGCTCCAGAAATGTTTTAGTTTTAAGTTTTCAATAATCTTAGGGACATTCGCAACGCTGATCCTTCTTTATCCTGTCGCTGCTGTTGCTGACACGTTGCCTGACGATAAAGTGAAAGCTATCCTTAACCAGTACCCGCTTGAATCAAATGGAATCCTTCCAAATATCATGAGGCAGCTTGGTTGGAGCGTCGTGCTATTCCTGCATTGGATTGTAGGCGGGCTGGAAGATGTGATTTACGGAATTAACGATGCAATCGGCGGCTTTTTTACGAGCAACGGCGTTACAGACCTGGAAAATAAAGTCTTGCCGATTGCAGTTGCGCTGATCGGAGTTGTCGTGGTCGTTCTTGGCATACAGACAATTATCAAGCCGCAGAAATTCACGCCGATTGTTTCAAACTTTATTGTGGGAATTGTAATCACGATTGCTCTCCCCTCTCTTTTATCTACTGCCTATACCTTTACAAATCAGGCAATTTCATATATTGATTCAGACTCGAATGGGAAGATGCAAACAATGTCCGACCGGATTTTAGTTGATAACATCACTGACGTAACCAGGTATGATACAAACGGATTTAAAAGCACTACGCTGAATTACAAAAATTATTACGCAATGCCGAAATCTGATCTCTCACAGATTACAAAAATAAATGCTACAGAGCTTGTTACTCCGGATAATATGACTCATAAGGAAGTGTGGAGCAAAAAAGTATCCACGGATACGAACGGCACTCAGACATTGCAGGATTTGGGAACCGGACAGTTCGGTGTTGTAAATTTGCCTATCTTCTCGGAATATTATTACCGCTGGAATATAGACTGGTTGAGTATTCTAAGTACCCTGATCGTTACCGGTGTAGCTTTGATTTTCAGCAGTATTAAAATATCAAGACTCATTTTCGAACTGGCAATCAATCAAACAATGACTCAGGTAATGGCGCTTCTTGATGTGTTCACGGCACAAAGGCTTAAGAAGTGTATCCAAATGCTAATTTCTACGCTTGGTACTCTTTTCGCAGTCTTTTATATGCTGCAAATTTACATTCTTGGAATGTCGTATATTTCGAAAGTCAGTAATATTTTTCTGAGATTAATTCTAATGGTTTCTCTTGCGTGGGCTGAGATCGACGGGCCGAACCTTTTTGAACAGATTCTCGGTGTTGACGCCGGATTACATAATGCTACACGGACTCTATTTGGCCTGAAAGCAGCCAGCAGTATGTTGGCAGGCGGAATTGCTTTAGCCGGTGGCAGAGGGGCGATAGACGCGCTAAAGACAAAAGGTGTATTCGGTGCTGCAAGAGGACTTGTTGGCAAGGCCGGAAGCGCAGCAGGGAAAATGAGCGGTATGGCTGCCGGTACAATTTCCGGAGCTGCGGAGAACCGTCAAAGGGTTGCAGCTATACGCCAGGGACAATCCGATCCTGCCGCAGCCAAAAAATCCGGATCGGAACAGTCCGGCCAACAGGATAAGGGAACACAAATTAACTCTCCCGCTGATGTTTCAAACCAGGCAACACCAGACAGTCCTTCCAGCGTACCAGAGAATTCATCAGCTCCGAGCCTAAATAACAACAATATTAATGGAACTGCCGAGAATACAAATAAATCCGATTCGATAAGTTCATTACAGCAGAGATCAGGTCAACGTGTTCCGGGTCAAGGAAGCAATCCTGGTAAACAGATCGCCGAAAGTCCTGTAGCCGCTGCGACAATCGGAGGCGCTGTTCGTTCCGGTATTAAAAACAGGATTAACGGATCGGGTACAGTGAATTCGGCAAGGCGTATGTATAATCTGACTCGCGGAACCATGCAAGCGCATGGTGATAAAAAAGTTGCAAGAGAAGAAAAGGTTCAGGCAAAGATGCAGGGTAACAACGATTTAAGCCACCATCAAGCTGTCCGTCAAGTCAAAAAGGAAGACAATAATGAAAAGTGGCAAAACAGGGTTAGTCTGGCACCTCTGAAAAATGATGGGCACAGCTATGATATTGGCGCTAGCCAGGAAAAGAGCTTTCCAACCCAGCACATTACAGAAAGTCAGAATAATCAATCGTGGGCCGAACAGGAAATTAATGCGGAGAGAAATCAGATTAAAGGAGTTGAGAACAAGAAATGACATATCAGATTCCCAAAAAGCTGAAAGAGGAATACAAAATATTAGACAAACCCCGTATCTGGTGGAAAGACGTCGTTACCTGTTCCTTATTGCTTGGCATTTTCCTCATACTAAAGAACTTTGTACATTCATGGCTGCAAATTCCCTACTGGATCACAGTAGCGCTTGGCAGCTATTTTTTGATTCAACCGGCCAGAAGCAATCCGAAAAAAAGGAACTGGGAAGCGATTCTGTTGTTTTTGGATAAAGACCGTACAACACATTTTTCTTTAAATCATGTTCAGGGACAGGAGGAAAACGGTCATGTTCACTAAAGAAGAACGGCAGCAATTAAAGGATCAGGAACGGGCATATAAAGAAAAAGCAAAAGAACACCGTGACGAATTAAAGCAGCTCAATGCGGAGCGAAAAAAAGATAAGCGGAGCAAAATCGATTCTTCTAAAATCACTAATAGCTCAAAGAAAAAAGACCTTCGACCTGCCGATCAGAAGAAAATCCTGTCGGTTTTCCCTATCAGGGATTATCAGAATAACTATTTCATTCTGGATGATGAAAGTATCATAGACCTGTTTCAAATTCAGGGCCGTTCTTACTACGATGCAGCAGATGATGAGATTGAAAACCTTGTTTATAACAATGCGAAGTTCTTACAGAAATACTCCCAGGATTTCAAGTTCATTTCTCTGAACTATCCAACAAACACGAAGCTGCAACAAGCTTTTCTTTCCTATAAGCTTAAGCAGCCTGAGCTGAGCAAATATGAAAGATTTCTTGAAGAAAAGCTTGCTGCGTTACAAAACTTGGAACAGACTACCACAGACCGCGAAGCTTTTATCATGGTTTTCGCAAAAGACAAGGCTCAATATGAAACGCTTTATTCTTTGCTCAAGCAACAGTCCTATTTCAATTTCAAGCCAATTGAGCGTGAGAAAAAAGAAAATATAATCTTCCAGTTAAACAACATGAATAAAAAAATAAAAGTATAAGAGGTGAAGATAATGAGTCTTCTAAAACGCGATAAGCAAAAGACTTCCGAAAAAAAGGTAGTGTATAATGCTGCTCTCATTTCAAGGATACAGCCGCAGGGTAATTTAAAACTTGACGATGAACGGTATATAAAAACCGGTGATGGTTACGTTTCCAGTATCATGGTTTATGAATATCCCGCCCAGGCATACGATTTCTGGCTGACAAGACTAATGAATATCGACGACGTTTACTCCGTCCTGGATGTTGCGACGGAGCAGTCTTCGGATGCACAGGACGATATCGTTCATTCCTTAAACGAGCTTGAAGTTCGGTACGAACATTCCAATGACGATGCAACTCGGATCGAAGCCGAACAGAACTATAACCTTCTGAAAGATATGCTGACAACCGTAAAGACGCAGGGTGAGGTAATAAAGTTGATTCAGTGCCGGTTATATGTAGCCGGAAGGACAAAGGCAGAAGTAGATAAAAAAGTAGGCGCAATCATTGATGAACTTGAAAGTGACGATTACCGGTGCGCTGTCTTCCTCAACGAAACGGAATTCATGTACAAAGCACTTTTTCAGCCGTACCATTTGCAAATAAAGGAGCGGAATAAACGTGTGGGGAATCCTCTCCCGGCATTTTCCCTTGCCGGTGGATATCCGTTCAACTTTGAGCAGCTGGATGATGAATTCGGGTTCCCGATCGGTACTTCGTCAACCGGTGGAAATATTATATTAGACCAATTCAAAAAAACATTGGCCAGGCTTTCCTATGATGGGTTAATCATTGGAAAAAAAGGCAGCGGCAAATCCACACTTATGAAGCTGCTTGTTGAAAACAACGGAATGATCGGTAACTATATACGCATTATTGATGTAACCGGTGAATTCAGCGACCTCGCTCTTAAGTTAGGCGGCACCATTGTCACACTGGACGGCAGTTCAGGTATCATTAACTATCTGGAAGTTTTCAAAACCGCTGAGGACGAAACAATCAGTTTCGCAAATCATCTGTCAAAAATGAATTCGCTGTATAAGTTCCTCTGCCCTACCGCCGATGAAGCCGATCGAAATGAATTTGAGGAATATGTCCGCAGACTGTATGAAGTCAAAGGGCTATGGATCAGCAATACAAACGAGACACAGCACATTACCGGCCTTCCCCCCGAAGCATATCCAACTTTTGATGATCTTCTCGAATTGGTTCGAAACGACTTGTATGTAGACTTTGAAAAGGGATTAGCAAATCGCAATCTTTCCCCTACAAAATGGAGACGTCTTGAAAACATTGAATTGACCTTAAGCAACCTGGTACACAGTTATGGAAAGATGTTCAACGGTGCAACTTCCATTCCGAACCTCACGGATAAGAAAATCCTTGTCTATAATGTTCAAAACGTAAGCACACTAAAATCTGAAATTTTTAACGCGCTTCTCTTTAATATTTTATCTCTCATGTTTGATGATATGATCCGGATCGGTGTTCCGAATAAACAAATGTATGAAAACGGAAAGCCGATTTACCAGATTCCAAAGCTGCTCCTGATGGTAGATGAATCACACAAAATTATCAACACCAGGAATCCTCTCGCTTTGGATTATATGATCGGTATTGTGCGTGAAAGCAGAAAATATTTTACCGGCTTGACTCTGGCCAGCCATTCGATACGCGACTATGCTCCGCAAAACAATGACAGTGAAGCAGTTGAGAAATTAAAAATATTGTTTGAACTTACACAATACAAATTCATCATGCAGCAGGAATCCAACTGCCAGGAAATCATGAGAAATATTTTTGGTGACCGGCTCACAGAAAGCCAGCTAAAACAGATTCCACGGTTCGGCCAGGGCGAATGTTTCCTTTCAACCGGCGAGGATATTTTACATACCTATATCCACATTACGGAGCAAGAAAAGCAGCTGTTCAAAGGCGGTGCCTGATATGTTAGTCGAAAAAGTAAAACTGTATCAGAAAAGACTTGCTGAAAATTGTAATAAGGAGTTTCAAATATTCTTAGCTGTATTCTTTAGCCTGATGCTCATTTTTACAACGAGTAAGTTATGGCTGCCTAGTGATCTGCAAATTGAGAACACCAATATTGGTACGGAAAAAAACACATCGGCAAGCACAACACTTCTCTTGCGGAGCTGGCAGTATAATGTGACAAATCAGTTCATGGAAATAACATTTGACGTAAAAAATTCTGACAGTACACAGGGGATTCAGTTTAATCCAATTGCTCATACGAACCGAAATAAAACAGCCGCATTAAAGACCGACGTTGCTTATTGTAACGACGGTCTTCTTGTTATTCAGATCAACGATGTTCCTAACAGCTGGGATATCATTTCCCTCTGGATCAAAGAGCAATCTACGGATATTGATACCGGCAGTTCGTCACAGAACGAGATTCTGAATTCTGAAAGCGGAGCAAATTTTCTCTGTGATATTAGAGAAGTCACGAAAAACAATTCCCTGAAATCTCAGTCCAAATTACTCTATTCGCTTAAGTCAATTGACAATCAGATTGCAGCGGAAAAGAAAAGTATCGCGGACTGCAACGCACAAATCGATAAAGAAAACCTTGAAATTCAGCAGTTGAATTTTGACATTCAGACGATTAAAGAAAATCAAAAATACCAGACTCAGGATGAAATCAAGAGTTCGGATTCTGTGATACAAAATAAGACCTCTTCAATTGATGACTTAAAAAATTCCATTAAAAGTTTCCAGCAGCAAATCATTGAACATCAAGCAAAAGTTAAAAAGCTAAGCCAGAAATGGAACGATACCAAAAGCGGTAAATTTACAGAACCGGACGCAGAAAGCTCCTCTGTTAATTCAAAAGCTTCTTTCACTTCGTCGGCTTCTCCTTCATCGAAAAGTTCAAGCGTATCTGTTACAGTCGATTAAGAAAGGAATCTAAAAACATACGTAAAACGTACACATTTAATACGTAAGAATATACAGATTTGCAGAAATACGTGTCCCCACAGATTCGTTAGGCTTTGCCTAACTCCCCACATCATGTGGGGACAGAATCCCCTTATGCTCTTTACCCCTAAGAGAGCGCGCTGGCGCGCCGCCCCCTTTGTGGTAAAACCGATCATTCGCTTCGCGGCCTTTTAAGAAAAAATGAAATGGACAGGTGCATGAAATTGGAAATCAAAGTTCGCGGGGCTGACCCCGCAGCAGTCGCTAAAATCGATGAGCTTGCAAAAAAGCAGGGAATTTCGCGAAGCTTTTTTGTGGCGAATCTTATCAACAATTATGCAGCTCTGGAAGAGTTCAAAAGCTTTGAAAAGAGATATACAGAAATCTTGGAAAGATGCCTGGATGTAATTCAAGGCGATTCTCTGCTTAAGAAAAAGATATTAACCATTTTGGAGGAAGATGTTAAATGAGGAAGCGAAAAAATTTCTATTTTGAAGAGTCCTCTTTAGAGTATATTGAAAAATATCGCAGTGAACATCATCTTCCAAATTTTACGGCTGCACTTACTGAAATTATCGAAGATCATAAACACCGAAACGATATCCCAGCGACGAAAATTTTAATTGAGGGAATCGCGAAACAGGTTGCGGACGAACTTTCTGATACTCTTACACGAATTCGCCTGGGGGCCAACAATGCAGACCGCAACAGCGACATAATCATAATGCTGCTGAACACGCTGATAGCTTCTCAGGGATTCGGTACATTCTTTGAGGATGATACGCCGCAGTTGGTACGGGCCAGAGAAAAAGAAAAGGAGCGTATCGCAACATTCAGGCAGAAACGTCTTGACGGAGCAAAAGCAAAAGCGGATAAAGAAAAAACGGATAACGCTAACCTAAAGTCGGATGAAAACAGTATGGACAGTATCGTTTCTGTGGATGAAATAGTGTTTTAAAGGATATGATTGTATGCCCGACAAGGTGACGCCTGGTGTGATATTTACATCAAGGTATGTCTTTTCAGAGAAAAAGTTTTCCGAGTATATCAATTACATTGACCGGCCCGCTGCAATTCGGAGTCAGGCATATGGTCTATATTCGGTCTATGCGGACTACATGGATGATCCGAAAAAACGTTCGCCCGGTTTCAACGCGGAATCCAATTGCGCGTCCGCGTTATTCACTGCTACAAAAGATAAATTGACTGCCGAAGAAAAGCAACGGTTAAAGGATCAGTTCATTAAAGCTCAAAAAGCAGACAGTCCCATGTGGCAGCAAGTAATCAGTTTTACGAATGAATTCTTGGAAAAGAACTGCTTGTATGAGCGGTCATCTGGATTGCTGGACGAGGATAAAATTAGAACCATTACCAGGCTTGCGATGCAGGAAGAGATTAAGGATGAAAAGATGGATGGAGCTGCGGTTTGGAGTGCTTCCATTCACTACAACACCGATAACATTCATGTTCACATTGCGCTCGTTGAGCCAACCCCCACCCGAAGGCGGAAAGAATTCGAAGTAAAGGACAAAGACGGCACAACAAAAAAGGAAGTTCAATTCAAAGGCAATATGAATAAAACAACTTTCTGCAAGGTGAAATCAAAAATTGTAAACAACATCGTTGACCGTTCCGTTGAACTGAAAAAAATCAATGAAATTATCCGGGATGATATTGTTGCGGAGAAACGGAGCAGGCTTACATATCGTGACAAGGATTTACACGGTGCGTTCCTGAATCTTTACAGGAAGCTTCCGGCCGACAAACGGCTTTGGAATTATAACATGAATGCACTAAGCTCGGTTAGGCCGCAAATCGATCAGTTTACAAAGCTGTACATTAACCTGTACCACAAAAAAGATTATGCAGAGCTAATGAAACGTCTGGATCAGGAACAGGAGTATCTTAAATCCATCTATGGCTCCGGAAAAGAAAAGCTGTATTTACAATACAAAATCACAAAGACAAACGATCTCTATACCAGGATGGGAAATGCGGTACTCCGTGAACTGAGGGATTACGATAAAGCTGTGAAAGCTGAACACGTGCAATTAACAAAAAAATCTTCTGCCAGACAAAAACTGCTCTACAGAAAGCACTGTGTCCAGAGCCATACTGAAAGCATTTATAACCTTAAAAAAGCTCTGAAAAAAGATTATGAAAATGCCAAAAACCAAATGGCTTTTGAGAGATTGCAGCAGGAGATTGAAAATGAAAAGGAATATGAACGGTAGGCGCTTATAATGCACAAAAAAATAATTATCATAGTCGGAGCTGTTATGACTCCAATTTTTTTTGTTTTTATAATCGGGGCTTTTTTGGCTGCGGTCGTCGGCGGATCAGCTGCCGGAAGTCAATCCAATATCGACGGCGGCGGAGACGGAACCCTGTCGGCGGAAGTCCTGGCTTATCAGCCAATTGTAAGTCAATATTGTTCAAAGTATGGCATCCCTGACTATGTGCTGCTTGTGCTATCCGTAATGCAGCAGGAGAGCGGCGGGTCTAGAAAAGATTTAATGCAATGCAGCGAATGTCCTCTCAATACCAAATACCCTAATAAGCCGAACAGCATCACTGATCCGAAATATTCAATCGAGATAGGTACGGAATATCTGGCAAGCTGTCTTCGCGCAGCCCTTTGTAAATCACCGAGCGACATACCAGGTATCAGTTTGGCATTGCAAGGCTATAACTTCGGCGGCGGTTACATCAGCTGGGCCTTTGAACACGGCGGCGGATATTCTCAGGCAAATGCTATTCAATTCTCCGAGCTAAAAGCAAGAGACCTGAACTGTAAAAGTTATGGTGATTCGCAGTACGTTAACCGCGTCCTGAAATACTACAATTTCAATTCAACCGGATCAGGTACGTTCGGTTATCCGCTGAAACCCGGAACATATTCAATAACACGCGGGTACGGTTATGACGACGGTGTGTTACATAAAGGAATCGATTTTGCAGCACCGGTAGGAACAAATATATACGCAGCTTCATCTGGAACTGTTGTTTTTGCTGGTTATGGAGCTTCAGGTAATGGATATAACAGATATGGAAATGTAATCGTTATAAAACAAAATGAAAAATATAGTACACTCTATGGCCATTGCAGCAAGCTTCTGGTAACTACGGGACAGGCGGTTCAAAGAGGATCAGTGATTGGCTTGGTCGGCAGTACAGGCGACAGTACCGGGAACCATTGTCATTTTGAAATCAGAGTCAATGGAAGTCAGGTCGATCCTGCTCCATATCTCAGTCAAAAAAAGGCGGTTTAAAAAATGCGATTCTTCAAAATGCCGAACAAAATCTTCTCGTATCAGCTAAGCCCAAAATCAATGTTTGTCTACGCCTATCTTATCAGCCGCATGAATGCTCTTCATGCGGCTGTTGTTAGCTACGATACAATTTCATGTAACTGTCATATGGATCGCAAGACAGCAGCTCAGGCAGTAAAGGAATTGCTCCAACAGCAGCTTATTTCCAAAGAAACCCGTCGTAATTACCGGGGGAATCTGAAAAACAAATACATGGTCAATATGCTGCCTGGCCGTTGGTTTAAGGTCGACTATCAGGTCTTTCAGACGCAGATCGGAAGCACGGATTTTATGGTCTATTGCTTTGTTAAAAAATGTATGAGCGTTCAGGGCGAAGCGTTTCCTAGCTTGAACACTATCGCAAAAGACACAGGAATCAGTCACAGCCGCATTGTTCAGTCAGTAAAGTATCTTAGACGGTATACGTTTATAAACCGCGTCAGGCGGCATTACAGACGGACAAAAGCTTATCGTCATAGCCGGTACATTCTCTTCCGATTTAAAGACAAAAAAAAGAAGGCACGTTCCGTTAAACGTGTCTTCCGTAAACTAACGATCCGCTGCAATGCAAATCATAGTTCTTCAAACGCTATTGTAAAGCGTGAAAGAAAAAATGTCAAATTGTTTTTTGCTTGCAGAGGTAGTCCATATTTTCCCCAACTGCTTTCTATACCCACAAGTCTTACAATTAAAGAAAAAATAGCTTTATACTTTAAGTAAACTAAGAGTAAATATAGGGCTAAATCAAAGAAAGGCTTTGCGTGCTGATTGAATAAGCGATGGGCAATCGACCTTTTTTCTTTATTCGTGAGTATTATCGACAATAATTCTAACAGGGTCTGATCATGCGAATACAAAATGTTCTCTGACACCAATGAGAGTAGGTATCGAAATCGTACTTACTGTAGCTGTTACAAAATTTGTACTCAACGGAAAAATGACACAAAATCATCGTATGGAGAATCGAACAAAGCTTAATATCCAAGCATAGTATGGCACTAAGGCTTTAAAATGAGTTTATTTGTAAAAGGTGAAAAAAATTGAATAAATATGCTGTTATTATGGCAGGCGGATCTGGCTCAAGGCTGTGGCCTATTTCCAGAGAAGAATTTCCAAAACAATTTATTACCGTTGACGGCGATAAATGTATGCTGTTAAAAACCATTGAGCGAATATGCAAATTTATACCAGTTGAAAATTGCTTTGTTATTACAAATCAGGATTTA
>DATALZ010000076.1:0-24623 GCA_036260805.1 Caproicibacter sp.
AATCCTGCTTCTGTAATACAATAATCTCCCAGTTTCAGAGCAAACCGGGTCGCTCTTACAGAGTTGCAGCCATGTGCAATATTGGCGAAAGGTCCGCCGTGAATGATCGCCGGGGTACCTTCCAATGTCTGAACAAGGTTCGGATTAACTGCGTCCTTCAATAATGCAGTCATTGCGCCTTCCGCTTTTAAGTCGTGCGCATAAACAGGTTCGCCGGAATAAGTATAGGCAACGAGTATTCTTCCCATTCGTTTCTTTAGGTCTTTAAGGTCCGCTGCTAGGCAGAATGCTGCCATAACCTCTGTGGCAACTGTAATGCAAAATGAATCCTGGCGCGGTACACCGCTGGCCTTTCCGCCGAGCCCGGAAATAACGCCGCGCAGTTGGCGGTCATTCATATCCATGCAGCGCGGAAGCAGAATTCTGCGGGGATCAATCTGCAGGTAATTCCCTTGCTGAATGTGATTGTCAAGCAATGCGCATAGTAAATTGTTTGCGGAAGTAATTGCATGAAAATCACCTGTAAAATGAAGATTGATCTCTTCCATCGGAATAACCTGCGCATATCCGCCGCCAGCGGCGCCGCCTTTTATCCCAAAAACAGGCCCAAGCGAGGGCTCGCGAAGAGCCAAAACGGCTTTTTTGCCTATTTTAGCCATAGCTTCACTAAGGCCAACGGAAACAGTTGTTTTGCCTTCACCTGCAGGAGTGGGATTAATCGCTGTGACCAGAATCAGTTTTCCGTCCTTTTTACCCGACAGTCTTTGATACAGAGAATCACTTAACTTTGCTTTGTATCTTCCGTAAGGTTCAAATTCCTCATCCTGGATGCCAAGTTCCGAAGCTATCTGCGCAATCGGTTTTGGCTGTGCTTGTTGTGCTATTTCAATATCCGAAAGCATTCCCGATTCCTCCAACTTTACACATAATTGAAAAAATTATAGCACATTTCGGAGAAATAGGAAATACCGGCGGACAATAATTGCAGACTTCCTTGCATGTTTCGCCAATACATTCTATAATAAAGCTAGTGAGGTGAAGTCATGCGGGTATTAAAATCTTTTGTAAACTATTTTAAGCAGACTGAAAAAATATACTGGTCATTAATGATGATTATTTCAGCCTTTAGCCTGTTGCTGTTAAAGACTGTTCCTACAGATTCCGGAAGAAAAAGCTATTTTGTTACGATGCTGATTGCAATCATGCTTGGGTATTTCGGTGCTGTGATTGTTACGTTTATCGATTATCATGATATTGCGGTCTTTTGGTATATCGTTGCTGGCTTTTGCCTGTTTTTAATCGTTTATACTTTAAAATTTGGTCTTGCTGTAACAAACACAGGCGGTGTTGATGCCAGAGCTTGGATCAGTCTTGGCGGGACGTCATTTCAGCCGAGTGAGCTTGTAAAAATCGGCTTTATGGTAACATTCGCCAAGCATCTGTCTGCTCTGAAAGAACGTGATCTGTTAAGGTCACCAGTGCATGTTGTATTGTTGGCCTGTCACGCGCTGATTCCGGTTGTGCTTGTACATCTACAAGGCGACGACGGAGCGGGAATCATCTTTTTCTGTATGTTTCTTGCCATGGCTTTTGGCGCAGGCATTCAGCTTCGCTATTTTTTGATTTTATTCGCAGCTATCGGTGCCGCTATTCCGCTAGCATGGAAATATGTTTTAGCTGATTACCAGAAACAACGAATGCTCGTTACTTATCATCTAGACGATAACTATGATGCAGTAATGAATTATGGTTGGCAGCAATATCAGGCGCGCACATCCATAGGGAGCGGGGGGATTTTGGGCAGGGGCCTTTTTCACAGTCCTCGTGTGAATTCAAAAATTGTTCCGGTGCAGGAAGCTGACCTGATTTTTTCCGCTGCTGGAGAACAGCTTGGCTTTATTGGATGCTGTCTTATCATATTATTACTGTTGCTTCTTCTTTGGCGTACTCTGCATATTGCCCGTAAAAGTCCTGATCTTCTTGGAAGCTCAATTTGTATGGGCTTTTTTGGGATGATTGCAGCCCAGATGATCTTTAACCTTGGAATGTGTTTGGACTTACTCCCGGTAATGGGTGTTACGCTTCCATTTTTCAGCGCCGGCGGGTCATCTGCTGCATGCCTTTACTTTGGTTTTGGTTTAGTTGAAAATGTTTATATGCATCGAACAAATACCGATAGGGTTACACTAAGACTTTAGCATTTATAAAATACAGATAATAAAAATGTTCGCGGATTTATAAACCGCGAACATTTTTATTATCTATTTCTTTTTACTTAACAAACTTCTTCTTTTTATCAGCTGTTTTTGTAATGGATAAAGTTCCTTCTTCATCGTCGATTGATATTTCATCGCCGGCGGCTGCACCTTGAGGAAGTTCTGAAATCTGTATGGCAAAGAATTTTTGATCTTTATCTTTGCAAATAGCATATATGCCTTCCATTCGATCTATTGTCAGAGTCTTCATAAATATTTCCCCTTATTTTTTATTTTTGAGTCTTTACAGAGATGAATTTTCCATCTGACATAAAAATCAATATTCCGCTAACATCTGTGCGATAAATTGATGTACCAACTTCGGAAAGTCTTTTTAGTGTTGCCAACTTGGGAAGTTTATTGGTATCGTAACCTACCGATATTGCAGAATATTTCGGCTTAACAGCCATAAGAAATTCTTGTGTGGTTGAATTGCCGCTGCCATGATGGCCTACTTTTAGAACATCGGCTGAAACATCAAATCCGGAAGACAGCAGCGTATTTTCTTCCTCCTTCTCTGCGTCTCCCATAAAAAGAAAATGTTTTGTTCCAAAAGTCAGCCTAAGTATAATGGAGTTATTATTCGTACTGTTTCCGGGATAAATAGGCCCCAACACCTGAATCAATAAATCTCCCATATGATAATACTCTCCGGCTTTGGGATGCACTGTACTTAATCTTTTTGACTTCAAGACAGATTGTACGTCTTTATATTCTGTAGTAGATGGGATCAGTTTTTCAGGTATGTCAGGCGCGAAATAATTTTTAACAGAGTAATTCTGCAGAACTTGCTTTAAACCGCCAATATGGTCGTCATCTGGATGCGTATTGACAACATAATCCAAGGTATTAACCCGGCGCCGCTTCAGGTACGCCGTCACATCGTCACCACGGTCTACAGTACCGCCGTCTATTAGCATATACTTACCGTGGCATTCAACTAAAATACTATCAGCCTTACCGACATCCAAAATATGAATCGAGAGTGGGGATGAATCCGCACATGCTGAAAAATCATTAAGTCCAAAAAATGTGAAAACTTTGCGCCATGAATTCGAAGCACCGCCTGGCATGCATGCTGCAATTATGCAAAACAGAACCACAGAAACCAAAATAATGGAGAATCCTATTTGACGCAGGTTCCTCTTTTTCATAATTCCATCAGGATTCCTTTTTTTCCTGAACTGCAGAATCACTCTTTTGCATATTCATCTCAAGCCATTGCTGGTATGTAATAAGCACCTGACGCGGTTTAGAGCCTTCATGCGGCCCCACAATACCCATTTGTTCCATTTGGTCAATTAAACGTCCTGCACGTGCATAACCCAAGCGGAGACGACGCTGAAGCAGCGAAGTGGATGCCTGGCCGCAGTCAACAATACATTTTATAGCATCAGGCATCATAGGGTCCATATCATTGCCCATTGTGTCGGAATCGTCACCTTTGGATTTATCTTCTACGGCGTTCTTTTCAATTTCTTCTGCAATGCTCTCACTGTAGTCAGCTTCCTGCGATTTTTTAATATATCCTACAACGGATTCAATTTCACTGTCGCTTACAAAACATCCCTGAATTCTTTTTGGCTTTTGCGAACCGACAGGGGAGAAAAGCATGTCGCCGTGGCCAAGAAGTTTTTCCGCACCGCCCATGTCAAGAATTGTCCGAGAATCCACCTGTGAGGACACAGCAAATGCAATTCGACTCGGAATGTTAGCTTTAATAATACCAGTGATAACATCAACAGACGGGCGCTGAGTAGCTATAACGAGATGCATGCCGGCGGCACGAGCCATTTGAGCCAATCTGCAGATAGAATCTTCTACTTCATTCGGTGCCGCCATCATCAAGTCCGCCAGCTCATCGATAATAATAACAATCTGAGGCATGCGCTCCATAGGCTGTCCACTTTCGTCCTGATAATCACGGGAGGCTGCAAGCGAATTATATGCCTTCAAATCACGAACGCTGTTGGCTGCAAATATCTTGTAACGCTTCAGCATTTCAGTAACAGCCCAGCTTAATGCGCCCGCGGCCTTTCTTGGGTCTGTAACAACAGGAACAAGAAGTTGAGGGATTCCATTGTAAATACCTAGTTCAACAACCTTTGGGTCAATCATCAAAAAACGTACTTCATCCGGTGTGGACTTATAAAGTAAGCTGATAATCATGGAGTTAATGCAGACAGATTTACCGGAGCCTGTAGCGCCTGCAATCAGCAGATGCGGCATTTTAGCTAAATCAGCGACTGCCGTTTCACCAGCAATATCGCGTCCGAGAGCCACCGTCAGCCGACTTTTGGATGCCGCGAAGCTGTTGCTTTCTGCCAGTTCCCGCATTCTGACGATGGTATTCTTCTTATTTGGGACTTCAATACCCACCGCGGCTTTTCCGGGAATCGGAGCCTCAATGCGAATGCCCGCAGTTGCAAGATTCATAGAAAGGTCATCGGAAAGGTTTGTGATTTTGCTGATTTTTACGCCTGCCGCAGGCTGAAGTTCATACCGTGTAACAGCAGGCCCACGACTGTATCCGACAAAAGATGTCTGAACTCCAAAGCTGTTCAGGGTATCTACCAGCATGCGTCCATTCGTTTGAATTTCGCTTACAATATCCTGTTCGCTAAGTTCCTTTGTAGTTTCGAGCATCGAAATAGGGGGGAAGTGATAATTCCCATCCTCAGGCGGATCGGTAGAAATTTGCATTTGTTTTTCAGAACTGGAAGCTTTTTGCTCCTTTTTTTCTGCTGGTATCGGTTCCAAAGGCTGAGGTGTCGGGACTACGGCACATTCTGCATCGGGAACTTTATCTGGAGTATTTTCCGGTTTTACCGGATCCTGTTTGGGCGCTGCTTCCGGTTCGGGGTTTATTGAAAAGACTTTTTTAAGACGCTCAAGTTTTTCATTCTTTTTGGGTTTCTCCGGCTTTTTACCGGGAGAGCGGACGGGATGCTGAGGCATGGCATTGTCATCAAGTGGAATATCGATATCCGCCTGCTGTCTGTTCTGCTCAATTAATCTGCGTTCTCTGGCCGTATTGATATTTGAGACAACGACATCTGCAGGTTTTGCAAGAGTACGAAACAGCTGGATTAAGCTTGTCCCCGTTAGAATCATAATCGAAACAAACAGCGCAAGAACAAGGAATATTCTGGAGCCAAGCAATCCGAGTGCAGAAACAATCGGGATTCCGAGCAACCCACCGAAAAGCCCTGCATGCGTATGTGTTTCTCCATTTCCATAGAGAGAACCAAGTTTTTTGGGGAATGATTCTAACGATACCGCCGACGAAATAGAAAATGCATAAACTGCAGCGCAGAACAAGGCTATTATAATGATTATAAGTGTCATTTTTGCTGCCGGATGGCTTGTCTGTTTTTCAAGTGCCGTTATAATCGATATGTACAGCAGGAGAATTGGCCACAATATTGCGCAGTTTCCAAACAACCCCAATAGTAAATTGTGGCACCAGCGCCAAACATTATCGCCGGTTATCAGGACAAAACATCCCATTAAAATTGCTGCGGCAAATAAAACAACAGCATAAATCTGGCTGCGTTGTTTTATTGCCTGAGCGTCACGCAATTCACTCGAAGCTGCTGTTTTGCGGCTCCGAGTGGCAGTAGTTTTCTTTTTTGATTTTCCGCTTTTTTTTGCCACTATGAATCACCTTATTATCTAGAAATTAAGCTTTGAACCGGTAACAATATTCACCCCGGTATGGTGTTCGATTATTCCAATAACTACAACGACAACGCCAAGAACCAAAGTATATACTGCAAATACTCCAATGTGATCTGTTGCAACAAGCCAACGCAGAAGCTTTATCGCAAAAAAGCCAATCAATGCCGAAACTATTACACCTGCAATTATGGCTGACATACTGATTGTAAGAGGCTGAACGGCAGCATCTTTAATTTCTAAAGCCCCAGCTGCCAAAATGGAAGGGATACCTATTACGAAAGAATAATCCAGCGCCGATTTGCGGTTTATGCCGCGCATCAGACCTGCTGAGAGGGTGGAACCTGAGCGGGAAAGCCCAGGGAATATCGCAGCGACACATTGGACCAAGCCGACTGTTAACGCATCCCCTGTAGTATACTCCTTTTTGCCTATGTATGGGCGCCCGCCCGGTATTTTGGAACGGCTTTGAGTTTTATGCGATGCGAAAATACCAAGCGTAAGAAGAATACTGGTTGCTATCAAAGAGCAGCCTTCAATAACAATGTCTCCGTCGCTAGCCCATTTATCAGCGAAGTCCTTTAGCTTCATCCCTGTACCCGGAACGGGCAGAAAGAGAAGAAAAAGAGGTATAAGACCAATGATCAGCATTAACAGCAGCCTGCGGTCGGTATTCATTTTGCTCCACTTGAATCTGCCTGTAAAAAGATCACGAAACAGCATTACAAGTTCACAAAGAAGCCGCCATACTAATTTATAATACACTGCAATAACCGCGATTAATGTCCCTAAATGTAGCATTACATCAAAAAATAAACTTGACGACTGCATTCCGAAAAAATGCTGGCTGAGTGAAAGATGCCCGCTGCTTGATACCGGTAAAAACTCGGTAGCTCCCTGGATAATTCCTTCAATGATTGCCTGCAAAACTGTCATGGAATTTCTCCTTAATATGTATCGGCGGTAAAACCGCCTTAATGGTCACTATTTGCAAGTTTTAGTTTTTGATTTTTCGAATTCTGCGAATTTTTTTGTTTCTCCTTTTTTCGCCCGCTGTCAATCATTTTGTATAGATATTCTATTGCATCGGAAAGGCTGCCCATCGAATCAATAAGGCCTTCCTTTACAGCTTGTGTGCCGTCAAGAACTGTCCCAATATCAAGTACCAGCTCGTTTGTATTCATGGAAAGCTCGTTCATTCGTTCAGGAGAGATATGTGAATTGTCTGTAATGAATTTTGTGATACGTTCCTGCATTCTCTGGAAATAATCCATTGTCTGTGGCACGCCAAGCATAAGGCCGTTCATTCGCACTGGGTGAATCGTCATGGTCGCACTTGGAACAATGAAAGAATGTTTTGCTGCAACTGCCAAAGGAACGCCAATTGAATGCCCTCCGCCTAAAACGATGGAGACGGTCGGTTTTCTCATACCGGCTATTAATTCGGCCAGAGCAAGGCCCGCTTCAACATCACCGCCAACGGTATTTAAAATAATCAAAAGACCGTCAATCTCTGAAGATTCTTCAATCGCTATTAACTGCGGTATTACGTGCTCATATTTCGTTGTCTTATTTTGAGAGGGAAGAATTGTGTGCCCTTCAATCTGGCCGATTATGGTCAGGCAGTGTATAACGTGCCTGCCGTCTCCGGTGATCACAGACCCGGTATCTATGATTCTCTGCTCTGAAGGCCGGTTGACTTTTTCTTCATTTTTCTCTTCATTCTCATTTGAATTATCTTTCATAAACATACCTCCAATGTATTTATTCTGCCATTGGAAGTCTGTAAAATACGTATAAGGCATAAAAGTGCTGATTAATTCAGTTTATTATAACATTTGTCAGTTTATTCATCAAGAAATTCATCTGAAATGAAAAAATAATTCCTCATAGTACGTTAAGAGATTGACAAGCAGATGATTTTATTACATAATACTTTATATATTTATTGCATTAAACAGCGACTGATTATGCATACATATTTAAAAATGTTGCAAGTTATTTACATCCGCCGCGTCTGTATGCAAATAAATACATGATTTAAAATATAGGAGAGGATCCGAATGGGTTTTACTTTAGCACAGAAAATTATAAAGAAACACTTGGTCAGCGGTGATATGACAGTAGGCAGCGAAATCGGCCTAAAAATTGATCAAACCCTGACACAGGATGCTACCGGCACAATGGCCTATATCGAATATGAAGCAATGGGTGTGCCTCGTGTAAAAACGGAGCGCTCCGTTGCATATGTAGATCACAATACACTGCAGACCGGGTTTGAAAACGCTGATGATCACCGTTTTATTCAATCGGCCGCCAGAAAACATGGTATTTATTTTTCACGCCCGGGGAATGGCATCTGCCATCAGGTACATCTGGAACGGTTTGGAATTCCTGGCAAGACCCTGATTGGCTCCGACAGTCATACTCCAACCGGTGGCGGAATCGGCATGCTGGCTATGGGTGCTGGCGGGCTTGACGTCGCGGTAGCTATGGGCGGTGGGCCATATTATATTACAATGCCTAAAATGCTTCTAGTTGAACTGACGGGAAAACTCCCGCAGTGGGTCAGCGCAAAAGATATCATTCTTGAAGTCCTTCGCATTCTGTCCGTTAAGGGCGGCGTTGGCAAAATTGTTGAATACGGCGGCGAAGGCATTAAAAGTCTTACCGTACCGGATCGCGCAACAATAACCAATATGGGTGCAGAACTTGGTGCTACCACTTCTATTTTCCCATCCGACGAAATAACCCGTGAGTTTTTGGAAGCACAGGGACGCGGTTCTGATTGGGTGGAACTTTCTTCGGATGAAGATGCCAAGTATGACAAGATTATTCGAATTGATCTCAACAAGCTGCAGCCAATGGCAGCTTGCCCGCACAGTCCTGACGCAGTTAAGGCAGTGGATGATATCGGCCAGATCAAAGTTGATCAGGTTTGTATCGGTTCCTGCACAAATTCCTCTTACCGTGACTTAATGCGTGTTGCAACCATCTTAAAAGGAAAAACGGTGAATCCGAGCGTAAGTCTTACAATTTCACCTGGTTCCAAACAGGTTTATCACATGCTTGCGAAAAATGGCGCGCTGGCCGACCTGATTGATGCAGGAGCTCGTATTTTGGAATGCGCCTGCGGCCCATGCATTGGTATGGGCCAGTCCCCAAATTCAGCAGGTATTTCACTCCGAACCTTCAACCGCAATTTTCTGGGGCGCTCCGGTACCGCAGATGCTCAGGTCTACCTGGTAAGTCCTGAAACAGCAGCTGCATCCGCTATAGAAGGCGTTCTAACAAACCCGAAAGCCCTCGGCGAAGAAGTTCTGATTGAGATGCCCGAGCATTTTGATATTGATGACAACATGATTCTGGCGCCGGCATCTCCGGAAGAAGCGGCAGACGTAGAAATTATACGCGGACCTAATATTAAGGAATTCCCAAAGACATCTCCGCTTCCGAAAGACATTAAAGCCAAGGCGTTATTAAAAGTCGGCGATAATATTACAACCGACCATATCATGCCGGCTGGGTCCAAGATTCTACCATACCGTTCCAACATTCCGTATATGTCACAATTCTGTTTTGCTGTTTGCGATAAGACTTTCCCGGAGCGCTGCAAGCAATACGGCGAAGGTATTATCATCGGCGGTTCCAATTATGGGCAGGGCTCATCCAGAGAGCATGCTGCGCTTGTTCCGCTGTATTTAGGAATTAAGGCAGTGATCGTAAAGAGCTTTGCACGCATTCATTGTGCAAATCTTGCAAATGCAGGCATTCTTCCTCTGGTGTTCAAAGATGAAAATGATTATAACGGCATTGATCAGATGGATGAACTGGAATTACCGGATATTCGTGAGGCAATTGATAAGAACAAGAAGATCATGGTTTATAACCGCACAAAGAATGCGGAGTTTGAGGTTGAAGCAGTATTAAGCGACCGCCAGCGCCAGATGGTTTTGGCAGGTGGATTGCTTGACTACACCCGTGAGCAGGGTGGAAAGGCTTAAAAATGGAACTTGCCTCGCGGAAAGTTCTGATGGGAAACCAGATAAAATGGATCGCGATTTTCGCGATGCTGATCGATCATATTGCCTGGAGTTTTGTTCCGACTTATTCCGCGCTAGGGCAAGTTATGCATATCATCGGACGAATTACCGCCCCTACGATGTGCTTCTTTATAGCAGAAGGTTATGCTCATACCCGAAACGTTAAAAAATACGTCTTAAGGCTCGGTATTTTTGCGTTGATTTCACAGTTGCCTTTTACTTTTTTTGAGACTGGGAAAATTCAATTTATTTCTTTCCAAAAACCCGGTGAAACTTTTAGTGTAATTTATACGCTGCTTTTGAGTTTACTGGCTGTTTGGGCCTGGGATGCTATTCAAAACAAAGTTCTTAAACTTTTCGCAATTTTGGGATTGTGCATTCTTGCGACTCCGGGCGACTGGTCCAGTATGGATGTAATTTTTACACTTATCTTTTGGATTTATCGAACAGATTTTAAAAAGCAGGCTGCATTTTTTTTAATTTTTATCGTAACAGCTTTTGGCTTTAGTATATTGAGCATGATTATTCAGGGAATACCTGCTTATAAAGAGTTATTTCAATTTGGCGTACTGCTGTGCCTGCCGATTCTATCACTTTATAATGGTGAGCGGGGAGGAAGCAGTTATTCAAAATGGGCGTTCTACATATTTTACCCCTCACATTTACTTATTCTGGGATTGATAGGATTATGGATTAAAAATTGGAGGTAACGTAATATGTCTGGAAAAATAAAAATGCTTACTCCGTTAGTTGAGATGGACGGGGACGAAATGACCCGTGTAATCTGGAAACAGATTAAGGATATTTTAATTGAGCCATATGTTGAACTAAAAACGGAATACTATGATTTGGGATTAAAGAATCGTGATGCCACAAATGATAAGGTGACAACAGAAGCAGCTGAAGCTACAAAAAAATATGGCGTTGGTGTAAAGTGTGCTACCATTACGCCAAATGCAGATCGTGTAAAAGAATATAATCTGAAGGAAATGTGGAAATCTCCAAACGGTACAATACGCGCAATTTTGGACGGTACTGTTTTCCGTACTCCTATTCTTGTAAAAGGAATTATTCCACTTATTCCGGGATGGAAAAAGCCGATTACCATTGCACGTCACGCCTACGGCGATGTTTACCGCGGTGTTGAAATGGCAGTACCTGCAGGCGCAAAAGCAGAGCTTGTGGTAACAAATGCCGATGGAAGCAAAAATCGCACACTGATTCATAATTTTGCAACAGCAGGGATCATACAGGGTCAGCATAATATTGATCAGAGTATTGAAAATTTTGCAAAATCTTGCTTTCAGTATGCTTTAAGCGTAAAGAAAGATTTGTGGTTCTCCACAAAGGACACAATTTCTAAAAAATACGATCATAGATTTAAAGACATTTTTAATGAATTATACGAATCCAACTTTAAAAAGCTCTTTGAAGAAGCCGGTATCACATATTTCTATACGCTGATCGACGATGCTGTAGCCCGCGTTGTCCGCTCCGACGGCGGATTTATCTGGGCCTGCAAGAACTATGACGGAGACGTTATGAGTGATATGGTCGCTACGGCTTTCGGCAGCCTTGCAATGATGACCAGCGTCCTGGTATCTCCGGATGGCGTTTATGAATACGAGGCAGCACACGGTACCGTACAACGCCATTATTACAAGTATTTAAACGGTGAAAAGACTTCAACCAATTCTATGGCTACTTTATTTGCCTGGACCGGCGCTCTGAAAAAACGGGGAGAATTGGACAATACACCTGAACTCAGCAAATTTGCTGAGAATGTGGAAAAAGCTTCAATTCAGACGATCGAAGAAGGGGTCATGACAGGTGATCTGGCAAGGATTTCTACTTTGCCAAATAAAACAACGGTTGATACCGAGACATTTTTAAAGCAGATTAATGAAAGGCTTAAAAATCTCAAATAAAGGGATGAAGCCTTCAGGAGGGTTCCAATATGCCAAGACACGAAAACATATCTATGTCTGTTATCAGGAGACTGCCGAGATATTACAGATTTCTGTATCACCTGAAAGAAAAGGGAGTCACCAGGATTTCTTCAACTGAATTGTCAGAAAAGCTGGGACTAACGGCTTCACAGATTCGCCAGGATCTGAATTGTTTCGGCGGATTCGGTCAGCAGGGATACGGCTATATTGTAAGTCAGCTTTGTGATGAAATTGGAAAGATTCTCGGCCTTTCCAGCGGGTATAAGACAATCCTGCTGGGCGCAGGAAATTTAGGCCGGGCAATTGCAAATCATATGTCTTTTGAGGCAGACGGTTTCAAGCTGATCGGCGTATTTGATAATTCTCCTGATAAAATTGGCACGACAATCGGAGGATTAACGGTTCAAGACGTAGCAGAATTGGAGAAATTCTGCAAAGAACAGTCTCCTGTAATGGCAGTATTCTGTGTTCCCCGCACCGCAGTTGAGCAATTAGGAGAATTGCTTTACCAGCTGGGAATCAGGAACTTTTGGAATTACAGCCATTATGATATTTCTTTAAAATACCCCGATACGATTGTAGAAAATGTCCATCTTAATGACAGTCTTATGACCTTATGCTACCGGATTTCAAACACGGGAGAGAAAAAATAGCAAATTTAAACGTACACGTTCATAAATTTAAGTGTCTTATTTAAAAGGAGTGTAATTTATGGGTTGGGTACCATGGGCGGTTATCGGAGCAATTGTTTTAATTATAATTTTATGGGTCGTATCTTCATACAATAAGTTGGTATCTTTTTCAGTAAGGGTAGACAACAGCTGGGCACAAATTGATGTTCAGCTTAAAAAACGTTTTGACCTCATTCCAAATCTGGTAGAAACGGTAAAAGGCTATGCCGCACATGAAAAAACGACTCTATCTGAAGTAACAAAGTGGCGCAGCGCAGCCATGAATTCTAAAACGCCAGAAGAATCAATGGAAAATAATGCAAAGCTTTCGCGTGCAATTGTCAATCTGTTTGCTACTGCGGAGCAGTACCCGGATTTAAAAGCAAACCAGAATTTTCTGGACTTACAACGTCAGCTACAGGATATTGAAAGCAAAATTGCAGTATCACGTCAATTCTATAATGATACAGCAATGAGGTTTAATGAATATGTGATGCGTTTTCCGTCTAACATTATTGCTTCCGCATTTCATTTCAGCATGAAAAAATACTTTGAAGTAGAAGAAACGGACAAAGCAGTACCACAGGTAAAGTTCTAATTCCGGTAAGGAGTAGATTATGCGGAAACATGTCGGTTTGAAACTGTTCCATTTGTTTTTAGCTGTAATAACAGCTTTCAGCTGTGTTCTCATACTTGGTGGTTGGACCTCTGATTATGCTGGTAATTCGAAACAGATCATGGAGAATCTGAATATTAATGCAACATTATCACAAAACGGCGACATGAAAGTACAGGAGACCTGGAAAGTAAATCTTAAAAACAGGGATAAGAGCTACCGAAACTTATACCGGACATTTAATTTAGACCCAACAAAAGCTGATGGAATAGCTGACCTTGCCGTTTATGATGAAGATCAAAAAGTTCAATATACTTATGCCGGAGATATTGACCCTGAAAACGTCGGCGGTGATGAGTACCAAAATCAATGCTATATCCATAAAACTTCCAATGAAACTGAAATTGGCTGGTTCATGCCGGCAATTGATGAAGGGGTTCGGACATTTTCCATCACCTATACCATAAAAAACCTTGTGCACGTATACAGTGACACGGCGGAACTCTATTATAAATTTGTCCCGGAAAGTTTCAGCCTGCCGATAACCAAAATGCAGGGAACGGTAAACTTCCCATCTGAAGCGGAGAAGAGCAGCCTGAGAACATGGCTTCACTCCACTGCTTCTAACAGCAATATTTCAATCAACTCTGAAAAGCAGATAAGCTTCACACTGGAGCAAAATCCTAAAAACACATATGTTGAAGTGCGTTTGCTGATGCCTATAAAATTATTCCCGTCATCGACCAGAAAAAGCGGAGAATCTGTTTTTTCTTCCATTCAGACTACAGAGCTGCAGCAAGCGCAAAAATATCAGGAGAAAGTTCAGGAAGAGCAACAGCGTCAGTATATATTAGGAATCATTGACGCCGTCGCCGCGCCTGTTATTTTGATTATCTGCATTGTTTTGCTGATTGTTGCAAAAAGAAAAAATCGCAGGTTAAAAGTAGACGTACCGGAATATACGCGTGATATTCCGCCCGGCAACAGTCCTGCGGGAATCGCAAATCTGTTTTATTTTTACAACGGAATCGGAGAAAAAGAAAAGAACCGAGTTTTCAGCGCAACTATGCTTAGTTTGGCGCATAAAGGCTATATCCAGTTTTTAAATCAAAACGGAGACATTACAGTTCATATTACTGGAAATACGAAAAGTCTTGAATTGACTGCAAGTGAACAGATTTTTTATGAAATAATCTCGACTGTTGCTGAAAAGTATGAAGACACCTTCACAATGGAACAATTTAAAGAATATTCTCAGGTGCATTATAATTATATCGACAGAAAAATTACCGAATTTTTATCTTCATCCAAAAGAGAAATTGCAGATCGGGGTTATTATCGTGCAAAACCGGCTTATTTAAGTGTTTTCATTGTTGTAGGGATTCTAATGGTATTTCTTGCTTTTGCTTTATTTGGAGTTTCAGGTTCAAGGAACTATTTGCTCGTTTATATTCCTCTAGCTCTTATCATCGGCGGTATTCTGCTTATTATAGCTGGTGTTACCAAGCCAAAATTAAGCGAAAAAGGTGAATATGATTACGGAGTCTGGCATGGACTGAAAAAGTTTATGCTTGACTTTTCAAGGATGAAAGAATACGGCGTTCCTGAATTGACTTTGTGGGAAGAATATCTTGTCTATGCTACAATGATGGGAATTTCCAGCGAAGTCTGTAAACAGCTGAAACTGGTTTATCCACAATTGTCAGATACTGCATACTGGGATTCTTATCCGACTTACAGTTATTTGCCGTATATTTTCTGGGCGCATTACGGTTACGGTATGCAAAGAACTGACTTTGACTTTGGTTCAGTGCTTGGCAGCACGATTGGTGATATCAGTAATGCAGCCACACGTCTCGCACATCCACCGACTTCTGGAAATGGCGGCCTTGGCGGCGGAAGTTTCGGTGGTGGAGGCTTCGGCGGCGGTGGTTTCTCAGGCGGCGGTGGCGGCTTCGGTGGTGGCGGCGGCGGTGTTCGCTGACACAGCTTTAATTCAATAAAAAATCCCTTGCAGTATGAGTTTCTAATTCATATCATGCAAGGGATTTATTCTATTCATTTCAAATTATCAATATATCTGGCAATACCGTCTTCATCCTCAGGGTCTACGCTGTTTCTTGTATGAAATACAGAAAGGTTTTCTACATGCTTAATGCCTTGACCTGGTTCTATACGATACATTGGGCTAAGAGACTGCAGCTCAATGAAATCCTGCTGGATGTTAATCTCGCAGGAGCTCCCAAAGTCAGGATAAACAGCCTGGGAACTATGAACATATCGTTTCATGAAAGTATAATTATGTCCTACATAAGCTGCCCAGCCAAAGACATTATTTATACCGATTTTTAAAGGCTTGGCATTACCATGGTTATGCTTTATTGTTACAAACCGGTTGCTGTAAAATATTCGCTCGTCGCGAATATCAGTTCCCGGCCAATAAACCAGAGTACGATTTGGCCGATAGGAATTATTCGTATCTGTGTTTTGCGGAAGTACTATAAGTCCGTCACCCTTCAGCATGGTTATGGGCCAGAGACCGCATGCCTGTGGTTCTTTTGAATAATTTTTTGCGGTGTGAACCACCATGATATCAGCTGCATCTTCACCCATTATGATCTCAAAGCCGGCTTGAATGTTAGTAGTTTTCTGCTTCGGTTGCGTAAAGCTGACGCCATCGGGCAAAATACTGTACACAACGGGAGCGTTGTCCGGATATATCGTCTTTGAGGACCGTTCCGGACTCAGCCAAAGCCGGTGCCCACCATAATAGTAAAACACATTGTCATTTTCGCCGGTTAGTTCTGGATTATCTATAGAAATTGTGTGCTTTCGATCTATATCATTATAAAACAAGTTTTCATTTCCAGAAAATCCGAAGCTGATGATGCGAGGGCCGAAATCGATCGTCACAACGACGTCAATTATACCATTCGATATTTTTACGCATTTACCGAAATTCTCATAATCAATTTCTTTGATTTCCAAAGGCCATACATCCTTTCAGAATGAGAAGATTATAGCACGATAATTTTATTTGTATTATCTAAACCACAGGATGCCGAATGCGGCATACATAAAGAATATAAATCAGTTGTTCTGTTTTCCAATTCCAGTATTTTTTTTGCATGGATGCTAAGAAATGCTGTATCTGCATGCCTTGAAATTATTGGAACTTTAGAATTCCGCTTTGCAGATTTTAATATTTCGGTACCGCCTTTGCCGATTCCAAGGATTCGAAGATAAGGCGGCGTACCTTCACAGTAATCCGAATTTAGCCCGAGATAAGCAGATAATATGATCCGTCGGATTCTTGCCAGAGTATATCGTTTTGATTTAATCAACTGATACAGTTCATTCAGACTTTTGGCTTTTTGAACTGCTTCATACACGCGGTTTTCAAGCCCTTCACTGATATCCGGGAGCTTAGAATAATCGAGCCGCTCCATAGTACGTAGTTTTGCCAAAATTCCACGTTCTAAGTACAAAATATTAGCAGGAGCATTTCCACTTTCAATTTCAGATTTTAATATATGATATGCAGGCTTTGGCATATAATCAGAGAAATTTTTTCCCGCTGAAACGAGAGAACGAATTTTTGCAGAAGATACCGTCGAATTATTACTCTCGGAATCATTATGTGCAGAACCAACTCTTTTTATTGTATATGGCTTCAAGGATGAATTCAAGCATTCAATTGCTTTTAAATATTCTATCCCCAAAATGTTGTTTGGTTCACTTAAGAGAGAAGCAGTTTCAGTTCCAAATAAACTGCAGACGGCCTGTTGTCTGGCAGCTGCGAATGTTTTACCGCTGTCAAGAAAGCTGCGTATTGCATCCTTGAGTTGAGGTGATATTAACGCTTTTTCAGCTTGTTTTAATAAGTCAATATTTCCGCACTCACTGCCAAAACCGATGATATCCGCGCCTAATTCGGATAAAATGGATACGCCGCCAAAAGCAAATCTTTCGGCACCGGCAACAGCCCAGGGAAGAGGAAGTTCTAAAACAAGGTCAGCTCCGCAAAGAAGCGCCTGCTTTGTTCTAGCCCATTTTGAGAGGATCGCCGCATCGCCGCGCTGTACAAAGTTGCCGCTCATTACAACTGCAACAAAATCGGCACAATTTTCTTTTAGCTGATTTATTAATAATGAATGCCCATAATGAAGAGGATTATATTCGGCAATAATACCAGCAATGGTCATTTTATGCGAAAACTCCTTGAAATTACGTTCTACTTGTATTATCATATTAAATGTTGTTTTGACGCTCTATATTTTACACGAATTTCTTATACGTTTCAATAGTCTTGTCTATGCCCAGATGGGAATAAAAATATTAGGAGGACGGTCAATGAAAATCCTGGTAATCAATGCAGGCAGTTCATCTCTAAAGTATCAGTTGATTGATATGGATACAGAAAAAATGATGGCGAAAGGTATCTGCGACAGAATCGGCAGTGAAGGTTCAGCAATTCAGCATAAAACAAGTGATGGACGTTCCAAGAAAACAGTCACTGAAATTAAGAACCATGTAGATGCGTTTAAACTTGTGACATCCGCACTTTTAGATAAAGAATTGGGTGTTATTTCTGATCTTTCCGAGATTTCCGCAGTTGGTCATCGAATTGTTCAGGGCGGAGCGATTTTCGACAAGTCTGTGCTCGTTAACGATGAGGTTGTCAGCCAGATAAAAAGTCTGATTCCGCTTGCACCGCTTCATAATGGGCCGGAAGTAGAAGCGATTCTTGCATGTCGGGAAGTATTTGGGAAAGATATGCCTGAATGTGTTGTTTTTGACACGTCCTTCCATGCTACAATGCCGGAAAAAGCATATTTATATGCCATTCCACGTGAATATTACGACAAATATAAGGTACGCCGTTATGGCTTCCACGGTACCTCACATCGTTATGTGAGCCATCATTGCGCACACCTAATGCATCAGCCGCTCGAAGATATTAAGATGATCACATGCCATATTGGCAACGGATCTTCTGTAACAGCGATTAAAAACGGCAAGGTTGTCGATACCAGCATGGGGCTTACTCCGCTGGATGGATTTATGATGGGTACCCGTTCCGGTGCGCTTGATCCTTCCGTTGTTACTTTCTTAATGGAGAAAGAAGATCTTACTCCTCAGCAGATGAATGAAATCCTGAATAAAAAATCAGGCGTTTATGGAATCTGCGGAATGAGCGACGATAGAGACGTAACAAAAGCAGAAATTGAGGGCAATCCAAAGGCAATTCTCGCTCATGAAATGCTGAATTACCAGATTGCCAAATATATCGGCTCCTATGCCGCTGCGATGAACGGCGTAGACTGCATTGCTTTTACCGCAGGACTCGGTGAGAATCAGCCAAGCATCCGCTATGGCGTTTGCCGCTATTTGAAATTCCTCGGTGTTAAGATTGATCCGATTTTGAATGATGAATATATTCACGGAAAAGAAGGTAAGATTTCGACATTCGACTCTCCGGTTTCCGTTTATATTATCAACACAAATGAGGAACTTGTGATTGCGCGTGATACAAAAGAAATCGTGGACAAGCTGAAATATGCGTCGACTCCGGACAGGACACACGTTGATCTGGAAGATGTCTGATATATTAATTTTGGGCGTTCGGCTTTTAGCCGGCGCCTTTTTTTATTTCCCGGAAAAAGTCCAGCTGGAAGAAGCAGAATATCGCAAAATACTAAGCGCATATAAATATTGCGTGAGGTGATTTATTTGAAAGCAAAGACGAGCAATGTTGTGCCGATAGCAGCTTTAATTTTATGCTGCCTGGCTTTTTTGGTGCTTTCTTATATCACCTGCAGCCGTTTAAGTAAAATTGCTTCCACGAGTGTGGGGCAAAGCGTAAGAACGATCGTTGTGGACGCAGGGCACGGCGGGGAAGACGGGGGAGCTACCGGAAAATCCAAGAACAGTGAAAAGGTCATTAACCTCGCAATTGCAAAGGATTTACAACAGCTGCTTCAAGCATCAGGGTATAATGTCGTAATGACACGAACAACAGACGATGCAATCTCAGACAATAAAAATACCATTCATGAGCGTAAGGTCAGTGATATCCGAAACAGGATGCAGATTATAGAATCACAGGGTAATTGTATTTTTATAAGCATCCATCAGAATTTGTTTGAGCAAAGCCAGTACCACGGAACACAGGTTTTTTATTCAAAAAACACAGATTCCAGTAAGGAACTCGCTGAATCAATAAAAAGCAGAGTAGTAAATCTGCTTCAAAATGATAATACAAGAGAGGCGAAGCCGGCTACAAGCTCCATTTACCTACTTTGGCATGCAAAAGTACCTGCAGTTTTAGTTGAGTGTGGTTTTCTTTCCAATGTAGAAGAGGCGGAAAAGCTGAACCAGGAGCAATACCAGCAGCAAATGGCTTTCGCTATTTATTGTGGGCTGCTTGACTATTGTAACGCAAAATCGTGATACCTTGTAATTCCTTTAATCATCGAATATAATGAGAGAAAAAGTATAAGAACGAAGGTTTTATTGTGGCAGGAAAAGCAAAATGCGTTTATATATGTTCACAATGTGGCTTTGAATCTCCTAAATGGTTCGGAAAGTGCCCGGGATGCGGCCAATGGAATACCATGAATGAAGAAATAAAGGAATCGCTGTCAAAAAAATCGATTGATTCAGCCATTCATCATTCTACAGCAAAGGCTATTCCAATTTCGCAGATCAGTACGTCGGAAGAGGAACGTTACCACACCGGCATGAGTGAACTTGACCGGGTTCTCGGCGGCGGCATTGTAAAAGGCTCGCTAATATTAATCAGCGGAGAACCAGGAATAGGGAAGTCCACAATCCTATTACAGATTTGCGGATGTCTTGGACAAAAGCTGAATATTTTATATGTTTCTGGAGAGGAATCTGCACGACAGATTAAGCTTCGTGCAGATCGTCTGAGTGTAGAGAGCGACAACTTATATATACTTGCTGAAACAGATATTCAGGCGGTAATAGAACAAATCCGAACGGACAAGCCTGATCTTGTCATGATTGATTCTATTCAAACCATGAACTTCACAGATCTTAGTTCCTCTCCCGGAAGCGTTTCGCAGGTGCGTGAATGTACTAACGCTGTAATGCGTACCGCAAAATCAATGGAGATTCCCGTGATAATAGTAGGCCATGTAAATAAAGATGGTGTTATTGCCGGACCAAAAGTACTGGAGCATGTCGTTGATACGGTATTATATTTTGAAGGAGACCGGCAGATGTCTTACCGGATTCTTCGCGCAGTAAAAAACAGATATGGTTCAACCAATGAAATCGGTGTTTTCGATATGGCTGAAAACGGACTCTGCCAAGTTGAGAACCCCTCACTCGCGCTTCTCTCCGGCCGCCCAACGCACGTTTCCGGCACATGCGTTACTTGTGTCATGGAAGGCTCAAGGCCAATTCTGGCGGAAATACAAGGGCTTGCAACCACATCTGGCTTCGGAACACCCAGACGAATGTCAACCGGTTTTGACTATAACAGGATGTCGCTTTTGTTGGCCGTGCTCGAAAAACGTTCAGGTTATTACTTTTCAAATCTCGACGCATATGTAAATGTAGTAGGCGGATTGCGCCTCGATGAGCCGGCAAGCGATCTGGCAGTTGCTCTTTCATTAGTATCCAGTTTAAAAGACATTCCAATTAACGATAAAGCAATTGTTTTTGGTGAAATAGGGCTTGCCGGGGAACTGCGTTCCGTAACTCACATTGAGGCGCGTGTCAGTGAAGCCGACAGACTCGGCTTTCAAAAATGCATTTTACCATATCATTGCCTAAGCCAAATAGGGTGTAAGTTTGATAATATACGTCTTATCGGTGCTACAAATGTGAAGGAGGCATTTGAGTCTGCGACTGAATAGTATTATTCTTTGAACGCGGTGTTACTTTAATACAATGCACACAGCCGTCACCTGTATAATTCGTTATAGCCGAAGGCATTTCCAGTTCACAGTATCCTTCTTTTTGGTAAATGCAGTCTATGTCACATTGAATCATACTCATTTCGTTCACCTCACTGATATTTTTGAGCTTAACAATAAAATTATTCATCAGCGAAGCAATTTTGGGTAATAATTTCTTAACTCTATCACAGAATAAGCTGTGATGGGGGAATGTGAATGAAAAAGACTGTAATGTTATTATCCTTTACAGCAATACTAATCGCTGCTATTCTAATATCCGGACAAATAATCAAGAATACCATGATAAAAGTAACTGCTGTAAAGGCTATTGCAAGTACAGCTGAAGACACAGTTACCTGTACCGGAAAAGTAGAAACAATGGACGGAAGCAATGTATATGCTCCAGATTCTGGAGTAGCAGAGAAAATTTATGTAAAGGAAGGTGACAAAGTTAAGGCTGGACAACCAATCATGGATATTTCATACGCTGCCTCCGCCTCCTCATACTCATACTCTTCATCTTCATCATCAATTACAAGCTATAATAACGCATATGATGCTTACGCTGCATACTTAGGCCGAACGCAATCCAGCTCTTCAAGCTCTTCAAGTTCCCCAAGCAGTACAAGTTCAGACTATTCCGATAACAGCAGAAAAATAAGTACAGTAAAGGCGCCAATTTCCGGCATTGTTGAATCAATCGCTGCTACAACCGCTGGGACGTATATAAATTCTAATAAACCTGCAGCAACTATACAAAATGAAAATGGGGTGCAGGTTCGGCTTTCCGTTGATGAATCTCAGATTGCAGATTTGAAAGCCGGTCAAAAAGTACAGGTTACCGGCGTTGGCTTTAAAAACTCAGTATATTCAGGTTTAATTGAAAGCATCTCCACTGAAGCGAAACAGTTGGTATCCACAACTGGGCAGGAAACCGTTGTAGAGGCGATTGCAAGCGTAAAAAATCCAGGGGCAGATATTAAACCCGGGTTTACTGCAAAAGTAAAGGTTATTACATCGCATAATAATAATGTTATGATCCTTCCTTATGAAGCAGTAAGAGAAGACTCTAACGGCAATGAATTTGTATACCGCATTATTGGAAACAGAGCAAAAAAAACACTCGTAACAACCGGCCGAGAATTCGACAGCGGTTTTGAAATTAAAAACGGTATTAAAATAAATGACTTGATCATTGATAATCCGGATGATGTAAATGAAAATGCTATTGTGATTCCAACATCTGTAAAATCGGCAGGTGAAACCCAGTGATCGATTTCTTGAAAAGTGCATTTCATAATCTCGGAAGAAAGCACGTCAGAACGGCGCTAACGATTTTAGGAATTGCAATAGGGGTTGCATCGGTTGTTATCGTTGCAAATATCAGTCAGTCTGGTACAAATGCCGTTAATGGTGAAATGGATAGCCTTGGATTGAGTGGTTTGTTTATCACGAAAACCGGAAAGGATCAAAAAGCTACTCTAAACAACGATGACCTTAAACAAATAAAACGCATCAATCAGGTTGAATTAACAAGTCCGGTTATGTCATCAAACACGCAGATTTCAGTAAGAAATATTCAGACGAAGGCACTTTTGTGGGGGATTGACTGCAACGCAAGTAATATCATCTCACTTCAATCTGTGTACGGACGTTTATTTAATAAAAGAGATATCAGTACTGGAGCAAACGTTTGCTTAGTCGATGAAGCCTTTTCGAAAAAGGCTTATAGCAGAAACAATATTGTTGGAAAGAAAATAAATATGTTGTGTGGCGGTACCTTGCAGGAATTCACTGTAGTTGGCGTAATCAAAACGGGAACAGGGCTGCTGCAAAATTTTATTGGAAGTTATATTCCAACTTTTGTTTATGTACCTTATACGACAGTGCAGATAATGAATCAGAGAAACGATTTCGACCAAATTGCAGTAAAATTAAAAACAAGTACAGAGGCTGAAAATATTGGTAAATTAATCGTTAATCGCTTGAATATCTCAAAAGGTACATCAGATGCATTTATCTCAAATAACTTGGCAAAACAAAAAGAAGGATTACAGTATATTTTAAATATTGTTACGTTAATTTTATCTGCTGTAGGTGCAGTTTCTCTTTTTGTTGCAAGCTTAAGTATTATGACTATGATGCTGGTTTCTGTAAACGAAAGGACAAGAGAAATAGGCATTAAAAAAGCGCTGGGAGCAACGCAGTTTGCAATTATGCTTGAATTTTTGTTTGAAGCAATTCTGATTTCGCTGATTGGCTGTGTATTTGGAATATCAGTTGGAACAGGGGTTTCGTGGGCTGCTGCCGGATATTTTCATACTTCTTTCACAATAAGGCCAGATATCATGCTGATTTCGGCCGCGTTTGCACTATTGTCAGGCACAATTTTCGGCGTTTATCCGGCTTATCAGGCTTCGCGTCTCAAACCGGTAGATGCTTTAAGGCAGGAATAGCAATGAGGTTTGTTGAGTCACCAAATCTACCAGACTCGGATATCAGTCTCGCAATGGTATCCGGTACATATCCCGAACTAATCATATCTCTCAACTGTCTTGGGATTCAAGTAATACCAGTAATCACCAGAAGCCGGCTTAACATTTCCGTAAAAAATCATGCAGATGAAGTATGTATCCACTTGGGTGGAAATAATATTCTGCTGGCACCAGGCGAATCAGAGCTAAAAAATATATTAGAGCGACATGAGTTTAATGTTATTGATTCATCGTCAGAAATTCATAGTCCGTATCCATATGAAGCAAAATTAAATGCTGCCAGAGTAGGCAGATATCTTATTACGAATCAAAATATAATTGACCGCACCATGTTAAATTATAATTTAAATAGTCAAACTAACATTATAGACGTTAAACAGGGCTATGCAAAATGCTCAACAGCAGTAATCGACGACCATTCCATTATTACATCAGACAATGGGATAGCTAATGCAACTAGGGCGTCCGGCTTAGAAGTACTCCAAATAAGGCCCGGTTATATAAAACTACCCGGATGCAACTATGGTTTTATAGGTGGTACGTGCGGCAAAATCTCAAAAAATAAAATCGCTTTTGCCGGAAGGATTCAAGATCATCCTGATTTCCCTGAAATTGAAGATTTTCTACAGCGCAGAAAAATTGAATTTGTAGTTTTGAGCGACTGTCCTTTAACAGACATAGGTGGAATTTTACCATTGCAATATTCATAAGTAAGCGGCAAGAACAAATAAGCGCAAAATGCTTTTTAAAGTAATTATACAAAATAAATATTTCGCTTTTCGAACTGTAATATCTTGTAAAAAGAAATCTGCCATTGTAGAATAATGGCAGATTATTTTTTTATAGAGGGGAAGTTTGAAAAATGGGAGCGTATGGTTCGCCGGAGTTATTTCCATATGAAAATCAGTATAACAAAAAAGAGAAAAAGCATTGGGGAAAGTTCGTTGGTGGTTTTTTTACTGGTGTAGTAGTAGCAGCTATCACA
>DATALZ010000088.1:0-29186 GCA_036260805.1 Caproicibacter sp.
GACCGCCGAAATGGTAAAATACACAAAATCAATTTTACAGGCTGATGTGCGCGGCACGGTTCGGCAGACTGAAAACTACATTCCGACCGAAGAAATGATTCTTCCGGAATGGCTGAAAGTAGGATGAAAATGAAAGTCAAAGATCAGTATATCGGCAAAAATTTTGCCTTGTATAACGGTGACAGCATCGAAGTAATGAAAGGAATTCCGGACAATTCAATTCACGGTGAGGGATTTTCGCCGCCGTTTGCGTCGCTCTATACATACTCAAATTCGGAACGGGATATGGGTAATGCCCGCACAAACCGTGAGTTCATGGAAAATTTCAAGTTCGCCGTGAACGAGTTATATCGGATTCTGATGCCTGGGCGGCTGATGTGGGTTCACTGCATGGATATTCCGGCTATGAAAGAACGTGATGGGTTTATCGGATTGCATGACTTCCCGGGCGAATTGATTCGATTATTTGAATCGGCAGGGTTTATCTACCATTCCCGCGTTTGCATCTGGAAAGACCCACTGACGGAAGCTACACGGACGAAGTCACTCGGACTTATGCACAAGCAGATCGTGAAAGATTCTTCCATGTGCCGGCAGGGATTGCCTGACTATGTTATTGCAATGCGGAAACCCGGGGATAACCCGGAACCGGTAGCGCATGAAAAAGGGTTTGAATCGTATATCGGTGAGGATAAGCCGACAGGAAAAACGGTATTTTCACATGAAGTTTGGCGGCGCTACGCTTCACCAGTCTGGATGGATATTAAGCAGTCCCGGACGCTGAACCGGGAACCGGCGCGGGAGCAGAACGACGAAAAGCACATTTGCCCGCTGCAGCTTGACGTTATTGATCGGGCCCTTGAATTATGGACTAACCCCGGCGATACATTTCTTTCTCCGTTTGCAGGAATTGGCTCGGAAGTCCATGAAGCCGTTAAAATGGGTCGAAACGGAATCGGCATTGAGTTGAAAGACAGTTATTACAATCAGGCTGTACTGAACTGTAAACAGGCAGAGCTGGAATGCAATTCGCAGTTGCACTTTTAGAATGTGATAAATTGGCAGAAGTAAAAGAGGTGGTGAAATGCTCGAAAGCGGATTTCTTAAAATATACCGATCATTTCTTAATTGGAAATGGTATGCAGATTCAGCCACAAAAGATGTATTTCTTCACCTGATTCTTACAGCCAATTGGGATGATAGAGAATGGCGAGAGATCACAATTCATCGCGGTCAAAGAGTCTATTCTACTCAAAAATTGGCGGGTGAATTACATATGTCAAGACAGGTGATAAGAACCGCATTAAAGCACTTAATTTCAACCGGAGAGATAACCAACCAATCAGCGCCGCAATACAGCATTGTTACTATAAAAAATTACGATTATTATCAAAGCTTAACCAGCCAATCAACCAACGACCAACCAACCACTAACCAACCGCTAACCAACGACCAACCACAAATGAAGAAAGATAAAGAAAGCAATAAGGATAAGAAAGATAAAAAAGATATATGCGCCGATGCTTTTATTGCCTATGCAGACGGAGATTCCGAATTGCTGAAAGCCTTGAACGATTATGCAGAAATGCGGAAACAAAAAAAGAAAGCACTTTCCACTGACCGATCAATAAAAATGTTGCTGAATAAGCTGGACAGCCTTGCAGCAGATAGCCAAACAAAGATTGCAATTCTAAATCAATCCGTTTTTTATAACTGGACAGGGGTATTCCCCCTGAAAGATGATTCCAAACGTCAGCAGGAAAAAGCGCCCGAGCATACTCCGACATTCGATATCGACGAGTACGAGCGTGAAAGTGTCTACGACACGAAAGGAGAAACATGAGCGAGATTCAAAAGGCAATTGACTATTGCAAATATCAGTTAACGAATCTGAAAGAAGATGTAAATAAAGTTCCAGGTGTTTTTCACCAGCGAATGGAAGAAGCAATTAAAACGCAAGAGTGTATTCTCTCAGCTTTGCAAGATCGGTCAGAGCGCAAAAAAGGCTGCGAATGGTGCAACAAAGGACTTAGGTTTGAGTGCAATTTAATTGACAGCCAAGGAAATACGGCAAGCGTTGAAAACAATGTGGTTCAAACGTGCATCGCTGATTTTTGCCCACACTGTGGCCGTGATTTAAGAAAGCCGGTGGAGAAATGAGCAAATTAAAGCCAGCAAATTTTAGCTACCCACATATCAAAGCGGATTTAGCACTCTGTGAGAATCAACTTGATGCGCTCTGCAATGCAAGACCTGTCGAAGAAGCGTCAATGCACATACCAGCCGTTGAAACGGACTTTGATATGCAGTTCCAAGCCGCATTTGATGAACTCAAAGCATACCGAAATACCAAACTTACACCTGAGCAGATTGAAAGCCACGCTGCTCCAGAAAGCAAGTCCAATGTATCGGAAATTAGTGTCGCAAAAGCAATAAAAAGGATGGAAGACCTTATTGGAATATTGGATATTCGCATAGGCTGGGGAGACGGCCCAGCAGACATATTGAGTGAAAAACGCGATTATGAACTTGCTATTGTTGCATTACGAAACTATATGCCAAAGTCGGGCAACAATCCGCTGACATTGGAACAGCTCCGGCAGATGGTCGGAAAGCCAGTATGGATTGAAGGCAAACCAGATGAAGATGGCTATTACGCTATTGTCGTTTCCATTGAACCAGCCAACTGCATTTTCGTAAACGCGGAATGCAACCACAATTGGAATTACTATCTATACGGCAAAATGTGGACGGCTTACGCCAGAGAGCCGGTGAGCAAATGAAGAAAAAAGCTAAAGAACCTTTTGAGTATGAGTATACTCAACCGTCTTTAGACTGGTATGAAACCGTACAGGTGAAAATAAAACCTGATGATTATTACTATTTTAGGCTTGAACGCAGATTCGGCCCTTCATGGTGGCTGATTGGGGAAAAACCTAAAAACGAGCCAGATTATCATTGGGAAGAAAAAGAAATCGGAGAGATTGGCGAACGCGATTTGCTCAGATTTATCGAATGGGCCAAAGATGAATGGGGTAGCAAAATTATAGAAGTCCATGCAATCAGTGGTTCATTCGACATTCTGGAAGAAATCAAGGAGCTGGTGAGCAAATGACATTTACGATACCCGGCGAACTTCCTTCGCTGAACGAGTACATACACGCTATCAACCGTAACCGGCACATTGGGAACAAGTTGAAGCAGGATACGCAAGGAGCTATCCAGTGGGCGATTAGAGCACAAATAGCGAGGGGATACGAAATTACTCACCCGGTGCAAATTCGTTTCCTGTGGGCTAGCAGAACGGCAAAGAAGGATATCGACAACGTGGCATTCTCAAAGAAGTTCATTCTGGACGCTATGGTTACTATGGGAATCCTGCCGAACGATACCCGAAAATGGGTAAAAGGGTTCAAAGATGAATTTGTAATTGACCGGCAGCACCCGCGAACCGAAGTTGAGATTACGCCGTATGAAATTCACTGAAACCTGTTATCACTGCCGCCGCGAGTATGTATCCTGTGAAATCCGTACTTGCCCGGTAAAAAATAAACCTGTATGCCGGTACTGCTGTATGAAGTGTGGAAAGCATACGATTGACGGCGGCGGAATCGGGTGTCAAATGATTGGAGAGAAAAATGAAAGCTCAAACAAGCCTGTTTAACGAATTGATCGTTGACAATTTTGCCGGTGGCGGCGGGGCCAGCACGGGAATTGAACTCGCGACCGGCAGAATCGTTGACATAGCAATAAATCATGACCCAGACGCTATTCTGATGCACCAGACGAATCACCCGTACACGAAACACTACTGCGAAAACGTCTGGACCGTTGACCCTATAAAAGCCTGCCACGGGCAGAAGGTCGGTCTTGCGTGGTTTTCCCCAGACTGCAAACATTTCAGCAAGGCTAAAGGTGGCAAGCCGGTTAGCAAAAAGATTCGTGGCCTTGCATGGATTGTTTTGAAATGGGCCGGGAAAGTTCATCCACGAGTTATCATCCTTGAAAATGTCGAAGAATTCCAAACCTGGGGGCCGGTCCGCAAGGGAAAGCCAGTGAAGAAACTCGCCGGGACGACATTCCACAAGTGGGAATCACAACTTCAAAGTTTGGGATACACCATTGAGCACCGAGAATTAAGGGCCTGCGATTACGGAGCACCTACAATCCGAAAACGATTTTTCCTGATTGCGCGGAACGACGGTAAACCCATTGTATGGCCAAAACCAACGCATGGGGACCCGAATAGCAAAGCCGTTAAATCTGGAAAACTGAAACCGTGGCGGACCGCAGCAGAAATTATCGACTGGAATATTCCATGCCCGTCAATTTTTGAGCGTAAAAAGCCGCTTGCTGAAAACACCCTGAGGAGGATAGCGCGGGGGATTCAGAAATTTGTGGTTGATAATCCAGATCCGTTTATTGTCAATTACAAATTCTCAAACGAGCCGGAAAGTGCGAACCGTCCATTGAGTACAGAAACGACGGTAAACAGCCATTATCTTGTAACGCCGTATGTCATGGTGAACAACGAAAACAATGTTCCAAGTGGCCCTAAAGAGCCTATTCGAACGATTACGACTGGAAACAGAAATTTTCTCATTGCCCCGTCACTTATCCAGTATCACAGCGAAACCGCAAAAAATGAAGTCCGAGGGCAATCTATTGCAGAACCAATTATGACCGTTGACAGTTCGCCCAGGTATGCGCTTGTTTCGGCTTTTATCTCAAAATTCTATAAGACCGGGATCGGGCAAAGCATGAATGAACCGCTTCACACAGTTACAACTTCGCCGGGACATTTTGCAGAGGTACAAGCCTTTTTGATTAAGTATTACGGGCAGGGGACCGGGCAGAAAGTTACGGAACCGCTTGATACCGTCGTAAGCAAGGACCGGTTCGGGCTGGTAACTATCCACGGCATTGATTATCAAATTGTCGATATTGGGATGCGTATGCTCACACCACGCGAATTATATGCCGCACAAGGGTTTCCGCAGGACTACATAATTGACCATGACTACCAGGGAAACACTTATCCGAAGTCAAAACAGGTTGCTAGATGTGGGAACGCGGTCCCGCCACCATTTGCTGCAGCGCTGGTCCGGGCAAATCTTCCAGAACTGTGCATAAAGCATTGCAAGAATATGGCGGAACTGAATAATACCGTTGCGGTATGAGGTGAAACATGAAAAGTAAACAGCGTCATTCCGGCGGCTCATACCGTCGTATGAAAACGATGATAGCGTATCACGCAAAAGCCGGGAAAGACCGGCAGAAAGCGAGGAAAAAGCATGGATAGGCTGACAAAACGTTATGACGGGTTAATTGATATAGGCGATGAGGGGACTGTTGAAAAATGTGTATCGCGCCTTGCCGCCTACGAAGATACCGGCCTGATGCCTGATGAAATAAAAAATATGCAATTCTGTTATTCTAAAGCCCTGCAAAAAATCAGAAAGCAAGAAGCGGAAAAAGACGGTGGAATTGCTGCTTCTGCATGGATGCTTCCGCAACCGCCGAAAGGAGAAAAATCATGAATCTGGATGAGATCAATGCCCGTGTCGATGAAGGCAGGCCGATCAGGCACATTGAAGTTAAGGAACTGATTGCCGAAGTGGAACGGCTGACGGCGGAAAACCAGCAGAACGCGGATTATGCCGACATTTACAAGGATATTTGCGACAAGTACGGCAAAAATTTCAGAGCGTTGCTGGATAAGGCAAAGGCACTGCAGACGGAAAACGCAAAGCTGAAAAAGGCTTATGAACTGGCGTGCAATCAGCTGGAACAATTTTGGAAAGAGGGCGGCAGTGAATATACAGCCGAAGAAATTCAAAGATCGTTCATTCATCAGGCCGAGCGGTTAACGCGCGAAACGCACGGTAACGAACCCGCTATGCTCCAGACGCAGGACGGAAAGGATGATAGCCATGCAAGCCAAAATTGAAAAAGCAAACCGGCCTAAATATTTCACCCATAATGGTGTTTGCATCAGGATTGACAATATCATTTTTGTACAGAAAAGTGACGTGCAATACGGCAGGGGCGAAGGAAAAGAGTGTTCCGTGGAAGTTGGAGTTTCATCTTCTCAGTTTCCGCCGAAGCCGATTCCTTGCAAGGATGAAGTTGAGCAGACCGCGGTATTTACGGAACTAACAACCATACTTGCGGCGCTGTGAAAGGACGGAGAAAAGTGAAAGAAGAAAATGCTTTCATGGATGGTTTTCATTTTGCTGCGGAAATGAATTCAACAAACTTACCCAAAAAGCCGGGCATGACAATAATCCAGCAAATCCGCGAAGCACTCGCAGCAGGCGAAAATGCGGACATTTTACATACTCTTCTGCCGGAACTTTTAAAGGCGGCAGATGAAGGAAAAATCGTTGAACTGCCGTGCAAGGTGGGGGATACAATCTACTGTCTCGAATGGGATTGCTGCGTGGGGAAAACAAAGTGCAATGCTTGCAATATTAAACATTGTGATGTGCATCGTACGATTCATGAAGTAAAAGTTAGTTGTTTGCTTTTTCTACTTTATGAATATTGTAGTGGATGCTTTGGGAAAACAGACTTTACTTCCCGTAAAGCCGCCGAAAAGGCACTGGGGGAGCGTGACGGTGGATGAAATTTTCAGATCGGTTGAAACAGCTGCGCCATGAAGCCAAATTATCACAGATGGGGCTATCTAACATCGTTGATATAACGCCTGCAGCTATAGGCCATTGGGAAGCAAAACGTACGGAGCCGTCGCTTGATATGCTCTGTAAATTGGCCGACTATTTCGGAGTTACAACGGATTATTTACTTGGAAGGAGTGATAAGAAGTGAACGCAAAGGAATTTCTAAAACAGCATGATGATTGGGTCAAGGAAATGGACTGGATAGATGAACAACTCGAAAAGTTGCGAAATGATGGCATATCTATTGAAACCGATTGTGTTGTAGGGTCTAGCAGATGCGAGCCGTACCAAAAGCATGCTATTACCATTACTGGGGCAGTGCAGAGCAAAAAAACGATAAAGGCAAGGCAACATCTATTCAGACTGTACGATGATAAAAAGCGGCAATTGTACGGGTGGCAAATTGATGCCGAAAAACTGCTTGATAAAATTGCAGACAGTAGGGCGAGAAGAATATTTCGATTTTACTATATTGACGGCCTAACATGGGATGAAGTTGCGGCTAAAATGGGGCATGATGAGACTAAGGACGGCGTGAGAATCTACTTAGACAGAATCATGAAAAAAATATCGTAAATGTTCACCTTGTTCGTTGTCAATAGTGTAAAATTAGAAGCATAAAAGTGGCATTTGAAATAGATTACAAGAAATTCATTTTTCATTTCTCCTTTCTTCGCGCCGCCACAATCGACGGCGCATATATGCGGCGGACAGCGTGCTAGCTGAAAGCCGTAAATACTTAGCCATAATTTTGACAGTCGGCAAAGACCGGCATGACTCGAAAGAGCCGCATTGATTGGTCTATGGAATCCAGAGCCTGTACAGGCCGAAACCATTAAGTAGCCGAACGGAGTATGCATCAACCCGCAAGGCTGACAGCAGGCAAAGACCGCACCACAGGGTTGATCGCCTGCGGTAAAAGAAATCGGGCCGCTGAGCTAAGTCGCTTCGCGACCCCGTATATGCCAGTCAAAAGCGTGTTAGCTTGTGATTGGCACCATAGCAATTGAGGGTGTTTAGAGGTTGGCCGCTCCGCTCATGCGCTTGCCTAATAAGCAAGAAACGCAGATAAACTCAATTGCTTTTTATATGTCAGCGAGAGCGTGCTAACTCATAACTGGCAATTAGGAGAATTTTATGAGCAATGTTATGAAGATCAATTCTGATGGCTCAATTGAAACAAATGACATAGTTATTGACAGTGACGGTATGAGACCAAAAACTAAAGCTGGTAATAACATTGTTGCGATTGTAGCAAATCGTATGACAGGCTACCAAAACGAATTTATATGCCAGCAGCTAACCCAATAGGGTTATAGGCCGTGTTAGGCTGATGTTGGCACCACTTCATGCCGATGTAATCGGAATGAGAACTGGCAGCCGGAAAATAGCGGCAGGTTATCGGGGACCCGAATAGACTCAGATTCGACGTGGAACCGATAACCTTAATTTGATTATAACGCTCATTGGCGTTCCTCCTATCCAGCGTATCTTAACGGGTGCGCTGGTTCCTCTTTTTAGTTTTAAAAAGTTATAAATTAGTCTTAAGGCTTGCTTAAGCAGGCGCTTTTGTTAAAAGAAAAGCAGGGGATTATTGATCCTCTGCTTTAGGATTGCCATATAAGCGTGTCATAGCTTCTTCCGTAATGATCCATTGCTTGCCGAATTTTTTTACGTCAATGCCTTCAATGAGTTTTCCATAAGATACAGCTTTTCGCAAAGTGCTTTCATTTAAGCCCCATTTATCAGTTGCATCCTTAAAACTCATGAGTCCATCAAACGGTGAGGACATTTAATTTTTCACCTTCTTAAATGTTGAGATCAATGCAACAGTAGCGGACACGGCAGCTGCAGCCAATAGCCAAATTCCAAAAGAATTAATCCAGTACCATCCGGCCGTTATAAAAACTGCCGTAAATACGATTCCTAACAGCGTTGATTTTTTCATAAGGTTAGATTATACTAAAGATGTGAGGTACTTGGGGCGTTTCCGCCCCGTTCCCTTGCATTTACCGCTTCCGTTTTGTCTTGGCTGGCTTACGGGGAGCGGTTTTCTTTTTGTCCTCTTTGATACTATGTATCAGTGCTACCGTTGCGATTATATCGCTGTAAGCTGTGAGGACAATTCCGATTACGTCTTTAGCATCTATCTTTCTCACTTCCTTTCTGTATCTATATTATATCACGATATCGTGAAATTGTCAACGCTTTTTCCAAAATAATTTGAAATATTTTCAAGGCTCTGGCTGAAAAGTCAGGGCTTTTATTATGCTCATTTTTCCCCGGACCCGAAACGGGCCGAAACAGGCTATTTTGAAGTGCAAAATGTGGTGAAAGCCGCATGAGTACTCAATTTTTTGTGCGGTCCCGACTTTGCAAATGAGGTGAAAGCATGATATGTTCCAACTGCCCAAACAGCAACTATAAAAATACAGGCGTCCCATCATGCTTTCTGCCGCATTGCGTAAAGCATATTGAGGTATTGGGGAAGAGATATGCTCAATTATTTATGCGACCGAGAACAAGCGAAGAGGAAACGGAATACAAGATGATCGGGGACGAAATCAAGTATGCAGGACTACGAAAGAAGAGTACAACTCTTTAAAGAAATCGTAAATTTAAAGCATAAGCCATACCTCACGATAGAGGAAAAGAATCTGCTTAAGAAAGATATCGCAGATTATGACCGGCTAATGCTGTGCGGGAATGTGAGGAACGAGGTAGCAAAATGAAATTCTTATGGTTTTATCTTATAAGCACAGGAATTGTTATTTTCATGCAGTGCATTTACCAAAAAGGAATAGAGCACGAATTAAAAAGGAAATACCCAAAACAATATAAGCCGCAGTATCCATCGATCTGTGAATGGCTTTCCATTGAAATGCCAATGTTTATCCCAATACTTAATATTCTGTTTTTGCTTGGCATGATCTTTGGGCGCGAAAAAGTTGTGAACAGAATGGAAAATATGATTGAAAGCGGAATGAAAAATGCGAAATAAATCTGTATGGCACTTTAAAGGTGCTCAAAGGAAGAACCAATTTCCGATGGATTCAGTCATGGAAAGATTCCAATGGGAACAGCTTTGGAAAGATATAGCGCAGGAAACCGCAAGGGCTTACGTAAGCGAGAAACTTGCATGGGCGGCAATGCTGCCGAGTCCGTATTGAGGGGAAAAACATGAAACAGGTACAAATTGCGCCCAAGAGTGCAAAAGAAATTATATTTGAATCTGTAGTAGCAAGTGACATATCCAAGCTAAGCACAAATCAACATCAGAATTTACCTAATACGCCGTTTATGACGTGCCCTCGGTGCCATGCTGATGTATTGTTGCTCTTCCCTCAAATCTCTACGGCATATGCGGGCAATAAGCCTGTGGAAAGATACGCAATATTTGTTTGCCCTGAATGTGGCAAAGAACTGAAACGGATAAATATTCCTATATGATATCAAGAAGGTGGCGACTTGACCGACCGTGCTTAAAAAGTTTTGTGCTTATGTAGGCTGCAGAGAGTTAATCCCAATAACTGAAACCTACTGTGAGAAACACCGCAATTCATATAACCATGAGATACGTCGAAAGATCGATCGCCGCTATGATGACTTCTATCATTCAAAAGAATGGGAACAGACGCAAAGCACAGCGATGCAAAAGTACCACGGGCTTTGCGTTTACTCTTATATCGTAGAACACAAGATTGTAAAGGCCGGAGCCGTACACCATATTATAGAACTGCGGGAAGATTGGAACAGGCGTGTTGACTTAGAGAACTTGATACCAATATCTGCGGAGATACACGATGGCATGATACGGCAGATGTACCGGAATGACAAGAAGAAAGCACAGGCAATGCTGTTTGACGTGCTGAGAGAATGGAAGGAGAAAGGGCTATGAACCATATGGATGTTGGTGGGGTAAGACATGGAACATCATCCGAACTAAGACAGGCAGTGAAGAATACCAGCAGATGCGTGATTGGCATTGACCTTGCACGCGGGGACGACTTCACGGCTATTGGCAATGACATATATCACAATGGCGCAAAGGTACATTGTGAAAGTGGCAGAATGGTAGAGACAAAGTAGCCACGAAGTGGGAGGAAAAGATGCCTACATACACTTGCATTAAGAATGCCTACCCTATGTTTCATGAAGACTGTCTTCATTGTTCTATGTACGACCCATGTGTAAAGGATGGAAAGTATTGCTTTATTGGGGCAATGGAGAATGAGAGAGTGTGCCAACCAGCGCAGTCAAGGACTATGGAGTGTGCTTCTATGCCTGTACTGATACCACATGACTATAGAGATATCAAAGTAGCAGAGAACATCACAGTTACTATTGACATTGAAGAAATGAAAAGAAAACTGAACAAATCTCATATGCCAAGATTATTCAACTATGGGGCATAGGGGACGTTCAAAAAGTTTTAACTAAGGCATTTTGGGAGCGCACAGGACTTTTTCCGCGCAAAAACTCCCTAAATAAAATTCGGAAAGAAGGTGCAACAAATGGCAGGCAGGCCGCGACAGCCCTTGAAATTACTTGAAGCAAAAGGGAAAAAGCATCTTACAAAAAATGAAAAAAACAACCGCGAAAATACAGAAATTCAAGCTCCTGCAGATGGAATTGTTGCACCTGAATATCTTCATAAAGCCCAAAAAGAAGAGTTTGAAAAGATTTCAAAACAGCTCGTTGAACTCGAAATCTTCTCAAATCTGGATTGTGATGCCCTTGCCCGTTATCTGATTGCCCGTGACGCGTTTGTCAAGTACACGAGGATGGTAAACGCTATTCCAGGCAATTGGGAAATGGTAGATGCACTAGAAAAAGCGGTAGGAATACAGGATAAGGCATTCAAGCAATGTCGCGCTGCGGCTTCTGATCTTGGGCTTACTATTACAAGCCGTTGTAAACTTGTAATTCCAAAGAAAGAAGAGCCAGAAAAAAGCAAATGGGATAAGTTCGGGGCTGATGCCGGATGAAAGATCGCGCAACTGTGTACGCTGAATCGGTTATTAACGGCACAATAAGCCGCCCTGTTGGAAATACAGAAGTACTGACGGCACAGAGATTTTTGAAAGACCTTGAAAAGCAAGGCACTCCAGAATTTCCATTCGTATTTAACGAAAAGAAAGCAAACCACATTCTTGACTTCTCGGAAAACCTGATCCTTGATGAAGGCGATGAACCTCAACCATTCCATGCAGCAGATTTTCAGGCATTCATCTTTGAAAATTGGAACGGATGGGTGATTAAGGATACCAACAACCGCAGATTCAGAACATCATATATACAGATCGGGCGCCAGAACGGAAAATCAGTAATGAATTCCATTCCGGCGCTTTATTATGGCAATTTTGCCGGGTATAAATATCCGCAAATCTATTGTGTTGCTACCAAAGAACTGCAGGCAAAGATCGTTCTAAAAGAGTGCTACAAATTCATCAAAGCCGACAAAGAATTAGCAGGAACGAAAACAAAGCCGGGTCTATTTACGATTCAAGATTACAAAAGCGAAATCCTGTGCAATCTTACTGGCGGAACAATTAAGGCACTCGGAAGAGACACCGATAGCATAGACGGTTTCCGCCCGTTCTTCGGTTCCGTCGATGAATACCACAAGCACAAAACCAACCAGATGTATAAACTTCTTACCGACGGCGATAAGAAAATGAAATCGTGTCTCGTGTCTATTATCACGACTGCAGGATTTGATTTGAACAGCCCATGCAAAACGGAATATGATTACGGCATTAACATCCTCAATGGTGTTAAGAACGATTCACATTTTGTTTATATTGCGGAACCTGATGAAGCAGACACGATAGGAGATAAAATCTATGAAGAAAACATATGGCCAAAAGCACATCCGTTATGGACACCTGAAACTTTAATCAGTCTGCAGACCGATGCAAACCAGGCACGGGAAAAAGGCGGTCAGGATTTACTAGACTTCCAGACCAAAGATTTAAACCTATGGGTAGCCGCTACAAAGAACGGGTACATAAATAAAAAGAAATGGAACGAATGCGCCTGCGACAAGACGCTGGCAGATATGGAAGGCCGCGGCTGCTATCTTGGCCTTGACCTTTCGTCCGGCGGCGACCTTACAGCCGGTGTACTTGAATTCCCGCTGGAAAATGATTCTTTTTACATTGATGCTCACGCATTTATGCCGTCTTCACGGCTGATGGAACATGAGAAATCAGATAAAGCACCATATCGGGAATGGGTGGCAGACAAGCAACTTACATTAACTGAAACGCTTGGCGGATACAAGACCGATTATAAGTACATTCTCAATTATTATAAAGAACTGATTCAAAAATATCATTTCAGGTTTTTGGGAATTGCTTATGACCCTCACAATGCTGACACATTTCTGCAGGACTTGGACGAATTCGGCTGCGACCTCGTTCCAATAAATCAGAGTGCCAAAAGTTTGAACGACGCAACGGACGACTTCAAAAATTCCGTGGATGCACGCAAAATTTTGTATTCAAAAGATGCGGCGATGCTTACCTGGTGCTTTTTTAATGCTACGACAGTAAGCAACAGCTTTAAAGAAATAAAAGTTGATAAGGAACATCGTACAAGCCGCATTGACCCAGTGGATGCCACAATAGACGCCCATAAGTTGGCCATAGCAAACAAATCGGTGCAAATAAACGTCGCTGATTACCTTACAGACGGAACAATTGATAGATTGTGGGGGATTTGATGAAGATTAACGCTGAAAAAGCCTTGAAAAGCATAAAAAAGTGGCTTATTTCCTTGCATTTAGGATGTTTTATAGGCAATTATCTCGAGGATATATGCCTATTTAGCGGCCTTTTTTTCATCATTTTCGCCACTTTTCAGATCAATAGGATTGCCGGATTTTACTGCATAGGTGCTTGCCTATTTGGCTTGGGCGTGTATTTTACGAAAAATCCGATAAAGAAAGGACAAAGCATATGAAAGTGCTGGCGTGGTTTGGCTTTATTATCATCACTCTGCAAATTATAAAGCAAATTGCGGACACGGTTCGCGGGGAAACTCCATCAGAAAGGGCCGGAACGATTGTTGCAATTGCAATAACAATTCCTGCAGAACTGTTCTTCATATTATATCTATTTTAGTGCCGCCTTGGGCGGTATTTTTTATGCCTAAAGGTGGTGATAGATTGCTATTTAGAAATTCATACAGGCCGAGATCACAACAACTTTTCACAGGCGGATGGGCTGGACTTGCCGATATGCTCGGTGTTCCTGTTTCTGAACTTCCCTTGAACGAATCCAACTCATGGAAGGAAATCACGGCACTTACCTGTATCAAAATTCTTTCGGAATCCGTGGCCAAACTTCCAATGAAGATTTATCAGGACGATGGGACCGGGGCGCAGAAAGCCGTGAACGATTACCGCTACCAGATTTTGAAACTCCGCGCAAATCCGTATATGAGCGCTTATGATTTTTGGCGCACGATGGAAGCACTCCGAAACGCGTACGGCAACTCATATGCTCTTATTGATTCGGCAGCGTCTGGACGCAATGCAGGCAAGATACAGGGGCTTTACCCGGTCAAGCCACAGAATATGACTGTATACGTTGATGATGTTGGACTGCTGTCAGGGAAAAACCGAGTGTGGTATAAATACATCGACGACACCGGGCAGGATATGTTGCTTGATGCCGATTCCGTGTTGCACTTCAAAGGGTTCACGCTCAACGGACTTGTCGGAATTACTCCGCTGGAATATCTGCGGCTTACAATTGACAACGCACAACAGGCAACAACCTATTTAAATAATTCTTATAAGAAGGGATTACAGACAGGCGGAATTCTGCAGTACGTTGGCGATTTGTCACCTGAAAAACAGGTCGAAATGCGTAACCGGTATGAACAGCTTATGTCTGGAATTGGAAATGCAAATCGACTTTCGGTAATTCCTGTGGGGCTGTCCTATACTCCGATAGCGCTGAAGATGACCGATGCTCAATTCCTCGAAAATACGCGTCTTACCATTCAACAGTTAACCGCTGTATTCGGGATTAAGCCGCATCAGGTAAATGACCAGACAAAAACATCTTATGCCAGCACAGCAGAGGCAAACCGCGAATTCTATACGGATACGCTCCTCGCCATCCTTACAATGTATGAGCAGGAGACAGGATGGAAGTTATTCACACAGCAGGAAATTTCAGACGGCTTGTACACAAAGATCAATGCAGATGTGATACTACGCGCCGACCCGCAGAAGCGCATGATGATGTATGCTCAAGCAATTCAGAACGGAGTGTACACGCCGAATGAAGCAAGAGCAAAAGAAGATTTGCCCGGAAAGCCGGGTGGAGACACTCTATTTGGTAACGGAGCTTTAACTCCGCTTTCTATGCTTTCAACTGGCGCAGCAATTAACAAAGGGGGTAATAACAACGGGTAAAATTTTGAACTTGGCATACGAAAATCCTAAAACGCACGTCAAATCAACCGGGAGAATCGAAATTAAAAGCCAGTCGCCGGGAAGCGCAGACTTGTACTTCTACGGAGATATTTGTTCTTCCACTTGGGACTTATGGCAGCAAGAGGATATGTGTCCACAGGATGTGGCAGACTTTCTGAACAGTCTTACCGGCGTAAATGCAATCGATATTTACATCAATTCCGGCGGCGGTGACAGCTTTGCGGGGCTGGCAATCTACAATATGCTGAAACGTAATCCGGCCAGCAAGACAGTACATATTGACGGGTTGGCAGCGTCGGCAGCGTCCATCATTGCAATGGCAGGCGATACGATTATTACACCACCCGGCGCCCAAATTATGATTCACAATCCGTGGACATTTGCGGCAGGCAATGCAAACGATCTCCGGCAGATTGCAGATTCGCTCGATGTTATCGGGCAGGGGCATCTTGATGTCTATATGGCAAACGTCGTGGATGGAGTGACGGCGGAGCAAATTAAATCTTTGATGGATGCAGAAACGTGGTTGACTGGCACAATGGCGCAACAGTATTTCAAAAATATTGATGTACAGGGTGAACAGGTAGCAGCAAGCCTTGACACAGCGTTCATGAGCCGCTATCAGCACGTCCCCAAATCGCTTGTTAAACCGCAAAAACCAGCTGCAAAGCTTCCAAAGTCTGAAACCGTCGTGCATGACGGCATTGTTCCGTCGAACATCAGCACCGAGACCGCTCCGGAAGATCAAGCATGGAGCAAACCAACACTTGCAGACTTTACTGATAAGACATGGGATGAACTGACAGATCAGGAAAAACGCGATATTGCCGGTCATTACGCATGGTCATCTGAAATGCCGCCTGACGCATTCGGCAGTCTTAAATTTCCGCATCATGACCCAAAGACGCATAAAGTTGTGTTTGCTGGATTGTCAGCCGCCGCCGCGAGAATTGATGCAGCAGACATTCCAGATGCAGATGTACCAAAAGTCAAGCAACATTTTGAAGATCACTACCATGCTTTTGGTAAAAAGGCGCCGTGGGAACAGGACGATTCAAAAGACGAATCAAAGCAAAAGGCTATTGCAATCGCAAAGGCCACATTGATACTGTCAAAATAAACGCCGCAAGGCGCTTTTATTTTTATTCAATTTTGAAAGGAAGTATATTACATGGCATTTTTAAGCAAAGCAATGAGAGAACTTGTTGCAGACAAAGAAACAAAGTCCAGCGCCTTGCAGGCCATTATGGCTAAAGCAGACGCGCCGACAAAAGAAATTGAGGATGCAACAGCAGCCCTGAGCGCAGTTAACGCAAAGATTGCCGCACAGACTTCCCTTGATACTGGAAAAAAGTTTGACGAGGGCGGGCAGGAAGTTACTAGCAAAACACCGAAAGCATCTACTTGCGCGGACAAATTCGCGTCGATGGAATACCGTCAGGCATTCATGGACTATGTAAAGAACGGCAAAAGTTCCAACATTCTTGAATTCCGCGATGCAAAGACGGGCAGCGTGTACAGTCTCGACCAATCCACCTCTACATCCGACGCTGCAGCCGTTATCCCTTCCACCATTCTGCAGGAAGTCATTGAAAAGGTTGAGAGCTACGGAAACGTTTATGCCCGCGTTCGCAAACTTGCCATTAAAGGTGGCGTGAAGGTACCGCTTCTTTCTGTTAAACCGGTTGCAACGTGGATTGGTGAAAACTCAACTGGCGATAAGCAGAAGGTTGATCTGTCCGCAAGCATCAACTTCACTTATTACGGCCTCGAATGCAAGATCGCAACATCAATTGTTGCCGATGCGGCTACGATCGATATGTTTGAAAGCATTCTGATTAACCTTATCGGAGAGGCAATGACAAAGGCTCTTGATGTGGCTATCGTTTCCGGCGCGGGTTCTTCTAGCCCACTTGGTATTACCAAAGACCCGCGCGTAACGAAGGTCGTCACACTTTCTCCTACAGAGTTTGGGGATTGGTCTGCATGGAAAAAGAAAGTATTCTCGAAACTATCTGCAGCCTATAAGGGCGGCGCTACCTTCCTTATGGCATCCGGCACTTTTGAAGGATACATTGACGGCATGGTTGATGCAAATGGTCAGCCTATTGGCCGCACAAACTTCGGCATTGCCAATCTCCCGCAGGACACATTCGGCGGCCGTGAAGTCATCGAGGTCGAAGATGACGTTATTGCAAACTATGACGATGCTTCCACAGGCGATGTGGTTGCCATTTACGGCAATCTCAACAACTACGCCATCAACAGCAATATGCAGTTGATGATGTATCGCTATCTCGACCACACCACCAACGAATGGGTCGATAAGGCCATTCTGGTTGCTGATGGCAAGACACTCGATGCGAACGGCTTTGTCGTGGTAAAGAAGGGCGCATAAGTGCGATAGTTTTTCTGGAGAGCGGAAACGCTCTCCAACTATTTTATGGGGGTAGAAATAATGTATCCATACAATCCATTTAAAGGTCAGACCATCCAGACTGATGCGCACGGCGTATCTGTTGACCATGCTTTTCTTGCGCATTTTCAGGTTACGGCTGCATCTGCGGTCGGTACTTCTGCCACTGCGGTTCATGCAGCGGTTACATTGACAACCTCGGCTCAAACCGTTACAACGGCAATCACAAACCCGGCCGCACCCCGCAACGTTTCTGCAACCGGTAACGCGTCCGGGATTACCGGGAATGTAGTTATTACCGGTACGAATTACAACGGTGACACGATCACTGAAACAATCGCACTGAATGGAACATCGACGGTTGCCGGAACAAAAGCATTCGCATCCATTACCTCTATTGCACTTCCTGCAAAGACGAACACAAGCGGCGATACTGTGAGTGTCGGCATTGGTTCGGCTCTCGGCCTGCCGTATAAACTTGCTCACAATACCGTACTTGCGGCTTTTTTGGACAACACCAAAGAAACTACAGCCCCGACCGTCACCACAAGTGCAGCGGTACTCGAGAGCAATACAATTACGCTGAGTTCTTCTCTTTCTGGCAAGGCTGTTGACGTATATCTGATGGTTTAAGGCGGTGATAGCATGGCTTTTGCCGACGACGTAAAGACGTACTGCAATACTGATGATGACCTTTCAAGCTATATCGGCGCGGCAGAAGCATCATTGCTGACCGCAGGGGTAGCAAAAGCGGAAGATAACCCGCTTTATGCCCTTGCGGTCAAAATGATGGTATCTTGCTGGTATGACAATCGAGTACCGGACCCGGCAAACAAAGCTGTCAATGTGCCTCAGCCGTACGGGCTTGCGGGGATCATTCTCCAATTGCAGATGTCGCAGGGGGTCAGCTGATGGAAAATGAAAAGATTCAAGCTGGAGACCTTCGCACGCAAATCCGCATTCAGCACAAAGTTACAACCGGAACCGGAGCAAACAAAAATTCGTCATGGTTTGACTTAGACGGGACGCCTGCAAGCAGCCCGCCAAAAGCATATACACACTGCTACTGGTATCCGCTCGGTGGCGCTGAAACGTGGGCGGCGCAGGCACAACAGGTTGTAGACGCAGCAAACGTGATAATCCGGTATAACAGCGCGGTTACATCACAATGCCGGGTTATTAAGGATGGAGTAATATACAGCATCATTGCTCCGAACGACCCAGACCAGCATAGGCACTGGCTGAAATTCAAAGTAAAGGCGGCGGTAAATGGTGGGTAGACCTTACGGAAGGTCGGCATTGTCCGCGACTATTACGATGCCAAACTTAGACGGCCTTCTTGAAAAAGTGCAGGCCGCAGGAAACAACGTTGATGAAGCTTGCAAAGAAGCTGTAAACGCCGCCGCCCCGATTGTTTATGAATCAATGAAAGCCGGAGCACACCGCCATAGAAAGACCGGCGCGGTTGAAGATGCTATCGAAATTACTCCAGCAAAGCAAGACGGCAATTTCATCTATGCTACGGTTGGAATTGACATGGAGAAGCACCCGGAAGCAAAAGCGGGCGTCTATCAAGAATATGGCGACGGTCATTCTCCAGAGTTTCCAGACCAATTTGTACGCCCTGCTGTAGACGATAACCGCAAAGAGATTCGTGCGGCAGAACGCGCCGTGCTGAAAAAGAAGGGGATACCGATTGAGTAAATGGCAGGATGCAGCTGAATCAGTTCTCACCCAATTTCAAGCAGACACAGGTATCCAATATGATTTTGAGCGGTGGGAAACAGACCCGGATCAGCCGATATCTCCGCAGCTACCAGACCATTACATCGTATATTTTTTGGTTGACGATGAAGGTGAAACGTGGAGCGACGGTAAGGAAACAAGTCATCAACCGCGGATACAGGTAAGCCTTTATTACCGGAATAAACCCGATGTTTTAACCATACCGGACAAGATTGAAACGGCTTTTGTAAATGCCGGATTTACTCGCGGCCCGGTAGGACATATTCCATATCAACCTGACACTGGCCATTACGGCTGGCGTCGGGATTTTTATTTTTACGAAAGAAGGTAAAACATGTTAGGGCAAACCATTATGCCAGAGATTACTGGTTGCGACAATTTGTATGTTGCAAAAATCATCAGAGACACAGCCGACAGTTATGTTACTGATGTACCTAGATATTTTGCACCGGTGTCGGAACTAAAACATGACCCAAAAGCTGAGTCCGCTGTATCCTATTACGATAACTCCGGAATGTTTGTGTATCCATATGAAGGCGAAGCCGCCGACGAAGCAACAATTTCCGGGCTGTCTGAGCAGGATTATGCGGAAGTAACAGGAAAATCCTATAGCAATACTTCCGGCATTGTATTCGACAGTGGAGACCCAATGTATTCCCCTTATTATGCACTTGGATATCGCATACAGTGCGGTTCCGTGACAAAGTACAGATGGTTGCTTAAAGGCTTATTCGTCCTTGGAAGCGAAGACATTAAAACCAAAGGGGACAAAGTTGACCCGAAGGGCGTTACGCTGACATTCAAGCCGGTACGTACAATTCACCAATGGAATGTACCAGACCCGCGCGATGCAACTAAAACGATTAATACGGGTCTTAAAATCGTAAAAGCAGATACATCTAATCCGGCATTTGCAGGTGAGGATAACTGGTTTTCTCAGGTTCAAACTCCAGACACAATCGGCGCACCGGCAGCATTGACTTTTACCGTAGTTCCAGCAAATAACGCCACAGGAGTATTAGCAACCGCAAAACCGGTTATTACATTCAGCAATCCAATTACTGATTTTAGCGGCGTAACGCTTGTGGAAAACAATTCAATTGTTACCGCATCGGTTACGGTGGATTCTACTGGAAAAATTCTCACGATTACTCCGGAAACAAGTCTTACTTCTGCTGGCGTGTACACAATTGTGCTTGCAGGCGTGACGGATATATACGGCCATGTACTTTCAACACAGTCAATCAAATTCACAGTAGCTTAAACTATCAGGCGGCTTAAAAACCGCCTCTATATGCGTTTACCGTGCGCGTGAGCACAGAGAACGGAAAATTTTATTATGGGGGATTACATAATGGATGCACATATTACAGGATCAGAGCTTAAAAAATCTTCGAGTGCTAAAACAATTGAGTTGGGTGGAAAAGAATATGAGATTGCACTTGACCTAAACGCAATTTGTGAGCTTGAAGAAAGATATGGCAGCTTTGATAAAGCGGCAAAGGTGCTTGATGGAATAGGGCAAGATTTCAAAAAGCCTGGGGCAATGCATGATATTCGTTTTTTACTCTGCACTATGCTACACCATACTGATGAAAGCTTGACTGAGAGGCAAGTTGGAAAGCTTATGACCATGAGTGAAATGCAAAACATCATAGACTCACTTGGCGAAGCAATGCACAACTCAGCGCCACAGGCGGATGATGACGAAAAAAACGTGAAAATCCCACAGGAGAAGTAAGTTTCCCGTGGGATTTTTATTACACAGTAGCGATTGCAATTTTTAACTGGACAGAAGAAAGATTTTGGAAATCGACTCCAAAAACAATCATGACTTTGTGGAATAGATACTTTGAACTTTCAAATTTAGGAAACCCGTTCATAAATCATGATAGCAATAATGATTCGGATATCGTATATCGCGGTGGAAAAGCTTGCCGCCGCGTAAATGATGCTGACTGGGCATAAGGAAGTGATAATTTGGCAGACGAAAATACTCTTGGCAGCAAAGTTGGCCTTGACGTAACAGACTTTAAAGCAGGCGTTTCACAGCTTACCGCTTCCATTAGGTCAATCGAAGCTGGTTTTCGCGCTTCTGCAGCAGTCATGGGTAACTGGAGTAGCAATACAAATGGGTTGCGCGAGCGCACTTCTTCTTTAAATGAAAAGCTGGACTTGCAGAAGCAAAAGCTGAATATCCTGCACGAAGAATATGACAAGGTCGTCAAATCATCCGGTGCTACAAGCTCTGCAGCCGAAAGCCTTGCAAACAAGATGTTTTCTGCTGAAAAGGCTATCGCTTCTACGGAAAAAGACCTTGGTAAATACAGTGAGCAGTTAAAAAAAGTCAATGAAGAGAGCAAAAAGTTTAATCTATCAGGGTTGAAAGACGGCCTTTCAAAGATTGGCGGCGGGCTTTCAGCCGGAATCAAAGCTACAGGTGCAGCAGTTGTAGGAGTTGGGGCGGCAGCAGCAGGAGCAGCGGCCGGAGTTTACAAAATGGCAAGCGAAGCCGGAGAAAACGCCAGCCAACTAAAGGTACTTTCCGAACAAACAGGGATGAGCACAGATCAGCTCCAGACATACCAATATACCGCTGATAAATTAGGAATTAGTCTTGATACAATTACAGGCGTCCAATCTAAGCTAGTAAAAAATATGGCAGCCGCTCAAAATGGCACGAAAGCACAGGTAAATGCGTTTAAGGCTCTTGGTGTATCAGTAACGGACAGCAATGGCAAACTTCGAAACCAAAATGATGTGTTCACTCAATCAATCACAGCTCTTGGAAAAGTACAAAACGAAACGCAAAGAAACGCTCTGGCAATGACGATATTCGGTAAATCCGCTACATCGTTAAACCCGCTGATAAAGGCTGGTGGCGCGGAACTCAGTGAGTATGCAAAGCAAGCACAAAATAGCGGCGCAGTTATGTCCGAAGCGTCCATTGAAGGATTAGCAAAATTTAAGGACGGCACGGTTGCATTAAAAGACAGCTTAAAAGGAATGTCCGGAACGCTTGCGGCGATGGCACTTCCTGCACTTACTAATTTTACAGGCTTGGTAGGAAAATTATCTGTATCCCTTAATACAGCGTTAAAAACCGGAAATTTTTCGCAGTTTGGAACTGTTTTGGCAAATGGAGTTACAGTTGCAGTTAGCCAATTATCAGGACTCGCTACAAAGCTTGTACCGATTGCAGCAAATATACTCAGCAGCCTTGTGGGTGCTCTGGCTAAAGCGGTTCCCACTGTTTTGCCTGCTCTGACAAGCGGAGTAGTACTATTGGTACAGTCTGCAACACAGATATTACAACAAAACGGCCCGATGCTTATTACGGCTGGTCTAAATGCTGTTTTGACATTGATTCAAGGAATATCACAGTCATTTCCACAAATAACTCAAGCCGCCATACAGACAATACTTACACTAATAAATGGAATTTCCGCTCAGCTTCCAACGCTAATACCTGTAGCAGTCAATATGATTATGACAATTGTTAATGGGCTGTTATCAAATCTTCCACAGATCATCAACTCAGCCATAAAGATTATTCTTGCGTTAGTCCAAGGAATCATGAACGCATTGCCTCAATTGCTGGAAAAAGTGCCTGAAATCATAATGACAATCATTACTGGGCTCACTGATGCATTGCCACAGTTGATTAGTATGGCCCCGAAAATAATTGTGTCTATTATTACAGGTATCATTAAGGCTTTACCACAACTCATTTTAGCCGCTCCTAAAATCATTTTGGCAGTTATAACAGGGCTAATAAAAGCACTACCACAATTATTAATGATGGGCCCACAAATGCTAAAAGAATTGTGGGACGGACTATCACAACAGAATTGGCCGGAAATAGGCATGAACATTTTAAAGGGAATTGTAAACGGGTTCGGCCAAATCGGTAGTTGGATATGGGGAAAGATTCAAGATGCAGGCAATATGATCGTAAACGGATTCAAGAGCTTTTTCGGAATCCATTCTCCGTCGAAACTGATGGATGAAGAAGTCGGCCAGTTCTTGGGGCTTGGCATTGCGCAAGGGATACAAAAGATTGATTTCATGGGTAGTGTAGCCGGAAGTATTGCAGCAAGCAAATCAAAAATTTCTCAGGCCATTCAAGGCTTATCTTCTGATATGTCAATCGGAGTAAAAGCACAGATGCAACCGGCCTATGCAGGAGCATATTCAGTGCCTACGTATTCCAATAACAATGACATTATTTCCAGAAAGCTAGACATGGTTATTGCAGCAATTCAAAACAAGGACACAAGGGTTATTTGGGACGGAAAAGAAATTGGCAATTCAGTAACGCCAACCGTAGGCCAAAACTTAGATTCCAATGTAATAGAAACTTCGGTTAGACGGGGGCGGTAATATTGCATTATTGCATTTTTAAAGGTGTAAACTCGCAGGACTTAGGCCTAAACCTTGAAAAAGATCCGCCACGAATGACCCCCAAAAAGCGTGTTACAAATATCACGATACCTGGGCGGGACGGAACACTTACACAGTCTGATGAAACTTATGATGTTTTCACCCGTGAAACACACTTTGTAATGATGGATTTGTCAAAAACTCAAGAGATATGTGCCTTATATACCGACGCCGGAGACCTCACTTTTGATGATGAACCGGACAAAGTGTATAAGGCGCGTGTTGTAAATGAACTTAACCCGGAATGGTTTACACCCGGGTGGCGAAATCTCACCATACAATTTGAATGCCAGCCGTTTGCGAGAGAACTTAACCCGCAGACGGCTACTTTTATGGCCGCCGGAGCGCTTTACAATCAGGGAACTATAAAAGCGTATCCGGCAATTAAGGTTTACGGCTCCGGAGATATCACGGTAACAGTCAATGGAAATCCATTCACAGTAAAAGGTGTTACAGCATCGGCAATTATCGACTGTGAAAATATGCAGGCTTATGAGGGCTCAACCTCGCTTATTACTTCCGGCAGTTTTCCCACTTTGACGCTCGATAAAAATACGGTCAGTTTTGCCGGCACATCAAAAATCGAAATTACCCCACATTGGCGCTGGATTTGAGGTGAAATATTGATACGATTATATGATAGGAAAGCTACAGACTTTTCCACGAACGGTATTAAAGTGCTGCAGCCTATTTCCTGCATTGTTATCGAAGAAGTAAACGGAGATTATTCGCTGACAATTACGATGCCAATGTGGGACACATCAATTCAAAATGAATCAATTATAAGTGCGCCAACACCCAAAAATGGGAATCAGCTTTTCAGAGTATATAAGCCACTGATTGATGCGGTTGGGAATAATGTGTACAAGGCTCGGCATATCTTTTACGATCTGCTTGATAGTTTCATTGAAGATTCTCAGCTTTCTTGTGATGGGCAAACAGCTGTAAATTCAATTCTTTCCGGAACCGGATTTGCAGGAGAATCCGATATCACTACAAGCTATGCAACACATTACCAGATGATAGACCCAGTTGGCGCATTACTCGGTGGTAAAAGCAACAGCTCCAATGGATTTATCAACTTGTGGGGCGGCGAAATTGAGCGGGATAACCTTACGGTACGCATGAAGCGACACATTGGTAAAGATCGAAATGTTTCAATCCGCTATCGTAAAAATTTAACCGGTCTGACAATAGAAACTGATTCATCGAATGTGGCAACTCGTATCTATCCCACAGGCCGTGCAGCAGACGGTCAAACGCTATTGGTGCTACCAGAAAAGTACGTTGATTCCCCATATCTTAATGCATATGTTCATCCGAAAATACTTCACTATGATTATTCCGATATCAAAGTAGGCGACGACATGACGCAGGATGCCGCTTGTGCGGCGCTCCGTACCGCTGCGCAGGGAGAATTTGCAAAGGGCGCAGACAAACCTACACTGACAGCAAAAGTCGAATTTGTACCACTTGAAACGACCGAAGAATACAAAAACATTGCCGTACTTGAAAAGGTTTATTTAGGCGACACAATCCATGTTTACCATGAGCCGCTTGGAATCAGCCTTGACTCCGAAGTCACAAAATATGAATACGATTGTCTAACAGAGCGATATAACTCTGTAGAACTTGGTACACCATCACAAATGATAGGTGCCAGCGGTAGTGCAGTCGATCAAGCAATCCAAAAGGCCAAAGAAGATGCCAAAACCACGGCAAAGGATTACTCCGCAGCAGTTCAGCAGTTAAACAATCTGATGGCGAATGCTCTCGGATTTTATTCTACCGTTGTTCCGCAGCCGGACGGTTCAAAAATCTTTTATTTACATAACAAGCCGAAACTTGCAGACTCCAATATCATCTGGAAATTATCCGTTGACGGCTTGGCATGGACTACAGACGGCCACACTTGGCAGAACGGCATTACAGCAGATGGTAACCTCGTAATTAAGACGATATCCGTTATCGGCCTTGTAGCCGATTGGATTGTAGCCGGTATTCTAAAATCGAAGAACGGCAGAGTTTATTTTGACCTCGATAACAACCGTGCCGCCGTATCTCGATTGATTGATGCCGGAGATTCCGGGATTTACTGCGATATTGGTACAGAGGAACCACAATACGGGCAGGCAACCGGGATGTTTTTGTATCATGAGAATACCGGGAAATTCGCTCAGATTTACAGAATGGTTGATTCTCGCAGTGATGGAGTCCAACTTCTATCACTTGGATCAACAAGCCTTGCCAGCTGTAGCGGAATTGGCGCTGGTCATGCGAATCAGCTGCTTATGGACAAATCAAGCGATGATTACGGGCATTGGATTTTTAACCAGGCTACGCCTGATGGCTTCATCACTTTTCTTGACGTATTAACTGGTGGCATTAATTTTCATGCGCGGAATTCCTTTGACTTTAGCCTAGAATCTGGCGATGTTGCGTTTCACATGAATTCTGGCGGTTGGAATTTTAATGCAGGCGGCACGAATAGAGGGTCTATTGATTCTAACGGCTGGCATGGATGGATTAATGGATATCAAGGGCTTGACAGCTTAGATTTACATATTCCATCGGGTGATGGATATAAAGGTGGGACTTTAAACATTCGTGCAGGACAAGTTACAAATTTTGTAAGCGACTAGTTGAAAAAATAAAAAAATGGTATATAATGGTTGCAGAGGTGAGCAGTATGCTAAATATTAAAGGTAAAGCTATTACCCTTGCAGTTACTTTAGTTGTTGCTGGCACCGTTGGGGTTGCGGCCGCTTCTGCATCAAACGCAGTTAATTCAAATATGCAGCAATCTACAACTAGCTCTGCATCATCATATACTGTTTCTTCTTTTTCATCTGCATCAAGCTGTGAAAGCCAAGACATGGTTGCTTCATCGTCTGCACTCACAAAAAATGAGAAGGTGAACAAAGTGGCAAATAGTTCAACTCAATCTGAGAATACAAATACATCGTCTGCGGAAAGCAAGGCTCCAAAGTCGGCTTCGAGTGTTGCGCCAAGTTCAACATCTACATCTCAACTCAAAAGGCAGGCAATGCCGACATTCGCAGTTATTAACCCATCAACAGGTGCACTTGTATATTCGTCAGATTCAAACTATGAAAAATATAAAGCGGAGCTTGGCGGGGATGCAGGAACGGTTCCAACCAATCAATCCACGGCTTGCCAAGCGGCCCTAAAAAAGATTGAAGAAGCCTACAAAGAAAAGATGGCATCAAGCCAGCCTGAAAAAGAATTACAGCCGGGGCAAGCAAACAAATAAAACTTAATATGTAAGGCGCTATCCGATATGGGTAGCGCTTTTGTTATGCAATGAAAGGATGGCTTATTATGAAAGTTAATGTTACCATAGAAAAATGCACCATTGAAGCATTGGAAAAATTGCTGCCAAAACTATTTAAAATCGAAAAAGATAACCCCGGCGTGGAACTTAACGCCGAGGCTAAAATGAATTAATCTGGTTCCTTTACAACTTCGATTGACTTTAGACCTTCACAAGAAATGGTATAAGCTGCGTTGTTGGAAATCAATTTGATATCATAGTTTGTAAGGTAATCATATGATAATAAATTATCTCCTTCAACTACATTTTTGTCCATCGCATCCGTCTGTATAGCTTTGATTATTCCGCTATACTCTAAAGGCTCACTTTTCAAGTAGTTAAATATGAATTTGTACATTCTATTTTCATCTCCTTTCGACACAATTTTATCACTTATAGGAAATAAATCAACAAGCGCCATAAGGCGCTATTTTTATGCTCATTTTTAAGAAGGTGATAGCTTGACAAAATTGCAAGTCACTTTAAATGTATGGGATACCCGCTTTTCAAAAGCAACGGCAATACAAGGCGAAAACGGGTCACGAATAATTGAAGTGACGTTCGTCGGCAAAGTATCCCCGATTGACTTGACCGGATGCACCCCGCGCATGGTGGTTAACAATGGGGCAGATCAGCCGCCTATGAACGATGGCGTAATTGTGGATGCAGCAGGCGGAGTCGCAGACTTTTCAATTACATCAGACATGCTCGAACGCGTCGGAGACTGGCCTTGCGAGTTTGCATTATCCGGCCCGAATTATCCGTTGCTAAAAGTTCACGGGCTTGTGTTGCCGGTTGAAGCGTCAAACACAGAAAATGCCATAGGAAGTTCAAATCAGCTTGGGTCATTGTGGATTGCACTTAACAAGGCTGACGCTGCCGAAGCAACTGCGCAACAGGCGGCAGCAGAAAGTCGACAAGCCGCCATTGATTCACAGGCAGCAGTTGCAACAGCAAATCAGGCAAATGCTACAGCTACCATAGCTGCTGTAAATGCTAATAATGCAGCCAGCGCAGCAAATCAAGCTGCAAACGACACGCGAAGCTATTATCAGATGATGGACCCGACGACCGGCAAAGTCGATTATGTTACGAACATCATTAAGAATCTGGAAGCCTACATTTTCAATGGGGCTATTACGGCGGGTGAATTCGATGCTCTCAATATTACAGCAGGCGCGTTTGACGCACTAAATATTACAGCACTGGATTTTGACACCCGCGCAAAATCAATATTGGGGGTATCGTAAATGGCAACAAATACAGCTTCAAAGACCGCTAACTACAGTTTGTCACAATATGCGGCGGGAGACTTGGCAAAATTTCTGACTAACTATAATTCAGACATGCTGGCAATTGACGCCGCCTTGAAAGCCATTAAGGATGAATCGGATGCCGCCGTTCCGAACACCCGTAAAATCGCTGGACTAGCCATGAATGCCGATATCACTCTTGCACAGCTTATTTCGGCGGGGCTATGCCCTGCGTCGGAGAGTGGTACATGGACTCCAATAATACACGGTAGTGATGTAGCCGGAAGCCCGGCCTTTACGGTAGCCTATGCCAACTATTGCAAGTTGGGAAAATATGTTTACATCGAAGCTGGAATAACGTTATCGTCTAAAGGCGGTATGGCAGGGTGGATACAAATTGGTGGCTTGCCGTTTGCAAGCGCTTACGAGAATCGGCTTGGGATGCATAGAGTATCTGGCATCAGCGGGATATCCGGGCCTATAGTTCCCGTGATACTGGGCAACACAATAACACCTATATCAGAATCATCTGCAGGCTCGGCGTGGGATGTAACGGCAGACAAAATAACAGATACATTTTCGTTTGCCTTGTCCGGAATGTACCGGGCTGTATAAAGAAAGGACATGAGTAAATGCAGATTTATCCAAATACATTAATCGCAAACAGCGTATCTATTCAGTCCGACGAGTACGGTATGCGGGCTTATGTCAACAGCGTCCGCGGACGCGCCCAACTGGAATCGGAATGTACCGCAGACGTTGTAAAAGCTGTTGAGACTGTTTGGGGCAGTACACCGACTGTTATGGAACCGACATTACCAGCCTTGACGTTAGATCAGACAAAGCAGAATAAACTTGC
>DATALZ010000096.1:0-3378 GCA_036260805.1 Caproicibacter sp.
CACTGAAGCGAATCCTGACTGGGAATTTCTAGAGGCCTACGTTTGCGATCCTGATGGTAATGCCCTCTCGAAGGTTTCTAAAAAGTTCAAGCCAACCGATGACGATATGGTCAACTGGGACCAGCTTATCGAGGCTGCGCGTTCTCAAAAATCATGTCCGCCTGTCGCCTGGGAATTAGTCAAATCGCTTCCGCATGTGTCCGAATGTGATGCGAGATACGCGGAATTGAACGACTACAAAATTGAAAACCATCCGATTCTCATTTTAGATAAGCATGGGGTCACAGTTTCGCAGCTGGACAATTTCGATATCTATCGGCCCGTTCTAATTCATGGCGAGTGACCGCTTGAGCCGTGGCTATCGATCCGATCCTGCCGCCCGATAGTGCCCGTCCGTGCTTGGTCGAGCCTGCATGTCAACTGTCTCAATTAGTTTGTCGAGTGCGTATAAATGTTCAAGTGCGCCAACTGAAAGTCCGATCTGACTATCCGCAACTGGCTTCAAATGTTCTAAATGATTCGCGGCACCCGATAGCGAAAACGCGTTCGTAAATTACTAATGCGGTTGTATGCAAAGGGGGGTAAAATGGCGTGACGGGCCTCTCTGTGGCTCTGGTGATACGCTGCCGTCCGATTCCGTTTTTGTGCCATGCGCGAGATACAGGATTGTGATCGCTCAAGCTGCCCCTACGTTTTTTTAGAGAGTTTGGCCGGATCTTGCACGCCCTGGCACGACTCTGGCCTGTCCCACCTGGGTTAAACCGGGTGGATAAACCGGGTGGATAAACCGGGTGGACCAGACCCTCACCTGACCCCTCTGACCCGCTGTAGACCTATGGTCTGGACTCCGCGCTTTGTCTGTCATTTCGAAAAAACGTGCTGCAGGAGCGTTTTGATTATCTGTGGCAGAATCGTCCCGATGAGCGTCATCAAAGGGATTGTCAGGCGTTGTGTGTGCGTGCGTGTGTGCGGATTGGCCTCGGCGCGGTTGGTTTCAACGCGGAAGCTAACTTTATATTCTATCGCGTTCTTCATGTAATCGACTCGTACTGTTTTCTCAGAGTTGACATTCGCACTGGCAGGTTGTGACTGTCGGGTGCTGTCTTCTCTGGATTGTTCGTTTTTGTTAAAGCCTATAGTACTGCCGCCGGTTAATAAGCTTTTAGGTTGCTCTGTTTCTTTGTTACCATTGGTAACGTAGTTTATTTTGCTAACGGGGGGCTGAAATGTCTCTGATTTGTTACAGATTGTATGCAGATTTGTCGACGAATTGTATACAGATTTGTCACTATCAAGTCGGCTGGCGCGTTTTCGCAATTGTCTGTCCGTGCCTGGCACGCTCTGGCACGCCTTGGCCTGTTCCCGCCTGGGTTAAACCGGATGGACCAGACCCTCATCTGACTCCTCTGACCCGCTGTAGACCTATGGTCTGGACCCCCCGCCCTCACTCGCTGGTTCATTTTTCCTTCCTCGGTTCTCTTTCGCGTTCGACCGGGTGCATGGCGAACCCCTCTTTATGCTGGCGGTCGGCGTAGCGAAGCGGAGAAGGCCGCATGCTTAAAGTTGGGGTGAAGCCTATCCGGCCAGACGCGAAGGGAACTGGCTCGTTTCCTGGCTGCCTCGTGCCCGTCCTGGCTGCCTCGTGCCTGGTTCTGGCAGTAAACCTATGCGTTCTCGTAAAATGTTCGTATTTCGAGCTTGACGGCTATGGTCTTTGACGTGAAAACCGCATCGGACGCATACGTGACTTTTCTGAAAAATCCTCAGATCCGAACGTTCTGTCCTAAAAGGTTCGTGTCCGGTGTCTGGTCCATGCGCTCCCCTTCCGCGTAGACCTGATGGTCTGGTCATTCTGAAAACAGGCCCGCCTCGTGCCTGTCTGCATGCGCGTGAAATCGGGTACGGGTGCCGGTGGGGGTAGATGGAACCGATTGACTTTCAGGTTCTCAAGGGTGGTTCATTCGGGTGCGGATGACATTGCGCTAGTTAGACCCGCCCTTATATGCGTTTTGTATAGACGTTGTCGTCGAAAAATCGCCCGGTGTTATCCGAAAGAATAGCGTAGAGTTCAAATGTGATTGGTGCGTAACGGTTGTCAGAAAAGTAAGAGTGATAGGAAGCCGTCACCGTCGACCAAACGAACGGCTCCCCTGATCTCGTAAAACCACTGACGAGGCGATTTAAACGAGATTTTACACGCTGATAACTAATACGACATGTCACACGTTTAAATATTGCGCCTGCTCTCCCGACCTTCGAGCACGCTTATACTTCACGTCCTTTCTCTTTTCTGATCAGCCTCTTGGCTCATATAGAATAATCCCGCCGGGTTTTAGACTGTTGTCGCGAGGTGTCGATTTTGATCGCCTCTGACCCGCAGGCCTTTGTGGACTGGAATGCAAAAGCTTCTGCGTTTGTGGCGAGCCTGCGCAAAGAGTCCAAAGCTTCCGGCTGGGTCCGGTCCGATCTGCCAGCCATTTGCGAGCCTTTCGGAACTGAACCGTACTTTAACGAAATCGAGTTCAACCGCCCGCTTAAGTCAATCCCGCCAGCTTACAGGCCTCTCGTTGCAGAGTGGCAGGCGTACCTGAACAAGACCGCCGGTCTGTCGATCCGTATCACGATGGCCAATGCGAAGACCGGAGAGCCCCTCACGAAGTCGATCCCGTATGTGCACCGTTGGACTCCGATCTACCGCAAGAGCCTGCTCGCGAAGCTTTACGCCCTCGATGCCTATCTGGGACCTGACGTGCGAGATGTCGAGATGATTTCATTAACGACTTACCAGCGAGGCCGTGATCCGATGGCGTGCTTGTTGCAGCTGAAGGCCTATCTGGGAAGGCTGATCGAGATAATGCGCAAGCGATTCGGGACCGTGGACTATTTTGTCATTCTAGAGCCTCACAAGACCGGCTACCCTCACGCTCACCTCGCGTACTTCCGAAAGCTAACCGATTACGAAAAGAATCAACTGCGGCTCGCGTGGTCCTGCGTGATCAAGGCTGGTGATCTGCCTCACGGTCTGTTCTTCTCCGAGCCTCAAGCCAGTCATGATGGTACGTACGAATCTGGGTCCATAGGTGGTATCCGCAATTACTTCATGAAATACGTCTCTAAGGGCCTGTACGCTGCGGAGATGTCTCCGGCTGAACAGTTGTTCAATGCCATGCTCTGGGACTCGCATACGCGCCTCTGGTCGTGCTCAAGGCATTTCTCAAAGGTCATGGCGCGTCCGGTCACTGAAGCGAATCCTGACTGGGAATTTCTAGAGGCCTACGTTTGCGATCCTGATGGTAATGCCCTCTCGAAGGTTTCTAAAAAGTTCAAGCCAACCGATGACGATATGGTCAACTGGGACCAGCTTATCGAGGCTGCGCG
>DATALZ010000005.1:0-103135 GCA_036260805.1 Caproicibacter sp.
CGGTTCCCACATCCTTTACGCCGGCGAGAATTCCGCTCTGCCTAGAGCTGCGTTCGGCAGTGCCGAAGCTCCGGAAGGGGAAGTGTTCATGGAAGGCGTTGTCTCGCGGAAAAAGCAGATCGTCCCGTTGATCAGCGACGCGGTTCGCAGCCTTTCCATTTCATAGAAAAATCAGACTACAGTTTGCCCAGTTTAGTTGTGAAGCCGGTTTGTGTTCATCCCGCGGTTTGAAATGGAATTGCTGTAATTACGAAAAGGACAGGGGCCGAAGCCTCTGTCCTTTTCTATAGAGAATGAATTGAGATTTAAGCTACGTTAGCAACGGCAATTACTTTGCCGTTGAGGTAGATGCCGCTTCCTTCGCCGATGTTTCCAACTGCCTGAATCTTGTAGTAATATTTATTCCCGGAGTTTGAAGAAGATACCAGTTTAAAGCTTCCGGAACCAACGGAAAAACCCGGCCGTCCGGTAGAAGTAATCATGAACTGATAGGTATTCCCTTTCTTTACTGAGAATGTTCCGGTTGTATCGCTGGAAGAGACAGGGGCAATAATATTCGCTACTGCAATTGACCTGCCGTTTACATAGAACCCGGATCCCTGGCCGGCGCTGCCCACTGCCTGAACCCGGTAATAATATCTGTTCCCGGAGCTGAAGGAAGAAACAAGTTTGAAACTCCCGGAGCCGACCCCGAATGTCGGGCGCGCTGCCGAAGTAATCATAAACTGATAGGTATTCCCGGCAGTAACGCTGAATGTGCCGGTCGTGTCGCTGTACGCAGGCGGAACGATAATGGTTGCCGCCGCAATAAAGGCGCCGTTTACGTAGAAGCCGCAGCCCTGTCCCGTGGTTCCAATCGCCTGAACTTTGTAGTAATATTGATTGCCGGAGCTGGAAGAAGCAACAACCTTAAAGCTGCCGGAGCCGCAGCTGAAAGTCGGGCGGCTGGGGGCCGTAATCATAAACTGATAGGTACTGCCCGAAAGAACCGAGAAGCTTCCGTTCGTATCGCTTTCGAAGTTATTTTTAAAAGTAACGGGGAAGGATGCCGTGGCGCCGCTCGCTGAAACAGCAGTTATTGTTGTTGTGCCTGCTTTCAGCCCTTTAATGGGAATCAGCCAGCCGTCATGGTCGGCGTCGTAATCAATTTCTCCAATCTGAACGATGGAGCTGTCTGCGGCTTTCGCGTAAACGTATTCACCAAGGTTTGATTTCGCCAGAAATTTATAGGTGGTTCCAACTGTACTCTTGTAGCTGGATGTGTCGAGTGAAACGGATGCAATCACCGGAGTTTGTAGCTTATTGAAATCCGCGTGAGTGTAAGCGCCCCAGAAAAAACTATCAAACTGCGTATCTGTCGCGGACGGAACGCCCGAGTACCAGCTTTCGTGGTCTGAAAAGGTCTTGATTTTACTGTCGCTCAAAACAAAGAAATCATAGCCGGTAATGCCGGGGCGGTCTGGGATCGGGTCATCCCAGGTTGTATCAATATGGTACCAGTTTCCGTTCAGCTTCACCAGGTTCCATGCGTGGTCGTCGTTCATGGCTACGTCGGTTTCAATCCCAAGCAGATTCATTAAAACGGCGTATGCGCTTGCATATCCTCCGCAGACTCCTATGTGGTTTACCAGAACTCCATACGCGCTGTAATCGTCGTAAGGAATCGTGTTGTTTACGTAGTTGGCATAATCATATTTTGTATTCAAAACAAGATAATCGTGCATGACTTCTGCTTTTTCGAATTCATTCATGTCCTTTTTTAAGTACGAAAAAGCTTTTTCCACCGCGTTTTCCAGCTTTTCGCTTTTCGTAGTGCCTGAAAAAGACCCGGAGTAAATCGGGTAGCTCGTTCCGGTTTCACGGAAGTTGATCTTGTTGTTCTGTGCGTATGAATGTGCCGCGGAGCTGTCGCTTCCATAAATTACAGTAGTGTCTCCGGAAAAAGCATCGGTTCCGATCGTTGTCACGCTGTCCGGAATCGTAATGCTTTTCAGGCTGGTACAGTTTTTAAAGGTGCCGTCGCCAATGGAAATAACAGTGTCCGGTATATTAATGGTTTTTAAACTGGTGCAATAGTTGAATACGTATCTTCCGATTTTCGTAAGGCCTTCCGGCAAAGTTACGCTTGTTATTCCCGAATTTTGGAAGGCGGTATCTGCAATTTCGGTTACCCCGCTCGGAACCACCACGTCGGGCTGCAAGCTGTTGTATGAATACAAGACCCCGTTTGTAATGCTGAAAGTGGTGTTGTCATCTAAGGCAGTTGCGTATGTATTCGCGAAGAGGCTGAGTACCACGACAAAGGTTAGAAAAACCGCTGAAAACCGTTTCGTTTTTTTCATAATCTTTCCCTTTTCTTTCATTTCTATAGCGGATGCTGCAACTGATAACGGGGAAGTTCATGGGTTGTTAAGATTATTATAATATTATCAGTTACTGATTAATTACTTAAAGTGGATAAAACTGTATGGTAATTATTTCATACTCACTCCAGCATTCCTAATTACAGCATTTCCAGTTTAGTTGTAGAGTTAGTTTATGTTCATCCCCCGCCGAAGGCGGGGGATGAACATATCTTATCTTGCGATCTGAAATGGAATTGCTGTAAGTTGTAGAATGATTCGTGTTTCGCAAGCAGAATTGCTGTATTTGACTGCATCACGTGAATGTTATTTCTGGGAAATAAAAAAGCAAAGCCTGTTAAGAGTATAATTGGAAAAGGACTTTTGTAATGAATCAATGTAAGCGAAATTTGTATGGATGAATTACTGAAGGATGGTTTGAATGAAAGATATATTTGATACAAGCGGAAACTGGTATAAGGGAAACCTTCATATGCACACGCAGGAGTCGGACGGCCGTCTTTCGCCGGAAGACGCCATAGAAGTTTACCGGAAAGCCGGTTATGATTTTATCGCCCTGACCGACCACTGGGTGCAGAATACCGGCGAGTGCAAAGACGGCTTTCTTGTTTTCAGCGGATGCGAACTGGACACAGGCGATATGGTTCATTCCCCGGTATTCCACATCATCGGCGCGGGAATGGAGAAAAAGATTACACTGCAGCGTTCTACCACGCTTTCTCCGCAGCAGATTATTGATGCAGTGAACGAGGCGAACGGCATGGCAATTCTGGCCCATCCGGCGTGGTCGGTAACGAACCCGGCAGACTGCATGAGTCTGAACGGATTGTGCGGAGTCGAAATCTACAATTCAATATCCGGCCTGCCGTGGAACGGCCGCCGGGCGGATTCCAGCATGTATATTGATATCTGGGCTTCCCAGGGAAAGCTGTTCCCATGCATGGCGGCCGACGACAGCCACAGCTACCAAGGGGAGCAGACCCGCTCTTTTATCATGGTGAATGCGAAAGAGCTTTCTGCGGATGCCATTAAAAAATCAATCCGCAGCGGCAATTTTTACGCATCCCAGGGGCCGCGTTTTCTTTCAATCAGCGTTGATGAAAACGTCGTCAAAGTGAGCAGTTCCAGCGTGGAATCAATCGTTTTTGACAGTAATACCGTCTGGTGTGAAGACAGGGTCGCAGCCGGCGGAGTAAACTCGGCAATATACAAAATTAAGCCAACGGACAGATATGTCCGTGTTGAACTTATCGATGCACAGGGCAGAATGGCATGGAGTTCCCCAATTCCTGTGAACCGGTGATTCTGAAATACATATCTGCATACAAAGGGAGACTGAATACATGAAGATCATCTTTATTCGTCACGGAGATCCGGATTACGAGCACGATTCCCTCACGCCGAAAGGGTGGAAGGAAGCGGAGCTTCTTGCCGACCGCCTCACACAGCTGGATGTCCGAGATTTTTACTGCTCACCGCTGGGCCGCGCCAAAGATACGGCGGGAGTAACGCTCAAACGTCTGAACAGAGAAGCGGTTATATTGGATTGGCTGCAGGAGTTCCCGGCGCGCATCCTCGACCCGGACAGCGGAGAGAGCAGGATTCCGTGGGATCTGATGCCGAATTACTGGACAAACCGCAGTGATTTATACGATAAGGATAAATGGTTCCGGGATTCGATTATGAAAACCGGCAATGTGGAAAATCTGTATCAAGGTGTCTGCGAGGGTATCGACGGTGTGCTCAGCCGGTATGGCTACAGGCGTGACGGCAGAATCTATCGAACGGACGGCGGAAACACAGATACCATCGTCTTTTTCTGTCACCTTGGCGCCGAGTTTGCAATCCTTTCGCATCTGTTGGGAATATCGGCTCCGGTTCTCTGGCAGGGCTTCTTTGTGGCTCCGACTTCCGTTACGACTCTTGCCACGGAAGAGCGAATTCAGGGCGAAGCATACTTTCGCTGTAAGGCTCTGGGAGACACTTCTCACCTGTTCAAAGGAAACGAACCTGTCTCAGATTCCGGCTTTTACAGCGAAGTCTGGAACGGCTAATACATAGCAAAAAATCCTTCTCTCATGACTGCGGTGAGAGAAGGATTTTTTAAGCCTGACACACGGCTTTTATGTTTTATCCGGCGTTACATACTTAATTCGAGTTTGTGAAAGATAATATCAAAAGAAAAAGAAAGGCAGTGTTGCAATGAACTCGAATCAGGAGCCCCAGCTGAGTAAGCCGACGGAATTTCCGGGGCAGCATCAGAACCAGCAGCCGGGGATTCAAAGCGGGATGGTGCCGGAACCGTTAACAATGGATAATGATTATAAAGGTTCCGGCAAAATGGACGGAATGGTTGCCGTTATAACGGGAGGCGACAGCGGAATCGGCCGCGCAGCAGCGGCAGCATTTGCAAAAGAGGGCGCGGATGTTGTAATAGCCTTCTATAATGAACAGGAAGATGCGGTTGAAACGGCGCGGCTGGTGGAATGTGCAGGGAAGAAGTGCATTCTGGTCAACTGCGATTTAAAGCAGGAAGCCGCTGCCCAGCAGGTTGTCGATCAGGCAATACAGAATTTTGGGCACATCGACGTGCTGGTGAATAATGTCGCCGTTCAGTTTCCGCAGAATAACGTTGAGAGTATTACAGCGGAGCAGCTGAAAACTACTTTTGAGACAAATATTTTCAGCGCCTTTTACATGACCAAAGCGGTAATGCCGCATTTGAAACCGGGAGCATCTATTATCAATACAGCTTCCGTTACCGCCTATCAGGGGAGTCCTACGCTGATCGACTATTCGGCGACGAAAGGGGCGATGGTGTCGTTCACCCGTTCCCTTGCGCTCTCGGTCATCAGTAAGGGCATCCGCGTCAATGCCGTAGCGCCGGGTCCCGTTTGGACTCCGCTGATTGTTTCCAGCTTCCCGGAAGACCGGGTGGCGCAGTTCGGGCAGGATGTTCCAATGGGGCGCGCCGCCCAGCCTGCGGAGCTTGCGCCGGCTTATGTGTATCTGGCGAGCAAAGATTCTTCTTATGTGACCGGACAGGTACTGCACGTGAACGGCGGGGTCATTGTCGGCAGCTGAATGGTGTACAAATAAAAGAGCGCTGTGTAAACAACGCTCTTTTTGCATCAAAATGATATTGCTGTCCCTGCGCCATGAATCCGGTTATCTGTAATTTTCTACTTCAGCCAGAATTTCCGAGATTAATCTTTCGCTGGCCTGTCCACCCTTTTCCGGAGAAGCGGATACCTCATACAAAATTTTGTTGATCATTCTCTCGCTGGCGTGTTTACCCGTTTCCGGAAAACCGGAAACCTCATCCAGAATCTTGTTGATCGTTTTCTCACTGACCCGTTCTGCCGTATTCGGGGAACTCAAAACCTCATCCGAAATTTCCGGGGTTAATCTTCCACCGGTCTGTTTAACCATTTTGGGGGAATCAGCCACCGCGGGCTTCTTGTCCTCATCGTCGGAAAGGTTAATTACGTAGGAGCGGGCGGGGGTTTCACTAACTTCAATCTGCAGCAGTTCCCATCCGCTGTCAACCAGCATCATTCTGATTTTCTCCTTGAAAACTTCGCAGATATTTTCCAGCGTCGGGTTGATTGTATCAAAAGGCTGAATTTCATTCAGAAGCTTATCCTGGTACCGGTCAATCATCTTGTCAATTAGATTCTCAACCTGGCCGAACATGACAAAATTATCGCTCAGCTTAACGGCCACAATACTGATTTCCCAGGTATGCGGGTGAATTTGTCCCAATTTTCCGTTGATCTGTATCGCATGGTTTGCGTTCAGGTAAAATTTGAACTCATATTGTTCGAACTTCATATTAAATTCCTTTGTCGTTTAGTTTCATACGTTTGTTTTTCGGTATGAAATAGCAGGATAACGTGAAAAGATCAGATTTCACTGTAGAATGAATTTTGCTGTATTCTTCCGACAGATTGTCCGTTTTCCAGCTGTTGTCTCCGCGGATGCTGTTGAGAATGCCTGCGGTTCGGAACCAGAAGGTAACGAAATTATAAAACGGCAGAATAAAAACAAGCGGCAGCTTTCTGGCATAGAAACGCTTGTACAGCGGGAATTCAGAAAAATAAATGATTACGTCAAGGTAGTACAGGAAAGTCGTAACCACATACATCCCGTACAAAATGATGACGGATGAGAGGATGCTGTTTCCCTGAGAGCCCCAGAAGCATAAGAAGATGAGCGCAAAGTACCAGATCATTCTTGGGAAAACGAAGGTATGGTCAAAAAGCAGTACGCGAACCATGAAATTTGAGAAGAAGCCGGTTACGGTAGAGGATTTCTCGAAGTGAAACATATGCGCCACTTCCAGTTCGCCGCGCTGCCAGCGCTGCCGCTGAACATACAGCTTGTTGATGTTTTCTATGGGGTCTACCAGAAAGAAAGCGTCCACACAGATATGCACTTTCTGCTTCAGCAGCTTTCGTACTTGAAACGTAATGTGGGTGTCTTCACTTACGGTATTGGTATTATACAGCTGTGTTTTCAGAATTGTTGATTTACGGAAAGCGGAAAAAGCGCCGGAGAGTGTAAAAATGCTGTCGAGTTCGGACTCAAAGTTCCTGCCGACCAAAAACGCCTGGCAGTATTCCATAAATTCCAGCTTTCGGAATAATCTCATAAACGGATTCTTTGTCCGGTCAATCTGTTCCGGCTCCGTTAATATGCTGCCCGTCATACAGTTGATATCCATATTATTTTCGAACTTCAGAACAAGATTTTTCAGGGCTTCCGGGTGAAGCCTCCCGTCGCTGTCAATATGGATGATATATTTTCCTTCGCTGTTGAACAATGCCATGTTCAGTGCTTTTGATTTGCCCTGCTTGGAGTTGAGCCACTGCATGGACAAGTAGGGAAATTTTTTCTGAACCTTCTGGTAGATTTCAAAACTGTCGTCCGTACTCTTGTTGTTCACTAGGAGTATATCAATCAGTTCGGTAGGGTAACTGGAATAGTAAACGGACTCCAGACACTGCTCCAAAGTATCTTCCGAATTATAAACAGGAATAATCAGAGAAATTTCGGGCAGTCGAATCGGGTCTTTTTCTTTTTTACGGCGCAGCCCTTTTCTGAGCAGAATGAAGAAGCTGAAAATAGACGGAATAATTTCCATAATCAGCGGGATAACGACCCATGCCAGCCAGAAAATAAACTGGCTCGACAGGAATTTAATGATTTCCTGCATAATGGAATCCTCCTGTCTTCTGCCTCGATATCTGAGACTTGGTAAAAACAGCAAAGTAAAGCATGATCGACAGGGCATAGAAAACCATACGCCCGATTATGGAATGAGCCATATAGAAAGAGCCGATCCCGTAATAATAAACAATCACACAGATAATAAAAACACGGAGAATATTAGCGGCGAAAATCCAAAAAACCGCAAAAATATTGATGAACAGTTTCTCTTTCAGCGAATATACGGGGAAAAACCACAGCATAGAAGTTAAGGCCATGATTTCAATAATTCCCGAGCATTCAAGGTCAATATACAGTGAGACAACCGCATTCTTGGAGTTCGGTACAAAAATGATCCCGAGCTGCGCATAAGATTCAAACAGATGCGTCCACTGCCCCACAAGCCCGGCTACATACGCGACTAATTTTGAAAAAGGCACGTTTAAAGAGGGGCTGACCCAAACCATCATGAAGATAAAAAGGCCGACGCTGCCCCATACAAAGGTGAAAAAATCAAGTTTTGTCCGGTATCCAAGTCTGAGAAAATAAATCCATACAAGAAAGCAGATGAGGGACAAAGCCATCATCGGAGAGACATCCTTTTCCTATAAAATAAAATACATCCCGCACCGGCAAGAGCAGCGCAGATGCCCACCCCTACAAACGGCATGGTGTCGGTTCCGGCACAATCAATGCGGCGGTACATTAAATTGTGCGAAAAAAATTCGAGCACACGGATATTGGCGGGGTCGATGTTCGGGTTCTGCCGCTGAAACTCCGTAAAAGGAATCTTCAGTTCCAGCTCGTCGTTCACGCCGCTTTGTTTGCGCTTCAGTATTGCTGCGGAGCCTTGTACAACGGAATAGGAAATACTTCCGTTTCCATGCCGTATTTCAACGGGATGAATGCCTTTTCCAAAAGAACTTTTTGTAATTGTGCCCCCGCCGGGCATTACCACCTGAAAATCCGCTTCCTGACCGTCGCACAAGAATTCGTAGTCGTAACCGTTAAAACCATCGGGGTAATCTTTCGCAAAAATAATATGTAAATAAACGTTTTTGTCGTCCCGGTAAAGCTGCATTTTGTGCCGAACGTTTATGTTGTACGGTTTGCCGTTTTCGTCGGTTTGTTTCACGGTTTCCATTTTATTCGTCTGCGGGTTCCACTCCGAGGTTTCAGACGGGTTGTCCCAGTTGTATTCGTAAGAGTACGGAACATCCTTCCAGTCCTTAAAATCTCCGTCAATCTGAATTACCTGGTTTCCGGTTTCCTTTACGGCCGAAACCCCGGCTGCGCCGGAATCCTTTACATTATCTGCAAATGCATAAGCAGGGCAGATTAATAAAACAAAAGCTGCAATCAGCAGAACAGATACTGCAATCTTTTTCATAAAAAATCCCGGCCTTTCCATACTGTTCAGGTTACAAACAGTTTTTCAGAAATACTGAATATTCTTGTTGGCGTTTCGCTGATTTCCAGTTTAAGCAGATCAAAATTCTGTGCCAAAACAATCTCTTTCAGCGCGGTATAAAATCGCATACCGATATTCTCAATCGTCGGTATACTATTTTGAAATAATGTTGTATTATTAATGTACTTGCCTTCATATTCCTTCAAAAAATCCTCAACTGCTTTTTCAATCACGTCATAACTTGAAAAAACGCTCTGTTCCCGGTTTTGAATATAAAGGACGATTTTAATCGTGTGGTTATGTGCCTGCTGCTCGTCAGATGCAGCAGCAATGCTGTGCGAAATATGCAGTTTAAATGTGTATTTGTACGCTTTAAAAGCCATTGCTTTTCTCCCAGTTACAGCTCTTTATTAGATTTTATCATAAGTTCTGTCTTTAATATGCATTTTAGAAAAGTATAGTATATTTAAGGAGTTTCAAATGTTAAGCCGCATAAAACGCTTTACAGACATATTTTTTGAGAAACCGAAATCTTTTTCCGAAGCGGTTTTCTTTTTGCTTCGCTGCCTTTTTTTAATTGTTTTTTTCTGGATTTTTTTGAACGTTGTTTTTTCTAACCCCAGCAGTATGTACCGGTTTGATATGCCTCTTGCATCCGCCGTTGCCCTTGCGGTATTCGTTGCGGCTCTGTATTTTACCTTTAAACTGAAAAATTTTATTAAGACTCACGCCGGTTTTGGAAAAGCCGTCCATAAGTACAGTGTCCTGATCGCACTTGCCGGACTAGCCGTTTTGTTTGTTTTTCAGCTGATGGAAGCCCACGGAATCTATCGCCCGGTTGGGTGGGACTGCGGAAATATTGTCGGCTGCGCTGTAAAAGGCGACCTATCCTCGCAGCGTTTCTATTTTTCCACTTATCCGAATAACCTGCTGATGTACTGCATCCTCAAGGTTTTGCTGAAAGCTTTTTTCCATTTCGGCGGAACAAACTACTGGCTGTTTTTGTCCGTTGTAAACATTCTGCTGATTGACTTTGCGGTGTTTCTGGTGTTTCTGGTCTGCAAAAAGCTTTTCGGGCTTGCCTGCGGATTTGTCTCCTATGCGCTGTTTATCCTGATTTTCGGCTTCTCTCCGTGGATTGTTGTGCCGTATTCCGATACGTTTTCCATGTTTTTTACTCCGCTCATTCTTCTGCTGTTCCTCTATTTTCAGTCCGCAAAAAAACTGGGCTTAAAGTTCATACTGTTGTTTTTCATAGGCTTTTTGACGGTCGCAGGGTACTACATCAAGCCTTATGTTGTGATTGTTTCCATAGCAATTTTCATTTATCTGGTAATCTACAGCATTAACAGTATCAAAAAAATTGGCATCTGTCTGCTTACTTTGGCAGTCATCGCGTCGGGAGCGGTTTGTTCGGGCTATGCTTACCAGGTTAAGGTAAAGGAACCTTACGCGAAGGTTCTGGATTATTCCGCAGCTTTGCCGATGTCTTACTTCTTTATGATGGGGCTGAATACGGCTGTCTCAAAAGGTACCGGAAAAACGCTGTACGGCGCGTACAGCGGGCAGGATAATCTGTTTGCCTACAGCCTGCCGACACCGCAGGCAAAGCAGTCGGAAACAACGCGCGTGGCATTGGAGCGTATCCGAAACTATACCCCGAAAGGGTATGCGCAGTTCCTGTCCAATAAAGCCAACTGGGTATTCAGCGACGGAACTTTTTGGGTCGAGGGCGAGGGCTACGATGTGGATACGCCCAGCAGTTCCACAACCGGTTTCAGTAAGTGGATTCAGAGCATTTTCCGTTTTTACGGTTCTAATTACTCCTGCTTTGCGGAGTTTGCACAGGGCATCTGGATTTTGCTGCTGTTTTTGCTCATATGTCCGCTGTTTAATAATGGAGGAGACTTCAAAAAAGCAGTGGTGAATATTCTGCGGATCGCCGTGTTGGGGTTCCTGCTGTATCAGCTGCTTTTTGAGGCCCGTTCACGGTACATCATAGCAATTCTTCCGGTTATTATCATGTTAGCCGGGAGCGGCTTTGCAAATTTTCATGAGAATTTTTACAGCTATCAGGAAAGTGACCTGCATCCGGCTCATTTGATAAAATAAAGAAACCCGGTTCGGGTTAATCCGTAATAATCGTTTGCATAAAAAAGGCTTCCCTTTCTTGGGAAGCCTTTTAAAATAGGAAGATTCAAATTTTTATACCAACGGAAATTTAAGAATGAATTTCGGCAGACCGGCATAACTTCGCATGAATTTTAAAATATTCCTGCGAAACTCCAAAACTTTCTGGAATTCCCCGGCGCCCACTTTTTCACCGCTGTATGCCGCATACATATAAATATCCGTTATGTCCTTAAACTCCTTGTATAGCTGTTGATTTGCGCTCAGCTTTTCGGCAAACTCATAAAATGTCTCGTTCGGTTTGCACTTGAACACGAATTTTTCAAGAACATCCATAAAATATTGATAATATCCGATTACCTGCGAATTGATGTCGAGTCTTTTCAGCCGCCGGAATCTCAGCGCTTTTCTCACGATTATTAAAATTAACAGGAGGCAGAAAAGCAAAATTCCTGCTTTCGCTAAACCGGATATAATCAGGCCTTTCACATCGGTCTGTGTGTTTACAGCGGTGTTATCGTCCGCCTGCGCCGAACCTTTTCGGTTGCCGTACATGTTCGGCTGGTAGCTGTAGTGCGGAGCGTTCCCCGTAGCTTCAATCGGGTAAAAGCCCATCGTGCGAGAGTATACTTCCACCCATGCGTGCGCCTGGCTGTTCGTGACAACATAAGTTCCGTTTGCATCTCTTGTCGGTGAAACATACCCGATTACGTACCTTGCGGGAATACCGGCGGCCCTGAGCAGAACCGTCATCGCGGTAGCAAAGTGCACGCAGTAGCCCAGTCTGCTGCTAAAAAGGAAGTAGTCAACCAGATCTTCACCCTTGGACGGCTGCGGTGGAGTAAGGGAATATGTAAAGTTGTCCTGCAGATATAGCTGAATCGCCTGCACTTTATCGTAGTCGTTGTTATATTTTTGGGTCAGGGAAACTGCCAGCTCTTTTGTGCGTTTCGTAACCGAAGAACCTAATTGGAGATATTCGGAATCGATTTTCGTGTTATATTTCCTTACTGCAGCGGCGGCCTGCTGATAGGTGCTGATTTTTTGGGATGAATTTTGGGTTCGAATATAGTCCGGAGCATTCATTCTGATCTTCGCATTGTTGTTGCTCCACTCTTTCAGAAGATTGTTCAGCACAGTCCGGTCGTTTCTCAACAGATATTTAATTTCCGGCGCTTTCATATCTGCCTGTGGGAACGTTACGGTATATGGAACTCCCGCGGGAACCGGCGATTTCAGCGAATAATCTTCTGTGAACGGTTTCATAAAATTGCCTGTTGTCTGAAGGGACAGAAAACCTGTCGGCAAAAGCAGGTTCCTGATATTCTCCCTTAAATGCGTAACAGACAAGGTCTTAATCGGAACCGAAGTCTTGTTTTTTTTAAAATATCCGATGTATTGATAAATGTCCCCGGGACTGTTTTCTTCAAAAAAGTTCCGGTTCAGCGTATAGGCGTAGGCGGGCATCCACATAAAATTTCCGATGTCGTACAGATTGGATTCCGATTCTTTCGTGAGTTTTGTCCATTTGGAGTTGTCGTAATTCAGGTATGTGGCGGCTTTCAAATAGAAAGAGTCGGCCGGAGTTTTAACATTCAGAACGGGATCGGTATTCAGGTTGAGCGGGGCTCCGAGATGCTCCATGTCGTCAAAGTCTTCCAGCCTGTTTATCGTTACCGGCCCCTGCTGCGTCGATTTTGTAAAAAGCCGGAAATCCGTCTGCGTGTAGAGAAACTCGGCAATTAACAGAATTCCAGCGGCGGCGAAAAGCGACTGCTTGCCAACCTGATAAAACTCTTTGAAATTCTCAACATTCAGCCGTTTGCACACTGTTTTTTCGACAAAAAGCGCGGCCGTACAGAAAAGGTAAAGGTAATACATCTCCGGTTTCTCATTGAATTTCATGAAAGACAGGTAAAAAAACAGGCCGGAGCCGCCGACTAACAGGAGAGAGACAGACCAAAGGCATTTTGTCCCAAAATAGACGATCAGGCAGCTGAAAAAAATCACGATATAATACAGGTAATACAGCAATGTGGAATAGCTTAGAAACGGTAGGCAGCGTATTTCAATATACACGATAGCCCCTATTGCGAGAAGCACTAAGCCGATTGAGATTCGAATGGTCAGTTTATTCAGGAAGATGACGTGGATGATCAGCAAAAAAGCTGCCGTATAGAGCAGCAGTTCCGCCAGATTATCCCTGTGGCTTTTCGAAATAATAAAGGCCCCGAAGAGGTTGGCTGCCAGAGGCATGGCAATGAAAACGGAAATGAAATAGTGCCAAAACAGCTCGGCGATTTTCGCTTTGCCTTTTCCTTTTGCACCTTTGTTGTTCAAGGTCATCTCTCCCGCTATTTTATATAGTAATGAAAATAGCATTAAGCGGTTTTACGCTTTTATGATTCGTACGTCAATTCCTCTGTTCTCCAGGTACTCCAATATCCTCTGCACGCCGGCCAAGGCTTTGCTTTTTGGTACAATATAGAAGAGGACGGGATTTTTCCCAATGCTTTTCAGTCTGGCAATAAAATAGGCGAGGTCATAAGTCAGATTCGGTGTAAAGACAACAAAATTAATAAATCCCTGCCGTGAGAACTGAAATTTACCGAGCAGCTCTTCCATATGGGTGGTTGCGTCATATCGGTATGACGCAAAGGTCTGCGCCGTCTTTTTCAGCATCGCGGGGTTTGTGATGGTATTGGTTATGAGACTCCCCTTCCGGTTGTAAATGAAATTCACATCGAAATTCCGTTCAATGCTGTAGTTTGCGACGGCAAGCGAAGATTCAATCAGGCTGTCGAAAACGCAGAGCGCGTTTTCTCCTTCATATTCCGGCTGAAACAGGTCGATAAAAATGCTGACGGCAAAGCTCTGCGAGTTTTCATTCAGGCGGCTCATGTATTTCCCGGTGTGTGCCGTGAGCTTCCAATGGATTCTTTTCATATCGTCGCCGGGGACGTACGGTCTCACACCATCGTAATTTTCCGTATTGCCTCTTTTCAGAAATGAAAAAAGCGCCTGCTTCGGGTCGTCGTCGTTTTTAATATCAAGCACCTGTTCAATATCTGCAATACGCGGTTCCACCAGCACCTGATGGCAGCTGTTTTCAAAAGGAATATAAAAGAAATCCAAAGGGTCGAATACCTTCGCGGAAAGAAACCCCACGTCGTATTTCCCAATGTGCTGAAATTTAAATTCCGTTTCAATCGTTTTGGATTCATGGGGTTTTACGGTAAAATCCTTTTGAATCTGTTCGAATCCGTTAAAAAATATGGTACGGATATGCGGGAAAAACAAAGGGGAATCATTGGCGATGACATACTGGTAATGAAAGGCTTTTCCTCTGATACACGTTTTGTCAACATCGTTTTCCACAAAAGAGAAAAGTTTGTATACAATAAAAGCATATACGACGGAAAGAATTAAAATGCTCAGGATGAAACATAAAGGCATCCGCCCGTAAAGGTTATGCAGCTCGGTTGAGGCCAAAGCCGTCAGCAGAATCAGTGCCAGACAGGCAATATATCTGAATTTCATCACGATTCCGCCTTTTTATGCATTCTCGTAACGGATCGGGTCCGGAACGGGAACCGATCTTAAAATATCTTCAATAATATCTTTCGAATTTTTCTTGTTAATCTGCGCTTCGTGGGTAAGAACAAGCCTGTGCGCAAGAACGTAAGGGGCCATTACCTTTACATAGTCGGGAATCACGTAATTTCTCCCCACATAAAGCGCATAGGCCTGGCACGTTTTTGCAAGAGCAATCGATCCTCTCGGGCTTACTCCAAGCGAAACGTCCGTGTTGGAGCGGGTAGCCTCTGCAATCGAAACGATATATCTTTTTATGGAGTCATCCACATGGATTTTTGAAACAGCCTGCCTGATTTCCATTACATCTTCCGCATGAGCCACTGGGCTTAACGTTTTTGTGTCTCCCTGCAGATTGCCGGTTATCACCCTGACTTCATCTTCCTGATTGGGGTACCCCAGAGAAACTCGAATCAGGAAACGGTCAATTTCGGCTTCCGGAAGAGGATATGTACCAACAAATTCGGCGGAATTCTGGGTTGCAAGCACCATAAACGGCTGCTGCAGCTTATAGGTGTTCGAATCTACCGTCACCTGGCCTTCCTCCATAATTTCAAGGAGACTGGCCTGTGTTTTCGGCGTTGTCCGGTTAATTTCATCCGCGAGAATGAAATTGCTGAAAATAGCGCCCGGGCGGAACTCAAAATTATCGGTTTTCGGGTTGTAAGCGGAGTATCCGGTTATGTCCGACGGAAGTGTGTCCGACGTGAACTGAATTCGCTTGAAGCCGCAGTCCACGGAGCTTGCCAGAGCCTGCACAAGGCTTGTTTTGCCGACCCCCGGAACATCTTCAATTAAAACATGCCCCGAGCTTGCCATGCAGAGAACCACAAGCTCTACCTGCCACCGTTTTCCGATAATGGCCAGCTCAATATTGTCCACGATGCTCCGAAGCATTTTCATCTCTTTTTCCATTCTTAATCCTCCAAAATTATCTTCTCAATATCGGATGAATGCAAACTGCGCCGGGTATAAGGAACGGATTCCATAAAATTCGGCTTGCGAAAAAGGATGACATTCAATTGTGGTACGCTGCCGGAATAATATACACCGAGGTGTAACAATCCGCCGCTTGCGGCAATCCATTTTTTCTGTAGCTGTATTTTCTATGAGAATTATAGAATTGTTTTAAAAAAATTACAATCATTTTGCATAAATTAGTTAAATACTTACAAATAAACAGAAAAAATTTATGGATGTGCAACAGCTCTGTGCTGCCATCTGCTTTTCTTTAATTTTAACTGCTGGGAGTACACCTGTCATGATCCGATTCAAATAATCATATTGTGATTTGTCGGGGGATGATAGTACCATGCGTATTTACTGTGCCTGTACGAAAAAGGCCGTAGCTTCTCTGCTGGCCCTGATCGGTGCTGCTGTCTTATTGATCTCAGCCGTCATCGCTGTGAGTGCATACGGAATCGGCCTGCCGAAAAACGAAACTCTAAAGGGCAGAGAAACGGTCATTATCGATCCGGGGCACGGTGAACCGGACGGCGGCGCCGTCGGAGCGGACGGCGTAATCGAGAAGAATATCAACCTTTCCATTTCTCAGAAACTGAAAAACTTTTTTCTGGCCGCAGGATATGCCGTTATCATGACGAGGGAAGACGACAATGCAATCTATGACAAGGGAAGCAAAACAATTCGCCAAAAAAAGAATACCGATCTGCATAACAGATTGGCAATCATCAATGCCCATCCGGAAGCTATTTTTATCAGCATTCACCAGAACATCAGCACATCTTCAAAAACAAGCGGTTCTCTGGCACTTTATTCGCCCAATAATGAAGAAAGCAAAACACTTGCCCAATTGATTCAGACCCATATCGTAAAACTGCTTCAGCCTGAGAATAAAAAGGCGATTGCTCCGGCCCGCAAGACGCTATATCTTATGAATCAGGCAAAATCACCGGCCGTAATTGTAGAATGCGGCTTTTTGTCCAATCCTTCCGAATGTAAACTGCTGCAGGATGATGTTTATCAGAATAAAATGGCCTTCGCTATCTATTGCGGGGCGTTGGAATTTGAAGATTCCAGCGACAGCATTTCTAATCATGGCACTGGTTAAAATAAGCCCGGGGCACTGTTTTACTTCACGGTTTTCAATACTTTTTGCAGCGCCGTTTGTATGGGTACGCCGTGAATTCTGCATACACGGTTTAATCCAAACAGCTTTTCCGGGTCTTTTGTAATAATATTCACTCCGTAGTCGCATGTTAAGCTTGCCTTGAAACCAAGTTTTTTCAGAATCGCTTCGGATTCATTGCTGTACTTTCCGTATGGATACGCAAAGGTGTTCGGCAATGTTCCGGTGTTCGTTAGAATCTCATCTTGCAGCTTTTCAATATCATCCGTCAGTACCTGTTCGTAATGGGATGACGACTCGTTTTTATTTTTTTTGCATCCGAGGCGTTTGCTGTTCATAGTGTGCATGTTATAGGTGTGATTCTGAATTTCAACAAGACCGGATTCCTTCATCTCTTTAATCTGGCTCCACGTAACGTGAGAATAGTCCAGATTATTATCCGGTATGCGCGTAAAATCGTCCGTATTTTTACCGATAATGGACAGGACAATTTTCATGTTGTATTTCTTCAAAAGAGGATACAGGTAAACGTAGTTGTTTAAGTACCCATCGTCAAAAGAGAGAATAATCGGCTTTTCAGGCAGATTTCCTTTGCCGTCAACATAACGAATCAAATCTGTCATGTTAATGGTGGTATAGTTGTTCTCTTTCAGATATTTCAAATCGCTTTCCATTTCGCCGGGAGTGATTACATCCTTGCGGGTTTTAAATGTTTTTACTTCATGGTACATGAAAATAGGTACGGTAATCCCGTCAGTTTTTGAATCGGTTTTTTGAACCGGATTCGGGATCTGTGCGATTAATATTCCAGCAATAATAAGAACAACAATGAAGATTCCAATCAGTTTTTTATGGAAAGTCATATGCATTTTAATGACTGCCTCCCATAATTTAAATACATTACCTTAGTATGGATTGCTTCTGTCGATTTATAGATGAAAATATATGACATATTTTTCTGACCGGTTTTCACCCCAAAAGAGCGCAAAAAATGCCCGCCAAAGAAGCTGGCGGGCATAATATGAAAAATCCTATCGTAAAGTAAAAATTTAAAAGTTATCAAGTTACTTTAGAATAATAACAAAATTGTACCTGCTAAAAGGAAAAGCAGTCCAATGAACGCCTTTGTTGTAAGCTTTTCTTTTAAAAATAAACGGGAGAAAAGAATTGTTACGACAATGCTTAGCTTATCAATGGGAACGACTACGCTTGCCTTGCCTTCCTGTAAAGCGCGGTAATAACAAAGCCAGGAAAGCCCGGTGGCAAGTCCGGAAAGTGTGATAAATAACCAGCTCATTTTGTCAATGCTTTTTATTAGAACCTGCTTTTTTTGAAAGAATACAATTCCCCATGCCATAACCAGGACAACAATCGTTCGAATGGCAGTTCCCAAATTTGATTCGATTCCCTGAATACCGACTTTCCCAAGGATCGAAGTTAAAGCGGCAAATACGGCAGAAAAAATGGCGTAAAGAAGCCATGAATTACTTTTAACATCCGAGGGTTCCGATTCACGCTTTTGTATCATCAAATATGTACCAATGGCAAGCAGCACGATTCCCGCCACTGACAGGATTTTAGGAGTTTCCCCTAAAAACAGAAACGCCAGAAGGATCGTTAAAATCGTACTGCTTTTGTCAACAGGGGTGACTTTGTTTACATTTCCGAGCTGTAAAGCTCTAAAATAGCAAAGCCAGGATGCTCCGGTTGATGCTCCCGATAAAATTAAAAATACAAGGCTGCGGCTTGAAATAGAACCAATCGTGCCCTGTGAGCCTACAACAAAAACCATCAGCCATGAGAACAGAAGCACAATCACTGTACGAAGTGCCGTGGCTAAATTAGAGTCTGTTTTCTTAATTCCTACTTTTGCCAAAATACTGGTCATTCCGGCGAATAACGCGGAGCCAAAAGCATATAAAATCCACATTTTTATTTACTCCATTGCAAATTATTACAGCATTTCCAGTTCAATTGTGAAATTGGTTTGTGTTTATCCTTTGGTCTGAAATTGCTGTAAATTGTTTTCAGCTAAGAAAACGAAATCAATTATTTCGTTTCTAGCCTTGAGCCTTCACGCAAATTCCAGAATATTTTAAATTCTAATTTTTCAATTTCCCGCTGCTGTTTGTAGCTGATTCGAAGGGTTGCCTGCTCCGGTAGATTGATTTCTCTGTTAAGATCATGTAAGAGTGACTGTATGTTATTCCCATTTTCATCCAAAGTAGCCAGCGCATCGCTGATTTCACGAAGCAAAACTTTGGATTCTCCGGGCGTGTCCTTAGAAACCATATACAGCTCATTCTGGTTAATATATTGAATGGAATCTCCGGCAGCTAACCACTGAATTAAGGCTTGTCGGCTGAACCGCCATTCTCTTCCGATTTTGCGTGCCGGGATGTGTTCTTCCCGCAATAATTTTATCAGTGTCTTTTCACTGACGCCTAAAAACTCAGTAGCCTGCTCAATATTTAATATATCGTTATCCATACTGCTGAAAAGCCTCTTTTCATTATGATCTACTCCATGATCTACTCCGTCGCTTGCGGCGATTTTTTAATCCGCACTCCGCCCCTGGGGGCGATATCAAAGATGCACAGCGGCTTGCCGTGGTAAGGTTCATTGATATACTAACAGCATACTTCTATCTTATCTTCTTGTCAATCATAACTGTAGATGATAGTAAAATGGCAGTACATAATATCAGTTTAAGATCAATTATACCCATTTAAGTAACAATCTCAAATTAAGTCAAGCTAACAAAATTTCTGCACAACAACAAGAAAGGAGTGCCAATCGGCACTCCTTTCTTGCAATCTGTTGAATTTAAACCCAGATCTGTCAGTAATACCTCATGCTGGACACAACGCGCCCGAGAATCTCCACTTGGGGAACGATAATGGGTTCCATGTCCGGGTTTTCCGGCTGAAGCCGATAATGACCTTTTTCTTTGTAAAAACGTTTTACTGTCGCCTCGTCATCGATCATGGCGGCTACAATCTGTCCGTTCTCCGCATAGGGCGTTTGCTCTACTATAACAATATCGCCGTCGTAGATTCCTGCGTCAATCATCGACATGCCCCTCACACGCAGTGCAAACAGATCATTGCCGTTTCGTTCGTTCCGCGGCAGATATTCAATGAAACCATCCAGGTTTTCCACTACGGTAATCGGAACTCCTGCTGCAATATTGCCCAAAATCGGAACCTTAATCACTCGGCCAGGCTCCTTCTTGGGCACTATGTGCGGATTGGCCTGTGAATTTTCATATTCCATAAGGTCACCCGGCTGGCAGTCCAGAACTTTGCACAGGGATGCAATAGCGTCTGTGGTTACGCTTTTTCCTTCCCGCAGCTTTTGCAGCGTGCTTTGCGAAATAATATTATCTTTTCGAATACGATACGTTGAAAGGCCCTCGCTTTTCATGAGGGCAAATAATTTTCTGTAGTCCATTGGCATTCGTTTCACCTGCTGTAGCTTGATTAAACACGTTTTTCGGTTAAAAATGCGTGTAAATATATCGTCCAGTTTATTATAGCTGTTTCAAGGCTCGTTATAAAGTGCCCAAACTCATAAAATTATGCACCTTAATTCGTGCACAATTACTGTTGCGTATGCACCTTATAAAGTGTACAATTTAATTAACAAGATGATAAATGAAAAGGAATGATCTTATGCTTTTAAAAACAGCTTATTTTATAAAACTCTTTTTGATTGTGGTTCTTACGACGGCGATTTTTGCATCTGTTGAAATTTTACTGGATCAGCCGGCTCTGTTTATTTTTATCACGGCAGGATGTTCCGCCCTGATTCGCCTTATCTGGCATTCGGCCCTAAAGAATGAAAAGATGTTGGCCGCAAGAGAAATTCCTCTGAATAAACAGGAAAGACCCTTGCATCCGGATTTGAAGCGTGCCGCCTGAAAAAGCTTATGCTTTTCTATAATACCGAAACAGGCGCCGCCAGGGTCTTCGACGATCGAATATGTTGCTGCGATACCTTTTTCTGTTGTAATTGGTCGTATTCAAGAATATAATAAAATATATATTTCTTGATACAAGGCCATGAAAGGGAACAAAATGTACCGCAATATTCTTTTCGACTTATATGGCACGTTAATTGACCTTAAAACAGATGAAGAAAAACATGCTTTCTGGGAAAGCCTTTCGCTCTTTTTCAGCTATAACGGCGCGCAGTATACCTGTGACGAACTGAAAACAAAGTATCTTGAACTGGTTGCGCACAGATTGGCTGAAAACATCGGCACCAGATATCCGGACACAAAAATTATTCTGGTGCTTCAGGCGCTGTACGCAGAAAAAGGCGTAAAAGCGTCGGACGAGCTCCTTGACCACACAACCAAGCTGTTTCGCGCTGCTTCTACGGAATATATACGGCTCTATCCCGGCGTCCGCGAACTGCTGGACGCGCTTCGTGAAAATAAGAAGAACTTATATATCCTCTCAAACGGCCAGCGGGAGTTTTCTGCTCCTGAACTGCGGCATCTTGGAATTTATGATTCTTTCAAGGCTCTGTATAGCTCGGCCGAAATCGGCGTCTGCAAGCCGGATAAGCAGTTCTTCGATTTTTTGTTAAAAAAAGAAGGTCTGAATCCGAAAGAATGCCTATTCGTCGGCAATGACTCCCAAACCGATATTTTGGGTGCAAATGCGGCCGGAATGGATTCTGTGTATATCCACAGCAACCAGTCCCGCAATGTAACTGAGACAACGGCCACCTATGAAATCTGGGACGGCGACGTATCAAAAGTGCTTTCCTATGCACTTGCGGAACCGGCGGGCTAAATAAGATATGTAATATTGAGGTAGAGAATGAAGATTGCTATTTTGGGATACAGCGGCAGCGGAAAGTCAACACTTGCCGGCCAATTGGCAGACTATTATCATTCTTCCGTACTGTATCTGGATACGGTTCAGTTTTTGCCCAACTGGGTCGAACGCGATAAAAATGAAAGCCGTTCCATTGTGTCCCATTTCATGCAGGACAACAACGCATGGGTCATTGACGGTAATTATGGTTCGTTTTTGCAGAAAGAGCGTCTGGAGCAGGCAGATCAGATAATTATTCTGAATTTTCCGCGCAGAATATGTCTTTACCGAGCGCTGAAAAGATATTTTCACAATCGAAACAGAACCCGGGTCAGCATGGCTGCCGGCTGCAACGAGAAAATGGACCGGGAATTCGTCTGGTGGATTTTGCACGAGGGAAGAACGAAAAAGAAACGGGAGCATTACAAAGAAATTGCATCCTCATACATAGATAAAACAGTTGTTTTAAAAAATCCTGAGCAGGTCAGTCGATTTTTGAAACAGACGATAAGTCGCTAAATATATCTCCTAAATTTATAACAAAGGTGGAAATGATTTTGAAAATTAAAGAAATTGAGATTGGCGAAATTTTTGTACCATTGGTAACTCCTTTCAAAACCGCTTTGCGCACTGTAGAAAATGTGGAAGATATTGTTGTTAAAATTACGACGGACACAGGCGAAGTCGGATTTGGCGAAGCGCCGCCGACTGCGGTGATCACCGGCGACACCAAAGGTTCCATCGTCTGCGCGATCCGTGACTTTATTCGTCCGGCTATCATAGGCATGGAAATTGAAGATATCGACGGAATTATGGAAAAACTGGACTCCTGCATTCAAAAAAACACCAGCGCGAAAGCCTGTGTGGACATGGCAGTTTATGATTTGTATGGCAAACGCTTTCATGCCCCTCTCTATCAGCTTTTGGGCGGCTACCGCAAAGAGTTCGAAACAGATTTGACAATCAGCGTCAACCCGATTGACGAAATGGTAAAAGACAGCCTCACCGCGGTAAAACGCGGCTACCGCATCTTAAAAACGAAAGTCGGCAAAGAGGGTATCAAAGACATTGCCCGTATTTCAGCGATCCGCGAAGCGGTCGGAAAAGACATAAAAATCCGCGTTGACGCGAATCAGGGCTGGACGGCAAAAGAAGCAATCCATATTTTATCTGCCATGGAAGACAAAGGCCTTAACATCGAACTGTGCGAGCAGCCGGTAAAGGCTCACGATCTGGACGGAATGCGCGCCGTAACAAAAGCAGTCTATACGCCGATTCTGGCAGATGAAAGTGTGTTTTCTCCGGAAGATGCAGCAGAAATCATCCGCACTCACGCAGCGGATTTAATCAACATTAAGCTGATGAAAACAGGCGGAATCCACAATGCGCTAAAAATATGCAGCATTGCGGAGACCTATGGCGTGGAGTGCATGGTCGGCTGTATGCTCGAGAGCAAAGTTTCCGTCAGCGCGGCGGCACATCTGGCTGCTGCAAAGAGCATCATTACGCGCACGGATTTGGACGGCCCGTCGCTTTGCAAAATTGACCCGTTCAAGGGCGGCCCGGATTTCCTTGAAAACAGGATTGTGATGAACGATCTTCCTGGTATCGGGATTCAAACTGTACCTGCATTTCAATGATGAAGAAAGTTCGGCTGTTCAGACCTGATATTGCAGCCGGATGCAGCGGTTGAACCTGTAAAAGTAAATAAAGGCTTGTATCATAGCCAAACTATGATATGAATTTTGTTATCTCCCCTGCCTTTTACAGGGGAGATAACGTCTTGTGTAAGTAATTTTTATTTTAGAATTTGATTTGCAGAAATCTGGTAAGGATGATCTCATCATGTCAAAAAGTCAGAAAATTCTTAATCTCGCAGTTGCAGTTGGCGAAGAATTACTGAAAAACGGAGCGGAAATCTATCGTGTGCAGGATACCATCATTCATATTATTGAAGCATTTGGAATTACTGACTACAATGTGTATGTAATCTCAAACGGAATCTTTGCAACGGTTAACGAAAACCAAGAAGACGCGCATAGCTCGGTAAGACATGTTCCGCTCGGAAATGTGAACTTAAACAGAATAGCAGAAATCAATCAGCTTTCCAGAGATTTATGCGGCCACAGCATGACGGTTGAAAAGGCTTACGATGTTTTAGACCAATCCTGCAAAACAAAATGCAATCCGTTCTACATCCAGGTATTGTCCTACGGCATGGGAAGCGCATGCTTCTGCTATTTATTTGGCGGCAGTGTATTTGACAGCCTTGCCGCTTTCATCCTTGGGGTAGTACTCGGAGTCTATTCCGTTGATGCAAATCGACGCAGAAAATCAAAGTTTGTATCCTGCATATTGGGCAGCGCCATTGTTACCGCAGGCAGCATCCTTTTCTCCCGTGGGTTTGCGATATCAACGGACAAAGTAATTATCGGCGCGATCATCCCGCTGGTTCCGGGCGTATCCTTTACAACGTCGGTCCGGGAGTTTTTCAATGGTGATTATCTGTCCGGCAGCATTCACCTGATCGACGCTCTTTTAATTGCGGCGTGCATAGCAATCGGCGTCGGAGCCTCGATGCAATGCTATCATTTCCTTGGTGGTAAACTATGAATACAATCATTCAATTTGTTATAGCCATGCTGGGTACGCTGTCTTTTGCTGTCCTGTTCAGCGCTCCGCAGAAAGAATATGTCTGGTGTTCAGTCACAGGGGGATTAGGCTGGGTCGTATATTTGCTTATTATTCAAATGCATGGGTCAATCGCACTGGCGACGTTATGCGCGGCTTTTATCCTTACGATACTTTCAAGAGCTTTGTCTTTTGCCAGAAAAAAGCCGCTTACCATCTTCTTGATTCCCGGAATCTTTCCTTTGGTGCCCGGCGCAGATATTTACTATACTGCCTATTATTTTATTTCGAATCAGAAAAACCTGTTTTTTAATAAAGCGGTAGAAACTACCCTAATAGCAGGAGCTATCGCTCTCGGAATCTTTTTTGGTTCGTTATTGCCTCAAATCTGGTTCCGAAAAGTTTTCTCAAGAAAAGAATCGCAATATACAGAACAGAAATTGCATAAATGATTTTTACATAAACAGTGAATCATATGGGGAATTACGGAAGAAGGCGGACCGGTACAGTCAGATTAATGGGGGAGTTCCTTTCGCCTTTGAGTAGGATTTTCCAGCCTTATTATCGGCTTGTATTTGAAAAACAAAGAAGCAGGGATGTTACCGAATGAGTGTAATATCCCTGCTCCTTTTGTATTGAGCCGAAATATTCGGCAGATATTTCCCCGCAGAACTGAAAACCGCCGGCATTGACGATGTTCAGGCAGCAGTACAGCAGCAGTAAAATAGCTGAAAATCCAGCAAAAGTAAATAAGATACCGGATGTTTCATGCGAATTGAAAGAAATAGACATAATTAAAATAATTTTTAAAAATTATTGTCTAATAGCTAACTTTTTTTCGAATTTTGGGGTATTATGGAAGGGCAATTACAATGCCCTGTTTTTTTGTCTGCTGAATAACCGGGTCAGGGCAGACAATCCTACTGGAAGCACCATTAATTTCATTTTTTGGAGGCAGATTCATGAGCAAGTTGACAGGCCCCACACTTAACAACATTCCTATCCCATGGCAGGAGAAACCAGATGGATGCAGCGCGCCGATGTGGAGATACCATGCAAACCCGATTATTCAGCGGGATGCCATCCCTACATCCAACAGTGTTTTTAATTCCGCAGTCGCCCCGTTTCAATCGGGCTTTGCAGGAATATTCCGCTGTGACAGCAAAGCCGTCAGCATGGATATTTATGCGGGGTTCAGCAAAGATGGAATCCACTGGGATATCAATCATGAACCCATCCGGTTTGAAGGCGAACCGGAAGTTACAAAACGCGAATATCGCTATGATCCACGCATCTGCTTTCTGGAAGACCGGTACTATATTACATGGTGCAATGGGTATCACGGCCCAACGATCGGCGTTGGTTATACCTTTGATTTCAAAAAATTCTATCAGTTGGAAAATGCGTTTTTGCCCTATAATCGAAACGGCGTGCTTTTTCCACGGAAAATCAACGGCTATTATGCTATGCTGAGCCGCCCAAGTGATACAGGCCATACGCCGTTCGGAGATATTTTCTGCAGTTTCAGTCCGGATCTCACTTTCTGGGGCAAACACCGTTATGTAATGGGTGCAGTTAATGAAGATAAAACTGCATGGCAGTCAAAGAAAATCGGCCCGGGCCCCACTCCGCTGGAAACCAGCGAAGGCTGGCTGCTGATTTATCACGGTGTGATCAATACCTGCGATGGGTTTGTCTACCGTATGGGATGCGCACTTCTTGACCTTGCTGAGCCTTGGAAAGTGAAAATGCGTTCCCGCTTTTATATTCTGGGGCCGCAGGAACTGTACGAGCGCGTCGGTGACGTGCCAAACGTAACGTTCCCCTGCGCCACACTTTCGGACGCGGCTACCGGACACATTGCAGTTTATTATGGCTGTGCGGATACTGTGACGGGACTTGCGTTTACAACTGTTGACGAGCTGATGGATTACATGGAAAAATATCCTCTTGAGGAGGCCCAAAAATGATTTTCTCTGAAGAACGTACGCAGGTAATCTGCGACCAGCTTAAAAAGCTGGAAAAAGTTCAAAAACTGGATATTGCCAAGTGGCAGATCAAAGAAGGGCTGTATCTGCGCCCGCAGGATGCGGATGTATCGCAGAACCCATGGCAGGGGTTTGACAGTTTGACGTCGCACTGGTATGGCCCGGACAGGCACTATTGGTTCCGCACCAGCATCACCGTGCCGGAGAGCTTTGACGGCAAGCCACTCTGGGTGATTTTCCATACGCAGATTGAGGAATGGGACGACGGAAAAAATCCGCAGTTTCTTCTGTTTGTCAACAGTCGGATGACCCAGGGACTCGACATGAATCACCGGGAAGTGCTGCTCACCGGTTCCGCGCATGCGGGGGACAGTTACCGGATTGATCTTCAGGCCTATACCGGCACTCTGCACAACGAGTTTCAGCTGATCGCCGAAATGGCAGAGATTGACCCGGATATTCGCGGCCTTTATTATGACATGCAGGTTCCTCTCTGGTCGTTTGCACGCATGGAGAAGGACAGCAGAACCCGCTATGAAATGGCTTCCGTGCTGAACAAAGCGGTTAATCTCTTGGATTTTCGTGACGAATATTCCGAAGCGTTTTTTGAATCGGTGCGCCGTGCCCGCAAATACCTTCAGAAAGCAATGTATGAGGATCTGGCAGGCAGCGAAGACGTTATTGCTACCTGTATCGGACACACTCATATTGACGTTGCCTGGTGGTGGACGGTTGCCCAGACGCGGGAAAAGGTTGCACGAAGTTTTTCCACCGTGCTCAAACTGATGGATGAATATCCGGATTACAAGTTTATGTCCAGCCAGCCTCAGCTGTACGAGTTTGTTAAAGAGCGTTACCCGGAACTGTATGAGAGAATCAGAGAACGGGTCAAAGAGAAACGCTGGGAGCCAGAAGGCTCCATGTGGCTGGAATCCGACTGCAACCTGACTTCTGGTGAGTCGCTTGTACGGCAGATCCTGTTTGGCAAGCGCTTCTTCCGCGAGGAATTCGGTGTTGAGAATGAAGTCCTATGGCTTCCGGATGCGTTCGGCTTTAATGGCGCGCTGCCGCAAATCATGAAGAAAAGCGGAATTCGCTACTTCATGACCACGAAACTTTCGTGGAATCAGTTTGATAAGATTCCAAACGATACTTTCCTGTGGCGGGGTATTGACGGCAGCGAAATCCTTACGCACTTTATCACTACGCTTGGGGTTGCACAAAGTAAGGAAAAGTTCTTCACAACCTATAATGGCATGCTTCATCCCGATGCAATTATGGGCGCATGGCAGCGCTACCAGAATAAAGAAATCAACAACGATATTCTTGTTGCGTTCGGTTACGGCGACGGCGGCGGCGGTCCCACCCGTCAGATGCTGGAAACAGCCAAACGCATGAAGAAAGGTCTGCGCGATGTTCCCAAGGTGCGGCAGGAGTTCTCTGCAAAGTATTTTGAAGAACTCGAACAGCGCGTAAAGGGCAATCCGCAGCTTCACACATGGACGGGTGAATTCTATTTTGAATATCACCGCGGGACTTACACATCCATGGCACGCAACAAGCGGGCAAACCGCAAGAGCGAGCTGATGCTGATGGATCTTGAACTCTTTTCCGTTTTGGCGGAACGCGGAGCCGCATACCCCCGAGGGGAACTGGATGTCCTTTGGAAAAATGTCCTGCTCAACCAGTTCCACGATATTTTGCCCGGCTCCTCAATCCATGAAGTTTATGAGGTTACAAAAAAAGAATACGAAAAGATTGCCGAAACCGGAAACAGCCTTATCAATCAAAGGCTGAAAGTGCTTGCCGGTTCCGGAAAATCGGTTGTGGTGTTCAATACGCTCGGGTTTGAGCGCAATGCTATGCTGCAGCTCGGAAACCTGAAAGCCGCAGCTCTAACCCGCGGCAGAAAGCGTTACCCGGTACAGCAGACAAAAGAAGGAGCCGTTGCTTTCGTTGATGATCTGCCATCCAAAGGATACGAGAGTTTTGCCGTCAGCACCGAACCGGTGCCGGAGGAAAATCCGTTTATAATCTCCGCAAAAGAGATTTCCACTCCGTTCTACCACATCACTTTTGATGACAGCGGCATGTTCACATCGGTGTATGATAGAAAAAACGACAGGGAAGTGCTCAAGGAAGGCCGCTGCGCCAACCTGATGCGTGTTTATGAAGATAAGCCGATTTACTATGATAACTGGGATATCGACATTTATTACCGTGAAAAATCGTGGGATGTTGATAACCTGACAAAGATGGAATGGGTGGAACGGGGCCCGGTACGCGCCGCTCTGCAGCTGGAACGCCAATTCTCAAAGTCCACCATTTGCCAGACAATCTATTTTTATGCAGACAGCCGCAGAATCGACTTTAAAACAACAGTCGACTGGCATGAACATCAGCATTTGCTGAAAGTCCATTTTCCGGTGGAGATCCATTCCGACGAAGCCACGTTTGAAATCCAGTTCGGAAATGTGACCCGTAAAATCCACCAGAATACAAGCTGGGATACGGCACGTTTTGAAAGCTGCGGGCATCGCTGGATCGATTTTTCAGAGGGCGGTTACGGCGTCAGTCTGCTGAATGACTGCAAGTACGGGCATTCCATTTTCGACGGCGACATGGCTTTGACTTTGGTGAAAAGCGGAATTGAGCCAAACAAGACTGCGGACCAGGAAATGCACTGTTTTACATATTCTCTGTATCCGCACGCAGGTACATGGCGCGAAGCCGGCACAGCGCGGGAAGCTGCCTGCCTGAATCAGCCTGCTTATGCGGTGCCGGATGCGGCGGATGATCTGTACTATTCCATGTTCCATATTGATGCTGAGAATATTATGGCGGATACCGTTAAGAAAGCGGAAGACGGAAACGGAGTCATTCTGCGTCTGTATGAATACGAAAACAAGCGCGGTAAGGCTTTGGCGGAGTTTGAGGGCAAAATTGCGCAGGTTTATGAGTGCGACCTCATGGAGAATAACCAGACCGCCGTGCCGCATAACCAGAACGGCTTCCGTTTTGACTACAAACCGTATGAAATCAAGACATTTCGTGTGATTTTTGCGCTATGAAATACAACAATAAAGAACTGTCCCCAAAAGAACGGGCGCTCGACCTTCTTTCCCGCATGACAGTGCGGGAAAAGGTCGGGCAGCTTAACCAGAAGCTGTATGGGTTTTCCTGTTATAAACGAAGCGGCCAAGACATTACCCTGAGCAAAGAGTTTCAGAGTGAAGTGGAAAAATGGTGCGGGCTTGGCCTGCTGTACGGATTCTACCGCGCGGACCCATGGTCCGGCAGAACGGATGAGAATGGGATTACCAATGAGATGGTGCCGTTGGCTTATAATACGGTGCAGAAGTATGTAATATCTCATTCGAGGTTCGGAATTCCTGTCCTGATGAGCAGCGAATGCCCTCATGGGCATCAGGCGCTGAACGGATATCTTCTGCCGACTGCACTGGCAATGGGCGCATCCTTTCAGCCGGCCTTGGTAAAGTCAGCATTTTCCGTCTGTGCAAAGCAGCTGCGGACGATGGGCGTTGACCTGGCACTCGTTTCCGTTTTGGATGTTCTGCGCGACCCGCGCTGGGGCAGAAGCGAAGAAAGCTTCGGTGAAGATCCGTTCCTGTGTTCTCAAATGGCACAGGCTGCTGTGCGGGCCTTTCAGGACGAAGGCGTTACAATGGTAGCAAAGCATTTTTGCGCGCAGGGCGAGGGAACCGGCGGCGTAAACGCAAGTGCGGCGCGGATTGGCGAACGCGAATTGCGTGAGATCCATCTTCCCCCGACGGCAGCTTGCTGCCGTGCGGGCGTGGGCGGAATCATGGCGGCATACAACGAAATTGATGGCCTGCCTTGCCATGCCAATCCGCATTTGCTCAAGGATATTCTTCGCGATGAAATGCATTTTTCCGGCATCGTGATGGCGGACGGAACAGCGGTTGACCGCCTGAACATACTAACCGGGAGCTCGGAAGCTTCCGGTGCTCTTGCGTTAAAATCCGGCGTCGATGTCAGCCTTTGGGATGACGGTTTTTCCCAGCTGGAAACAGCGCTCGAAAAAGGCCTTGTATCCATGGAAGAACTGAATGCTTCGGTGCTTCGTGTTCTGGAGCTGAAATTTTCGCGCGGACTTTTCGAAAAGCCATATCTGGAAGAAAAAATTGACCTTGATTGCTTTCAATACAATCATTACGGTGAATCACTTGAATTGGCGCGCAGTTCGCCTGTCCTGCTGAAAAATTCAAACCGAATTTTGCCGCTTGACCGCAGCAGGATTCATTCGATTGCGGTCATCGGTCCGAATGCAGATGACGTTTACCGTCAGTCGGGCGATTACACTCCGCCGATAAAAGACGGCATAACAGTAAAACAGGGTATCCGCAGTGAAGCGGGAAAGAGCATTTTGGTACGCTGCGCTCAAGGCTGCGGGGAAGAAGCAGTTGCCGCCGCGTCGCAAAGCGATGTGACCGTTCTGGTTCTAGGCGGCTCATCCAGCAGGTTTGAAGGCGCGGAGTTTGACGTAAACGGCGCCGCCGCCCATGCGGAGCGCCTGCCGATGGACTGTGGCGAGGGTGTGGACAGCGCATCTCTTTCGCTGAACGCTGAACAGTTTGCCCTTGCCAAAGCTGTCTTTGACCTCAACAAACCGGTTGTAACCATTTTGATTGCGGGGCGGCCATATGCCATTCCGGAAATAGCGGAACGCACAGACGCGCTGATTTATGCATTTTATCCCGGCCCGATGGGCGGAAGTGCTCTGGCTGAAATTCTGTTCGGTAAAACTAGCCCGTCCGGCAGACTTCCGGTTTCTATTCCGCGCAGTGCGGGGCAGCTTCCGGTCTATTACAATTATAAAAATTCGTATGATGCCATGCAGTATCATGACGAGAAAAATACGCCGCTCTACCCGTTTGGATTTGGTCTCTCTTATACAGATTATTTATTTGACGGATTCCGGATATCCGATTCTTCTATTTCCATGGATAAACTGAAAAAAGACGGAATCACTGTGAATTTTGAAATTCGAAATGAGGGGCAATATGATGGCTTTGCAGTGCCGATGCTGTATCTGCATGATGTTCAGGCCAGCACGGTACGGCGTGTGCGGGAGCTGAAAGCTTTCCAAAAGATCTTTGTGAAAGCGGGAGAAAGCCAAGGGGCAAGCCTGCGGCTTTCCTGTGAAGATTTTGCAATATGGGACAGTCAAATGGAATTTCGCGTGGAACCAGGTGAGTTCCAACTGGAACTTCGCGAATCGGATACTGTTGTCTGGAAAGTCTCTCTTATGGTACTGTAATCAACAAATAAGAAATGCTTCACAGAAAATCATTTTACAATAGTTATTATGAGCAGGGAATAATCGTATGAATACAAACTCAAGCTTATATAAAGAATTAACTCTTAATGAAATTAAGGCGCTTCTAAATGCAAACTTTAATACGGATGTATTACATGAAGCAAAATTACTGGAAGGCGGATTATTCAACACTACCTATATGGTCTGTTATGGCGACGATAAAAAGCGGTCTGTGCTTCGATGTGGCCCTGTCAACAGACACCTGCTAATGGCTTTTGAAGAAAACCTTATGCAGGCAGAAATGTTTGTATATGAACTTTGTGAAAAAGCTAAGGTACCGTGTTCCCATGTGCTGGCTTGTGACACAAGCAAAAAGATCATGAATAGAGATTATATGTTTGTTGAGTACATAGAGAGTGTTGCATTATCAAGCACCAGCATTCAAAACGGTCAAAAACCTGATTTATACTGTCAAGTCGGCAAATATATGAACCAATTTCATGCTATTACCAACAGCTCATTCGGAAGGGTTTCATACATTGTTACAGGCAGAAGTTTTTCGTCATGGTATGATTATTTAATTTTCGAGATAAAGGATATTATACAAAGATCACGAAAATTTAATGCTTTTTCAGAAAATGAAATCCATTTAATTACATCTGTTCTTATAAAATACAAATTGTTGCTGGAAGAAATTAAGAAACCTCATTTAATACACTCCGATTTATGGGATGGTAATGTGCTGATCAGTAATAAAAATGGTCAATATGATGTTGCTGCCATCATAGATGCAGACAGAGCAATCTTTGGTGACGTTGATTTCGAATTTGCCAGTCCATGGATGATTAATACGGATTTTCTAAGAGGGTATGACGTTGATTTTGACTTTACAGATTTTGGCTCTGAAAGCCGCAGAACAAGAAGGAAAATCTATCTGATGCTATATGATCTGATAGAGGCATATGTAGGAATAGCTGAATACAATAACCAAAAACAATTCTATGATAATAAAAAGCAGGTCCTGACTTTAGCACTCGAATTGTTAAGTCGATAGTTTACAGCTTCAAACGAATTGCGGTATGCATGTTTAAGTTTCGCGGCACGTATATTACGAGAATTTGTCTTTTTACATCAGACGAGAATCGGTTGAATTAATGTTTCACCGGTGTATATGGCCTCAAGATATTTCAGATACTATAGAAATATAAGTTAGGTAGTATTTGAAAGGTTTTGATATAATAGATGGATCATACAGGAAGAAACTCAAATCACTTAATTAACGAGAAAAGCCCTTACTTGTTGCAGCATGCCTACAATCCTGTAAATTGGTTTCCGTGGAGCGATGAGGCTTTCCAAAAAGCGAGAGTCGAGGATAAGCCTGTTTTTCTAAGCATCGGTTACTCGACCTGCCACTGGTGTCATGTAATGGAACATGAAAGCTTTGAGGACGAGCAGGTTGCACAGGTAATGAACAGCGACTTTATTGCCATCAAAGTGGACAGAGAAGAAAGGCCAGACATCGACGCTGTTTATATGTCGGTCTGTCAGACGCTGACCGGCAGCGGCGGGTGGCCGCTTACCATTCTGATGACACCCGACCAGAAGCCATTTTATGCAGGAACTTACATTCCGAAGCATTCGCGGTATTCCATGCCTGGACTGATCGAACTGCTCGAAAATGCTGCGCGGCAGTGGCAGACCGATCGCAAGAAGCTGCTGGAAGCCGGGGAGGAAATCCTTACCTTTCTCGCAGGCCAGACGGAGCAGGCCGGGAAAACTGCCATGTCTCCCGGAAAGATATTTTCTGCAAAATCGTCTTTTTTGCAGATGTTTGACCGGGAATACGGCGGATTTGGGAGCAGTCCCAAGTTCCCGACTCCGCACAATCTGATGTTTTTGCTCCGGTGTTATATGCAGGAGCGCGACCCGTATACTCTGGCTGCGGTAGAAAAAACGCTTCAGCAGATGTACCGCGGGGGAATATTCGACCATATCGGCGGCGGCTTTTCTCGCTATTCTACAGACCGCAGGTGGCTTGTGCCTCACTTCGAAAAAATGCTGTATGACAATGCGCTTTTGGCGATGGCATATGCCGAGACGTACCAGGTTACCGGGAAAGACTTTTATAAAAGGGCGGCACAGAAGATTCTGCAGTATGTCCTGCGTGAAATGGCAAGCCCCGAAGGCGGGTTCTATTCTGCACAGGATGCCGACAGCGAGGGCGTTGAGGGTAAATATTATGTTTTTACCCCGGATGAAATCATAAACCTGCTTGGCGGCACGGACGGCAGTTATTTTAATCATTATTTTGGAATTACCGCACAGGGCAACTTTGAGGACAGGAACATTCCGAATCTTCTTGAGAATCCCCATTTCGATATTCCGGATGATAAAATTGAAGCGCTGCTTCCAAAGGTTTACGAATACCGCCTCGACCGGACGAACTTGCCGAAAGACGATAAGATTCTGACATCCTGGAATGCGCTCATGATTGCAGCGCTTGCGAAAGCTTCCCGAATACTGGACGAGAAAGAATACCTTCGCGCCGCCGAGAAGGCCATGTCTTTTCTTGAGAATAACCTTGAAGACGGGGAAGGCGGTTTTCGTGTCCGTTGGCGGGATGGTGAAGCGGCAGGCACAGGTAATCTGGATGATTATGCCTTTGTGATCTGGGCGCTGATTGAGCTCTATGACGCGACTTTCCGCCCGGGATACCTGAGGCTGGCTCTGCGCTTAAATCGGAAAATGCTCGATGAATTTGAGGATAGAACCGGCGGCGGGTTCTTCCTGACTCCCAAAACCGGAACGGCGCTGATTTTCCGGCCGAAGGAAACGTATGACGGTGCCGTTCCATCCGGGAACTCCGTAGCCGGATACTGCCTTGAGCGGCTCGCAAGGCTTACCGGCGGGGCAGATTTGGAAGAAGCCACATCACGCCAGATGCAGTTTCTCGCGGATTCCGCAGCGGCCTATCCGCTTGGCGGCAGTTTTACACTGATGGCTCAGATGCTTGGGCTGTTCCCCGGAACAGAAATCGTTGCATGCATTGAAAACCAGAAAGATCTGGACGGGCTCAAGCAGCTTCTGAATCAGTCGTTTGCTCCGAATCGGAATATCTTGGTTATCAGCAACGAGTGGGCGGATGAAATACACTCCGTGGCGGAATTTACAAAGACGTATATGCCGAAAGAAGGGCAGAGTACGTATTATGTCTGCCGGGGGAAATCCTGTTCCCGTCCTATAACGGATTTGTCCGATCTTAAAAAGATGCTTCAAGAGGACACGGCTGTTCAGCATCAGTCGTAAACGGCGGCAAATCGACACCGGCAAAATTAATACTTGTATTATTTTGTCTGTTATGCTATAATATTTTCCGCATAACGCACGCCAGTGCCTGGCGAACGGTGCCTGCATCAGCAGGTTTTATCGCCAAAAAACCGCACGGCGGAGGAAATAACCAAGGGGGATTAATTAAATGTCAGTAGTATCCATGAAACAGCTTTTGGAAGCAGGCGTTCACTTCGGCCATCAGACCAGAAGATGGAACCCGAAAATGGCTCCGTACATCTTTACAGAGCGCAACGGGATCTATATTATCGACCTGCAGAAGACTGTCCGCAAACTCGAAGATGCCTACAATTTTGTACGCGACCTTTCCATGGATGGTAAATCCGTACTGTTTGTCGGCACAAAGAAACAGGCTCAGGAATCCGTTAAGGCTGAAGCGGAACGCGCAGGCGCCTATTACGTCAATGCTCGTTGGCTCGGCGGCATGCTCACAAACTTCCGCACGATCCGCCGCAGAATTGACCGCCTCAATCAGCTTAAGACAATGGAAGAGGATGGAACATTCGATCTTCTGCCGAAGAAAGAAGTCGGCAAACTGAAGCTTGAAATTGAAAAACTCGAAAAGTTCCTCGGCGGCATTAAAGACATGAAGAGCCTGCCGGGCGCGCTGTTCATTGTTGACCCGCGCAAAGAGAGAATTGCTGTTGCCGAAGCAAAGAAACTGGATATTCCGATCGTCGCTATTGTTGATACCAACTGTGACCCGGATGAAATCGACCATGTTATCCCGGGCAACGACGATGCTATTCGTGCCGTAAAGCTGATCTCCGAGACAATGGCAAACGCCATCATCGAGGGTAAAGAGGGTCAGATGGGCGCAGCAGCTGCGGAAGAAAAAGAAGAAGCGGCTGCAGCGGCAGAATAATTGAATGGGATAGCGTTTTTACCGTAAAAACGCATTTGAAACATTACGATAAAGCGAGGAATTGAATATGGCTTTCACAGCGAAAGACGTCGCAGCGCTTCGCGAGAAGACCGGCTGCGGTATGATGGACTGCAAAAAGGCACTGTCACAGGCTGACGGTGATATGGATAAGGCAATTGATTTTCTGCGTGAAAAAGGCCTTGCTGCCGCTACGAAAAAAGCCGGCCGCATTGCAGCAGAAGGTATTGCTTATGCTACAGTGAACGATGCCGGTAATGCCGGTGTTGTTATTGAAGTTAACGCGGAAACAGACTTCGTTGCCAAGAACGCGGAGTTCCGCAATTTTGTTAAGACCTGCGCCGACACGGTGCTCGCGTCTAACCCGGCTGATGTTGACGCTCTGCTCCAGACCGAGGCTGCCGGTTCCGATGAAACGATCGATGCCATCCTGAAGGAAAAGATTCTGAAGATCGGCGAGAACTTGAAGGTTCGTCGTTTCAAAAAATTTGACGGCGTTGTAGGCGCTTATATCCATGCTGAAGGAAAAATCGGCGTACTTGCAAAGTTCGATACAACCCCTGAAATTGCTGCTAAACCGGAATTCCAGGAGTATGCAAAAGACGTTTGCATGCAGATTGCTGCTATCGTTCCGCAGTACCTCGATGAAACCACCGTGCCTGCTGAAGTTGTTAACCATGAAAAAGAAATTCTGAAGCAGCAGATTATTGAATCCGGCAAACCGGCTGAAATTGCGGATAAGATCGTTCAGGGCAGGCTCCGTAAGTTCTTCCAGGAAGTTTGCCTCGTTGATCAGGCTTATATCAAAGACGACAAGCTTACAATCAAACAGCTCACCGAACAGACGGGCAAAAAGCTCGGTGGGAGCATTAAGATTGCTGACTTTGCACGTTTCGAAAAAGGCGAAGGCCTTGAGAAGCGTCAGGACAATTTCGCAGAAGAAATTGCAAGTCTTGTAAAATAATTAAATCAGTACCTGACAGCGCAGAAGAATTTCTGCGCTGTTTTTCTAATTTTTAAGCTTTCAGGAGAACGTGCAATGAGTACTGTGTTTGAAGGTCGGATGATTAATCCCGCAGCGCCGCCCACTCAGGATGAAATTTCAGCTCTGCTTGGCAAAAAGCCTGCTGAAAGGATGGAAAAGCTTGAAGCTTTCCTGTATTCCGCTTATGAATTGAACCGGGAGCTTAAATTTCCTTTTGGTGATTCCTATGGCTGGAGCTACAAGTACAGCCATAAATCAAAGATGCTTTGCTACCTGTTCTTTGAGAAAGACGCTTTCACAGTTACACTTTCCATTGGAAAGCCGGAGCTGCCCCGTCTGCAAAAAGAGCTACCGTCGCTCTTACCCAAAACACAGGAACTTTGGCAAAACCGGTATCCATGTGGGGAAGGCGGCTGGATTCATTACCGGGTTCTATGTGAAGAAGAACTCGCGGACGTAGAAAAATTGATAACTATACGCAAAAAGCCGAAAAAAGCAGGATGAGTGACAAAGTATGGATCATACAATAAAATTCTCCGTTGAAATCCAAAGATCCCGGCGTAGAACCATTTCGCTTTCTGTTGAAAAAGATCTGCACGTGCTCGTAAAAGTACCGCTATATCTTGCGGACAGCGAAGTGAATGCTTTTGTAAACAGACATTCGCTATGGATTCAAAAACATATTCTTTTGCAGCAGGAGCGTATGGAGAAAGCTCCGATTTTTTCAAAGGAACAGGTTGCAAAGCTGGTGAAAGAAGCGTGGGCAATTGCCGAAACCGGAATTCAAAAATATGCTCAGGTTATGGGCGTTAAGCCTACGGGAATGAAAATAACTTCGGCTGTAACGCGGTGGGGATCCTGCAGCGGCAAAAATCGGATTTGCTTTTCTTACCGCATTGCTCTCCTTCCTGCTGAAGCGGTAGATTACATAATTGTTCATGAACTTGCCCATATCCGCCAGAAAAATCATGGACCTCATTTCTATGAGGAAGTATCAAGAATTCTTCCGGATTACAAAAGGCGGATTGCATTGCTAAAACAGGCTCAACGCGAACTGGGACTGTAACGGTCAGATTTGTATCCGCTCGAAACAATTTAATATGTATTAGAAAATACCCACAGGGTTGATGATTAAGACCATCAGTCCTGCGGGTATTTTCATGTGATAAGAGATATAAGGTAGGAGAAGTATGGAAAAGTTTATAATCTAATTATTGATTTGAATCAGTCACTACCGGATGGAACCATCAAAATTTGTAACAGATCCATTTAAAAACCTAAATTTGTATACAATTTGTACGATACAGTGCTTCAATTGGTTTACTTAATTGCTTTTAGCTGCTTTCTTTTTCAACCAATAGCCACGGCACGGCTTCAGACTGGACTTTCTTTCCTTCCAGCAATCCGACAAGCCGGTCAGCCGCAATGCGGCCAATATGCTTCGAACCGTGCGCCAGCGACGTTATTTTAACACCGCAAAATTCACTGTAGGAACTGTTATCAAAGCTTACAACAGCAACATCATCCGGAACGCGGATTCCACGGGATGTCAGCAGATTGATCAGCGTAAAAGCAATTTCATCATTGTAGCATACGACCGCTGTGGAGCCCTGCAGGGTGTTTTTGACGAAGTCTTCCAGTAACGTAAGGTCTCCATGACTTAAAAGCTGATTCTTCTCCTCTGTTGTGTACCAGAGAATATTGGAGTCCGGCAGCGCAAGTCCTGCGTCGCGGAATGCCGAGAGAAATCCGTAATAACGGTTATGGCCCTGAATATCATCACTTTTAAAAATACCGGCTATCTTCGTGTGGCCTTTTTTAAGCAGATATTTGGTCAGCAGGTAACCGCCGTGAAAATTATCATCTGAAACACAAATCGCATTGGGGAATGCGGCATACGAGCCGTGGAGAAATACCACAGGAACACCTGAGTCCATAATCTGCTTGTACAAATCCAGATTCGGGTTGGGCAGCGCACTCTTGGTTCCTTCCACTAACAGACCGCAAATCGGGCTGCTGAGGATGTTTTTAAGAATATCACGCTCTGTATTTACCCGGTTTTGCGTGCAGTAAACCATGGTGGAATACCCGTTACGGGCAAATACAGTCTGTGCATCCTGCAAAATTGCAGGAAAGATGTAGTCGTTAATATAAGTGGCCAGTATCGCAATACTAGTACCGTGGGCGGCAGCACTATTGTCCTTAATATAAGATCCGCTACCCTGATGCCGCTCAATTAGTCCCTCCTGGGTTAAAATGGAGAGTGCCCGCCGTACCGTCTGGCGATTGACCTGGTAGGCTTCAGAGAGCTCTTTCTCAGTTGGAAGCCTCATGGTGTCCTGATAAGTGCCCTCTAAAATTTTGGTTCGCAGTAAAGCCGCAATTTGTACATATTTGGATGGCATATGTTGTACCTCTGTAAAATTTGTCTACCCAGCTTTATTGGGGCCAGCTGAATGCTTCTCTAATTTATACAACTTTATTCTCTCTTTATTTTAACACAAACAAATGTGAGATAAAACGATTTTTTTAATGTTATTCATATAAAACAACACAAAAATATCCAAACAATTTGAAATGATTATATAAATTTAAAACAAGTAACTCACATTGTAAGAGTTTATTATATATATTGCCAGTGAATTCATTTCTTTAATCATATACTGCCGGACTGAATTTTAATCACTGAATAAGAAATATGTATGAAATATTTCACTTCTTTTCGCTTTCATCGAACATATATGTATGATAATTGTACATAAAATTTGAAAAAGTTGTTGACTTTTTGTATAGACACTGCTACAGTATTAGCAGAGGAGTTCACCCAAAATCTTAAATGAAAAGGATGGTATAATGATGAAAAAGTTTCTTGCTGTACTCCTGGTTTTTGCAATGGTCTTCTCACTGGGGGCCTGCAGCAGCACAAACGCAAACAGTACTGCACCTGCAGCCAGTGGCGCTGCTTCCACGGCTGGAGCCGCAACTACAACTGACAACAGCAAAATAAAGATTGGCGTTTCCATTTGGAGTTCCACCGACGTCCTTGGCAGTCAGTGCAAAAAAATGCTTGACGCGGCCGGGAAAGCACTAGGCGTTCAGCTGATGTATGTTGACCAGGGACACGAGTCCTCAGCTGTTACCGACAGTATCAACACTCTCTGCGCCGGCGGCTGCAACGGAATCATCGTCTGCAACTCAGCTGATTCCGAGATGACATCCTGCATCAACACCTGCAATCAGGCAAAGGTTTACCTTGCACAGTTCTTCCGCATTATAAGCAAAGACAAGAGCCCTCAGATCTATTCCATGGCTCAGTCCGCTCCTTATTATGTCGGCGCTGTTCATGAAGATGAAGTAACAAACGGTTATACTCTTGCCAACATCCTGATCAACAAAGGCAAACGCAACATCTGCCTCGAAGGCTGGGTTGCCGGCGATGCTACGTTCCTTGGCAGATGGCAGGGCTATAAGAAGGCTGTTGACGAGTGGAACACAGCTCATCCGAGCGATAAGGTCACAATGACCGAACCTCAGTATGCTGGTACCACTGCTGAACAGGGCGCGTCTGTTGCCAAGTCCTTTATGAATTCTAATTCCAAGATGGATTCTCTGATTGTTGCCGGCGGCGGCGGTGATCCGCTTGTTGGTTCCATCGGTGCTATTAAGAGTGCAGGCAAGACCGGCAAAATCGCCGTTGTTTCTACAGATTTCCTGCCTGACCTTGGTCAGCAGCTCGCAACTGGCGGCATGACCGCTGAATCCGGCGGCCACTACTGCGATCCTCTGTATGCTTTCATGATGGTTTACAACTCAATCAAAGGCAAATATAAGAAACCCGCCAACGATTTCCTGGAAATCAAATATCCATATCTGTATGTTGCTTCCAAAGCGGACTATGACAACTATGCAAAATACTTTGTTGCTCAACTGCCGTACAACGACAAAGAACTGCAGGATATGGGCAATGACACATTTGATCAATTGTCAAAACAGGCTGCTGCTATGTCCATTAAAGACGTTCAGACACGTCACGGCTGATATTTACTTATTGCGATTTGATTTTTAGTTCCAGATGAATTAGAAGCACATTGACGAGCCGGCGGCGAAATATCCGCCGGCCCTATTAAGAATCAGGTGGGTGATCAAATGAGTTTAAATGAGAAGTTGAAAACAAACAAGTTCATGAGCAAATATTTCGGCGTTATTTTGCTGCTGCTGCTTGTTCTTATAATATGGGGTATTTTCAAAGTTATTACGCCAGGAAATTTTGGCTCGCTTGATAAGCTGGTTTCCTATCTTCAGTCCAGCCTTATCTATGCGGTCGGCGGGTGCGGACTGTATTTCATCTGCGTCATGGGTCTTTGGGACTTCAGTATCGGCGCAAACGTCGTTCTCTCTTCCGTTCTGGCCTGCTATTTTGCCCAGAACCTTGGCTATGCGGGACTGATTCTCGCTCCGATAATCTGCGGCACGCTGATTGGCTTATTGAACGGTATTGTTTACATCAAACTGCATATTCCATCCCTAATTGTAACAGTCGGGCTTGCATTGATTTATGAAAGCCTGAGCGTCTTTGCAACACACGGTCAGGAACAGATACTCAATTCGTCTGTGAATGCTTTTGGCACCTATCCGGCTAACCTAATTCTTGCTCTGCTTGCTTTCTTCCTTTGCGGGCTGATTATTAAATATACCAAAATCGGTACCTATACATACGCAATCGGAAGCAATGAATTTGTGGCAAAGAATATGGGCGTCAACGTCAGCAAATATAAGGTTGTTGCGTTCGTGCTGTGCGGAATGTTCGCCGGCATTATGAGTATTCTAACCATCAGTTACGGTACATCCATGACCGCTGCAACCAACATGTCATCCCTTGCCAGAAACTTTACGCCGCTGATGGGTACATTTTTCGGCCTGGCGTTCCGTAAATACGGCAAGCCGATTACTGCTATCGTCATTGGTGAGTTTATTATTTCACTGATCTTTAACGGATTTGTCGCACTCGGTGCTCCGAGTACCATTCAGAACGTGGTAACCGGCGCAGCGCTTCTTCTCATTGTAACAATAACGACTAAGCCTGTTAAGGGCGCCGTTGTAAAGTGAGGTGGACAAAATGGGAGAAGTAATTCTAAGAGCAGAAAACATAGATAAATCATTCGGCATCACCCATGCGGTTAAAAACGTCTCATTAACCTTTAATAAAGGCGAGATCCACGGTCTCATCGGCGAGAACGGTTCCGGAAAATCGACTTTGTCGTCGATGCTGCTGGGCATTTATACCATTGACAGCGGCAAGTTTATTCTTGACGGCAAAGAGCTGAAAGTAAAAAATCAGGTAGAGGCGAACCGCAACGGCGTTTCCATCATTGTTCAGGAGATGGGCACACTTTCCGGTCTTACCGTGGCGGAAAATATCTTTCTTGGCAACGAAGACCGGTTTGTAAAATACGGTATAAAGAATACAAATGCCATGAACCGCGAGGCCCAGGCGTTACTTGATAAATACGGTTTCGGCCGTATTAAAGCTTCCGTGATGATCGACCATTATGATTTTGAAGACCGCAAGCTGATCGAAATCGTGAAGGCTACATACTTTGATCCAAAGATCGTTGTTATCGACGAAACGACGACTGCCCTCAGTCAGTCCGGCCGTGAAGAGCTCTACAAACAGATGAAGCGCATCAAGGACGAGGGCAACACCGTTATTTTTATTTCCCACGACCTTGCAGAAGTCATCCGCCTTACGGACACCATCACCATTCTTCGCGACGGCGATCTGATTGACACCGTAAAGAGCAGCGAAGTTACGGAAGATGATCTCAAACGGCTGATGGTCGGCAGAGTGCTTGACGACCGTTATTACCGTACCGATTACGGCGAGCCGATTTCTGAAGAAGTCGTTTTGTCTGCAAAGAATGTATCCGTACCAGGGCAGCTGAAGAATGTCAGCTTCGAATTGCATAAAGGAGAAATCCTGGGTGTCGGCGGACTCAGTGAATGCGGCATGCACGAAATCGGCAAGGCTGTTTTCGGTGCGTCATACGACCGTACGGGCGATGTTACGCTGGCTGACGGTACTCACATCAATTCCATTACCAAAGCCATTAAGCACAGCATTGCTTATGTGTCCAAAGACAGAGACAACGAATCCCTTGTCGTTAACGACACCATCTGTGACAATGTCTGTCTCCCATCCATGGATGAACTTGGAGTAAACCACATTCTGCTGAATAAAAAACTGACGAAATTTGCAGATAAATATGCAAAGCTTATCAGTACCAAAATGACAGACGTCAACCAGTTCGTTTCGGATCTTTCCGGCGGAAACAAGCAGAAAGTTGCTTTGGCCCGGTGGATCGGAAAGGACTCCAATATCGTCGTGCTCGACAGCCCAACCCGCGGTATTGATGTTAAGGTTAAAGCTGATATTTACGCACTGATGAGTGAAATGAAGAAGCAGGGCAAATCCATCATCGTCATCTCGGAAGAGATTATGGAACTTCTTGGAATGTGCGACCGTATCCTCATCATGAAAGACGGCGTCATCAGCGGTGAGTTTATGAGAGATCCGAAACTTACCGAAGAAGACTTCATTGCGAAGATGGTTTAAGGGGTGAGTAGTATGACAGAATCAAATACACAGTTACAAAGTAAAGAAAAGAAAGACTCCGGCGCAAAGTCCCGGGGATTTATGGACAAACCGATCATCCGCAATGTGCTGCCTCTGGTTGGACTTGTGGTAGTAATTATCCTGTTTTCCATTTTGACAAACGGCAGGCTCATTCAGCCTTTTAACATCAATCTGCTGCTCAGCCAGACCTATGTGCTCATGATCGCCGCCACCGGCGTGTTCCTGATTATGACCATGGGCTGTCTGGATTTTTCACAGGGCTCTATGCTTGCCATTTCATCCATCGTGGTATGCTACTTATCCGCCTACAGCCTTCCTCTGGCAATCTTGGGCGGTATGGTTACGGGCGGAGCCATCGGCGCAATCAACGGCTTCTTCCATGTAAAACGCAAAATTATGTCCTTCATTGTTACAATCTGCACAATGTTCCTGTTCCGCGGTCTTTGCGCTTATCTGACGACCAATTCGCCTGTTTATGCCATCGGCAACATTTATCAGTTCAATAATATGACTTTTGAGCTGACACTTACAGTCGTTGTTTTGCTGATCGTTTTTCTGCTTTTTCATTACACAAAGCTGGGGAGCTACCTCAAAGCAATCGGCGCCGGTGAGACGGGTGCAAGATTTGCCGGAATCAAGGTTGAAAAGATCAAGATACTGGTTTATATTGCAGCCGGATTCATTACGGGCATTGCCTCGTTTATCAACGTTGTCAAGGTTGGTTCCGTTACATCCACAAGCGGCAATATGCTTGAAAATCAAATCCTGATTGCACTTGTTCTGGGTGGCTTGCCGATCTCCGGCGGTGCAAAAGTTCGTTTTATTAATGTAATTGTAGGTGTCCTGACCTACAAGATCCTTTCCACCGGCCTTGTTATGATGGGTCTTACCACTGAAATGCAGCAGCTGATCGAAGGAGTTATCTTCCTAATCGTCGTAGCACTCTTCAGCGACAGAAAGTCATTGAAGGTCATTAAATAATAATCGTCATATCCATTTGCTTCGTCCTGAATCAGAGGGGAATGTCCTGTTAAAGCGTCGGAGTTTCTCTTGCAATCCAAGTTTGCTGTTTGATTTTAATCAGATCAGGCCGGAAGCAGGCGAGCAGGATCAATACCGTCTGAATTTATAAACCGGAGGAATAGACATGTCAAAATATGTAATAGGCGTAGACTATGGAACACTGTCCGGGCGCGCGTTGCTTGCGGATGCCCGGACCGGCGAAGAAATTGCGTCGGCTGTGTACGAATATCCCCATGCTGTAATGGACAGGGCGCTGCCCGACGGAACTCCGCTGGGCCCGGACTGGGCTCTGCAGGACCCACAGGATTATCTGGATGTTTTAGGGCATGCGGTTCCGCAGGTCATCAAAGAATCCGGTGTATCTCCGAAAGACATCATCGGAATCGGAACGGATTTTACCGCCTGCACCATTCTTCCTGTCAAGGCCGACGGTACGCCGCTCTGCTTTCTTTCTCAGTATAAAAACCGTCCCCATGCATATGTGAAGCTGTGGAAGCATCACGCTGCACAGGATAAGGCAAATAAACTGAATGAAATTGCTGCGGAGCGCGGCGAAAAATGGCTGAACAATTACGGCGGAAAAATTTCTTCCGAGTGGGCCGTGCCGAAAATCTGGCAGGTAGCGGAAGAAGATCCCGAAATTTACGATGCAATGGACCGTTTCATCGAGGCTGCCGACTGGATTATCTGGCAGCTCTGCGGCAAAGAAACCCGTAATTCCTGCACTGCAGGTTATAAGGAAATCTGGAACAAGAAAACCGGCTACCCGTCCGACGATTTCTTCCGTGCACTGAACCCGAAGCTTGAACATGTTGTAGATGAGAAGTTCTCCCGCAACATAACCCCACTGGGGGAAAAAGCGGGCGAAATCACCTCGGAAGCGGCAAAGCTGACCGGACTTCTGCCGGGAACGGCTGTTGCCATCGGCAATGTGGACGCGCATGTCTGCGTACCGGCCGTGGGGATCGACGGCCCCGGCAAGATGCTCGCCATTATGGGAACATCCACCTGCCATATTATGATGGGCGCCGAGGAACATCAGGTTCCCGGTATGTGCGGCGTAGTGGAAGACGGCGTTATGCCCGGCTATTTCGGCTATGAAGCCGGTCAGTCCTGCGTTGGCGACCACTTTGCATGGTTTATCGATAACTGCCTGCCTGCTTCCTATTATGAAGAAGCGAAAAAAGAGGGCAAAAACATCCATAAATTCCTGAGGGAAAAAGCGGAAAAGCAAAAACCCGGCGAGAGCGGCCTTTTGGCCCTTGACTGGTGGAACGGAAACCGTTCCGTTCTGGTTGACGTAGACCTCACGGGAATGATGCTCGGAATGACGCTCCAGACGAAACCGGAGGAAATCTACCGTGCACTGATTGAAGCGACGGCTTACGGAACACGCATGATAATTGAAAATTATCGTGAGCACGGCGTTCCGGTTGAGGAATTCTTCGCTTCCGGCGGCATTTCTCAAAAAGATCCGATGACCATGCAGATTTACGCCGATGTGATCAACATGCCGGTGAAAATTGCGAGATCGGCTCAGGGCCCCGCCCTTGGCTCTGCAATTTTCGCATCCGTAGCTGCGGGAGAACAGGCCGGCGGCTATGAATCGATTTTCGAAGCCGCGCGGGCGATGGGGAAGATCAAAGATACCGTTTACAAACCGATTCCGGAAAATGCAGCGGTTTATGATAAGCTTTTCGCCGAATACCGCACTCTGCATGACTATTTCGGCCGCGGTGCAAATGACGTGATGAAACGCCTCAAAGAACTGAAGAAGAAAGCGTTACTTGGCAGGTAGCTTGAATTTTTGCGAAAATTATTGCAAGCAAAAGGGTATAAGAAAGGAATGACTACAAGAATGAATGCATTGAAAAAATATAAATTTCTCTTTATTGTCGGCAGCCAGGATCTGTATGGCGAAGACGTACTGAAGACGGTAGACGAACACGCGAAAATTATGGTGGATGAATTCAACGCAGATAAAAATATTCCCTGCACGGTTGTTTTCCACCCGGTCGTCCGCAATTCCGATGAAATTTATCAGGCAATGACGCAGGCAAATAACGACCCGGACTGTGCCGGCGTTATCACCTGGATGCACACGTTTTCTCCGTCCAAGATGTGGATTCGCGGATTCCAGGCGCTTCAGAAGCCTCTTCTTCATGTGAACACGCAGTTTAACCGCGACATTCCCTGGGACAGCATCGACATGGATTTCATGAACCTGAACCAGTCTGCCCACGGCGACCGCGAACACGGATTTATCACCGCGCGTATGCGCCTGCAGCAGAAAGTGATTTCCGGCTGGTGGAAAGAGGAAAAGTTCCGCAAACGCATGGCCGGCTGGATGCGCGCCGCAGTTGGTGCTTTTGAGAGCCGCAGGCTGCGCGTCCTGCGCATCAGCGACAATATGCGCAATGTTGCGGTGACCGAAGGCGACAAGGTGGAAGCCCAAATCAAGTTCGGCTGGAGCGTAGACCATTACGGCGTTGAGGATATTATCCGGCTTGTGGATGCAGTAACAGAAGAAGAAATCGACGCTCAGATGAAAGAATACGAGAAATATTACGATATGGCAACAGACAATATTGACGCCGTCCGTTACCAGGCCCGCGAAGAAGTAGCCCTGAAAAAATTTATGGACAAAGAAAAGTTCGGTGCCTTCCATACGAACTTTGAAGATTTGCAGCAGCTTCGCCAGCTCCCCGGCTTAGCCGCGCAGGACCTTATGCGTCAGGGCTACGGCTTCGGTGCCGAAGGCGACTGGAAAACATCCGCGCTCTGCAGAATCATGAAAGCCATGACAGCCGACCTTGACTGCGGAACTGCGTTCATGGAAGATTACACCTACAACTTTGACCCGGCCTGCGGCATGAACATGGGCTCACATATGCTGGAAGTCTGCCCGACTGTTGCGTGCGACAAACCGAAGATTCAGGTATTCCCGCTTGGAATCGGCGGCCGCGAAGACCCCGCCCGCCTTACCTTTAAGGCAAAGTCCGGCCCGGCAGTCCTTGCCACGATCATCGATATGGGCGACCGTTTCCGCATGATTGTGAACGATGTGGACTGCCAGAAACAGGAGCACGATATGCCCAAACTGCCGGTAGCCGCAGTTCTCTGGAAACCTCTGCCGGACCTCGAAACCTCTGCGGAAGCATGGATTTACGCAGGCGGTGCACACCATTCCGTCATCAGCTTCGGCCTGACCGACGAAGACCTGCGCGACTTTGCCGAGATTATGGACATTGAATATGTACATATCGGCAAGGATACCGATATCCATGAGCTTCGTAAAGAATTAACCTGGAATGACCTTGTCTGGAAACTAAAGAAATAACACAAAAGCTTTTTCGGGGGATGCTTCATCCCCCGAAATGTTTATGCAGAAACGCAGAAATCCAAAGGAGGACGTTACCAATGCTCGAAGAATTGAAGAAGAAAGTCTGCGAGGCGAACCTGCAGCTGCCAAAACTGGGACTTGTTGTTTTCACCTGGGGCAATGTTTCCGGGATTGACCGGGAAAAAGGCCTTTTCGTCATTAAGCCGTCCGGCGTTCCATATTCTGATCTGAAGCCGGAAGATATGGTTGTTGTCAACCTGAACGGCGAAAAAGTGGAAGGCAGGCTGAACCCGTCATCCGATACTCCCACTCACTGTGAGCTGTACAAAAACTTCCCGACAATCGGCGGCGCGGTACATACTCATTCCCGCTGGGCTACAATCTGGGCGCAGGCGGGTCGCGCCATTCCGGCTTATGGAACAACGCATGCCGATTACTTCTATGGCTCCATTCCCTGCACCAGAGCGATGACCGATGAGGAAATCAAAGGGGAGTACGAAAAGGAAACGGGAAAAGTCATTGTGGAAACATTCAGGGATATTAATCCCGAAGATGTTCCGGCGGTGCTGGTCAAATCCCATGGCCCGTTCACTTGGGGCAAGGACTGCGATGAAGCCGTTTACCACGCGGCCGTTGTTGAGGAAGTCGCAATGATGGCATGGCATACTGAGTCCATATCCAAACAACCTGTTACAAATATGCAGCAGGTGCTGCTCGACAAGCATTTCCTGCGCAAGCACGGCGCGAAAGCTTATTACGGTCAGAAATCCAAATAGTATATTCGAAGCAAATAAACTGACCGAAGAGGAATCTTTATTAATAGATAGAAGAACGCCGTCCGGATTCAAGCCGGACGGCGTTTTGACGTACTGCGATCAGGTATTTTTCCCAATTGGGTGACGTAATAATTTTGTTCCTCTTATGATTCGTATTTCGGCAGGGTCGAAACAAAATTCTCATAGAGCTCAATCACTTTATCACACCACGCATCAAATTCAGGGTCTTCTTTCTGGCACTCTTTGTGGGAGTAAATATATTCCAAAGTCCGGCGTACGCCCTGGTCAAATCGTGTTGTTGCCGTAAATCCCGGAACGGCCTTTTTAATTTTGGTGTTGTCAAATATTACGGAGTTCGATTTATCACCAATCAGACCGCCGTAAAAATCACTGCTGAGGGATGCCAGCACGTCGGAAGGAATGTGAACAATTTTCGGCTTTACCCCCAGCGCGGAGCCAATAATGTCATAGATTTGATTCCAGGTCAGGCTTTCGTCCGATGTAATCTGGTATATTTCACCCAAAGCATGAGCATTGCCCATAATTCCGACAAACGCCTTGGCAAAATCGGTATTATGCGTTAATGTCCAGAGTGAACTGCCATCGCCCTGAACAATGACCTTTTTTCCCTTGCGGATTCGTTCCAGAACAGAAAAGCTGCCGTTTCTCCCATGGACAGCTACAGGTACGGATGTATTTCCGTAGGTATGGCTTGGCCGAATAATCGTCACAGGGAAGCCCTGCGTGCGGTACCGCTCCATGAGGAACTCTTCGCAGGCAATTTTCTTCTGGGAGTATTCCCAGTAAGGATTCGCAAGCGGTGTACTTTCCGTAATAAACGGACTGGAAAGCGGCTTCTGGTAAGCAGAAGCGGAGCTGATAAAAATATACTGCCCGGTTCTGCCTTGAAAGATGCGGCAGTCACGCTCCACATCGGCAGGCTCAAACGCAATAAAATCCGCTACGACATCAAAAGACAGGCCATTCACTGCTTGCTCTATTTCCGCTTCCTGATGAATATCGCCTGTGATTATTTTCGCTCCATCGGGTACAAAGGCGGTTTTGTTTCCCCGGTTGAGCAGATACAGCTCAAATCCTTTTTCAATGCACAAAGAAGATATTGCAGAACTGATTGTTCCCGTTCCGCCAATCAATAAAACTCTCATAAATTCATCCCTTTTCACAGCAGAGTTATTTTTAAAATAGTATAAACCCCAATCGAGAACTTTAAATCCATGAAAGATAAAATAATGCAGAATAATTGTAGATTGGCTCTTCACATAAAAAGTGCGCTATCATTACGAAAGCGCACTGAATATTAGATTAAATTACTTTTTTCCGCACTTTTTCCTGTATGGCAGCCTTCTGTTCGGCTTCTTTCTTTTCTTTCATCTCTGCACGTTCCCTGCCTTCGCAATGTTCCCAGATGTCCTGTGCGACAGGCGCCCAGGCCTTTGCAGTGTCAACGCATTTCGAGGTGAGGTCATCCACATTTTCCGGGTGAGTAAGGTCGGTCGACTCTGCGCCGGATTTTTTCACCATCTGGCTCAGGCGGCCCGGATTATCCAGCAGCGGGCACGGGCGAAGCATGTTGTGGTTAAACGGCTGGTTGCGCCGGTACTGCATGAACAGCGGGGAACGGTAGGCTTCCAGCAGCGTTTTGTTTTTGATGTTGGAATCCGCATAGTGAATGAACGCGCAGGGTTCGATATCGCCGTTTGCATTGATATGCAGGTAGCAGCGCCCGCCGGCAATGCATCCGTTCACGTACTCGCCGTCATTCCAAAAATCCATTGTGAAAAGTGGTTTTGTAGCGCGGAAACTGCGAATCTGGTCATACATGAATTTGCGCTGTTCCGCGGTTGCAATCAGGTCAGTCACGGCGTCAACCCCAACCGGAATGTAGGTAAAGAGCCATGCAAACTTACAGCCCTGTTCAATCAGAAAATCAAAGTATTCTTCGCTGCCGATGTTTTCAACGTTTTTGCGTGTGTAGCAGAGGGATGCGCCGAACGGCAGTTTCTTTTCCTTTAGAATCTTCATCGCTTTCAGCACCTTTTGGTAGGTACCTTCCCCGCGGCGGAAATCCGTCTGCTCTTCGTATCCTTCAATGCTTATTGCCGGTACGAAATTTTTTACCCGGAGCATTTCATCCGCAAATTTTTCGTCAATCAGCGTCGCATTTGTAAAAGCGAGGAATTCGCAGTCGCTGTGTTTTTCACACAGACGGATAATATCGTCCTTACGCACAAGCGGTTCGCCGCCGGAGAATATGTACATGAACGTGCCGAGCTCTTTGCCCTGCTTGACAATGTCGTCAAGCTGTTCAAAGCTCAGGTTTAGTTTGTTGCCGTATTCCGCGGCCCAGCATCCCGTGCAGTGCAGGTTGCACGCAGAGGTTGGGTCCATCAGAATTGCCCACGGAATATTGCAGTCATACTTTTCCTCCATCTTATTTTTGCGCTGGCATCCGAGAATAGCGGAGTTAATTAAAAAGTTTTCAAACAGTTTGCGCCTCACGCCATCGTCAATATCCGTATAAAGGCTTGAAATAAGCCGGTTCCAGTTGTTGTTCGGGTCACGCATAAACCCGTCGATCATGTCATATGCGTTTTTGTAGAAATCGTCTTTATCAAACTTCCGAAGCCAGGCGATCGCTTTCGGCACATTTTCCTGCGGATTACTGTCAAGATAGTTCAGCACCTTTTTCAGTCCGAATGCTTCCAGCTTTTCATTCATTGTGCCCATATCAATAGCTCCTTTTTAAAAGTTTGCGGCCGCTGTCGTTTTTTTCAGTTGACCTTTTTACACAATACCATTTTAAAAATTTTTTGTATCTATACAAATCCGCGGGAAAGTAAAAAATCCTTACAAAACCGGCAAAGTGTCAAGTCGAATTCTGAAACATATTGTCTTACTGGAATGAAAGTATAAGCTCATGCTGAACGACCTATAATTTGATACGTATCGGAATAGCCGCTGCCTTTCTTTTTTTCTATTAAATATATTAGTGAGCAGCGGTATCCTATTCGTGATTTTTCCGCGCTGTTTCGCCAAAAGACGCAGCTGCCGGTGAGATTTAATTGACATGCTTTTTTTATTATTGTATCATCATAACCGGAACTTGCCGTTCAGCGCGGCAAATCCCGATTAGAAGCAGGAGGGATTTTTATGTTGCTGAAAAATTTGCTGGATGGCCTGCAGTATACCTGCAGCAGTTCAACGGATGTGGAAATAGAAGATGTTGTTTACGATTCGCGCAAAGTACAAAAGGGAAGCCTTTTTATCTGCCTTTGCGGTTCGTCCGTAGACAGCCATAAGTATGCCGGTCAGGCAGCAGCGGCAGGAGCGGCCGCAATTGTCGCACAGAAACCGGTGGAATGCGGCGCCGCAGCTCTGGTGATTGTTGAAGACACCCGCAGCGCCATGGCGGTGATCTCGGCAGCCTGGTTTGGTCATCCTGCGGAGCAGATGACGGTCGTGGGAATCACCGGCACCAAGGGCAAGACGACCACTTCCTACATGATTCAGTCCATACTGGAAGCCGGCGGCATTAAAACGGGCATTATCGGCACGATTGGAGCGGTTTTTGGCGATACGGTTATCCAGACGGATAATACTACTCCGGAGTCTTACGATGTGCAGAAGTATCTTCGCATGATGGCTGATGCCGGCTGCAAGGCCGCTGTGCTGGAAGCCTCGTCCATCGGCCTGAAAGATCACCGTGTGGATGGATTTACTTTCGATTACGGCCTGTTCACCAATTTTTCACCGGACCATATCGGCGGAAAAGAGCACAAGGACATTGAAGAATACATGCAGTGCAAAAGCATGCTGTTCCGTAAATGCAAAACCGGTATTTTCAATATCGACGACCCGAACTGGCAGGGAGTTGCCGATGGGCATACCTGCACGGTTGAAACCTACGGTTTCGGCGAAAAGGCGGAGCTGCGCGCATCCGGCGAAAAGCTGATTTCACGCCCCGGATATCTGGGCGTCCATTTCGAGATGGACGGTCGCGCAAAATACGGCGTCGACGTACGCATCCCCGGGCGCTTCAGTGTTTACAATGCGCTTGCAGCGGTTGCGGTCTGCCTGCATTTTCCGATTGGAGAAGAAGCAATCAAGACCGGCCTGGATACGGTAAAGGTCAAGGGCAGGGTAGAGCCGGTGAATGTTCCCGGAAACTATACGCTGCTTATCGATTATGCGCACAACGCCCTCAGTATGGAAAATATTCTGGAGACCCTTCGCGAGTATCACCCCAACCGCCTTGTTTGCCTGTTCGGCGCGGGCGGCAACCGAGACCGTTCCCGTCGGTTCGAGATGGGCGAAGTCAGCGGAAGACTGGCGGACCTTTCCGTTATTACGGCGGACAATTCCCGCTTTGAAGACGTTATGGACATAATCGCCGATATCAAAGTCGGCATAGAAAAGACGACGGGAAAGTATGTTACGATTCCCGACCGTAAACAGGCGATAAAATATTGTATGGAGAATGCGCAGGACGGTGACATCATCGTTCTTGCCGGTAAGGGCCACGAGGATTATCAGGAAATCAAAGGCGTGAAATATCATCTGGATGAGCGCGAGGTTATTGCGGATATCATCGCCGGGAAACTTTGAGAGGATGTTTGAGATATGAAAATGACGGCGGATGAAATTGCACTGGCCTGCGGCGGGAAAATCATTTGCGGCGACCCGAAAACGGAAGTGACGTCCGTTGCGGCGGACAGCCGGCAGGTGAAACCCGGCACTTTGTTTGTCCCAATTGTCGGTGAAAAAACGGACGCACATACTTATATCGGTAAGGCGCTTGATTCCGGCGCGGCGGCGACACTTACGCAGGAGCATCAGCAGGTGGAAGGCGGCGGAGTGTGGATTGCCGTTAAAGATACACGCGAAGCGCTGCAGAGCATTGCGGCTGCGTGGCGCGCAAAATTTACCGGCCCGGTCATCGGCATTACCGGCAGCGTAGGAAAAACCACGACAAAAGAGATGACGGCTCTTGCCGTTTCCGCGGGCATGAAAGTAATGAAGACCGAGGGCAACCAGAACAGTCAGATCGGCCTTCCCATTACGATGTTTCGTCTATCTCCGGAATACGATGCGGCGGTTGTGGAAATGGGGATGAGTGAATTCGGAGAAATGGGGCGGCTTGCAAAAGTTGCCTCGCCGGATTATGCGGTCATGACCAATATCGGCTTTTCCCATATTGGCAACTTGAAAACCCAGGATAATATTCTGAAAGAAAAGCTTCATATTACCGACCGTTTTCACGAAGGCTCGGTTCTGTTCCTGAACGGCGACGACCCCATGCTTGCCGCTCTGCGCGGCAAACTGTCTTTTCATGTGATATATTATGGTACGCAGCCGTGGTGCGATTTCCGTGCGGAATCCATTCAGGCAGGTGCGGAGTCCTCAACTTTCCAATATGCTGCCCCAAACGGCGAAACAGGGGAGATTCATCTGCCCGTTCCGGGAATGCACTGCATTCTGGATGCCCTTGCGGGTCTTGCTGTGGCGTCACAGCTCGGCGTTTCACTCAAAAAGGCGGCACAGGCGCTGGAAGAATACCAGACGCTTGCCATGCGGATGCAGATTCACCAGACAAACGGAGTAACCGTTATTGACGATTCTTACAATTCCAGCCCGGACGCCGCAAAAAGCAGCATCGGTGTGCTGTGCGGATTCCATACCGGGAAAAGGATCGCGGTTCTTGCCGATATGCTGGAGCTGGGTGACTTCTCTCATAAGGCTCATTTTGAGGTCGGAGAATTTGCTGCGAGTTCCGGGATTGATGTGCTCGTGACTGCCGGGGAAGAGGCAAAAGCAATTGCGGAGGGCGCGCTTTCCGTCAATCCGAAACTTGAATGCCATGTCTGCGAAAGCAATCCGCAGGCTCTGGAAGCGTTGCAGGGTATTCTGAAAGTAGGCGATGCCGTTCTGGTGAAGGGTTCCCGCGGAATGAAAACCGATGAAATTGTAAAGAAGCTCTTAGAGAATTAAACCGTCCTTAAATTATTCGAATGCCGTTTTCACCGTATTATCGGTGCAGACGGCAATTTTTTATAAATTGAGTGCAGTACTCGCCGCTATAGGTGATTTCTTGTGAAATGGGTTTAGAACTCTTTAATTCCCCGGTTAAGATTTGTAATCTTTATCCGGGAAATTTGCGGAAACAAAGAAAAAGTATTCGTCAATATTACTAATAAATGTATAATTAGATTATAGAAATAGTGAAAATTAATATTTTATTTCCAAATTATGTTGCATTTGTAACCAATACGTGATAAACTGTAACCGATTTGTAACAGCTGTATTGAGTTGAATGCAGCGGAGGTTTGAAAATGAAAAAGTCTCATGTTGGTATTCTGGCAGCGGGATTTATTGTATGCTTTGCTTCATTGCTGCTTTGGGGGACGTCCAATATTACCCCGGTGCAGGGCGCGGAGGTAAAAACTGGCGTAGGTCTTGCCGAACATGCCTTAAAGGCTTACCGTCAAGGCTGGAAATACGAGTATGGCTGCTACGGGCAGTTTGTTAACGGCGTACGCCGCACCGACTGTTCCGGGCTTATAAAATCCTATCTTTGGTGGACGGGAGATAAAACGAATCCAAGACCCGGCCTAGTGTCTGTTGCAGGCGGAGCAGGCGGAATGCTTGCCTCTGCAACGGCAAGGGGCAATATCAATCTTTCCAAAGCTTCGTCCATTCCGCGTATTCAGGGTCTGTGCCTTTACAGCCCGGGTCATGCGGGCGTTTATATCGGCAGCAATATTTCTGTCGATAATCGCTGCACCGGACAGAATGTAAAATATCAGCAGGTAATCGGCGGAAGATACCACTGGACTACTTGGTTTGAGTTGCCGCAGATTCGGTATCCGCAAAAAGGTTTTGTAACGTTTGACGGAAACCAGTATTATTACGAAAATGGACAGTATGTCGTCAGTACGCAGAGAACATTCAACGGAACGGTCTACACGTTCGACGCGTCCGGCAAACTGGTATCCGGCGATGCAACGTCCCTGCTAAAGTCAGTCAGCATGGCAGTTGAATACCAGACCCGTGTTCTGCAGAAAGGTATGAGTGGCAACGATGTTCTCGCTCTGCAGAGAAAGCTGACTTCCCTTGGCTATATGACTTCGGATAATTGCACCGGATATTTTGGTTCCATCACGAAAGCAGCCCTGATTTCTTACCAGAGAAGAACCGGGCTTTCGCAAACCGGCATAGCCGATTCGAATGTTATGAAGACGCTGAATCTGAAGGCCGTCTGATCGATCTACATATGAAGCTGCGCCCCTTTCGTCAGTTTTCTGATAAAAGGGGCGTTTTTCTGCCTTACAGTTCAATTTTAATATCGTATTTTTTCAGCCAGTAGTTAATTTCAAGCAGATAGGCCATCAGCTGCGGGCCTGCCATCAGCTGGCCGAACCAGGGCTTCCCGTAATCCGATTTTTCATCCAAGAATTTTTCTGCATTGCCTTTGTCAAGGATGGCGTGAATCGGTTCATCCGGATTCTCCAGTACCTGAGCAAGGCGCCTGCGCAGAAGGTTCTCGTAACCCGGGTTGTGTGTCTTGGGGTAGGGGCTCTTCTTTCGTTTCAGCACGTCTTCCGGCAGCCACGGTTCTGCGGCGTCGCGCAGCAGTGCTTTTACCACGCCGTCGTGGTTTTTAAAGGCCCACGGCGCGTTAAACACATATTCCACAATCCGGTGGTCGGCGTAAGGCACGCGAACTTCCAGTCCGCTCGCCATACTCATGCGATCTTTTCTGTCCAGCAGCGTAGACATAAACCAGCGGATATTCAGGTAAGAGATTTCCCTGCGGCGCTTTTCCTGCGGGTCTTCGCCCTCAAGAACAGGCACTTCCGCAATGGACTCTTCATATCTTCTGTTCACATACTCGCCGATATCCAGTGCGTCGGCAACATCAGGCTTGAGCAGATTGGTTCGAATGGACAGATCTGGTGACCAGGGGAAGCAGTGGCCTTCAAAGGCTTCTTTTTTATGGAACCACGGGTACCCGCCGAAAATTTCATCCGCACATTCTCCGCAGATTGCCACTACATGCTCGCGTTTTACCAGCCTGCAGAAGTATAACAGGGAAGAATCGACGTCGGCCATTCCGGGCAGATCCTTTGCGTCAACCGCGTCGTAAAGGCAGTCCGCCTGGCTCACGTTATCACAGACCAGCACCTTATGTTTTGTTTTGCAGAACTCCGCCATCTTCTGGCTCCAGGGTTTGTCGGCGTCCGGCTGGAAAGCGGTGGGGTGGAAATACTGGTCGTTGCCTGCAAAGTCAAACGAATAAGTGGAAAGCACTTTTCCGGTTCTGTTGTAATCCTGCGCCGCAAGCGCCGTTACCACGCTGGAATCCAGCCCGCCGGAAAGAAAAGTGCAAAGCGGCACGTCGGAAACGAGCTGCCGCGTTACAGCGTCTTCCACAAGGTAACGCACATGCTTCACAGTTTCTTCGTAACTGTCCGGGTGCTCATAGCTTTCCAACTTGAAATAAGTATGCAGATGCAGGCCGTCTTTATCGTAGACGGCAAATTCTCCGGGTTTGATTTCGTTAATATTTTTAAATACGCCTACTCCCGTCGTCCTTGCCGGTCCGAGGCCAAATACCTCGCACAGGCCCTGCCGGTCGATGACCGGGTTAATTCCTGGGTATTCGAACAGCGCTTTAATTTCCGAACCGAAAACCAGCCGCCCGTTGGTTACGGAATAGAACAGCGGCTTTACGCCGAAACGGTCGCGGCAAAGGTAACAGCATCCGCGCTTTTCATCATCCACAGCAAAAGCAAAAATGCCGTTGAGCTTCTTGGCACAGTCGCTTCCGTAATGCATGTAGCATTTCAGCAGTACTTCGGTATCGCTGTTGGTTTCGAAAAGGTAGCCGGCTGCCTCTAGCTCCCGGCGCAGTTCACTACTGTTATAAAGCTCACCGTTGTAAACAATGGTACAGCGGTATCCACCGGAATAGGCTGTCATGGGCTGCTTTCCGCCTTCAATGTCCACAACGGCGAGCCGCTGGTGGGCGAATGCGGCATGACTGGATAGAAAAATGCCTTTTTCATCAGGCCCACGGTGCCTGAGCGTGTTGCCCATGCGCCGGACCAGATGTCCAAGAAAAGGCGCTTCGTCGGTAAAGTCGTCATTATAGTCGCAAAAGCCTGCAATTCCACACATGGAAAAACCCCTCCTTCAAGTTCACACTCCATATTATGTGAAATTGCAATTATGGTTAAAGACATTTCTCAATTTCAAATAAGCACAGGGCGTTTCCCAACGTCCGAAGTAAGGTACAATGCCCCGGTTCATAATAAATAATCCTGCATGGCAGGTGCCATGCAGGATGAAATATTAAAATTATTTCTTTTTGTCTTTGTCCCGTTCTTCTTCCTCACGTTTCTTTTCAGCGGCGGCAAGCTCGCTTAAAATCCGTTCCGAAGCGGTGCGCCGGGCGTTCGCCTCAACCGAAAGCTCAATGGCCAGACGTGTCAGTTCCGCTTCGCCATCCGGAGCGGCTTTTTCCACTCTGGCGCATACTTCCCGAAGCGCGGAAGACTGCGCTTCACAGAATCGGTCGTACATTTCACTCTGAGACGCGTCTTTCAGGGAAGTTTTAAGCAGGGATGAGATGTCCTGGATCGAGAGCACCTGTTTCAGCAGGCAGATCACCGTAAGAATCGCCAGATGCTCTTTGGAATATTTTTTCTGCTCAGGGCGGGGCAGAACCCCGTCTTTTACGTAGTTGTTGATCATGCTGGAAGTCAGCAGACATGCGTTTTCATCGCGCTCGTACAGATGAAGCTGCTTATCCATGTAAGTCAGAACCTGATCCATATATAAATAAATTTCGGGCAGGCGGTCCCATTCCACAGCGTTGGAACTTCCAATCTGTTTGGACCACTCCAAAATTTTATCGGTTGATTCGCTCATTTTTATGACCATCCTTTTACTGCAAGTTTAAAAGAGTTAAACTTGCTCTTCTCCGCTGCGGATCAGGCTGCCGGCCATGTAACGGCTTGGCGGCAATCCCATATATTTCTTAAAGACGCGTGAAAAATACAGTTGGTCGGAAAATCCGGTGGAGTACGCGGCTTCCCCAACGGTCAGGCGTCCAGTTTCCAGGAGTGCGGCCGCTTTGCTGACGCGGTAGCGCATCAGGTATTCGTTTGGCGGCATGGATACATGCTGAATGAACAGGCGGTATAAGTGGCTCCTGCTGATCCCCGCGCTTGCGGCCACGTTGCTGATACTGATATTGCTGGAATAGTTGTAGTCAATGTATTTTATTGCCTTCTGCACATATTCATAGCCGTTGCTGTGAGGTTCCGCGGGCTTGCCGAACTGATCCATCAATTCCGCTAAAAACATCAGCAGGCCGGATTCCATCCGTGCCTCGCTTCCAAGGTCGGAGCCGTTCAGGTTGCAGATGTTCATAAGCAGCTCTTCCAGCTTTTTGTCATTGTAATGGAAAACCGGTTCGTTTTCCAGCAGACCGGTTTGCTCCATCAGTCGTTTCGCATCGGCGCCGTTAAAGCCTACCCAGCAGTATTCCCACGGGTCGCTGCGGTCAGCCGCATAGGATGCAATCCGGTCCGGTACCACAACAAATCCGTCGCCCGCCGAAAGGCGGTATTGTTTTCCCCGGCACGAAAAAACGCCGTGCCCGGAAACGACGCAGTGAATCAGGTAATGGTCGCGCACGGCCGGGCCCCAGGAGTGGCACGGGCCGCATTTCTGCACGCCGCAGCTGTAAACCGCCAGACCGAGGCTGTTGTGAAATGAAAAGCGGAATGACCTTCGAAATTCATCGTTTGTCACTGCGCTCCACCTCACATTCTTTCTCATTCTTATTATAGTGAAAAAGTGTTCCGTATGCAAGAAAAAACAAAAAGTGGTTGATTTTATTGAAATTAAAGGCATGAGCGGGTATAATAAAAATCAAACAATTCAGCATCGTTTAATAAAGCAAAAAGTAATCCGGCATTTCGCTGCAGATTCGGCCGGAGCGGAAGGATAAAATAATATGGATTATATTCTTATTATAGGAATTGTACTGATACTTTTGATTTTATTGGTTTTGATCCGCACTGTCAGAGATTACGGCACCGCAATCCGCTCCATGCAGAGCAAGCTGTTTCATTCCGGTTGTCCGCAGCCGCAGCAGACTCAAAATCATGCCGCCGCGAGTGCGGCAGGCACACCGGTTCCTGCTGCGGAGCCCGGTATATCGGAAGAAGTCGTTGCGGCAATTTCCGCCGCCGTTTACTGCATGTATCCCGGCGCCGCGGTGAAGTTCATTCGCCGTTCATCCTCAGAAAATGCGCAGTCTGCGTGGAAAATGGCCGGGCTGCTCAAAAGTACCCGCCCGTTCTGAAAATTGCATACGATAAATCAGCCGTACGCCGAATGACGTGCGGCTTTTTGCGATGCCAATATCTCTCACGGCCCATCGCTTGCTATTTTCCCTTGAATATATTACAATGGAAAAAGCAATGCATAGAAATCTAAATTGAAATTTATTATTGGCGGTGGATTCATGACGGAATGGAATCAGGAAAAAATCATTAATCTGCGAAGAAAAGTTCTTGAAAAGGAATTTTCCCGCATGAACAGCAGGCAGCAGGAAGCCGTGTTTCAGGTAAATGGCCCGCTGCTGATTCTTGCCGGAGCCGGAAGCGGAAAAACAACGGTTCTTGTGAACCGCACCGCCAATATCGTACGCTATGGAAACGCCTACCAGAGCAGCGACGTAACCGGTCTGGATGCGGATACGCTTGAGGCAATTTCCGACTGCCTCAGGAACAATACTCCTCTTACCGATCCGCTTCGTTCCGCGCTTGCGGTAAATCCGTGCCAGCCGTGGAAGATCCTTGCCATTACTTTTACCAACAAGGCAGCGAATGAGTTAAAGGAACGGCTAACCGGCATTCTGGGTGCGGACGGCGAAGAAATCTGGGCGTCCACATTTCATGCATCCTGTGCGCGCATGCTTCGCCGCGACGCGGACAGGCTCGGTTATTCCAAACACTTTACCATCTATGATTCGGACGATACGAAGCGCCTGATCAAGGAATGCCAGAAAGCGCTGAACATCGACGATAAAAAGATTCCCTATAAAGCCGCCCTTTCCGAGATTTCCCATGCGAAAGACAGCATGATCGGGCCGGATGAATATTATAAGGCCGCGGGAACCGACCTCCGTCTCGCAAAAATCGGCGAGATGTACCGTATGTACCAAAGGCGTCTGAAAGAAGCGGACGCAATGGATTTCGACGATTTGATCTATAAGGCCATTGAGCTGTTTCAGAGCAACCCGGATGTTCTGGAGTATTACCAGAACCGCTTCCGTTACATCATGGTTGACGAATATCAGGACACCAGCCGTGCACAGTATCTTTTCATCAAGCTGCTGTCGGAAAAAAGCTGCAATCTTTGCGTGGTCGGCGATGACGATCAGAGTATCTATCAGTTCCGCGGCGCAACGATTGAAAACATCCTGAATTTTGAAAAGACCTTTCCGAATGCGAAGGTAATCCGACTGGAGCAGAACTACCGTTCCACAAAGACGATTTTAAATGCGGCAAACGCCGTCATTGAAAATAATGAAAACCGAAAAGGAAAAACCCTGTGGACGCAGAATTCCGAGGGCAAAAAGATTGACGCCCATACGTCTGCCAGCGAACAGGACGAAGCCGATTACATAGCCCGGGCAATTCTGGATGAAGTGCAGGCAGGGCGTAAATATTCCGATTTTGCGGTGCTGTACCGCATGAACTCCCAGTCCAACACGCTCGAACGCGTATTCACAAAGTCCGGGATTCCTCACCGTGTCCTGGGCGGCCATCGTTTCTTCGACCGCAAAGAAATCCGAGACATGATCGCCTATCTGAATGTAATCAGCAATCCGAACGATGAAACGAGAATGCTGCGGATTATTAACTCCCCGAAGCGTTCCATCGGTGACAAGACCGTTTCGCAGGCCCGCGAAATTGCGGACGGGATCGGCGAGAATCTGTTCTATGTCCTGAAGCATGCCGATGAATTTGAACCGCTGAAGCGTTCGGCGCAGAAGCTTATGAATTTTGCCAATATGATTCAGAAACTCTCGGAAGCCGCTGCGGACGGGAACATGACCCTTGTGGAGATTTACCGTCTGATGCTGGACCAGACGAACTACATCGGAGCGCTTGCAGAATCCGGCGAGGAAGATGCGCAGGATCGAATCGACAACGTGAACGAACTTGCATCGAACCTGATCCGCTTTACCGAGGAAAACGGCAGTGAAGCGGGGCTTGCGGATTACCTCGCGGAGGTTGAGCTTCTCGCGGATATCGACAATTACGACGCGTCTTCCGACAGTGTGGTCATGATGACCATGCACTCCGCGAAAGGCCTTGAGTTCCCGGTAGTGTTCCTGCCGGGCTTTGAAGAGGGGATTTTCCCGGGCATGCAGGTTCTGTTCAATCCAAAGGAGATTGAAGAAGAACGCCGCCTTGCCTATGTTGCCATTACAAGGGCAAAGGAAGAGCTTCATATCGTTACGGCCGACAGCCGCGTCATTTTCGGCAGCAGCCAGCACAACAGGCCATCCCGGTTTTTAAAAGAGATTCCGGAAGAGCTTCTGGAGTTCAGCCGAGCCCACGATTGGAAAAAACCGGATTTCGGGGTCGTCCTTCCGATTTCGTCAAAAGTTGCCCGCGACGCATCCGTTGTGTCAGCGCGCAGCATCGGCGCCGGAGCGCCCGCAGTAAAGAAACAGATCTCCGAGAAATTCAAGCCGGGAGACAGCGTGTACCATAAAACTTTCGGCAGCGGCATGGTGCTTTCCGCTGCGCCGATGGGAAATGATACCTTGCTTGAAATCGCATTCGATAAAGCCGGTACCAAAAAGCTGATGGCTAATTTCGCAAGGCTCGAAAAGCGCTGAATACCATAAAACTCACAGTATGCATTTTACAAATGACAAAGTAAAACCCCGCCTGAATTTTCAGGCGGGGTTCAGCGTTTATTCCTGTGCTTTGTCTGTGGAGCAGGCATCGCCGACATTGGGCGGGAAAAAGTCGTCGGTCGGAAATTCAATCCGGCGGAACATTTCACGCGGGCTGTCGGAAGTCGGCGGGCATTCTTTTTCCGGAATGCAGAATTCGTAGGTAGGAACCAGCAGCGGAACGGTGCGAACCAGCTGTACGATTGCGAACAAACCGATCGTCGCGTAAACGGCGTGGTTGCTGCCGTAATCAAATTCCGTACCGTAAAGGTTGCCGATACTTTCGGGTATTCTGCTGCAGATGTCGCAGCCCTGAGGCGGACGGTCGCAGATTTTCGCAGAAAGCCCAATTGGTTCGGATACAAGGCAGGTCGCTGTAGGCAGAACTTTTCCGGTGGACATTTCAACATCGGGGTCGTCGGCGTGCTTGCCGGAGACAAACATCTTTACATTGCCTTCGCTGCCGAACAAAATTACCCTCTTGTTGGCAGTGCATACACCGTGTACGATTGTTGGGCACGCGGTTGCCGGTGTGAAAACATCAAGGCATACATCCAGGAAGAAAGTAAGATCCACTGCATAGAATCCCTGGTTAAAGGGAACGGGCTCCAGATGTAAAAACACTTTGATTACTTCCGCGCTGCGGATACGCACATTGGCTGCCTGCTCAATCAGTTCATGTTTGTCAGGCGTAAAATAAACTCTGCGGTCCTCAAGGTATTCCTTTGAGCTGCATGAATCGTAAACGCGCATTGCGTTGATGCATACGGCTTCTTTAATATTTCCTGGATTTATTTCCGCCGGGCAGTTTGCGTCGGCGTGGTTTTTATCCATAAAATCATCCTCCTAACACGATCAGTGGAACTTGTTTCTCTATAACATTTTATGGCGGCTGTTTCATTGTGTTACAGAATTCCCTTATGAATAAAAATCATTTTGCCGGCTGGCTGCCCTGCGGCGGGCTGTGTTTTACCCGATAAATCCGGTGTTTCCTTTTTCCAGATTATCCACGGCGGTGTTGATGCGGTTTTTTGCTTCATCGCCTGTCTGTGAATCCTCCACGTAGCGGATTACGGCATTTTGCTTTTCGTCATTCAAAAGTGCGAAGTTTTTCATGGCGTCCTGATGCATACCGAGCGACAGCATCAGCCCTATGGGCATTTCTCCTGCGTCTCTTTTTTTCTTTCCCATAATACATTCACTCCTTTTTCCCGAATCGTGTTAAAAATCATGGAACGTTTCTTAGTATCTCCCTGTCGCATTTGGTCATGCAACACCCATAAAACGACTTTAAAATAAATAAAATTTCTGCAGCATTTTTTAAAGCTGCCGAGTATTTCCAGTGAGGGAGGGCTGCCAATGGAAAGTCAGGCTGAAAAGCAGGAAATAATACTAAAAAATTATTCTGAAATGATTTATCGGCTTGCCCTTTCTCTGTTAAAAAACCGTTCGGATGCCGAGGACGTTTTTCAGGAAGTATTTCTTCGTCTGGTGAAAAAGAATCCGGTATTTGAAAGCGAAGAGCACTGCCGTGCATGGTTGATCCGGGTTACCGTAAACTGCTGCAAAAACGTCAGGCGCTGCGCCTGGTTCCGCCGCACCGTGCCGTTGGAAGACGCCCCGGTGTTCGATACTCCGGAGGAAGCGGACGTCTGCAGCGCAGTTTTCGAGCTGCCCCCAAAATATCGCGTGGTAATTCATTTATATTATTATCAGGATATGCCGGTAAAACAGATCAGTGATGCTCTGCATCTGAAAGAATCCACGGTGACTTCGCAGCTCTGCCGCGCGCGGGCTATGCTGAAACAAAAACTAAAGGGGGAGTTTGGTGATGAAAATTGATGCTGTATACCGCGAAGCTTTTGCAAAATTGACTCCGGGTGACTCCCTTCTGGGACATACACGGGAAAAAATGGAATCCGCGCGGCAAAACCGATTTCCTAAGCGGAGCGTTATACTGAAATTAGCCGCGGCTTGCTGTGCACTGGTTCTTATTATTTCTGCTGTCCCATATTTCAGCCATTTGAATGAATCCGGTAAAGCTTCTGCAAACCAAACCGTTGCTGCGGCGTCTGAAGCGGGCTGCACCGGGGCTGCTGCACCATCCTCAGCAGGCAAAAATCTTACTGGGGCTGCGCCGCTTTCATCTGCAACGGGAAGCTCATCGTCCGAAAAGAGCAGGCCGGCATATTCCGGTTCCGGCAGAGGATTGATAAGCGGCAATGTGTGTATCCCCACCTATGTGGTATATTCCGACGGTCTGTATCTCGGTGCTGGAACGGTTGAAAAATCCCGTCTTGGCACACGGAACGGCAAAATCTGGACGGGGCAGACGTGTTATGAGGTCGGGAATGTTCCGGCTGCGGAAAGCATTGCAGTGGACTACAACGGAGTTTATGTGAGGTTTAATTTTGCTGTGAGCAGCCTTGTACGCTTTCAGAGCGTAACATACCGGATGGACATGGGCCGAAGCAGCGCAGGCAGTCAGCTTGTGGGCGGTAAAATCGGTTCCTGCGGCAAATTAACGCTGTATCGGTTTGAAGGGAATTCCAATAAGGTTTGGGTCGATTTCGGGCCGTTGTTCCGTACCCAGGCAAAAGAAAAAGAGTATCTGGTTTCCGCGCAAAAAATTTCCTGAAAACGTGCCGCGGCAAAACTAATATTGAATCCGCGGCATGGTTTTGTTATAATAAATTAAATTATGACTAAAAATGGATAAGGATGAATTAAAATGCCAAAAGTAACGTTAATTGCATATACGCCCGACCCGGAAAAGGTTGTCGCGGCGGCGGCCAAGCTCTGCTATTCTTCAGCCGGTATCGACCGCATCATGGAAGGGCTAACGGAAGAAAAGACAGCATCCTATGTCCAGATGATTGGGGAACTCGGGCACGCCAGCACCGTCGAGCATGCTTCGTTTACGTTTGGCATCGAGGGTGTTTCCCGCGCTTTCCTTGCACAGGTCACTCGCCACAGAATCGCTTCGTTCAGCGTAAAAAGCCAGCGGTATGTAACAGAAGCGCACTTTGAGTATGTCATTCCGCCGGAGATTGAAGCAATTCCCGAAGCGAAGCAGGAATTCCTCACAGCAATGGAAGAAGACCAGCGCCATTACGAGAAGCTCTCCGCGCTCCTCGTGGAAAAGCATAAGCAGGAACTGATAAAATCCGGTAAGGATGAAAAAACGGCCCAGCGCATGGCGCAGAAAATGTCCAACGAAGACGCCCGGTTCATTCTTCCGAACGCCTGTGAAACCCAAATGATCTGCACTCTCAACGCAAGGGAGCTGCTCCATTTCTTCTCGCTGCGCTGCTGTAACCGCGCCCAGTGGGAAATACGCGACGTCGCGAACCAGATGCTGCGCCTTGTGAAGAATGTTGCTCCGAATCTTTTCCGCACGGCGGGGCCGGGCTGTCTGCGCGGAACCTGCCCGGAAGGAAAAATGTCCTGCGGCAAATCAGCCGAAGTGCGAAAATTCTACGCGGATCTGGGAGAAAATCAATGAGCGGCAGGCTGATTTCGGTAGAGGGCCTTGACGGAAGCGGAAAAGCCACGCAGACCGGCCTGCTGGAAAAGGCGCTTCTTCAGCGCGGAATCCCGCTGCGCAGGGTGTCGTTTCCCGAATACGGCGAACCGTCCTCTGCACCGGTGAAAATGTATCTGAACGGCGAATTCGGCAAAAATCCGAATGATGTGAACGCGTATGCTGCTTCCACCTTTTTTGCTGTCGACCGCTATGCAAGTTTCAGAAAGCGCTGGAAGAAAGACTACGACGGCGGCGCGCTGATTCTTGCCGACCGCTACACAACTTCCAACATGGTTTACCAGTTGCCGAAACTGCCGCGGGAAGAATGGGACGGCTTTCTTTCCTGGCTTCAGGATTTTGAGTATGCCAAACTCGGCATTCCGCAGCCCGACCTGACCGTTTATCTGGACATGCCAACGGAAATCTCGCAGGAATTGCTGGACAAGCGCTATCGCCGGAACGGCGGGGAAAAGGATATTCACGAGAGCAACACGGCATACCTTTCCGCGTGCAGGCAAAGCGCCGCTTTTACGGCGGACAGGCTCGGCTGGAGCGTGGTATCATGCGCTGAAAACGGCGCTCCCAAAAGCGTGGAGAAAATTCATGCCGAAATTTTAAAAATTGTCTCGGACAAATTTCAGTTAGATGTGAAATAACAGAATTTGAGGATACGGCAGTATGATAGAATTCGCTCAATGGAATATGCGGCGGGAACTTTCAAATCTTTGGCAGGAGTGTTTTCATGACTCCAAACGGATTCCGAATTATTTCCTGAACAATTTTTTCTCTCCGCAGGATTGCCTGGTTTACCGTCTGGGAACGCAGATTGCCTCTGCGGTTTACCTTTTGCCGGCGCAGATTCTGTCGGGTGGAAAGACACTGCAGGCGCACTACATTTTTGCGGCGGCAACTTCGCCCCGGTTCCGCTCCCGCGGATATATGTCTTCACTGCTTGCCTACGCCGCTATAGCCGGTGCACAGCGGGGTGATCGTTTCTCCGCAGTGCTGCCGTCCGGTGAAAACCTTTACCGGTTTTATGCGGCTGCCGGCTATCTCGATTTCTTTCAGGTCAGGGAGCTTTCTGTTCCCGCGGAACGTCTGAGCAGTATTGCGGCTGCCGCCTCGAAAGGGCGCATCCTTTTTGACAGCGCACGGCTGAATTCCCTGCGAAAAAGATATCTTTCCGAAAACGATGGCTCCATGTTCTGGAGCGACCGAATGTTTTACTATTCCGTTTCCATGAGTCAGGTCTACGGCGACCGGCTTGTCTGCGCGATGAAAGACGGAATACCTGCCTATGCTTTGTGCAGTACGGAAATCGGCGTTTGCTCCGTACTGGAATCGGCTGCCGAGAAAGATACTTTTCCCACGCTTGCATCCGCGATTCTCCGGGAAGCGCCCGCGGCGGAATACCGCTTCCGTCTTCCTGCGGAGTCCGGGCTGTTCCCCGGCGAGGGAAAAACCGTCCGGTTCGGCATGATAAAGCCGCTTGGCGGCACATTGATTTCCGACCTGAAACCGAACCATCCTTATCTTGGACTTACAATGGACTAACTTTTCAACATAATACTAGAAACAGTTGATAACAGGAGGCATTCATATGATTTATGTATTTCTTGAAAACGGATTTGAAGAAGTGGAAGCTCTCGCTCCCATTGATATTCTCCGCCGCGCCGGCGCGGAACTGGCAACCGTGGGGGAAGGCGGCCGCGTCGTCACCAGCTCCCATCATGTAAAGGTAACCGCTGATCTGGAAGAGAACGAAATTTCGCTGGATGATATGGATATGGTCATCCTTCCCGGTGGGCCAGGAACAAAAAACCACGAAGATTCGCCTATGGTGCGCGCAAGCCTGAACTATTGCGCAAATCATGACAAATATATCGCCGCAATCTGCGCGGCTCCGTCCGTCCTCGGTCATCTCGGGCTGCTCAAAGGCCACAGCGCCGTTTGTTTCCCCGGGTATGAGGATGAGCTGGATGCGGAGAAGGTTCTGCAGGACCCGGTCTGCGTCAGCGGAAAAATTATTACTGCCCGCGGGGCAGGCGTTTCCATTGAATTCGCCCTGAAGCTCGTTGAAGTCCTCTTTGGCGCAGAAAAGTCACAGGAAATCAGGAAGAAGATTCAATGTATATAAAGAACATCCGGGAACTGAAAAAGGACCTTCGGGCTCAGAGCCGCCAGTTTCGTGAGCGGCTGGATCCGGAGCAGAAAGCCTCTTTGGATGCAAAAATCCGCAGGCGGATGTTTGCCTTAAAAGAATACGGCCGGTCGGGCATCATTTATTCGTATGTCAGCAAACCGCTCGAAGTGGACACTTCAAGATTGATTACAGAGGCGATGGCAGACGGCAAAAAGATAGCGGTTCCGCGCTGTCTGCCGGAAACGCTGGAAATGGAGTTTTTCAAAATTTCGTCTCTGAGCGATCTTGAAGCAGGCTGCTATGGCGTTTTGGAGCCGGATCCACGGAAATGCCGCCGTATTCGAGATACCGAAAATGAGAATGCAGTCTGCATTGTGCCGGGATTAAGCTTTGATTCCCAGGGCTACCGGCTGGGCTACGGCAAGGGATATTACGACAGATTCCTTGCAGATTTTAAGGGAATCACGGTGGGGCTGTGCTATTCCGGCTGCATCCGCTGGAATCTTCCGCACGGCTACTATGACCGTCCGGTCGACATCCTTGTTACGGATAAGTTTATCCGCAGGATTACCGGCAGGCAGTCTGACCGCTGAATACAGGAGGACACTTTATGAAAGACGACCAGAATGTTGACCAGGAACACCAGAAACGGGTTCAGAATTTTCAGCTCCATATTCACGAAGACGGCGTGCAGGATTCCGAAGAATACCCGGATACCGTCATCAGCAGCTACAGTGACCCGCGTGAAGCACAGAAAAAGCGCGAAGTCCTTGCGGACGCTGCTTCGGCGGATCGTGCAAAGCTGGCGCATGAACTTCGCAGCGAGGAGAAAGGCAGAAAGAACAAGAGTTTTTTCCGTCTTGTCTGGTTTGCAATGGTGCTTATGGTTTCCCTGCTGATTGGGAAATATATGGTCTTCGGCATTAACGATATGCTCGCGGTTGGCAAGCAGCCGGTAAATATCACGGTGGACGTGCCAAAAAATGCGACGGCAGATCAGGTTGCGCAGCTCCTGTACAAAAACGGCGCCATAAAAGACATCACTTTCTTCAAGCTTTATGGAAAACTGACGAAGGCTCCCAAAACATACGGCGGCGGCAGTTACCAGGTCACTACGGCAATGGATTATGAGGCGCTGATCAATTCCATTCAGTCGAACCAGAACCGTGTCGACACGGTTAAGGTAACCTTTACCGAGGGAATGAACGCGCTCGATATTGCCGCGAAACTGGAGAAAAACGGAGTTTGCCCGGCAAAGGATGTGCTCAGCGCGTTTAACACAGCCAAACTGGACGAAAGCTACGATATGATAAGCGCCATTACCAATACATCATCCCGCTATTATAAACTGGAAGGATATCTTTTCCCGGATACTTACGAATTCTTCAAGAACGAAGACCCTGTGTCGGTTGCCAAAAAGCTGGTGAGCAACTGCAATCAGAAGCTGACGAAACAAATGCGCGACAAAGCAAAGGAAGAGGGATATACGGTCGACCAGCTGGTGACGCTTGCATCCATTATTCAGGCGGAAGCAGCCGATAAAGACGATATGTACAAGGTTTCATCCGTACTCCATAACCGCCTGAGCAGTAAAAAGGTCACGCTTCAGCACCTCGACTGCGATTCCACTACCTTTTATCCTTACCGCCGGAAAGCCCTCATTCCTGCGAATATCCGCAATACTTATAAAAGCAAGTATGATACTTATACCGTTAAAGGGCTTCCCGCGGGGGCAATCTGCAACCCGGGAAGCGACGCGATAAATGCGGCGCTGAATCCAACCGATACAGATTACTATTATTTCTGCCATGATTCGAAAGGCAAGGCTTACTATGCGGAAACTTTGTCTGCACACGAAGCAAATCTCAAAAAAGCGGGGCTCAGGTAATGCACACAATGAAATGGAACCTTACATCGGGCTTTCCGGAGCTGCTTTCTCCGGCGGGTGACCGCGAACGGTTGGAAGCGGACGTCCGGTTCGGTTCGGATGCGGTTTACCTTGCGGGCAAAGAATTCGGCATGCGCACCGCTTCACCGAACTTCAGCATGGATGACCTGGCATCTGCCGTGGAGTACGCTCACGCCGCCGGTGTTCGTGTATACCTTACCTGCAACAATGTGATGCATAACGAAGACTGCACCGAACTGCCGGAATTTTTACGGCAGTTAAAAGATGCAGGAGTCGACGCAATGATTGTAACCGATTTCGGCGTTATGAATCTTATCCAAAAGTATGCGCCGGGCATGGAAGTCCACATTTCCACGCAGGCGGGTGTTGCCAACTGGGCCGCGGCAAACGCATTTTATCAGCTGGGTGCAAAGCGCGTTGTGCTCGCCCGCGAACTCACCCTTGAGGAGATTGCCGAAATCCGGGCAAAAACTCCGAAAGATCTGGAGCTGGAGGCTTTTGTTCACGGCGCGATGTGCGTCTCGTTTTCCGGGCGCTGCCTTCTTTCCGAGTATTTTACGGGTCGCGACGCAAACCGAGGGGACTGCGCTCAGCCCTGCCGCTGGAAGTATGCCCTCATGGAACAGACCCGCCCGGGACGGTATCTGCCGATTTCCGAGGATGACGAAGGCTCCTATATCCTGAATTCACGCGACCTCTGCATGGTGCGGCACATCCCCGAACTGGTGCGCGCGGGTGTCAGCAGCCTTAAAATTGAAGGGCGCGCCAAATCCGCCTACTATGCCGCGGTAACAACAAACGCCTACCGCCATGCTCTGGATGAATTTGCAAAGAATCCGAATGCTCCGCTCCCGGAGTGGGTTTCGCAGGAGCTTGAAAAAATCAGCCACCGCGAATACAGCACCGGTTTCTATTTTGGTAAAACTCCGGGTCAGGTTTACGAAAACGGCGGCTATGTACGCGGCTGGGAAGTAATTGCCGTCTGCGAAGGTATGGCAGGCGAATTTGCGGTGCTTACCCAGCGTAACCGTTTTTTCCGAGGAGACACTGCGGATGTTCTGGAGCCGGACGCCGTTCCGTTTGAGCTGCCGCTTAACGATCTGTTTGATGAATATAAAAATCCTCTGGAATGTGCCAACCACGCAATGATGACCGTGCTGGTACGAACGGAACGCCCCTTGGCAAAAGGAGCTATTCTTCGCAAACGAATCAATTCGGATGATTAAAATTCCATCCGTATGGCAAAAATAGCCTTACGGGGGGATTTTTTATGGCGAAACGCGCAGCCGCTTTATTTGTGGTGTTTATGCTCACCATGTTTCTCAGTGTACTTACCATCTTCCATCTTTCAAACGGTACAGAACTGGCAGAGGCCGCCGCTCAGCAGCAAACGTGCAAGGTAACGGTTGCCGCAACGCGCGGTACGATTTACGACTGCAGTCTGAATCCTCTTACGGGGGACGGCGGTGAAGAATTTGCCGCTTCTGTGGTTCCTACCATCGAAACTACAAAGGCTCTCAATCAGGTCTTTTCTCCGTCTGAGATGCAGTCTGTGTACACAATCCTCACGGATGGGAAACCGTTCACCCTAAAGCTTCCCAAAAAAATTACGGTGCCCGGAATTGACGTGTTCACCATCCAAAAACGTTATTCCGACCGCCAGACCGCAGTCCATACTCTGGGCTATCTTGACGGTTCCGGAAAAGGAGCTGCCGGCATTGAAAAGGCTTTCGACAGCCAGCTCAGTGCAGGGCAGGGGAAAATCACGGTTTCCTATCCCGTTGACGCGATGAACCGCGTCCTTTCCCAGCAGCAGAAGGTCATTTCCGATACGTCAAATCTGCAGAACAGCGGCGTTGTTCTGACTCTTGACAAGTCCATTCAAAACCTTGCGGAGCAGTCTGCATCAAAATATCTGAAAAAGGGCGCCGTCGTGGTGCTGGAAGTCCCGTCCGGAAAAATCCGCGCAATGGTGAGCCTGCCGTCTTTTTCTCCGAACAATGTGGCGTCCGTCCTCAATTCAGCGGATTCTCCGCTCCTGAACCGCGCAACGTCCGCCTACAGCGTAGGCTCCGTCTTTAAACTGGCCGCGGCCGCTTCTGCGCTGGAATACGGGCTTTCCCCGGACGAATCTTATACCTGTACCGGCTCAATTGATGTTGACAAAGGTATTTTTCATTGCTTCGATTCCGAAAAGCACGGTAAAGAGAATATGAAACAGGCTATTGCAAACTCCTGCAACACTTATTTTGTCAATCTCATGCAGAAGGTTCCTCACGCAAATTTTCTTTTGATGACGCAGATGCTCGGATTCGGCCGTTCGTTCCAGATCGCCCCCGGCATGGCTTCGGATGCGGGCGTCCTGCCTGACCTGAAAAGCCTGGACATTCCGCGTGCTTTGGCCAATTTTTCATTCGGCCAGGGCGATCTGACCGCCACGCCGCTGCAAATCGCGGGTATGGTAAACGCAATTGCATCTGACGGTAATTTCACGCAGCCATATCTTTACGAAGGAACCGTCAACGCGAACAGGCAGTTTACGCAAAAGGCCGAGCCGCAGAAAAGCACAAACGTTATGTCAGAAAAAACAGCGGCGCTCCTGCGTGATTTTATGAAAGCGTCTATTGATGTCGGTACAAGCAAAAAAGGCAAGCCGACTTACGGAACAGCGGGCGCAAAGACCGCCACCGCCCAGACGGGAAAGTATGTAAACGGTGTCGAGGCCGTCGAATCATGGTTTGCCGGATTTTATCCTTACGAAAAGCCAAAATACGTCATCGTGGTTTTCGCCGAGGGCGGCGACGGAGGCGGTACAACCTGCGGGCCGGTTTTCCGCGATATTGCGGACGGCCTATATAATATTTTGTGATTTAGACATAATTTTGCTTGAAAATTCCTTTTCCCGTGATAAAATGGCGTTGGGTGATGTGCTGTGGAAATCATTTATTCTCTTACGGCGCACGATTATGAAAAGGCTGCAAAAAATCTATTCAAAAACAGAAGAAAAAGCGTGGTTCAAAAGGCGCTTATTTTTCCTGCGGTGTATCTCATTGTCAGCGGTGCGATTGCCGCTATGTGCAGCTTATCCGCGGCATTTTGGATTTTTACAGGAGTCATGACGCTGGCTCTGTTTGGCATTTTGCTTTTTCTGGCTTACTCAAAACTGAAAAAAGCGGTAAAAGCCAAAATCCTGCAGACAGGCCCGCGGGCGCTTTACACCAAAATCAAGGTAACCGTCGACAGAAGCGAAATTTTGATTGAAACAAGCCGGGGAAAAACATCCGTTCCTTTAAGCGCGCTGAAAGACCTGGGAAAAGACCGCGAATTTGTGTATCTCGAATTTACCATGGGAGATATGCTGATTGTTCCGCTCAGGCTGGCGGAAGGGGACGTGGAGCAGTTTTATAAAGAGATTCAGTCGCGGTCTGTACATAAATCAGAATAATAATTGACATTTTTAGCTGGCTGGTTTATACTGAAAAAGTATTTTTAATGGAATAGTTAAAGGCATAGAAGGGCAAAAAAGCCGTGATAACTCCGCCAAAGAGAGGAAACCCGAGGGTGAAAGGTTTCTGCGGTTGCTGCGCTGAAAGCCGGCCCCGAGCCCCGCACCGAAGAGGAGCGGCGTTCCCCGCGTTAAGGGATTCGAGCGGCGCCGCAGACGGCGCAATTTGGGTGGTACCACGGATTTTTCCGTCCCATAGGGGCGGGGAAGTCTTATTTTTTTGCAATCTTAAGGTTTTGTTTCAACATAAGAGAAAGCAGTTTCCGGCTTAAAACCGGGCATTTGGCGGGCAAATTCACCGGAAAAATAAAAATTTTGAAAAAGTTAGCCTCCAGAGGGAAACTTTTGGCCTCATTTGCGGGTATTATGGAAGGACTTTTTCATATGTACCGAATGATTCACCCGGTTATTGCAGGAACCGTATTCTCTTTATGAAACAGAATAAGCCGATTTAAGGCGGAATGGAGTAGAAAAGGAAATGAAATGGACAGGACTCAATGAACTTCGTGAAATGTATCTGTCGTTTTTTGAATCAAAGGGGCATCTTCGTCTTCCAAGTTTTTCCCTGATTCCAAAGGACGACAACAGCCTTTTGCTCATCAACTCCGGCATGGCGCCGATGAAGAAATATTTTACGGGCGAGGTCACGCCTCCGCGCAAGCGTGTGACGACCTGCCAGAAGTGCATCCGTACCGGCGATATTGAAAACGTCGGCATTACGGACCGGCACGGCACCTTCTTCGAGATGCTGGGCAACTTCTCGTTCGGCGATTACTTCAAGCACGATGCCACAGCATGGGCGTGGGAATTCTGCACAAAGGTGCTGGAGCTTCCGGTTGACAAGCTGTGGGTTACAATCTATACGGACGACGATGAAGCGTTCGATATCTGGACGAAGGAAGTCGGCGTCGACCCGAACCGCATCGTCCGCCTCGGCAAAGAAGACAATTTCTGGGAGCATGGCTCCGGCCCATGCGGCCCCTGCTCCGAAATCTACTTCGACCGCGGCGAGAAATACGGCTGCGGAAAACCGACCTGCGGCGTGGGCTGCGACTGCGACCGCTACGTTGAATTCTGGAACGTCGTGTTCTCGCAGTTCAACAGTGACGGCAAAGGAAATTACCCGCCGATGGAGCATCCAAATATTGATACCGGCATGGGCCTTGAGCGCCTTGCCTGCGTCATGCAGGGTGTCGACAATCTGTTCCTGGTCGATACCGTTCAGAACATCATGAAGCACGTCAGCAGCATTTCCAGTGTGAAATACGGTGAGGACCCCCAAAAGGACATTTCACTGCGTGTAATTACCGACCACATCCGCGGCGCAGTGTTTATGATCGGCGACGGCGTCATGCCGTCCAACGAAGGCAGGGGCTACGTCCTTCGCCGTCTGCTCCGCCGTGCCGCGCGCCACGGCCGTTTACTCGGAATGCACGATACGTTCCTGTATCAGGTTGCGGATACTGTAATCAAAGAAAACGGAAAAGCATATCCGGAACTTGCCGACAAACGCGACATGATTACAAAGCTGATCCGTGTGGAAGAGGAGAGCTTTGCCAAGACGATTGACCAGGGCCTTCAGCTCCTGAACGGCTATATGGACGATACCGTCAAAACCGGCGGAAAGGTATTCCCCGGCGCGGACGCGTTCCGCCTGAGCGACACGTACGGCTTCCCGATCGACCTGACAAAAGAAATCGTCGCGGAGCGCGGCCTTACCGTGGACGAAGAAGAATTCGGCAAGCTGATGCGCGAACAGCGTGAACGCGCAAGAGCGGCGCGCAAAAATGCCGGTGCAGACGCATGGGCGGGTGAAAGCGATATCCTAGAAGATGTGCCCGAAACAAAGTTCCTCGGCTACGAAACCATGGAGACTTCGGCAAAAGTTCTTGCCATCGTCAAAGACGGTGAGCGCGTGGAATCCGCAACGGCCGGAGACGACGCTGTGGTCGTTCTTGACCAGACTTCTTTTTATGGCGAGAGCGGCGGCCAGGTCGGTGATACCGGTTCCATCGAATCCGATGACGCGGTTCTGGCTGTCACCAATACAACAAAGAATCACGCGAAAAATTATCTGCATCATGTTTCCGTCACCGCTGGAGCAATCCATATCGGCGAAACCGTTAAGGTGTCCGTCAACGAAGAGCGCCGCAGGGCAATCATGAGAAACCATACGTCCGCCCATCTGCTGCAGGCGGCTCTTCGCAAAGTGCTCGGCACGCACGTGGAGCAGGCCGGGCAGCTCGTCAATGAAAAGCACGTTCGCTTTGACTTTACCCATTTTGCAGCTATGACCAAAGAAGAGCTGCAAAAGGTGGAATCTATCGTCAACGAGGTTGTTCTGAGTGCTGCTCCGGTTGAGAGCCGCGAAATGCCGATTGAAGAAGCGAAAAAACTTGGCGCCATGGCCCTGTTCGGCGAGAAGTACGGCAAGGTTGTCCGCGTCGTGTCGGTTGGAGATTTCTCAAAGGAATTCTGCGGCGGCACTCATATCGGGAACACCGCCCAGATCGGCCTGTTCAAGATTGTGTCCGAAAGCTCCGTTGCCGCCGGCGTGCGCCGCATTGAGGCCGTGACCGGAACCAATGTACTTTCCCTTCTGAACGATACTCTGAACGAAGTCGCTCAGGCTGCGGAGGTCCTCAAACTGAACAATCCTTCGGAGCTGGTTCACAAAGTCGGCCAGATGTCTGCGGAGCTGAAAGAAAAAGACCGCGAAATTGAATCCATGAGCGCGAAATTGGCAGCCGTTAAGGTAGAAAGCCTGCTCGGTTCCGCCAAAGATGTTAAGGGTGTTAAGGTTGTTGCTGCAAAATTCGAGGGCACGGAACCTGCGGCTCTGCGCATCATGTGCGACAAGGTTCTGGAAAAATCGCAGGACTGTGTAGCTGTGCTGGCCGGTGTAAACGGCGGTAAAGCAAACATCGCGGCCTGCGCGGGCAAAGGCGCACAGTCTAAGGGCGCTCATGCGGGCAAAATCGTCCGTGAAGTCGCATCTATCGCAGGCGGCAGCGGCGGCGGACGTCCGGACAGCGCAATGGCAGGCGCCAAGGATCTGTCCAAACTGGACGAAGCTCTTGCTGCGGCGGAAAAAATCGTTGCGGATATGTTAAAATAAGATTATAATGAACCTGTTGCGTAAAGGAGGTTAAGTATGGACTGCGTATTCTGTAAAATCGCGAAAGGCGAGATTCCAAGCAAAAAAGCATATGAAGACGATCAGGTACTGGCATTTTACGATATTGAACCGCAGGCGCCGGTGCACATTCTTGTGATTCCCAAAGAGCATATTGGCTCGGCGGCTGAAATTACGCCGGCAAACAGCGCGGTCGTTGCCCATATTTTTGAAGTAATTGCAAAACTTGCGGCGGAAAACCATCTGGATTCCGGGTACCGCATTATCAGCAATGTTGGAAAAGACGCCGGCCAGACCGTGCCGCATCTGCATTTCCACATTCTCGGCGGACGTCCGCTGGGCTCCGGGCTGGTACCAACGAAATAATTGATTTGAAAGGTCGTTCTACCATGAGCGAAAAATATTATAAAATGACAATTGCGGGCTGTGAGCGTCAGCTTCCGATTTGCCCGATTGACGAACATCTTGACATTGCCGGGTTTATTATGCTCGGCGATGTGGAGCTGACCGAGAAAACAGCAGCTGCCCTTCTGGCAAAATGCCCGGAGCACGACGTTGTGGTTACGGCGGAAACCAAGGGGATTCCCCTATGCTATGAAATGGCAAGGCAGGGTTGCCGTAAATATGTCGTAGCCCGCAAAGGCATTAAGGCCTACATGCGCAATCCGATTTCTGTTGAAGTCAAATCCATAACCACCGACCATGTTCAGAAACTGTTCCTCTCCGAAGAGGATGAAAAACTCCTGCGCGGCAAACGCGTATTGATTGTAGACGACGTGATCAGCACGGGAGAATCCCTTGCGGCCATGGAAAACCTTGTGAATCAGTACGGCGGCAATATCGTGGGCCGTGCCTGCGTTCTTGCCGAGGGTGACGCAAAAGACCGCAAAGACATCGTTTATCTCGAACCCCTGCCCCTGTTCTTTAAGTAACAGATACGAATTCGGAGGAACTCTCATGAAACGGCCGCTTGTGTTGGTGGGTTTTTGCTATCTGCTGACGCTGGCGGCCGCCGTTTTTTTCGGTGAGCGGGGCTGTTTTGTCCTGCTGTGGGTTTGCCTTGCGGGTTTTGCCGTTACATTTGTCTACTGGCGGACGCGCCGTGCGGTGGTTTTCCCTGTGGCATTCCTTACGGCGGCAGTTGCGTTGGCAAGCTTCTGTATTTACTCAAATTTTGCAGTACAGCCGCCTCGGACGCTTGACGGCAAAGACGAAACCGTGGAAGGCACGGTTTGTGAGCTTCCAACCCGGCAGAGTGACCGCTGGTATTATGTTTTGCAGGTAGACAGTGTAGCGGATAAGAAAGCGCCGCAGCATTTTAAGATCCGCCTGTCCGCGAAGAACGGTCTGAGCGTTCAGCCGTATTCCCATATCAAAGGAAAGATTCATCTGTTTCTTCCGTCGGGTGGGGAAGGGTATTCTTCACGCGGATATTATGCTTCCAAAGGTATTATGATGTTTGCATATCTGAATGAGTACAGCGGTGTAACAATCTCGCCGCCCACAGAAAAACCACCGTATTATTATGCCCTGAGGCTTCGCCAGAAGTTGCTGCAATCTGTAAGCAGTATGCTCCCGCAGGAAGAAGCATCGCTGGTAAACGGTATTCTTCTGGGGGATACGAGCGGGCTTTCCGGTACGCTCACGGCAGATTTCCGAACCGACGGCATTTCACATATTCTGTCGGTTTCCGGGCTTCATATGGCGACGATCGCGGAGCTGCTGATTTTTCTTTTGCTGTTTCTTCATGTGCCCAAGAAGACTTCAGCCGCCGCAGCTGCGGTCGGCGTATTCGGTTTCATGGCGGTTACCTGTTTTGTTCCTTCAGTTACCCGCAGCGGAGTAATGTGTCTGCTTTGCCTTGCGGCTCCGCTGGTTTCACGGCGCGCAGACCCGCTCAACTCGCTGTGTACGGCTGGACTGCTGATTTGCCTAACGAATCCATACGCAGCGGCAGACGTTGGTTTACTGCTGTCCTTTTTTGCCACAATGGGGCTGATTCTCTGTACCGGTCCGATTACAAAATTTCTGAATGAAAAGCTGGACAAATTCCGTGCCTTCAGCCCACTGGTTCGAGGGACAAACGGTGTTCTGGCAACATCCGTCGGAGCTACGCTGTTTACCCTGCCGATTATTCTGCTCAATTTTGGGACAGTGTCGATTGTGGCTCCACTGTCGAATCTTCTGGAACTTGTGCCGTCCACGCTGCTGATGGGATTCGGTGCGGCAGCGGCAGTTATCAACCTTCTTTTGCCGCAGTCGTATCTTGCCATGCCGTTTGCGCTTGTCGCCGGGCTTTTGGCAAAATATATGCAAAACTGCTCTGCATGGCTCGCGCAGCTTCCGTTTGCAAGTGTTTCGGCGTCTCGCGGGTTTGTACTCTTATGGCTCTCCGGCACGCTGTTCCTGTTTGCTGCGGCGCTGGCCTTGGCAAAGGGCAGAAGACTGTTTCCGCAGACGGCATGCATATCCTTAATAATATTGTTAGTCGGCATTTTCTCTTACCAGATTACACAGCAAAAAATAACACGTGTTGCGGTGCTGGATGTCGGTACCGATGTGTCTGTAGTGCTGACACGCGGAAACCATGCGGCGGTTATTGGCTGCGGGAGCTATAATTCCAACAAGATTATTTCTTATTTAAACGGTGAAAATGCTGCACAACTGGACTGCATGGAACTTCTTACGCAGGAACATGACGAATATGTCAGTTCTTCGGATCTTGCAGCTCGCTTCCGCCCGAAGCGGCTGATCATGCAGCATGACAGCAATGTGGACGGATTCGTTCAAAAGGCGGCGGCCTGTTCCGCAAAACTGACGAAATTCCAGTCGAAAGCAGAAACAACCCTTTGGAGCAACGTGAAAATACAAACGCTAATGGGCAAGAAAGCCGCGGCTGCAAAATTGACGGTTGAGGGTATTTCTGTTGTGATCTGCCCTGATGGAGTGGGTTTATCCGAACTGCCGGCGGATTGGAGAAATACGGATTTTCTGATTACCGATACCGCTGTGGATAAATCGAGTGAGCCTGAGTCGATCTGCACCGTGTTTTCTATGGATCAGGAGGATCTACAGAAATCTGTGGGCAAGGTAAAAGAGCGGCGTTGCGTCTGGACAGGCGGATACGGGAATCTTGTGCTGGAACTCAAGGGCGAAAGAACGCTGTCGATCAGGAGGGAGACATAAATGCCGGAGATAACCGAAACGGAATTAAAAAAACAGATTGAGAAATCTGAATTTGCAAGGCTGTATTTTTTGTATGGCGAAGAAAAATATCTGGTGGAGTTTTATGCACAGAAGCTGATGGAAAAGGCAGGTTCTCAGGGCCTGAAAGACTTTAACCTGCAGAAATTTGACGGCGGCGATACGGGTATTGACCAGATAGCAGCGGCTGTTGAGGCTCTGCCTGTTATGGCGGAGCGCAAATGTGTTGCAGTCGCCAACCTTGATGCAAATGCGCTTCGCGGAGCGGAAACGGAGAAGCTGTGGGAGCTTTTCAGCGATCTTCCCGATTCATGTGTATTACTCATCTATCTTCTCTCATTTGACTTTGATGAGCGTAGGGATAAAAACTGGAAAAAGTTCCTCGCACAGGCAAATAAGGCAGGCGTTACGGTTCCGATCCGGCAGCGGACGCAGGCTCAGTTGGAAAAGCTGCTTTGTTCCGGTGCTGAAAAGCGTGGCTGTGAGCTTTCCCGAGTAAATGCAGCCCGAATCCTGAGCCTTTGCGGCACAAGTATGCAGACTGCACTCAATGAACTGGAAAAGTTATGTGCTTACGCTGGCAGCGGAGAAATTACCGCTCATATGGTGGATATGCTGACGGTGAAGAATCTGGAAGCGCGTGTTTTCGATCTCTCAAAAGCCATTATGGCAGGAAACAGCGACAAAGCATACACACTTCTGGATCAGCTTTTTTATCAGAATGAAGAGCCCGTTTCCATACTTGCAGTATTAGCCGGCGCTTATCTTGACCTTTACCGTGTGAAGGTTTCGGTTCAGAGCGGTTTTTCAGTTGTGGAACCGGCAAAATATTTTGACTACGCACGTAAGGAATTCCGTCTTACAAATGCGGAGCGCGACACCGCACGGTATTCGACGGAAATGCTGCGGCAGAGTCTGGATGTTCTGCTGGAAACAGACACAGCGTTAAAAAGCGCGCGCGGAGATCGAAGAACTGCAATGGAAAAGCTGATTGCACAGCTGATATGGATTGCCGAAAAGGGGAAAATGAATTGATCCACGTAAATGAAGCCGTAATCGTTGAAGGTAAGTATGATAAAATCAAACTGTCGTCAATCATTGATGCTTTAATTGTTGAGACAAACGGTTTTCAAATTTTTAAGGATAAAGAGCAGATGGCTCTTCTCCGCAGGCTTGCAGATACTCGGGGATTGCTGGTTTTGACCGACAGCGATTCCGCAGGGTTCCTCATCCGTCATTATCTTGCAGGCTCCATATCGCCGAATAAAATCAAGCATGCCTATATTCCGGATATCCTGGGCAAGGAAAAGCGGAAGGAAAAGCCATCGAAAGAGGGAAAACTCGGCGTAGAGGGCGTTTCGGCCGAGGTGATCCTTGAGGCTTTGAAGCGTGCAGGCGTTGTGACAGAGCAGGAAAAGGCTCCTGCCGGAAGAAAAATCACGAAAACCGATTTGTACCTTGCAGGGATATCCGGCGGGCCGAACAGCTCGCAGAAAAGGAAGGCTCTGCTGCATAAACTGAATTTACCGGAACATCTTTCGACCAACTCATTGCCAGAAATCCTAAGTACTTTGCTGAATTACGACGATTTTATAAAACTGATGTCAGAACTTTAAAAATTTTGTTTTTCTGTTGACAAGTCGTGACTTACAGTGGTATAATATCAACGTTGTCTCCGCAAAAATGCTTTATAAATTGAATATGCGCGAGTGCTGGAATTGGCAGACAGGCACGTTTGAGGGGCGTGTGTTGTATGACGTATGGGTTCAAGTCCCATCTCGCGCACCAGTTTTGGAATCCGTGAAGCCGCATGAATGTTGGCTTTTCGGGTTTCTTTTTTTGCACAAAAGCTCGAATGGGGTTTATTGGGGATTTACGAGAAACCCCAACATGTTGGGGCATGCCATGCAGCCGTATTAAAAGTTGGTTTGGCAGGTTTTCCATCTTCCTATTTATATAAATAGAGGAAATAAACTGTGCGAGGTGTTCAGTATGAAATACGAAATATCATGTGGAGCGGTAGTGTTTACTCAGCAGGGCGGAAAAACTCAATATGTGATTATTAAATCCACGGAAGGCTACTATGGGTTTCCAAAGGGACATATTGAAAGTGGTGAAAGCGAGGAAGAAACCGCGTTGCGCGAAATCCGCGAAGAGACAGGCCTGAACGTGAATATCATTAGTGGATTCAGAGTCGTGGATGAGCATCCGATACCGAACAAACCGGACGTAATGAAAAGAATAATATATTTTCTAGCAGAGTTTAATAATCAGATTATTAAATACCATAAAGAAGAATTACTCGGTGCTTACATTATGACATATAATGAAGCAATGAATGCGTTTCAATTTGATAGTTCAAAAAGGATTCTGGAAGAAGCCGATATTCATATTGAGCATTTTATAAAGTGAGATTATGAGCATAATCGGAAGCGATAATTTGAATTTTTTTGACCAGAATTGTCAACCAAAAATTCGGGTAAGCGGTGTGAATGTTAGCCTTTAGGGGCTCCTTTTTTTGCAAATTGGCCCGCTTGGGAGTGAACCTTGTGCGCAGAAATTATTAACTTTAATTCAGGATATCTTTATATTATAGTTGGTGGGTATTATTTATTGAATGGGAAGGAGATAGTTCATTTGTGAGAACCATAGTTATTCAAGGTGCAGTTATAAACGAAATTAATTTGTTAATAACGTTATTTCCGAATGGAAAATGGTCAAAGGATAATGGGTACTCTTTTTATGAAGCGTCATTAAATAAAACAAGAATAGTTATATCGCTAACTCAGATTGGAATAATCAATGCATGCATATCAACGATGATTGCTATTGAAAAATATCATCCTGTATGCATAATTAATCAGGGAACTGCCGGCGGGCATAAAAGGGACATAAAGGTTGGAGATATTATCATTGGTGAATCTGACGTATATATCAATAATATGAGGTCACCATTGAAAGGAAAAGGTGAAGGCAGCAATTCTCTAGAATGGTGGCCGGGTAGATCCAGATCGTTTGATATAAACGCCGACACACGCCTTATAGAATTGACAAAAACGATACCTTATGATGGCAGGATAATCCTAGGAAAATTGGGATCTGGTGATTTGTTTTCCAGAGAAACCGATCGTATTGATTGGATGCATTCACAGCTGGGCGAACTTTGTGAAGACATGGAAAGCATAGCAGTTTATAAAGCTTGCATTGAATGTGGCGTACCTGTAATTGGAATTAGAATTATATCAAATAATGAAATCACTGGAGAAAATGATAATGATGCACTGTTTGATATGGTACATAACAAATTACAAAATTTTATATTTGAAGTAATTAAATTGATTGAAAATGAGTTTGAATAGGTTTTATACATCAAATGGCATAATTGAAAATGGTTTAGATGTTTCTTGCTAACCAGAGACTTGCCACGGAAAAGTCCAGAAAGCCGCAGTGATTTATTCATAAAACATGAAAGGGTGAAGTGAAGCATGGAGTTCAGAAAAGTATTTGATACGATTCCTGAGAAGTTTGACAAATGGAGACCACGATATTGTGACGAGCTTTTTGTCGATGTCATTGAATACTCTAAACTCGATTCGGATAAAGCAGTGCTTGAAATTGGTCCGGGGACAGGACAAGCCACTGAACCTTTTTTAAAAACTGGGTGTAATTATCTGGCGATTGAACTGGGAGAAAATCTCGCGGAGTTTACAAAGAATAAATTCAAGTTGTATGATAATTTTTATATTGTTAATGATGATTTTGAAACCCACGACTTCGGAGCCCAAAAATTTGATTTGGTATATTCAGCCGCGACGATACAGTGGATACCTGAAAAAATCGGATTTCCTAAAGTATATGACCTTCTGAAAAGCGGCGGAACATTGGCGATGTTTATGACATGCACGGATGAAAAAACTTCAAACGGACCACTGTATGATGCAATAGAGGATGAATATGAAAAGTACTTCCGCCCCGAAACAAAGTATACATGCAAACTAAATTACGACAATGTTGTGAATTACGGATTCATTGACTATGAATACCACGATTATCATAAAGTGAGAATCCTTAATGCAGATGAGTATATTGCATACATAGGCACACATGCTGAACATATTACGTTGCAAGAGCCTTATAAATCAAAATTTTATAAGGGCATTAGAGAAGCTATCTTGAAAGCTGGCAATAAGATTGTGTTGAATGATACAATAGTTTTATACTTAGTCAGAAAGCCTTAAAGTAAAAAATGTGCATAATCGATGGTGATATTCATTTTATAGGGGGGTGAACCTTGGTTATGGATTTGTCTGACCTTGCGGACAAAAGATAACACGAAAAATCGGGAATAGCCTCTTTAATAGTTATAAGATAGAGAGCGCAGGCAAGGAGATGACGCATATGGGTTGGGTTGAATGCATTGGCGAAGCGATCAGCTATATTGAAGACCATATCACTGACGAACTGAAAATCGAAACTGTTGCAAAGCAGGTATTACTATCGCCTTTCTACTTTCAGAAAGGATTTACAATGCTTTGCGGTTTTACGGTCGGAGAATATATCCGGGAACGCAGGCTTACTCTTGCTGGCAGTGAGCTTGTTTCAACCGACAGAAAGATCATTGATATTGCATTGAAATATGGCTATGATTCACCGGACAGTTTTACCAAAGCATTTACTCGTTTTCATGGCGTTACTCCGACTGCCGTTCGAAAAGACGGAGCTATGTTTAAATCTTTTGCTCCGCTGAAAATCAAATTAACGTTGGAAGGTGGCTACGTTATGGATTACAAGATTATTGAAAAAGCTTCGTTTACTGTTATGGGAGCATCGAAGACATTCAAGTATGATGGTGCAAAAACAGAAATTCCAAAGTTTTGGTTGGAACTCCATCAGCCCGGAAAAGAGCGGGTCGTATGCGGAATGTATGGCATCAGTGTTGACGAGAGTATGGGGTCGGATGAATTTGAATATCTGATTGCAGACAATTATAATCCGGTCGCAGAAGTTCCGGAAGGCTTTGTTACAAAGGTCATTCCCGCGTACACTTGGGCTGTTTTTGCATGCAGAGGCGGGATGCCCCAGTCCTTACAGGATGTAAATAAAAAGATTTTCACAGAATGGCTGCCAAACAGCAAAGATTATGAGATCGCGGCGGGCTATAATGTTGAAATGTACAGCGATCCTGCCGAGTATTCAAAGGGATTACAGGATGAAAAATATTATAGCGAGATATGGATTCCTGTTAAAAAGAAGTAATTAATTAATGCTAGGATAAGCCCGAAAAGCCATACGAATGTTGGCTCTTCGAGCTTATTTTTTTGCCATAAATTACGTTTGAATAATTGTTACATTTTTGTTACTATTATTGTGTCACAGATGTGAAAGATACACATATTTTAACATGATAAAGGAGACTTTATGTCGAAGTTTAAACGATTCATTACGATCGCATTGGCAATCCTGTCAGCCGGAATCTTTACAGTTTCTGCATCGGCAGGCAGTACGACCCCAGGACTGATCAGCGTCGGTACATCCCTGAACGTACGTTCGGCAGGAAGTACGACGGCCAGCGTTGTCGGTACGCTGTATGACGGAGCGCATGTCAGCATCCTAAGTACGGTAAACGGATGGGATCAGATTACATATAATGGCCGGACAGCATGGGTTTCGGCAAAATATGTACTCACGGGAAAAGTACCGACGGTTGTTTTTGCTGCGGAAAGTCAGCTGGGAGTTCCTTATGTGTATGGGGGAGCTACTCCTTACAGCGCCTTTGACTGCTCCGGCCTTACGATGTATGCATACAGCAAAGCTGGAATCAGTCTTCCGCATTCATCCGCACTGCAGGCGAATTATGGATGGGCAGTAAGCAGATATGCATTGCGGCCAGGTGATCTTTTGTTCTTTGACACAAGTGGAAAAGGCACTATAACCCACTGCGGCATTTACCTCGGAAGCAATGTGTTTATTAACGCGCAATCCGGTGCCGGTAAGGTGATGAAGGCGAATCTGACAACCAGCTACTGGGCAAACTCATTTGTAACTGCGAGAAGACTTATTGCGTGACCACAATACTCCAATTACAATACGAACTTTTTAAAAACAATATCATGGGTAGTAAAAGGCCCGGAAAGCCATGTCGTATGCTGGCTTTTCGGGTTTCTTTTGCGTATTGAGAAGGTTGATATATTACTGAATCATACTGATTCAGTTTCTGTGGCAAGCTGAGGTGACGTCTCGCTTACAACATCAGCCGTGATATATTGCTGGAACGATTTGAAACAGCTGGCAGGAATGGTAATCAGTAAAATGGCTACGGTAGCGGCGGAAATTACAAGCCGAATTGGGAACAATCCGCCGAGCACGCCGCCAAGCGCCATGGCGAAAGGTGCCAGACCTTGTGTCAGCATGTTCATGAAGGACATTACTTTCCCTCTGACATTTTGCGGAGTAGACGCCTGCACGGTGGACACCAGAAGGACGTTGATGATGGAATTGAAAAAGCCTGTAATTACCAACATAATAATCATCAAAATAAAGGATGCTTGATTTACCGCGATCAGCATGCCAACATCGAAAAGAAGAAAGGATATGACGAATAGTTTTAATTTGTTTGCCGGTTTGACTGAAATGATAGAAAATAGGACAAAACCAGCAAGCGCGCCCCCCATGAAGCATGCCATGGCAATCCCGTATTTACCGGCCCCCAAAGATGCGGTGGATTGGAAGAGCGGAAGAAATAGAACGATTGCAATATTTCCAAAGAAGTTAATGATTGCACACGTGATTAAGATGCTGCGCAGACCCTTTTGGTTCCATATAAAACGGAATCCGTCTGCCATGTCAAGAAAGAAGTGCTTCTTTTCTTTTGACTCGTTTACGGGAATCTTTACAAATGGAAGCGATGCGCCGGAAAACAGAAAAGACAAGCCGTCAATCAGAAAAAGCGCCGGTGCTCCAAGTAATTGATAGAGAAATCCGCCTGCGACGTTTCCAATCATATTGGAGCCTACCGATACGGTAGAGAAGGCGGCATTTGCATTTGATATTTTAGACTTAGGGACCAAATCCGGCACAATCGATTGGACGCCTGGATTGAATACTGCTCCGCAAATACTAAGCAGAATTCCAGCCGCAAAAACCATCCAAATGGCGATAAATCCCTTATACGCTGCGGCAGACAAAAGAACAATGCAAATACCGCGCAGGATATCCATCAGGATAAATAAACGCTTTTTATTACTGCGGTCAATAAAAACACCGGCGAACGGAGAAACAAGCACTCCGGGCAGCGTGGATGCTGCCATCAGTAAACCCATCAGCGCAGTCGAACCGGTGACTGCAAGAACCCAAAAACCTAACGCAATGCTGTAAACGGCATCGCCGATTGTTGAAACAAGCTGACCTTGCCACAAAATAAAAAAGCTGGGTGTCCAAAGTTTTTCTTTGATCTGTTGGCTCATTTGCTCTACCATCCTTAAGCAGAAATTTGTTCCTTGCAAGGCTAAAATCTTTTTCGAGATGTATTATAACAAATATCTTCTCAATTGGAATGGCCTAAAGTCTATCCGGTGCATATTCATCCGGTAACAGGTAAAAAAAACCGGGTAAGACGTATGCGAATTCCGCAATATGAATACATGAAGTTTTATATATTGTGCTTTCCAAAAGCATAAAAAGAGCCGCTTAAAAAGCGACTCATTAGGCCTAAATTTAGGATACATTTTAGCTGACAGACAGGAACAGATTAAAAACCGTGAGTACACCATATAATTCCGTTGTCAAAAGACGGAACGTATGCGAAACAGAATAAATAAAATGCACAATGGCACAATAATTCCGAGGTGAGTAAAATGGCTGGAAAGCATTCGAAAAATCCATCCGGTTCCCAGAAAAAACTGAAGGATGCTGTTGAATCAGCACAAGCTAAGGAATCAAATTTGAATCAAAATCACAACTCGAAAAAAGTTGCTCTTGGACCAAATACCGATCGATAGAGGAGAACCTATATGGGTAATTTAAAAAAGCAGGATAAAAAAGAGGACGGCAAGTTCCATTCCAAGCACATCAATCATGATCCTCGCACGGAGAGCGCAAAAGCGGTATTCGATTCTAATGATAAAAACGTCAATAAAAAATGAGTGCGACTCATGAACTATATTTCGAACTCAATCGACATTTATTGCAGGATAAAGAACCTTCCCATTACTTGAACAGTATCTGTGATGAACCGGTATTTCAACAATATCCGTTTGATATGCTCTATAAGCTGAAGCAGACGAAACAATCTCCAAAATACCATCCAGAAGGCAGTGTTTGGAACCATACGATGCTCGTCGTAGACGAAGCCGCAAAACAGAAAGTGCGAAGCAAAAATCCGAACGCTTTCATGTGGGCGGCACTTCTTCATGATATTGGCAAACCTGCTGCAACAAGAATCAGAAAGGGAAAAGTAACTTCTTACGATCACGAGAAGATAGGGGAAAAGCTTGCCGGTGAGTTCTTAAGAACCTTCACGGATGATGATCAGTATATTAAGAAAGTGACTTCGCTTGTCCGATGGCATATGCAAATCCTGTTCGTTGTGAATGATCTGCCGTTTGCTGATATTGAAGAAATGAAGCATGAAGTCGATCTTCACGAGATTGGTTTGCTCGGTTTGTGTGACAGGCTGGGAAGGCTGCATGCCGACAAAGAAAAAGAAGAGGAAAACATGCGGCTGTTTCTTAAAAAATGCAATTAAATGTGAGCATCTGTTCCTTTTGATAATGGAACAGATGCATTTTTATTGCCAATGGGGTAGTAAGACACTTTTTCCTTTTTGTAACGGGCATGGGGCCGCGCGTGAAAATTCGAAGGTTTCATCTATAAAACGCTGCAACGTAAAGAAACTTCGGAAAAAGCTTTTTTTTCTCATATTAACTATTGACAAAAGAAAACAACCAGTGTATTATTACAAGCGTTATATAACATCTGTAATAATGCAAAAGAGGTCTCTTATGCCAAAACAAAAAATTACTGCAGAAGAAATTCTGGACGCTTCTATGGAACTGATTCGGGAACAGGGCTATGAAAAAATCAACGCAAGAAGTATTGCTCAAAAAATGAACTGTTCTGTTCAGCCGATTTACAGCTGCTTTGGCAACATGGAAGGGCTGATGCAGCAGCTGTTTTCGCACGTGAAAAAGTATCTCGACCATTATGTCGACACGCATGCGAACCGGAGCAGATACTTCGAGTCTATTGGAAGATGTCATATCGGCTTTGCAAGTGATGAAAAATTCCTGTTTCGTTTTCTGTTTCAGTCGCCCTATATAAAGGCAAGCAGTATCAAAGACATCTACCGGATGTATTCGCGGGTTGATGTTGCTCAGGATATTTCAGCGAAGCTTGGAATTTCAGAAGAGAACGCGGAAAAGCTGTATACCCATATGATGATCTATACCCATGGAATTGCTTGTATGATTGCGGCAGATGCAGTGCATTTTTCTTTTGAGGACATCCATGCAAAGATTGATTTTGCTTATTGGTCTTTTCTTAAGAATATTAAGGAGGAAAATAATGAGACTCATTGTTCATGACTTATCGGAAGAACAGGCAAAAAGTATTTTGCCGCAGGACAACGATACGCGAATTATTGGAGATGACGGTACGATTCATCATTGTATCGGCTGTTTCGGTTGCTGGGTCAAAACCCCGGCGCAGTGTGTTATTCGTGATAATTATGGAGATATGGGAGAACTTCTCTCAAAATGTGAAAAATTGATTTTTGTCAGTAAGTGCTGTTATGGTGGGTTTAGCCCGTTTGTAAAAAATGTAATAGACAGGGGTATTTCCTATAGCCATCCCTATTTTACAATCCGGAACGGAGAAATGCATCATAAGCGCAGATATGAGAACAGTTTTCTCCTCAGTGCATTTTTCTATGGAACTGACATCACTGCACAGGAAAAGAAAACTGCCGAAAATCTTGTTCATGCCAACGCGCTTAATTTGGACTGTAAGGTTGGAAAAATCCAGTTTGCCTCGGCAGTGGATTCGTTTCGAGGTGAGATTGAATGAAAATTACACTCATTAATGGAAGTCCTAAGATAAAAAACAGTGCATCCGGCATTCTCCTTGATGAACTGAAATCTCTACGCAGCGATGACTGCATTACAGAGTACGGCTTCCACACCCCCGCTCTTCCGTCAGAGATGAACCTTGCGGAGTTTGAGCAGCAGGATGCCGCTGTATTTGCATTCCCGCTGTACGTTGACGGAATCCCGTCACATCTTGTAAATTGTCTCTGCCAGTTGGAAACTTATTTTAAAACGCATTCTTCAAATCTAATCGTTTACGCAATTGTGAACTGTGGCTTCTTTGAAGGAAATCAGAACCGGTATGCCTTGGAAATTATGAAAAACTGGTGTGCAAAATCCGGCCTGAAATGGGGGCAGGGAGTCGGAATCGGGGGCGGCGGCATGCTCGATGAACTTCAAAATGTTCCGGCAGGTAAAGGACCGCGCAAGAATTTTTCTGGCGCAATTGGTCAGCTTTCCGAGCGTATCTCTTTGGGGACAGGTGCGGAAGATATTTTTGTTTCGCCGGGCATTCCAAGACTTGCCTATAAAATGGGTGCGGAGGTAGGCTGGCGTCAACAGATAAAAGCGAACGGTTTATCCCAAAAAGATCTTTTTCGGAAACTATAACAATATCATTATCCTATTTAAGGAACTTCAGAAATGGAGTTCTTTTTCTTATATCAGCGGAGAAGGGACGTCATAGTGAAACTGAATAATGGACAACATTTCATTCGAATCCACTCCGCCGGGAACTTCAAACTGGACAAAGAAAAATCTACAGAGAAGACGGACGGAGCGGTCGCCACTATTATGTTGCTGCACTGAACAATTTGTTGTGGCAATAACAATCTAGCTACGGTTTATAATGTTAATTCTATAAATATTTACAGCGATTTACATTCTGATGATATACTTATCTTAAATAAATAATTATTTTAAGAAGGGGGCTATGGAGTTAATGGTACCTGCAATTATTGCAGATGTTTGGTCAATTATAGCACTCTTTTTCACGATTTGCATGGCCAGACGGCATGTGACCGGGAAAAAGGAATATAAGAAGTATGTTGCCGCCTCTATAATTGTAATCGTTTTGCTGATTATAGAAATTTTAACCACAGTAACGGCTTCTTACGATATCAGTATTCTTGTGATATTGAATCGTATTGCAAATGCTATAGCGTTTTCTATTAGCCCTCTAGTTCCTTATGCTCTTTTGCAATTTAGTTATGGGAAAAAAGTACGAGCTTTGTATAAAAGGTTATTAGAAACGCCATTGTACTTAAATGCTTTGATATGTATACTAAGTTATAAAACCGGTTGGGTTTTTTATATAAATTCTCAAAATAATTACGCGCGAGGGAATTTGTTAATCTTACCGATTCTAGTTTGTTTGTTTTATTATGTATTAATGGTGTCAGCAGCGATAAAAAACGGCTCGGAATATGAAATAGAAGATAAAACTGCCTTTGCTATGATTGTTACGATGCCCATCACAGCAACCGTGCTCCAATTTTTATTTAGTAACCTCTTGATAGTCTGGAATAGTGTTGCTTTGGCTTTACTGTTATACTATATTTTTTTACGTGAGTTACAGTTTACATTTGATATACAGACAGGGATTAAAAACCGTGTAGCATTTGAAAAAGAAATGGCGCAGTATACCAATAATAACAAAAATGCAGCGATCGTTATGTTCGATTTAAATTATTTAAAACGAACCAATGATTTATATGGGCATGATGCTGGAGATAATCTGATTTTTAATGCAGCAAAAGCTATAAAAGAATGCTTTAATGGTATCGGTAAGACATATCGTATCGGCGGTGATGAATTTTGTGTTATTTGCGAAAACTCCCAAAGGGAGCAAATAGAGTGTACTTTATCCGGGTTGGACGATAAGCTTATAATGATTAATCAAAAACGTCAAATTAAAATTGAGATTGCGCATGGATATGCCTTATATAATGCTGGGAAAGGCGAAAACATTAATTCAGCATTTTCCCAAGCTGATCAGGCAATGTACACTCATAAGGCAAAATTGAAGGGCTTTTATGGCAGAAGATCAACTGATTGTAGTGATATACGATTGCAGTGATACGAGATCATGGCTTTATTTGCTCAACGGCTTTATATACGAATAACATTTTTAAGCATCGCTTCGGCGGTGCTTTCCTTTTACGCATTTTAAGAAGATGATGTTTGTGAATATCTCAAAATATTTTCCATTTCTGCGACAAGCCCCAACACAGTGTACTTGGCGGTTCTTGTAGTTTCTTTCGCAGTACCACCTCGGGAAAACCAGTGAATGAAAACATGGCGATGTAAATGACGGCAGTATATTTCTGCGTTCGCATTCTGTCGGAAGCCGTGGCAGTTTTGCCGCTTGCCTGTATCGACAACGATTCCGGCGGAAAGGAAAAAGCCTTGCAATTTCCATTATATAAGCTGCTTCATATTGAGACAAACCGGGAGATGACTTCATTCGTGTTCCGAGAAACGGTTGGACCGGGACTGGAAAGAATAATAACTATTTTGCACATAGACAAAAAGGGTGGCCTTCCGGGTCAAACATCGTGACCCAGTTATCGCCCCCATACTGGCTTTCTGCCTTGACAGCACCGAGCGTTTCCGCTTGTTTTACTGCAGTTGGCAGATCATCAACCTGAAAATCAAAGTGCATTTGTTTTTGCTGCTTTTCTGGCTGTTCCGGCCACATAGGCCGTATATAGTCAAAATCATCTGCAGGCATAAACAAAAATACGATACCGTTTTGACTGTGTAAGGCAGGGCAGCCGTACATTTCACGCTTTTCCCAGCCGAGAAGTTCAGCGTAAAAATTCTGAAGTTTCAGTGCATCTTTGCAGTCAATTGCGATATTACCCAAACAGGCTCCTTTAATCATAATAGCACCCCTGAGCTTTTTCTTTTATCGTAATCTGTTAACCAAGTTTTGTCAATTGCATCTAAAGGGGATGTATCAACACAGTTTTTATAGCAAAAGGATGTTCTTCTTTCACTTTTGAACGCCAAAGCGCTTCTGGTCTCACCGGCCATCGTCGGTGTTTTTATGCAGACAAGGCAGTAGAGATGAGCTGCAGAATTTATAAATTACGTGCGTTCATTTTGTCAAGAATTTTTGTTTTCACCAATATTTCCAATAACAGAATGGATATTGCAGACCCAACAAAAGAGCTGACCATAAACGGAATCATATATGTAAATATTGCAGCTTTCGCGGATAAAAGAAAAGCGGCGACAGGGTAGGCGGCAATTGCACCAAGAACACCGGTACCTAAAAATTCGCCGATATAGGCGCTCCATAGTTTACGAAAATGTTTGTAAAGCAGTGCGCTGACGAAAGCGCCGATCATGCTGCCCGGAAAAGCCAGAAAGCTTCCGGTCCCAAGTATCACCCTGATCAGCGAAGTTATGAATGCAATAGCCACGGCATAAACCGGCCCAAGTAAAACTGCTGCCAGTACATTTAGCATGGATTGGATCGGAAAGCATTTTGCAAGTCCTGTCGGGATATAAAACGGCGACAGTACAACCCCAAGTGCCGCAAATAATCCTGTGAGTACGATTTTTTCCAAGTTCTTCATATGATCTCCTCATTCCTTTAAAATAAAAGTGGGATATACCGTAAGGTATATCCCACTTGCAGACGATTGTAAGGAATCCCTTCGTTGGCATTATCCAAATCAGGTTACGGGTCGAAGTTTACACTAACTTCCTCTCAGCCTGTATCACAAGCTCCCTGTCACATATTTAATTTGAATTGATTATATGACATACGTCAAAATATGTCAATGCTGAAATTAAATTGGTATTAATTGGGCAGGTACAAATAGGGTTGATAATTGTCAAAATATAGACTATAATTTAAAAGAATGGAATTTAGTATTCAACTATGCATATTTATGTTGAAATTCAACAAATAAGATAATCAGATGGAGTGAATTGTGTTGCAAAATAAAATTAAGCGATTTTTTAAGTCAACAGCAACATTACTCTGTACTGCAGCTGTTTTAATGACCAGCATGCCGCTGGCTGCCGATGCTTCCGCTATAACAGCCAAAACAACGGATTATTTGAATCTGCGGCAGGGAGCGGGAACCAATACAAGAGTAATTCTGACTCTTGGAAGAAATGTATCTGTAACAATTCTCGACAATACCAACAGCCAGTGGGCGAGAGTAAGGATGTCCAACGGAACAACAGGCTATTGTTTTAAGCAATACCTTAGTACTTCCGGCTCAAGCCAAAGCTCCGGCTCTTCCTCTTCGCAGTCGACGGCCGTAACAACGGTAAGCCTGAATATGCGTACAGGCCCTTCTTTAAGCAGTGGGATCATTGCAATCCTTTCTAGAGGCTCGTCGCTGAAAGTCATTGATAATTCAAATTCCCAGTGGACTAAAGTTCAGACCCAGAACGGTAAACAGGGCTGGTGCTATAAATCCTATCTGAAGATTTCAGCGGCTTCTAATCCAACTCCAGTGCCGACAACTCCAACAAATACTTCATCAGGTGCTACGGCTACGACAACCGATTACCTGAATTTGCGCGAAGGTGCCGGTACCGGCTACAGGGTAATTTTGACTCTGGGCAAAGGCGTCTCTGCATCCGTTTTGGATAACTCAAATTCCGCTTGGGTGAAAGTTTTAACGGCAAGCGGCAAACAGGGCTGGTGCTCCAGACAATATTTGAAAATCTCCGGAACCGTTCCGCCGTCTTCATCTTCAAATACATCTTCGGCCAGTTCTTCCGGTACTTCGTCTGGATCGACGAATGGAAATAATGGCTCACAGGGGACCGACTCCAATAATAATTCCAATGCGGTAACCGGCGCATCCGTTACTGCTGATCTGCTTCGGCTGAGGGCTTCTGCCAGCACTTCGAGCAGTATTTTGGATAACCTTCCGTGTGGTACATATTTAAAGGTTCTTGACACATCCCAGTCCGGCTGGGTCAAAGTACAAACATCCGGCGGTAAAACCGGGTATGTCTGCTCAGATTATGTTAAACTTCTTTATGGTGATGACCATGGATCACAGCCAACCGGCGACGGTGCTGTAACAATTTCAGCATCCTCTCAAAGCATTCCCCAGGGGAAAACGCTTTGGCTTAAGGCAGCCACAAATCCATCGGGCGTTTCTGTCTCGTGGACAAGCAGCAATACTTCTGTTGCAACAGTAGTGAATGGATATGTTTATGCTGTTGCGCCCGGGACGGCGCAGATTAAAGCCTCAACCGCAACGGGCAGTGCTTCATGCAGTGTTGCTGTTACAGCGGCGGAGCCGATTCGTGCCACTTATGCGTCGCCGAACATCGCCGCACCCGGCGAATCAGTTGCCTTTACGGCCGTTACAGATACCGCGCGTAATGGAGTAGAGTTTTCCATTACAATGGCGGACGGAAGCAAAAAAACGCTTAAGGCCAGCAGCTGTAAACAGGAGACGACAAATGGAATCATCACAAAAGTCTGGACGGGTTCCACTTCATTCTCAAAACCGGGAACATATTCTTACACTGCTTATTCTTCCGTGAACGGAGTTTTCAGTACAAACGGTGTTTCTTCGAGCGCGATGGTTGCCACCCAAGGTGATTTCACTGCTACTTCCAGTGAGCAGCGTCGGGTAAGCGATAAAATGCTGAACCTGATTTCAAAATGGGAAGGATGCAGTTCAGAGGTATATGCCGACCAGCTCGCATCCAGCCAGATTCCAACCATCGGGTATGGCTGCACACTGGGGACAAATGCGGTTTTCTACAATAATATCAGCCAGACGGAAGCTTGGGCAATGCTGATTAATAAAGTTAACAACTCGTCCTATACATCTGAGCTGAATCGGATGATTACAAATAATCATTTTCTGATGAGTCAGAATCAGGCGGACTGTCTGATCAGTTTTGCATACAACGTCGGTTCCGGTTATTTTAACAGTTCTGACGAAATGGATTTTCGCAGAATCATGAAGAATGCGGTCGTACCGCCAACGATTTCTTCCGGCTCCAGCATTGCTGCAACCGTCACCTATGATACTTCCCTGAGAGAGAATCACGATCTCATGTCAAATCCGATTTGCCAGATTTCTTCCGGAACTTCCGTCAGCGTTACCGCTGTGAATTTCTCCGATAAAAAGAACGGCTGGTATCAGGTTCGCCTTTCCAATGGGACGACCGGCTGGATTAATTCCGGATATGTAAACCTTTCCAATTCCGGCAGTCTGGTTCATGACTTGAATTATACCAATGCTTACGCATTCGGCACCGAGCTGATTCTTTGGAATCAGGCGGGTGGAAACTTCTACACCGGGCTGTTCTATCGCCGCCTGGGTGAAGCGAATGTCTACAACTACAATGATTACAGCGCTGCACGATATAATAAGTATAATTATACATATCCAACTTCCGCATCGTCTTTGGAGTAATTACAGATACTAAAAAACAAGAGCCGGTTTTCAACCGACTCTTGTTTTTTTCGTTTTATTAAAGTTCTTTCATCCAGTATTTGCGGTCAAGACTGCGGTACTGTACAGCTTCCGCAACATGACGAGGCTCAATTGTATCACAACGATCCAGGTCGGCTATTGTTCTGCAAACCTTTAAAACACGGTCATAGGCTCGGGCGGAGAGCCCAAAACGGTCAAACGCTGTTTTCAGCAGTGTACGGCTTTTCTCATTCATGGGGCAAAAATCATGCAGTTTGTCCGGCGTAATGCGAGCGTTGCAGGAAATGCCGGTACCGGCAAATCGTTTGTTCTGAATATCTCTTGCAGCGTTGACCCTTGTACGGATATCGGCGGAACTTTCTGCCTTCTCGTCGGAAGATAACTCCTCGAATTCCACAGGAGGCACTTCAATATGTAAATCCAGGCGGTCCAGCAGAGGACCGGAAACGCGGGCTAGGTAGCGTGAAACAGCCTGCGGCGAGCAGGTGCATCGCCGCTTCGGATGCCCGAAGTAGCCGCAGGGGCAGGGATTCATCGCTGCAACAAACATAACGGAGCAGGGGTAAGATACGGTTCCGCACACCCTCGAAATGGTGACCCAGCCGTTTTCAATTGGCTGGCGCAGAACTTCCATTGCGGAGCGTGAAAATTCCGGCAGCTCGTCCAGAAACAACACGCCATTGTGCGCAAGGGAGATTTCTCCCGGCCGGGGAATACTGCCGCCGCCGGAAAGACCTGCCGGGGATACGGTGTGATGCGGTGAGCGGAATGGCCTTGTGCGGATCAGTGAAATGCCAGGTGGAATTGCGCCTGCAATGGAATGAATTTTTGTCGTCTCAATGGTTTCTTCAAACGTCATGTCCGGCAGGATTGACGGCAGGCGTTTCGCAAGCATACTTTTGCCGGAACCGGGCGGGCCGATTAACAAAACGTTATGGCCACCGGCGGCCGCAATTTCCAAAGCTCGTTTTGCCTGCGCCTGCCCGCGAACCTCAGAAAAATCGGGGATAGGTGCGGAGAATTCTTCTGCGGCACTGTTTGGCGATGCCGGAGGAATCTGCTCTTTGCCCGCCAAATGCTTCATAAGCTGGTCAAGATTTTTAACCGGATATACAGTCAGACCTTCTACCACTGCTCCTTCTGCAGCGTTGTCCTGCGGAACATAGAGCTTTAGAAAACCTCTTTCCTTTGCTGCAATTGCCATTGGCAGTATGCCTCTCACGGAACGGGTTTCGCCCGTCAAAGACAGTTCACCCACGAAAATGCTGTCGCGGAGTTCACTATCTAACTGTCCGCTGGCTTTCATAAGTGCGATCAGCAGGGGAAGGTCGTAAATCGGGCCTTCTTTCCGTTTGTCCGCAGGTGCGAGATTTACCGTGATTCGGCTGACAGGGAAATCGTAACCGCAGTTTTTCATAGCTGCCCGAACGCGGTCGCGCGATTCTTTTACGGCGGCATCCGGGAGACCAACCACTTCGAAGGACGGCAGCCCCGCAGAAAGGTCGGCTTCTACCTGAACAGGAAAAGCATCCATTCCGTAGAGTCCCATACTGAAAATCTGAGAAACCATTTCATATCACAACTTCCTGTAACCTGATTCGAGTTTACTTATGTAAATAACAATTTTAAATGAGATTCAAATATGCGAAGGGCTTTGAAACGTTCTTCCGGTTTCTCTTTCTTCATAAAGAACAAATAGATCCCTGCCATCGACAAAATTCCAGTCAAAGCCAACGAATAGATAAAACTGCCTAAGTCGAAGTTACTTCGATATAAAAGAATGACAAAAAACGGGATAAACGTTAGAACTCCGATGATTTTGTTGAATACGTTAGAAAACCGGTCATAAACAAATCTATAACGAAGTTCATATTTTTGTTCTTCAATTTGCACAAGTTCCGCAAGGACATAAAAATCATTGTAGCAGCAGATGAGTTTTGGTTCGGCTCTTTTGAATCTATATTTGGTAATGAGCCTTCCGGTGGATTTGTAGTAAAAACTTATTATTCCTGATTCGGTTTTTAAAGCTTGATCTTTTAACTATGAAATCCAATGAACGAATAGATTGTCTATGTCATTTTTACTTTTACAGATGGTAATGGTTTTTTCATCACTGAGTGTTTCATATCTGACTTTTTTTAGATAGTTTGTTATATTCATCTTCATTTTTTCAAAGTCCTTTAACTTGAATCTCCAGTTTAATGAGGCGACTAATTTACGGACTTAATTTAAGTTTTTAGTGTAAAAAAAAGTAAGACGTAAATTTGACTTTTTTTCTGAAAAGAATCTCATGAAGATATTATACTCCGAAATATTATGTGTTGCAAATGCGCGAAAAATGCTGAAATGGTATATATAAGCAGCACAGGGGATGAAATACGGTTGACTTCCCGCCTTCATTAGGGTATGATGAAAAAAATTGTGCCGGGCATGAGGTGATTTTCTTTGGATGACGAAATCCGTTCCCGCCTGACCGATTATTCGGACGAACAGCTTGCGGAGTTGGTGAAACAGGGCGATTCAGAAGCATTTGCTGAACTGACAGTACGCTATATGTCCATCATTCGGGCAAGAGTATCACCGTTTCATGCTGACCAGATTGAAACGGAAGATTTGTGTCAGGAAGGCCTTTTGGGGCTGCTCAGGGCCGCACAGACATATGACCCGAAAAATCGTGCTTCGTTCCGCACATACGCGGGCGTTTGCATTTCAAACCGGGTCATTATGGCTTACCGCTCGGCGGCGGCCCATAAGAACGATCCGCTGAACAACTTCGTTTCCCTCAGCGAAGAAAATGCCCCGGATTTCGCTTCCGGTGACAGATCCGTTAACCCTGAAACGCTGATTACTGACCGCGAGGGCTTTCTAAGCATATGCGATGAAATTTCCAATATCCTGACGCCGATGGAGAATTCCGTGCTTCGCTTATACCTTGGCGGTTGCAGCTACAGTGAAATTGCCAAAAAAATGTCCGTCACCGTAAAGGCGGCGGACAATGCACTCCAGCGTGTGCGATACAAGCTGAAGCATATGAAACAGGCTCCCTGATATTCGTTTCTATTCGCACGGAATTTAAAATGCTTCGCTTCTTCTCTGCTGGCGAAGCTGCCGGCGCCTGAGGGCTGCTTCCCATTCCGTCTTTTCCTGCGGCGTTTCGCAAATCAGCCTTGGTGCGGGAGTGGGCCTGCCGTTCCCATCCAGCGCGACCAGAACCAAATAAGCGGTGTTAACCAGTTTCCGGTCGCCGTTGAGCTCTTCAACATAGCTGTCCACGCGGACTTCCATGGATGTCCGTCCTACATAGGTCAGCCTGCCGTAAAGTACGACCACGCTGTCGGCACTTACCGGTTCCTTGAATTGTAGGCTGTCAATTTCAGCGGTGGTTACGTTCCTGTTGCAGTGACGGCGCGCAACTGCTCCTGCAACGATATCGATCCATGCTACCAACTGGCCGCCGAAAAGGCGGTTTTGGGCGTTTAGGTGTGCTTTAAAAACGGGCTGAACCTGTTCAATTTCTGAATCTGAAACATGTTTTGCATTCGTTTCTTCCATTTTATTTCATCCTTTCTTTACAGCCGAAAATTTAGCCGTTTTATTAGGTCTCATTTAAAAAATCAAGAAACTTATCTTTTTCGGCTAAATTGCATTGCCCAACGTAAAATCCATCATTTTATTGATAAAACAAGATTAAGTGAATTTTACAGAAAGGGCAAAAAACTTTCTGTATGAATTATTTCAAACATAACTATTTATATTAAATATATTCCCAAAGGCTAAAAATATCAATATGGTATTTCATTGATATGTTGCCGCAGCGGAAAAGGGAGCGGTCAATTGAGTTCAAATTACGGGTGCTGTGCGGTTATCGCTGCTGCAGGAACCTCATCCAGAATGAATTTAAAAATCACAAAGCAATTTTTACCTCTGTTTGGAATGCCTGCTGTTTTGAGGACAATTTTAACGTTTGAGGCGGCTAAAAAAGTAAATTCCATTGTAATCGTATGCCGCCCGGAAGATCAGCAGCAGATGAATATTGTGGTGAAAGGCTGTGGAGCAAAGAAAGTAACGGCGATTGTTTCCGGCGGCAATACGCGTCAGCAGTCGGTGGCTGCCGGTATTGCGGCAGCTCCGCCTGAAACCGGATGGCTTGCCATACATGACGGCGCTCGTCCGTTGATAACAGCGGAAAAAATTGACGAATGCATCAGTGACGCACAGAAATTCGGAGCTTCTGCTCTTGCTGTTCCGGTTAAAGATACGATTAAAATGATTGACGAAGACCAGTTTGTTGTATCCACGCCCCAGAGAAAATTGCTTTGGGCTGTTCAGACCCCGCAGGTTTTTGAACGTGAAATCTATGAAAAGGCTATGAAACAGGCAGAAAACAACGGTTTCGACTATACCGATGACTGTCAGCTTTTGGAGAATGCCGGTGTTAAAGTGCATCTGTGCATGGGAAGCTATGAAAATATCAAGCTGACGACCCCGGACGATATCATAGCAGCCGAGACTATCCTGCGCCGCAGGGAGGGACTCCTATGAGAATCGGACATGGGTACGACGTACACAGGCTGGTGGAAAACCGTAAATTAATTCTGGGCGGCGTTGATATTCCGTACCAAAGAGGCCTATTGGGCCATTCCGACGCCGACGTGCTGATTCATGCCATAATGGACGCGCTTCTTGGTGCAGCCGCGCTGGGAGATATCGGCGCTCTTTTCCCGGATACCGACCCGGCCTATTCAGATGCGGACAGCCTGAAACTGCTGAACGAAGTTTGCTGTGTCCTGATCAATAAAGGGTACGAAATTGGAAACATTGACGCTACAGTTATTGCGCAGGCACCAAAGCTGAAACCATATATTTTACAGATGCGCGAAAATATTTCGCGTACCTGCCGTATCCCTCTGGACAATGTCAGCGTGAAGGCTACAACCGAGGAAGGCTTAGGTTTTACGGGAGCCGGCGAAGGGATTGCAGCCCATGCGGTATGTCTAATTGAGCATTCCGGAAAATAGTCAAACATTTGTCTTACAGCATATCCTGTAGTAAAAACGGAGGGGGGATTGCTGTGGGCAAGCCTATGATTGTTGTCGGATCGGTAACCTATGCAATGAAGGGCCGGGATATTCTGGCCAGGTATGGAATCAATTCGAGCGTTGAAAGAGTATCCCGCGGTACGAATGGGCACGGCTGCGGTTATGGCATATATGTACCTCAAAGGACCGATGAAGCGGAAAGAATCCTGAGAAACTCCGGAGTACCGGTTTCCGGCCGCACGGATCGCGAGGCGTCATTATGATTTACCTTGATAATGCTGCAACCACTTATCCAAAACCGCAATCAGTACAGAATGCCGTGGCGGAAGCTTTCCGCAGGTATGGCGCAAACCCAGGCAGAGCGGGGCATAGTATGGCTATGGCCGCATCGGAAGAAATTTACCGCTGCCGAAGCGCAGCGGCAGATTTTTTTCACGCACCGGGCCCCGAATGTGTTGCTTTCACACTGAATTGTACCCATGCCGTGAACTATGTGCTGAAAGGTCTGTTGAAACCGGGCGACCACGTGGTCATTTCGTGCCTTGAGCATAATGCGGTCGTAAGGCCGCTTTATGCCCTGGCTGCAAATAATGGCGTAACCTTTACGGAAGCATATGTTTTTCCTGGGGATAACGACAGTACAGTCAACGCATTCCGGCAGGCTCTTCAGGAAAATACAAAGCTGATTATGTGCACTCATGCATCCAACGTCTGGGGAATCCGTCTTCCGGTTGAACGGATTGCCGCGTTAGGCCATCAGTATGGAATCCAGACGGCTGTGGACTGCGCCCAGTCTGCCGGAGTCCTTCCGATTAATATGGAAGAAAGCGGAATCGACTATCTCTGCGCCGCCGGGCATAAAGGCCTTTACGGACCAATGGGGACCGGTCTGCTTGTAACGGGGCATGGGTCGGAGCTTAATACAATTATTGAGGGCGGAACAGGTACCGAATCCATAATGCCGGAACAACCATCCGGTATGCCGGAACACTTTGAAAGCGGAACTCAAAATATGCCTGGAATCGCCGGACTGCGGGCGGGCATTGAATTTGTTCGCAGACGCGGGCCTGAGAAAATCCATCAGCACGAAACTGCGCTTCTCCGCGAACTTTATTCCGATCTTTCCGGTATGGAACGGATACAGCTTTACACTCCGATTCCGGATGCCGAATATTTTGCCCCGGTTCTGTCTTTTAATATTGAAGGCATGCCAAGCGAAACAGTCGGCAGAGAACTCAGCAGCTTCGGCGTTGCGGTTCGGGCGGGCCTGCATTGTGCTCCAGCAGCGCATCGGTATATGGGTACGCTTGATAGCGGCGCGGTGCGTGTTTGCCCGTCGGCATTCACTACAATGGCAGATATAAAAGGTTTGACGCATGCCCTTAGAAAAATTCTTATGAAAAATTACTCTGGAAAGCATTGAATCTCAGCGGAGATATGGTAAAATAAAATGAAAGTCTCAATCCGCAAGAAAGGAAAAAAGTATGGATGTAATCGTAATCGCATGGAACTGGTTTCTCCAGCTGATACGTCAATTTCGGTTATCCGATGCATTGGATATCATACTGGTTTCCTTTATTATCTACAACGGAATAAAATTGATTCGTGA
>DATALZ010000009.1:0-12577 GCA_036260805.1 Caproicibacter sp.
CCACGAAACATTTTAGTTTCGTGGCCTAGGTGGTGCGGGTGACAGGACTTGAACCTGCACATCTTACGACACAAGAACCTAAATCTTGCGTGTCTGCCAATTTCACCACACCCGCATATACGCGCGGAAAAAAACCGCGTGTATGTATTATACCGTAAAATCGGCGGTTTGACAATGGTTAAAGCTTCAAAATTCCCTGTTCCAGCATAGACTGCGCCGCCAGCATCGCGCCAAGCCGCCCGCTCGGATAGTTCAGAGCGCCCTGCATCCACGCGGCATAGGGCTCGCGCAGCGGTGCGTCGGCGGAAAGCTCAATCGAAGCGCCGAGCGTAAATGCTCCGGCCGCCATAATCACTTTGCAGTCATAGCCGGGCATGTCCCAAGGTTCCGGAACAACAAACGAGTCTACCGGTGCGCCCTTCTGTACGCCCTGACAGAACGCGATGAGTGCATGCTCATTCTTCAGCATAACGGTCTGGATAATATCCGCGCGGGGTTCGTCGAACCTCGGTGATACATCATAGCCGAATGTGTGGAACAGTGCCGCCGTAAACACAGCGGTTTTCAGTGCTTCGCCGGTTACCATCGGCGCATGGAACGCACCCATGAAGAGTTCGCGGTTATTGCCCAGCGTTGCGCCGATTTCCCGCCCGGTTCCCGGCGTGGTCAGGCGGTAGGAGCAGCTTTCCACAAGGTCTTTCCGTCCAGCGATGTACCCGCCGGTAGGGGCGATGCCGCCGCCCGGATTTTTAATCAGCGAACCGGCCATCAGGTCGGCACCATGCGAAACCGGCTCGTCGCGCTGCACGAATTCACCGTAGCAGTTGTCCACCATCACAATGCAGTCCGGAGCTTTGCGCTTTGCGATTTCCGCTATTTTTTCGATTTCTTCTACAAACAGGGATGGCCGCAGATTGTAGCCGCGCGAGCGCTGAATATACACCATGCGGATTTTCGGATTCACCCGTCGTTCGATTTCTTCGTAATCCGGCTTGCCGTCCTTTGTCAGCTCGACCTGTTCGTACTGGATGCCAAATTCCTTCAGCGAGCCGTTTCCGTCGCCTGTCAGACCGATCACTGCGCGCAGCGTGTCGTAGGGGATGCCCGTCACGCTCAGCATGGTGTCGCCGGGGCGAAGCACCCCGAACAAAGCCACCGTCAGGGCGTGAGTTCCGCTTACAAAGTTGTGCCGTACCAAAGCATCCTCTGCTCCGAGAGCGTCGGCAAAAACACGGTCGAGCGTTTCACGGCCGCGGTCGCCGTAGCCGTAACCGGTTGATGCGGTGAAATGGCTTTCGCTTACGCCGCTTTTAATGAACGCCGCCAGCATTTTCTGCTGGTTCCAGTCGGCGTTTTCTTCTATTTTGCGGAAATACGGTTCCGCCAGTCCGGCAGCCTGTTCCGCCGCTTTTTCAATTTTCGCGTCTATTTTGAAGTATGGATACAAAATGTTCTTCTCCTCTGCGGCAGGCTGTACGGCCCGGCCTATTAGTTTCATATAGAGTATGATGTTATGTTCAAAAATTTATCCAACCGGGGAATCCCCAGCGGGCGCCAGAAGCGGCTTTCCATCGCGGTCAAGCAGCGGGGTCAGTCCGCCTGCGTAGCCTGCCTGCATTTCAAGATATTGAACTCCGGTCTGTGTGTCAACGATTATTTTCAGCGAACCCATACTCTGCGAATACACTGTTTCAAACCGTTTCATTCCCGTATCTCCCTTTCGTTCTAAACTGTCAATGTGTTTAAAATTCTGCTTCCGCCCACGCTCCGCAGGAACTGAACCCGAGTTTGCGGTAGAAGGCTTCGTTTTCGCCTTCCGCACGGAATATGTACATATTGTCCCGCTGAAGCTTCGATACCAGCGCGCTTACCGCCGTCCGCGCGTATCCCCGCAGGCGAAGGCCGGGCACGCATGCAACAGCCGAGATGACCGCAGCGTGTTCCGTCATGGCAGTACACAGCGCGCAGGCAGCCAGCCTTCCGCCCTGCCGAACCCCCGCCGTTAAAGCGGCGCCGTGGCGGGTTCGGAATGATAAATCCATGTAGAACGGTTCAAATTCCGGCACTGCGAAAGTTTCGCTCTGCGCCTGCTCCAGAAGGGAGTAGATTTCACGCGGGCCGGGGTTCGTCACCACGTCCGCCAGAGCACGCTGATCGATATTCTGCGGATGCAGCACCATGATTTCTCCGCGGGAAGAGATTGGCAGCCCGAGATGCTTGGCAGTCTCTTCCGTGCAGGAAAGTTTTTTAATATCGAGTGTCCGAAGAAACGCAAGGAGCTCTTCCGTATCGGTCCGTTCGCCTTCCACAAGAATAGCCTCACTGTCGATCTTTGCAAGAACCGTTCCGCCGTCCTGCGCCCAGAACTGTTCAAAGGGTTCCGTCAGGCCGTAGGCGGCCGCAGCGGATAGAATTTTGCAGCCGAACGGAGAATCTTCCGGCACTTTTGGTAAATCCGAAGTAAGTAATTTCAGCATATAATTGTTATTCTGACCTTTCTTCTGCAATCATTTCAGCAAGTTCTGCAATCAGCTTCGGAGCGGCGAGAAAATCATCCTGTGTGATCATCCCGACGGGGGAGTGCAGGTAACGGCATGGCAGAGAGACCGCAATGGTGCGCACGCCGCCGCGGGAAGTATGAATTGCTCCGGCGTCGTTTCCGCCGGCAATTGCCTGTTTCGCCTGGCATTTTACCCCGGCTTTTTTCGCCGCGGCAAACGCCAGGCCGTAATATTCACGATCGTAAATCGTCCGGCGGTCCATAAAGGAAATGACCGGGCCTGCGCCAAGACGGCAGACCTGGCGGTCTTTATCTACGCCCGGAACGTCCGCCGCCGTGGTGGATTCCACCACAATCGCCGCGTCCGGCTTTACGGAGTAAGCGGCTGTTTTCGCGCCGCTCAGCCCGACTTCCTCCTGCACGGCAAAAACGAAAGTCGCGTCGTATTTCAGGCCGCTTTTCATCACGTCGATCAGGATGGCGCATCCGGCGCGGTCGTCGAGCGCCTTGCCCTTGATCATTCCGTTTGCGGTGTCGAAGATGGAGTCGAAGTTGATATCGTCGCCCGGTTTCACTTTTTCTTCCGCTTCTTCGCGGGACAGCGCGCCAATATCTATATACAGCTCTTTTAACGGAACGCTCTTTTCGCGCTCGTCTTTCGTGAGCATATGAATCGGTTTTACGCCGATCACGCCGTGAACACCGTTGCCGATCGTTACGGATTTTCCGGGGAGAATTCTTCGGTCGATTCCGCCCACCATGGCGAATTTCAGCAGGCCGTCGTCGGTAATGTGCGTCACAATCAGCCCGACCTCATCCATGTGCGCGCTGATCATCAGTTTTGTTTTCGGCTTCTTCTCACCTTTTTTGAACGCGATGATGTTCCCGAGCGGAGTGATTTCAATTTTATCGGCAAGGGGGCGGATTTCCTTCAGGATCAGTTCCCGGATTTCTTCCTCTCTGCCGGAGATTCCGTGCGCCTCGCTCAGCTTTTTCAAAAGGGTCAAGTCCGCCATTATTCTGCCTCCAAAATGTATTCCGCAATCAGCCGGGCGGTGTTCTCAACGTCCTGCAGATCGACGATTTCCACAGGAGTATGCATGTACCGCTCCGGAATGGAAATCAGCGCGGTAGGCACGCCCGTTCTCGTTACGGCGATGGCGTCGCTGTTGGTCCCGGTGTCTCCGCCCATGATGTCTCGCTTATAGGGCATCTTGGATTTTTCCGCGAGGCGAATCAGCTTTTCGCCCATTTTACGGTTTAAAATCGGTGCGAAACCGATCATTGGCCCGCCGCCGAGTTTACTGCATTTTTCGGGTTCCACGGCAGGCTGCGCCGCAAAGCTTACGTCTACGGCAATTGCCTGCGTCGGGTCGGCAAGGTAAGCGCCGGTAACCGCTCCCTGACCGCCGACTTCCTCGCGCGTGCTGCAGAGGAAGGTCACGCGGCAGTTCGGCTTTTTCTCTGCGAGAAGCTGTGCGCAGCGCACCAGAGCCGCTATGCTGCAGCGGTCGTCCAGCCCCGGCGCGGAAATGCGCCCGCCCAAAAGGGATTTCGGCTCGGTGTGGAACAGAATCCGGTCGCCGGGCTTTACGAGCTTTTGCGCCGTTTCGAAGGAACACCCAATGTCGATAACCATCTTGTCGGTCTCGGCGACTTTTTCTTCGTCGCCGCCGGTCAGGTGGGGCGGCATGCAGCAGACGATTCCGTTGATCTTTTCTTTTCCGAACACGGTCACGGCGGTTCCGGGCAGCACCCTGCGGTCAATCCCGCCGCAGCGGTCAATGTGAAGGAATCCGTTTTCCTCAATCCCGGTTACGATCATACCGATCTGGTCGAGATGCGCATCCACAAGGATGTGTGTTTTGGAATCCGGGTCTCCCATTTCCGCCGTCAGGTTGCCAAGAGCGTCGGTTCCGGTTTTGGCGCAGGGCGCGAATTCCTTTTCCACCGCTTTGAGCGCGTCGGTTTCGTCGCCGGGCGTTCCGTCCGCTTTGCAGAGCCGGAAAATCAAATCTTTCAGTTCGTCGTTCATTTTCATTTCAGTCCGTTCACAATTTCGCGGAAGCGTTCTCCGCGGGTTTCAAAATTCGGGAACATATCAAAGCTCGCGCATGCAGGCGAGAGCGATACCACGTCGCCGCTCTGCGCGTTGGCGCGGCAAAGCTCCACCGCTTCTTCGAGCGAGGAAGCATGCAGAATTTTCGGGTTTCCTTCGCTATAACCGGGCGCGGCTTTAACGGCGGCCTCAATCTTCGGAGCCGTTACGCCGATGAGCACCAGCGTCTTGACCTTGTTTACAATCGCCGGGCCGAGCGGGTCGAACGGGATGTTCTTGTCGTAGCCGCCGGCAATCAGCAGAATCTTTTTGTCAAACAGGGAAAGCGCGCCGTTCATGGTGCGGCTCGGTGTTGTGCCGATGGAGTCGTTGTAGTAGGAGACGCCGCCCAGTTCGCGCACAAATTCGTTGCGGTGTTCCACGCCGGGGAATGTTTTCGCCACGCCCGCCACGTCGTCCGCGTCCGCAAGGCCCCAAACCGCGCAGATGGCGGCAAGGTAGTTTTCAATGTTGTGCAGGCCGGGGATTTTAATGTCTCCGGCGTTCATTACGCGGATTTTTTTGCCGGGCAGGGAAAGGTAGATTTCCTTGTCATTGTCCATCCATGCGCCGTATTCCACCGGATGCCTGCGGCTGAACATCAGGCACTGCCCGCGTACGCTCTCGGTGAACGAAGCGGTAACTTCGTTGTCTGCGTTGAGCACTGCGCGGCCGAATGCGTTCTGGTGCAGTATGATATTTTTCTTCGCGTCGATGTACTCCTGCATATCCTTGTGAATATCCAGATGATTCGGGGATACGTTCGTCACAATGGCGATATCCGGGCTTCTCCGCATGGAGATCAGCTGGAAGCTTGAAAGCTCCGCAACGACGATATCGTCCGGGCCGATCTCATCAATCTGCGGCATAAGCGGAGTCCCGATATTTCCGCCCACATGGACTTTTTTGCCTGCGGCTTCGAGAATCTTTGAGATGACGGTCGTTGTCGTTGTCTTGCCGTCGCTGCCGGTTACGGCGATGATTTTGCAGGGGCAGAGGTCGAAAAAGACTTCCATTTCGGAAGTGACCGCTGCGCCGCGCGCGCGTGCTTCGTTCAGCTGCGGCAGGTAGTATTTCATGCCCGGGGTGCGGAAGATAATTTCTTCGTTCAGGTTGTCGAGGTAGCCTTCGCCCAGAACAAGGCGGACGCCAAGCTCCTTGAGCTCTTTCGCCGTATCACCTAGTTTTTCCTCCGAACGTTTGTCGCGTGCCGTAACAATTGCACCGTGTTTTGCAAAGAGCTTTACAAGAGGCAGGTTGCTGCCGCCGAGGCCGCAGAACGCCGCTGTCTTGCCTTTTACCGACCGATAGAATTCTTCTGTTGTCATGGGAAAATCAATCCTTTCCGGAGTTTGTGCAAAAAATTAACCGCCCGGCATACACCTTGTCCACAAATCGCAGGAGAGGAAAGACCAGGCCGGTCCGATACCACTAATTGTTATTATTATACGTTTGCTGCTGGTAAATATCAAGCGAAAGAGGTCACAATAAGGATGCCGAAACTCTTGTGGATGTCCTGTTCCGGTTTTGAAACCATGCCGCTTGACAATTGAAAGGAAGATGTTAAGATAAGGCTATAAGTTCCAGAAACGAAAAATCTGCGGGAGCGTGATGATTTTGGAAGACTGGAGAAATGAGAAAAAAATCAACCGGGTGTATTGGTATTATCAGCACAAAAAGCCAATCCGGATTGCTGCTGTTCTGCTGATTGCGGCGGCGCTATTCTACTATTTTTACAGCCCGAGAGACATTACTTATGCGGATGCTTTCGAAAAACCGCACTTCAGTTATTATCAGTTAAAAATCACCGACGGGGGAGACCATGTCAAAGTGACTTCAGATTCCCAAAAAATCAGCGAACTAATTACTGAGCTGGATTCACAAAAGCTGACGAAGGATTATAACATGATGCCGGTTCAGGGCTGGACTTACATGCTGGATTTTTATGTGCGGGGATTTCCGGGTTATTACCGATATTCATTTCCGAATGATTTTGATAAAAAAGATGCGTTTTTTGCAAAGGCCGTTACGGGCAAATACGTTGTTCAAAATTATGATGAAGTTTATACTGTTATAAAGAATTTTTACAACAGCATCTAACAGAGTACTTTTGTACCTGCTGAAAACCCCTTCCATAATGCCCGCAAACAAGGCGAAAAGTTTCCCTCCGGAGGCTAACTTCAAAAAATATTTTTTTGATTTGATTTTCGCTTGCCGAAGAAAAAAATTCAAGCCCGAAAAAACGCTGATACGTTCTTTCGGGCTTTCTGCTGTTTTTAAATTGCCCGGCGGCCGAAGTAGTCTTCTGCCTGGCTGACCGGCATTGGTTTTGCGTAACGGAACCCCTGAATTTTGTCGCATCCGCACAGACGGACAAAATTATCATGCTCCGGGGTCTCGACCCCTTCGGCTGTAACGCTGAGGTTGATGTTCCGGAATGTCCGCGTCAGGTCGCGGATCATAATGTTGCACTTCGGGTTGTTAATGGAGTCCCAAATCAGGCTCTTGTCGATTTTAATCACGTCGATCGGCAGGTCGATGACATGCGTCATGTTGGAATATCCTGTGCCGAAGTCGTCCAGCGCAAATTGGATTCCAGCCTCGCTCAGCTCTTTCATTTTCTGCGCGGCAACGTCGTAATTGCTGACGAGCGTGCTTTCAGTAATCTCAAGAAGGATGCGGTTCGGCGAAATGCCGTTCCTGTGGATAATGCCGAGCACTCGCTCCACAACATCGTCCTGCATCAGCTGAACAACGGAGAGATTTACGGAGATGGAGTCAATATCAATCTTACAGGAAAGCAGATAACGGATAAATTTGCAGGCCTTGTCCAGTACGGTACAGCCGATATCAACGATCAGGCCGTTCTGTTCTGCAACCGGGATGAACTCATCCGGCGAAACAAATTTGCCGTTTTTGTCTTTTAAGCGAAGCAGGGCTTCTGCTTCGGTAAAATTGCCGTCGCTTACATTATAAAGCGGCTGGTAATAGATTAAAAATCCATCGTTTTTCAAGGCATGGGAAAGAAGGTCTTCCAGTTCGTGTCTGCGTTTCAGGTCTTCCTGATTTACCGGCAGTTGAAGCGGGCCGTTGTCTTTCTTCACAGTGGAACAGCCTGCTGAACCTTCCCTGTTATTGCAAGCCGTAGTAACCGTATTGATCCCTCCTTTGATTTACGCATCCATGCGCCGCAGTTGTACGTCACTATCCTTTGCAAATGAAGTCTTTGTCATACTGCATAATGACATTGGAAAATATAGTTAAATTTTGTTGTCAATTCATACATTTCTTGGTGTTATGATACCACAGTATTTCTTAAAAGTACAGTAAAGCTGAAAAATAATTTCACAATCGGGAAATATGACAGAAAACAGTTTTAATCCTTATAAAAAGTGAACAACGACCGAAATTTTCGCCGCAAGAAGTTCCCCGGCATGTATATTGGGCCGGTGCCGAAGAAAAATAACTTCGGGGTGAAACATATGAAAAAAAGAAAGATTTTCACGGTTGTCGCTTTGGCGCTGATTGTCGCAGCTCTTTGCGGTTCTACCTACTACGGGCTGTCGCAGGCGGAAAAGTACCGGCGCGATTTGCAGTACGGTTACAGACGGTCTCTTACAGACTTAAACGACCATGTGGGCAACATTGAAACCACGCTGAACAAAGCGGTCTACGCCAATACGGCGACGGAGCAGAATGGACTTGCCGCAAAACTGATGCGGGAATCAAGCATGGCCAAGACATCCCTCTCCGCTTTGCCGGTCGGTGATAACTCGCTCAACAATGTGAGCAAATTCATTACGCAGGTCGGCGATTTTGCCATGTCGCTGGCAAGGCGTATCTCTGCGGGGGATAAAATAACAAAAGAAGAATACAAAACCATGCAGAGCCTGGAGTCCTACTCCCAGAAGCTTGTGACGGATATGCAGAACGTGAATGTGGATTTCAGTAATACTACAGCGTTCCACGATGAAATGAAAGATACCGCAAAGGATTTCAGCGATTTTCCGTCCCTGATATACGACGGCCCTTTTTCGGACAACGTAATGAGCCAGAAGCCGAAGCTTACCGAGGGCAAAGAGCAGATCCTGCAGGGGAATGCGCAGAACATCGCCGCCGCCTTTCTGAATACAACGCAGGATAAACTGGCGCATACACAGGACACAGCCGGGAATCTGCCGACTTACAATTTCACGGCGAACAACGGTGAAATCAGCATGTCCGTAACCAAAGCGGGCGGATTTGTTTCAGACATGACCAACAGCCGTGCGGTTGCGGATATGAAGCTGGACTACACGGCAGCCTCGAAAAAAGCACGGGATTTTCTGAACAGCCGTGGGCTCCGGAACATGAAAGAAAGCTACTACATGATCACGGACAACATCTGCCTCATCAACTATGCCTATGTGCAGGACGGAATCATCTGCTACCCGGACCTTGTAAAAGTGGGTATCGCTCTGGATAACGGAGAGGTGGTGCGGTTTCAGTCTACCGGGTATATTATGAACCACAGGAACCGGAATCTTGCCCCAAAACTTACGGCGCAGCAAGCACAGAAAAGCGTAAGCCCCAACCTGTCCGTAAAACAGTCCAGGCTGGCGCTGATTCCAACTGCCGGAAACAACGAGAAACTCACCTTTGAATTCCTGTGTTCCGGCGCGCAGAGCGACCGCGTTCTGGTTTATATCAACGCGGACACAGGCTACGAGGAGAATATTCTCATCATTCAGCAGTCCGACCAAGGCATCCTCACCAAATAGGCGTGGCACTGCGCGCGGGACGGTTCGGTGGAATTTTTCGATTCATAATTTACCAATCATAAGCTTATTCGTGGCTATATCCCAAAATTCCGGGGTACAGCCTTTATTTTTTGAAGTATTTTGACGAATTTCCCAAAAAAGCCGCGCTCTGAATTCAGAGTACGGCTCAGGTTTATCTGCAGCGTTGTTATTTGTTGCCGAGCAGTTTTACCAGAACAGCCTTCTGCGCATGCAGGCGGTTTTCGGCTTCGTCGAAAATTTCCTGTGCGTGCGCTTCAAACACCTTCGCGGTGATTTCTTCCTCGCGGTGCGCCGGCAGGCAGTGCTGTACGATGGCGTCAGGCTTTGCCGCTGCGAGGACTTCGTCGTTGATCTGGTAGCCCTGGAAGGCTTTTCTGCGTTTCTCCGCCTCGGCTTCTTCGCCCATGGAAGCCCATACGTCGGTAATCAGAACGTCTGCGCCTTTGGCGGCTTCCAGCGGGTCGGTCGTCATGCTGAACGCCGGGTGCGCGGCGGCAAAATCGCGAACTATCGGGCTCGGGCGGTAATCTGCCGGGCAGGCTACGGCAACTTCCATCTTCATCTTCAGGCCGCCGACGATGAGCGAATTCATCATGTTATTTCCGTCGCCGATGAAGCACATCTTGAGGCCTTCGAGCGAACCTTTGTATTCCCGGATGGTCATGAGGTCGGCGAGAACCTGGCAGGGATGCGCGTAGTCTGTCAGACCGTTGATGATCGGAATGGTGCCGTTGTTTGCAAGAGCGTCAACCTCCGATTGCTTGAAGGTGCGGATCATGATTCCGTCCAGATAACGGGAAAGCACGCGGGCGGTGTCCTGAACCGGCTCGCCGCGGCCAATCTGCAGGTCGTCGGAAGAAAGGAAGATCGGCAGGCCGCCGAGCTGGTACATGCCGACTTCAAACGATACGCGCGTACGCGTGGAAGCCTTTTCGAAAATCATACCCAGAGTTTTGCCCGCAAGAAGTTTATGCTCGATGCCGTGTTTCTGCTCGTACTTGAGCTGATCGGCAAGGTTAAGAATTTCGGTGATATCACCGTTGGTCAGGTCCATCATTTTTAAAAGATGATTCATAAAAAAGCCTCCCGTTATCGATTGATTATTTTAAATGGATCAGCCGCTGAAAAATCAGAGGCTTTTCAGTACCTTCTCAAGAATTGCCAGGCCTTTGTCGGTTTCCTGCTTCGTGATGGTCAGCGGCGGCAGGAAGCGCAGCATGTCTTTCGCGGTGAGAATCAGCAGGCCGTTCTCCACGCATTTTGCCGCGATTTCGCCGGACGTTCCCTTTTCGGGCTTTGCGCCGAGCATCAGGCCCATGCCCCGGACTTCGGAGATACCCTTCATTGCCCGGAGCTTTTCGGTGAAGTATGTGCCCTTCGCCTGCACTTCTTTGAGAAATTCGGGGTCGCCCACACGTTCCGCAACCGCAAGCGCGCCCGCGCAGACAACGGGGTTCCCACCGAATGTGGAGCCGTGCAGCCCCTTGCTGAGAAGTCCGCCGAGTTTTTCGCCGCACAGGCATGCGCCCATCGGCAGGCCGCCGGCAATTGCCTTTGCGCTGGAAATCGCGTCCGGAACAATATCGTAATTCTGGTAGCAATAGAACGCGCCGGTGCGTCCGACGCCCGTCTGTACCTCGTCAATCATCATGAGAATCTTATGTTCGGTGCAGTATTTGCGGAGTTCCTTTACGAAGGTTTTCTCCATGGGAACCACGCCGCCCTCACCCTGAATCAGTTCTACCAGAACCGCGCAGGTCTGGTCGGTCACGCAGGATTTGACGCTTTCCATGTTCGCGTCCGCGTAACGGAAGCCCTGCGTCATCGGCAGAAAATGCTCGTGGAAAACGTCCTGCCCGGTTGCCGCCAGTGTCGTGACCGTGCGGCCGTGGAACGAATTTTTGAGGGTGATGATCTCCGGGTCCTTTTTGCCGAGCACATCCTCGCCGTACTTGCGTGCGAGTTTGATGCAGCATTCGTTTGCTTCGGCGCCCGAATTGCCGAAAAAGACTTTGGACATTCCGCTTAATTTGCACAGCTTTTCGGCCAGTTCCGTCTGTACCGGGCTGTAGTAGAGGTTCGAGATATGCTGAATCGTCGCGGCCTGCTTTGCAACGGCTGCGGCCCATTTCTCGTCGGCATAACCGAGGCAGTTTACGCCGATTCCGCTTGTAAAGTCGATGTATTCCCTGCCGTCCACGCCTGTTGCCGTGGCGTTTTTGCCGGAAACCAGCGCCGCGTCAAACCGCGAATAAGACGGCATGATGTTTTCATCCAGCTGGTTTTTTACCTGCTCGAATGTCATCTCAGTTTCATCCCTTTCAATAGAGCATTGTGCCGATGCCTTCATCGGAGAACAATTCAATCAGAATGGAGTGCGGAATTCGCCCGTCGATGATATGTGCGCGCCCGACTCCGCGACGGACGGCGTCCACGCAGCACTTGATTTTCGGAATCATGCCGCCGGTGATGATTCCCTGATTCTGGAGCTTTGGAACCTCGCTCACGTTTACCACGGGGATGAGCGAATCTTCGTCGTCCTTGTCGCGCAGAAGCCCGCGCACGTCGGTCATCAGAATCAGCTTTTCGGCTTTCAGCTCCGCCGCGATGCGGGCCGCCGCGATATCCGCGTTGATGTTGTAGACCTCGCCGTCATCGCCGCCCGCAATGGTGGCAACAATCGGAACATAGCCGTTCCGGGTCGCGTTGTCGATGGGGGCCGCGTTCACTTCGGTAATCTCGCCTACATAGCCGAGGTCTTCGGACGCAACCATTTTCTCCGCTTTCAAAAGCCCGTCGTCCAGTCCGCAAAGGCCGACCGCTCGGCCGCTGTGGCGCTGAAGAAGCTGAACGAGGTCTTTGTTTACCTTGCCTGCAAGAACCATCTGAACCACGTCGATGGTTTCGCGGTCGGTATAGCGCAGGCCGTCAATAAAACGGCTTTCCTTGCCGATTTTGCTCAGCATTGCGTTGATTTCCTTGCCGCCGCCATGAACCAGAACCACGCGGATTCCAACGAGCTGCATCAGTACGATGTCGCACATGACGGCGTCTTTCAGGGCTTCGTCCACCATGGCGCTGCCGCCGTATTTTACCACAATGGTTTTTCCTGCGTGTGTTTGAATATAGGGCAGAGCCTGCACCAGAATTTTCGCCCTGTCGCTGTTGGATATCTGCATGTTTTGCCGTCTCCTGTTT
>DATALZ010000011.1:0-40733 GCA_036260805.1 Caproicibacter sp.
GAACAAGGCCCTGAGACGCCATGAAGATTTGAACTGCCAGATTACCACCCAAGATATGCGGAACATGATGGGCAAAACCATGACGGATATTTTTCAGGGTCTTTTGCCCAACGTCAGCGAGCAGCGCAGAATGCAGATTGCGAAGGAATGCTGCGAGGAAGAACAGAATTATCTGTGTGAACATGGCGGAACCCTGTACCCAAAGGTCTTGGAGACGCTGGAAGAGCTGAACAAAGACTATGAGCTCTTTATCGTCAGCAACTGCCAGGACGGATACATAGAATCCTTTCTGGAATACTACAAGCTTTACAGCCGCTTTGACGATACGGAATGTTTCGGCCGAACCAGCAAACTAAAAGGTGAAAATATTAAGCTGATTGTAGAAAGAAATCGTCTGGACAAAGCAGTCTATGTTGGGGACACCGGAATTGATTTTGAATCGGCAAAAACAGCTGGCATTCCGTTCATCCACGCAAAATACGGTTACGGCGAAGCAGAAGGTTCCGTTTACGGAGCCTTAACATTTGCTGATCTGCTGCAGATTGTTCCGGAGATTCTCTAAAACCATACAAAAGAATTACCGCCTGTCCGAATTCATCGGGCAGGCGGTTTTCATAATTTGTTCAATCATAGCTAATACTTATGTGCTATCATTGTGCTATTACAAAGACGGAACATTGAATTTTCTTTACAATATAAAGGAGTACTTTTATGAACTGGATGGCTCGAATTTCCCTTTGGCTGAACAAAGTGATGTACGGCAGGCATGGCGGTGACCAACTTTCCGTCGCCATGCTCGTTTTGTATTGTGTACTGTTGATTTTTTCGAATATTTTCAGAAGCCCGATTCTTTTTATCCTTGCCGCAGTAGTATTAGTCTGGAGCCTTTGGCGTATGCTTTCGCGCAACCATGAACAACGCTGGAAAGAAAACGCCTGGTTTTTAAAATGGTGGGCTCCAGTCTGGAACTGGGTGCGCTCAATTTCCAGCCGTTTTAAGACGGCGCAGGATTTTGCAACGATGAAAGCCAGGGACCGCGACGTATGCCGTTATTATAAATGCCCCAAGTGTAAAAACACCCTTCGCGTACCAAAAGGGAAAGGCAAAATTGTAATCACCTGCCCCGTATGCCATACGGAGTTCACGAAAAAGACCTGAACACTCAGCAGCCGATTAACTTTTTCTACTTCTTTTTCATGGTAAACCATAAGCATAAGGCAATGCCTGCCGTTATGCAAAAGCCTGCCGCCAGCAGGCCGATAAAATACGCCGGCATACGGTCCTGAATCATCGTAAGTCCTGGTGCTGACTGAGCAACGTTTTCAGCAGCTGCAGGAGTATTCTGAACCGTATTTTCCTGTGCTGCAGACGGTTCCGTGCGGTTGTTAACCGTGCCGGACAAAGCCGCGGCAAACTTGGTCTTTTTGCTTTTTGCTGCAATCAGAGCTTTTTCCGCGGCATCATTCACTTTCGTCTGATTCTTCGTATGGCCTGACGTCTGCCCGCGCGAGCTTGGGGAACGGCTATCTTCTGAATTAACTTCATTTTCTTTTTCCGCTCTGTTGACGACAACGTGATACTCCGCCTGCTCTTTTTTGTCGGCGGACGTTACGGTGACCGTAATCGCCGTGTCGGTACCGGCCTCGTTAAGGCTTTTTCGGCTTACCCTTACGCTTGCACCGTCCGCCGCATCTGCGCGGAACGTAACGGATCGGACACCGGAATCTACGCTTAAATTGTAATCGAATACATCCCGCGAAAAAGCCGGGCTTAAAGTACCCTGAGACGGTTCCAGGGCCGTAAGGTACGGCTGGCTCGTCCCGTTTGCCCGGATATTCAGGGGGAGTGTGGAAAAGTGATCGAGATCAAGACTTTTCCCCGAATAATCGCAGATTTCATCAATGCAGGCGCAGAGATCTGTTTCTCCGGCTTCGGCATTGCTTTTCACGCGAAACAGATAGGTAAGGACTGTGCCGGAAAGGGTTGGCGCAGACCCCTTGTCTGTGCTGCAGACATAAACGGAATATATGGGATTCGACACGCTGTTCGTCTGCAGCGTGCCGGTTTCAATACGCGACGATACGTCCATATTTTCAAACTGAAGGACGGAGTCATCATAAGATACCCGAACCCGGAACCCGGCCGCAGGCATGCTTCCGTTTACTTGAAGCTTAAGTGCAACAACGTCCCCGGCGCACGCATCCTGACCGCCCAGTGCAAAAGAAAACCCAGAGGCATCTGCCGCAGATGGTACAAGCGCTGCCTGTACTGTAATGAAAAGAGCAAAAAGAAAAGCTGCCAGAGAACGTAACCTTTTCACATCTGCACCTCATTTCAACATCCGGTTTTATTTTGTGGAAAAAGTCATAAAAAAAGCAGCCAAACCAACCGGCTGGCTGCTGCATAGTAAACTTTAATTTCAGGCGGTAACCGTATTCTGTTCCAACCCTGCAGAACGTATATCTCTCAAACGCTTTTTACGGAGAACCTGCAACCGGAAGCGATTGTACCTCTGCACCAGAGCAAACGGCAGATTTCCAATCAGAATAAGCACCGATACCAGGAAACCGACGAGTAACGGATTAATGAGAAGCGCTACGACTGCGCAGATGCAGTTTTTCATGTGCATCCATTCGCCGCGGCATGTTTCCAGAATAAACTGGTCAAGGTAGTCAATGGAGTCGCCTGTAAAATGCTCCTTTGAAAATCCGCCTTTTCCGATATGCTGCGGAAGTCTGTCTTTCCACATCTGAATTTTTAGATTATCCCGGTACCAACGGCCGCCATGTTCCCATGTACGGGCAAGATACCGCCCTTTTGAGGCATCAAATTTTGAATTCGGAAGCTTCTGGCATGATAAGAAAGACACTACATGCCATAACCCGACGATAAGAACATTCCACAGAAGCATATCGAGGAAAGAAGAATTCTTCAGCATTGCAGTCACTTCCCTTTCATAAAGTAAATAGCAAATATTGATCTGTTTTTAGTCCTGTTTGTATGGATATGAAATAATTATAATACAAAATAAGGAAGTCTGCAATATTACTTCATCATGAATCACAGGAGTGTATTTCAATCTATTTTGTACTATATTATAAATATAATTCCACTTTTGTGATGTAAATATAAAATATCAATAAGATTTAGGATAATTAAAAATATTATACGCTGCGGGATTTTATTCTGATTTTTTTATATCTGCCTTTTTGTACCGACAGTCATATAAAAAAACAGCGCCCGGTAAACCGGGCGCCTGAATCTTTTTCAGTTAAATGTGTAAAGTGCTTTGTATGGGTTTTTCGTATTCGGCGTTATGAGGTAGAATTTCTTGGAGAGGACTTCCTCTTTCGAAATTCCGAATGTCTGGCAGAAGTCATCCAGATAATCGCCTATGGAAGCCATATCTTCCGGCGTTGCCACCGCTTTGTTGACCTGTACCGGCAGGTCTTTCGGAAGCTCGTCGCAGCGGACAAACATGCGGCCGCCGTGCATACCGGCGCAGCAGAGGTTGCCCATCGGAGCCTTGGTGCTGTTCAGGCCAAGCACGATGATAGTGCCGCCGGCCTGATATTCCCCGAGAAAGCTGCCGGCTTCGCCGCCGATAATAATCAGCGGCTGCTGCTCCTTATAGGCCTTCATATGAATTCCGGCGCGGTAACCCGCGTTGCCTTTTATGAAAATCTTTCCGCCGCGCATGGCGTACCCGGTAGCGTCACCACTGGAGCCTTCTACAATTACGGCGCCCGCGTTCATGGTGTCGCCCGTCTGATCCTGCGCGTTGCCCTGCACCCGGATGGTTCCGCCGTTGAGGTAGCATCCAAGGTCATTGCCCGGAACTCCGTGAATCAAAAGAGATTTGCCGCTCATTCCGGCGCCGATGTAACGCTGGCCGATGCAGTTGTCAATGGTGATTTCAGCATCCGCTGCGGCGCGGATTTCTTCATTGAGCTGCTGAAAGTACTTCCCGTCCGCATCAATATGCATCATTGCTTTTTCCCTCCCAGCTTCACTTCGCGCTGATCCATGGTAAACGCCATCAGCTGCGGCTTTTGTTTTATCAGTTCGTAGTCAATGGTATCGAGCGGAGTCTCTTCCCGAATCAACGAAGTGTAAATGCCTGCGCGGGCAACATCGCCGATGAGAATGAAGCCTTTCAGCAGGTTATCCTTCGATACCAGTTTTTTGTAGGTGTTTTCTTCTTTTACCGTCCAGGCTTCGCCGTCGTAGCTGCCCGCAGTAATGATGTGCAGGCCAAAGAATCCGATTGCGTTCATCGGGATGGCCTTATCGAATTTCTTCTCGCCGCCCGCCATGTTGATACCTGCGGTTTCACCCTGCAGATATGCGTTCGGCAGAATGGCAAGAATACGGTTGGAATCGATGCTGATGTCGTGGCATTCACAGCAGTCGCCGGCAGCGTAAACATCCGCAAGGCTTGTGGCGGAATTCTCATCAATTGCTACACCGCGGCCAACCTTGCAGCCGATATCCGCCGCGAGCTGTGTGTTCGGCCTTACGCCGACAGCCACAACGAGAACGTCAAACGAAATTTCTTTGCCGCTCTTCAGTCTGGCGGTATTTCCGTCAAACTTTGCGACACTGTCGCCAAGCGTAAACGAAATGTCCTGCGACTCAATGTGCTTCTGAACCATAGCCGAGCCTTCTTCATCCAGAATGCTGGGAAGAATGCGGTCGGCAAGGTCGACAACCTCAATGGATTTCACCAGATGGCGGATGCCTTCGGCGCATTTCAGGCCAATGAGCCCGGCGCCGATGATGAGTACGCGGGACTCAGGATTAATTGCCGTGCCGAGCGCCTTTGCGTCGTCCAGCGTCATGAAACTGAATTTCTTTTCGACCGTGTCCAGACCGTCCATCGGCGGAACAAACGGGCGGGAACCGGTGGCAATCAGAAGCTTATCGAACGGCTCAGCTGCGCCGCTGCTCAGAACGACTTCTTTTTTCGCGTAATCTATTTTCTCGGCCCTGATGCCCAAAAGGGTCTTTACGCCGTTTTTGCTGTAAAAATCATCCGGGCGGTACTTCATGCGTTCCTCATCCGTTTTTCCGTACAGGAGGTACGAAATCAGCGGGCGGGAATACACGGTGTGCGGCTCGTCGGAAATGACCGTAATCGGGCCGGTTTTATCAATGGAACGAATACCTTCGATGCAGCCGACTGCGGCCGTTGAGTTACCGATAATTACATATTTCAACGCGCTCACCTCTCCTCAAACACAATGGCCCCGTTGGGGCAGCCCTTTACGCAGGCAGGCTCGCCGAAGCTGTTGTTGGTGCAAAGCTCGCATTTCTGGATAACGTGTCCGTCCGGCGCGGGAGTAACCGCTCCGTAAGGGCAGACCAGAACGCAGGTGAAACAGCCGACGCATTTGTCCTGATTGCAGTGAATCACACCGTCCTGTATGCTGAGGGCGCCGGCAATGCAGCTCTTGACGCAAATCGGCTCCTCACAGTGGCGGCAGGAGACGGCAAAACTCACGTTGTTGTCGCCTTCGACCTGGATTCTCGGGTGGATAGTTACATTCTGAAGCGCCCTTACCATACTGGTTTCACCAGAGTTGGCAAACGCGCAGTTATATTCGCAAAGATGGCACCCCAGGCACCATTTCTCATTCACATAAACACGTTTCATGGCTTATTCCCCCGCATGCTTGATGCCCAGAATTTCAAGCTCTTTTTCATTCAGGCCGACACCGCGGAGCATCAGGCGGTTGCCGCGGAGAGCCTCAATGGAGTTAATGCCCATGCCGCCCATCATTTCCATGATTTCATGCTGCCATGCGGAAACGAGGTTGACCAGGCGCTTGTAGCCGATGTCCGGATTCAGACGCTTTACCAGGTCGGGCCGCTGTGTGGCGATACCCCAGTTGCACTTGCCGCCCTGGCAGGTGCGGCACAGGTGACAGCCGAGCGCGATCAGTGCGGCGGTACCGATGTATACGGCGTCCGCGCCGAGGGCGATGGCCTTTACGATATCCGCAGAGCTGCGGATGGAGCCGCCGATGACGAGCGAAACGTTGTTGCGGATTTTTTCCTGACGCAGGCGTTCGTCAACAGAAGCCAGTGCAAGTTCAATCGGGATACCCACGTTGTCGCGGATACGGGTCGGAGCTGCACCGGTGCCGCCGCGGAATCCGTCAATTGCGATAATGTCCGCGCCGCTGCGCGCAATGCCGCTCGCAATTGCCGCCACGTTGTGAACCGCTGCAATCTTGACGATGACCGGCTTGGTGTAACGGGTGGCTTCTTTCAGCGAATAGACCAGCTGGCGCAGGTCTTCAATGGAGTAAATATCGTGATGCGGAGCCGGAGAAATGGCGTCGCTGCCTTCCGGAATCATGCGGGTACGGGAAACGTCGCCGACAATTTTCGTGCCCGGCAGATGTCCGCCGATGCCCGGCTTCGCGCCCTGGCCGATTTTGATTTCGATTGCCGCGCCGGCTTCGAGGAATTTCTGGTGAACGCCGAAACGTCCGGACGCTACCTGAACGATTGTGTTGGGGCCGTATTTATAAAAGTCTTCGTGCAGGCCGCCTTCACCGGTATTATAAAAGGTACCGAGTTCGCGAGATGCACGTGCAAGGCTCTCATGCGCGTTGTAGCTGATAGAGCCGTAGCTCATGGCCGAGAACATGATCGGGACTTCCAGTTTGAGCTGCGGCGGCAGATTGTCGGTTTTGATGCTGCCGTCCGGAGTACGCTCAATCTGATCCGGTTTCTTGCCGAGGAACGTTCTTGTCTCCATCGGTTCGCGGAGCGGGTCGATGGACGGGTTCGTGACCTGCGAGGCGTTAATCAGCATTTTATCCCAGTAAATCGGGTAATTCTTCGGGTTGCCCATGGAAGAAAGGAGCATGCCGCCAGTTTCTGCCTGACGGTAAATCTCCCCGATAATTTCGTTGTTCCACTGCCCGTTGATACGGAATGTATCCGGATTCTTAACGATTTTCAACGCATGCGTCGGGCAGAGTGAAACGCAGCGATGACAGTTTACGCATTTGGATTCGTCGCTCAGCATTTTGCCGGACTCTGCGTCGAAAGAGTGAACCTCGTTGGAGCACTGGCGCTCGCAGACACGGCAGGCAATGCAGCGCTGAGGGTCACGGACAACTTCGTATTCCGGGACGTTATAATTGATGCCCATTACACTTTAACCCCCTTGTTCAGAGTTACGATAACCGGCTCGCCGCCCTGCGGTGACCACAGCTTGTCGAGGCTCGGCTGAATTGTGCGGATTGCGCACTCTTCGCTTGCCACATACACGGTATCGCCCTTTTCGCCGACGACCATGCTGCGCAGCTTGCACCGGTCGTTCAAAGCCATCATGCCGCCGGTATAACCAAGCAGGATGGAGAACGGGCCTGTGATGAGAAGACTGGAGTAGATATTGCGCAGATAAGTATAATGCCTGCGCTCTTCCTCCGGCATGGCTTCAATCTGGCTCCAGAACGGAGCCGCGATGACGTCGGCAACTTCTTTCAGGCTCAGGTGCTGCCTGCGGTTCAAATAATCTATAATATAGGTAATGACTTCGGTATCGGTCAGAAGTGTGCAGTTGTAGCCAAACATTTCAATAAAGCGGCGGTTGGCGTCGTAAGAAGAAATCTCTCCGTTATGTACAATGGAATAGTCCAGAAGCGCAAACGGATGTGCGCCGCCCCACCAGCCCGGCGTATTGGTCGGGTAACGGCCGTGAGCCGTCCAGCAGTAGCCCTCGTAATCCTCAAGACGATAGAAACGGCCCACGTCCTCAGGGAAGCCGACTGCCTTAAAAACACCCATGTTTTTGCCGCTGCTGAATACATAAGCGCCGCGTACCTGGGTATTGATTTTCATGACGAAACGGGAGACAAACTCACGCTCGTCAAGGCCAGTGTCATCCAGCTGCTTCTGGTACGGCAGGCCGAAATAACGCCAGATGGCCGGCTCATCGGTGATTTCCGGAATTTTGCGGGTCGGAATTTTCTCAGAGATGGTCAGGTCGAAGCTGGACTGGATAATATGTTCGCATTCCTCTTTCGCACGAACGCTGTCGTAGAATACATGGAACGCATAAAGATCCTTTTGTTTCGGATAAATCCCGTAGGCCGCAAAACCGCCGCCCAGCCCGTTGGAACGGTCATGCATTGGGGTGATGGAACGGATGATGTCCTCTCCGTTGAATCTTTCGCCGCTGCGCGAAAAAATGCCGGAGATTGCGCAGCCGGATGGGATGCGCGTTTGTCCTTCATACTGCATAAAATAACAGGCCTCCCTGCAAGATAATAGCTTTTTGACAGAAGCGCAGGCCACTGCAAAAAAGCGCCTTTTGGTCTGCTTAATCTTCCGAATATAAGTTTTTTGATGGATAACTTACTTTTATATGTTTTTTTATGATATAATGTTTATCAATTAAAGTCAATACCTTTTGCATAATTTTAGCAGTCAAACTGCAATATTGTGAATAAAATATAGAAATGCATCAAGATTAATGCATACAATGCAGTATAACGCTTAATTTATTGCAATTTTTGCTACTGCTATTGACATTTTTAAGTCGCAGCCATATAATACTGATTATACAGCAAAGATGTTGTAAGGCGTGAAACCTAGCCTTATAGCATCTTTTTTTATTATTGTACATTTTATATAGGGAGTGAATTTCAGATGAGCAATGTTCCTGAGATGTTTGGAAGTCTGGTATTCAACGACACCGTTATGAAAGAACGGCTGCCGAAAGCAACTTACAAGGCTCTGAAAGAAACAAGGGCACGCGGCAAAGCGCTTGACCCGAAGGTTGCCGATGTTGTTGCAAACACCATGAAAGAATGGGCTCTGGAAAGAGGCTGCACCCATTTTACACACTGGTTCCAGCCGATGACCGGAATCACCGCTGAAAAGCACGACAGCTTCATCACCCCGATTGACGGCGGCAAAGTACTGATGGAGTTCTCCGGCAAAGAACTGATTAAAGGGGAGCCGGATGCGTCCAGCTTCCCATCCGGCGGTCTGCGCGCTACATTCGAAGCCCGCGGCTATACCGCATGGGACCCGACCAGCGACGCATTCATTAAAGGCAACGCCCTCTGCATTCCTACAGCTTTCTGCTCTTACGGCGGCGAAGCACTTGACAAGAAAACCCCGCTGCTCCGTTCCATGGATGCCGTTAATAAGCAGGCACTCAGAATTCTGAAGCTTTTCGGCAACACCGATGCAAAACGCGTTATTACAACCGTTGGCCCGGAGCAGGAATACTTCCTGGTTGACAAAGCCAAATATGAAAAGAGAAAAGACCTCGTTTACACCGGCCGCACACTGTTCGGCGCAAAACCGCCGAAGGGCCAGGAAATGGAAGATCATTACTTCGGAGTAATCAAGCCCCGCGTTGCTGAGTTCATGGCAGACCTGAACGAAGAACTGTGGAAACTTGGAATACTCGCAAAGACCGAACATAACGAAGTTGCTCCGTCTCAGCACGAACTTGCTCCTATCTTCACAACAAGCAATATTGCGACCGACCACAACCAGCTCATCATGGAAATGATGAAGAAGGTTGCTACAAAGCACGGCCTGACCTGTCTGCTGCATGAGAAACCGTTCGACGGCATTAACGGCAGCGGCAAGCACAACAACTGGAGCATGTCCACCGATGCCGGTGAAAACCTTCTGGAGCCGGGCGATTCCCCGATTCAGAACGCTCAGTTCCTTCTGTTCCTCGCAGCGATCATCAAGGCTGTTGACGAACATCAGGATCTGCTCCGCATCTCCGTTGCAAGCGCAGGCAACGACCACCGCCTGGGTGCCAACGAAGCTCCTCCGGCAATCATCTCCATGTTCCTCGGCGACGAACTCACCGAAGTTCTGGATTCCATTGAAAGCGGCAAGCCGTATACCCAGAAAGACAAAGTCTTTATGGAAATCGGCAGCGATATTCTTCCGCGCTTCCCGAAGGATACAACAGACCGTAACCGTACTTCTCCATTTGCTTTCACCGGCAACAAGTTCGAGTTCCGCAGCGTAGGCTCCACAGCTTCCCTCGCTTGCCCGAACATGATGCTGAACACCATTGTAGCCGAAGTACTGTCTCAGTTTGCTGACACTCTGGAAAAGGCCGACGACTTCAAGGGTGCCCTCAACAAGATTGTGAAGGATACCATCCACGACCATAAGCGCATCATCTTCAACGGCAACAACTATGCTCCGGAATGGGTAACGGAAGCCGAAAAACGCGGCCTGCTGAACCTCAAGAGCACCGTAGAAGCAATGCCGAGCTACATCTCCGACGAAAATGTCGCTCTGTTTAAAAAGCACGGCGTCCTCTCCAAGACAGAAGTGTATGCACGCTATGACATTGAACTCGAGAATTATTATAAGCAGATCAACATTGAAGCGCTTACCATGCTCGACATGATTAAGAAAGACATACTGCCCGCAGCTGCTTCTTACATGAAAGAACTCGGCAAAACTGCTGCTCAGAAGAAAGAGCTTGGCATCGGCGCCGGCTTCGAAGAATCCCTGCTGAAGAAGATTGCCGGTCACTCCGACAAACTCTACGCAGAGATGGAAAAGCTGGAAGCCGACATCAACAATGCTCCGCAGTCCGGCGAGACGCTGGAAATTGCGAAATACTTCCGCAACACCGTATTTGCACAGATGGAAGAAACCCGCAAGCCTGCTGATGAAATTGAAGCGCTTGTCGGCTCCAAATTCTGGCCGTATCCGACCTACGGCGAACTGCTCTTCAGCGTTGTCTGATTCATAAGCCTTTCAAAAGTGTGCACTCTGTAATTGGCGCAGAGTGCATGCCTGATCTGAAAGCGGTAATTGAGGACCGCCGGTCGCAAACCGGATGAATTGTTTTCGGGCGTACGGCTTGCCCGGGATTTTTATGGTTCGTCAGTCTGCAGCGACGGTTGACTGATTACAAGTACAAGATTTTTTTCATATCTTCCTATATAAAGGAAAGCGGTTTGCCTTACGGCAGCCGCTTTCCTTTTTTATATAACGTATTTACCCATCCAGTTACTCGTCGAATAATAATGGCGGGCTCATGATGAATTTAATTTTGGAATGAATTTCTGCTTATAAATCCAGATTGATTTAAAATAATAAAACAAGACGCTTTTGAAAGGAGACAGAAAGATGAAAGCAAAACCGGATGACCGCCGCGACAATGTGGAACGCATTCAGGAGAATATCAACCGTACGATTGAAAATATACGCAAAGCGGATGAAATGATCGAAGAAACATCCGACGACACCGCAAGGAAAGACCTCAAGGCAAAAAATGAACGCCGTGAAGATGCGCTGGAAGGAATGCGCAGCGAAATACGCGATGAGGCCATTGACCGCGAAAAAGGCTATAAATCGTAAAACGGATACTGCTAAAGGGCTGCTGCAAAACGTATGTTTGCAGCAGCCCCTTCTAAATGAAATGCATTGTTAAAAGAATTTATGGATTCATCAGTTTTATGTGTGCCAGCTCCTGCTTCAGCACTTGCGCCTGACTGCTCAGTTCCTCGCTGGTTGCAGCGCTTTCTTCGCTTGTGGCCGAGTTGGTCTGCACTACCGCGGAAATCTGGTCCAGATGCTGTTTAACCTGATTGATTGACGATGCCTGATCGTTCGATGCTTCGGATATCTCGCCGATCAGTTTGGAAATATTCTTTACGCTTCCGAAAATTGCATTCAGCGATTCCGCTGTTTCGTGCGCGGTTTTTGTTCCGTTCTCCACCTTTTCAATTGAGTCCTGAATCAGATGGGTTGTATTCTTGGCAGCCTCAGAACTCTTGCCTGCCAGATTTCTGACCTCGTCGGCTACCACGGCGAAGCCTTTGCCCGCTTCTCCCGCTCTGGCTGCTTCTACGGCAGCGTTCAAAGCCAGAATATTGGTCTGGAATGCAATGTCTTCAATTGTTTTAATGACTTTCCCGATTTCACTGGATGAGTCGCTGATTTCAGTAATTGCCTGAATCATTTCGTTCATTTGGCTGCTGCCATGCTCCACTTCCGCGGAAGCCTGATTGGAAGATCGATCCACATCCGCTGCGTTTGCAGCCGTTTTATTCACTTTCTCCGCAATCTGTGATATGGATTCAGAGAGCATATCTATGGAATTGGCCTGCTGCGACGCTCCCTGGGACAACATCTGCGACGCATCGGAAACCTGTTCCGCGCCGGTCGCTACCTGCTCTGTCGACCGACTGATATTTATGAACGTAGAATTCAGGTTCGAAGCAATTGCGTCCAGCGAGTTCTTAATTTCAATGAAATCGCCTTTATAATCCCGGCTTGTCCGAACGGTGCAGTCGCCGTGCTCCAGCCCCGATAAAACAGATGAGATCTCTCCGACATAGCCGTTTAAAATATTAACGGTGGAAGTAAACGATTTTGAAAGGGCTCCGATTTCATCCTCTGTATTAACCTGTGGAACCTCGGAATGCAGATCGCCCTCGGCAAGCTGCTGAATCCGTTTTACCATGCTGATCATCGGATTTACAATCGGTTTCGAGATTTTTAAGGCCAAGATAACCGAAAGGGCAATGAAGAAAATAATCAATGCGATCGTAATGAAAATTGAGTTATAAAAACTGCCCATGAGTTCCGATGTCTGTGCAGCAACACCGATTGACCAGCCGTCTGTATACGCAATTTTTGTGTAACCAATCGACTGCATAACTCCGTTCACCCGGGTTGTTTCCATTCCGGTTTTGCCTGCCGTCATGTTCTTTATGACCCCTGCAAGTCCGGCGTAAGAACTGTCTTTCTTAGCGAGTTCAATATAATTTGTAAAGCTGTTTACAACGGCTCTGTTTTTATGAGCGATAATTTTGCCCTGATTATCGACAATAAAGCCATACCCCGATTTACCAATGGATACGTCGTCGATCATTTTGCTGAATGTATCGCTTGCCAGGTAAGCATAAACAACTCCTTTGTAACCGCCGTTATTGATCTTCGCTGATACGATAAGGATATTGCTCGAACTTTCTTTATCCGCCATTGTTGTAGTTATGTACGTCTTTCCTGCAATTGACTGCTTAAAATAATCTGTGCTGCTCACGTCCGCGTTGTCCAGCGTAATGCCTTTGTCATTGCATACCATTACAGAATTGAACTCATAACTTTGAGCCAGCTGCTGCAGAATGATTTTCTTCTGGTCTGCAGATCTGTTTACATCGGTTATCTCTGAGTTCTGAGCGACTGCCTCAATTTTTGTTCTGTAGTTGCTGATTGCATTTTGAACAGAATGATTGTAGGCCGTGATATTCTCGTTGATTCTGGTATTAATGTTGCTCGTAGAATCGGTATAGAGAATTACAGCATTTGAAATTCCACAAAAGATACTGATTAAAACAGCTAAACTGACCATTGCAAAGAATAGTTGCTTTTTTATCGACCTTTGCCTCTTCAATATTTTCATACTAACTGCCCTCTTTGTAAAAATTTAGCCTGATTATCGCGTCTTTACTTTTAAACAGATAAGATTTGAAAACGCATAGGTAGAAAATTTAAAAACAATCCTTCAGCAGGTCAGGCCGTGAATATTTCTATCTGATTTTACACAGGTACTTTTCTCTGCTGAAAACTTTTAATGGTTCTATATTAAATATTGGGGTAGCCACTAGAACACGAATTTCCGGCTTCCCCTTGAGGGGAAGGCAAGGGTAAAATGCAAATTCTTTTCCCCAACAAATGAAAAAGACCTTTTAATCTTCGATAATACAGCGTTCTTAACGTATACACAAAAAGACTTTTAGCCATAAAAAACATATAGAATGATTATGCTAAGCAAAACAATCCTAAAAGACAGCCGCCCTGCTCAAATAAACAGGGCGGCTCTAGAAAATAGGGGATTACAACAATATCTTAAACCAGATTTTCACAAACGAATGACTTGAAACGATTAGTTAGCAGCAGCTCCCATAACCTGCTTGTAGTTTTCCGGAGTTACGATTACAGCGCTCACAGTTGTTTCCTGTTTCACGGTCTTGCCTGCAATTGCATCCTGCAGAACTTTTATGGAGCTTGTTCCGATGGAGTCAGAGGAGAAATATGTAGCGGCTTTCATCGGGGAGCTTGCTTTTTTGAATTCATCTTTTGCAAGGTATCCGCCTAAGCCGACAACGCATGCATTCTTGGCTAAGCCGGCACTTTCGAGAGCACGGCACGCACCAACGGTTCCTTCTTCGTTTGCACCGGTTACGAGCCAGGTCTTGATTTCCGGATGAGCGGTAAATACTGCTGCTGCAGCGGTGTTGCCCTTATCGGTTGTGCCGTCGTAGTCTGCCTTGAAGATTTTGCTCTTGTTGAAGCTTGCGCAGTCTTTTGTGAATGCGTCATTTTCGCCCTTTGCACGAGGCACGCAGCTGGAAACTGTATCCATCGTCATAATCAGCAGGCCAACATCGGACTTGGATGCGAGATTGTTCTTGCTCACATAGTCTGCAAGCCATTTGCCGTTAATTTCACCAATGCCGTAAGCATCGATACCAACCCACGGAGCAATCTTTTTGCCGGTAGTATCCTGCAGAGCATCATCAGCAGCGATAACCGGAATCTTTGCATTCGTCAGTTTCGTGACGACGGACTGGGACATTGTCTGGTCCGGTACGCAGGTAACAACGCCGGAAGCGTGGTTTGCAATTGCATTGTCAACTGCTTTGAGGTATTCTTCCGGGCTCATTTTTGCATCAACATAGATGAATTCACCGCCGGCAGCTTCAACAGCCTTCTTTGCTGCTGCGCCTTCGTTGATGAACCATGTCTGGTCGCCAGCTTTGTAGATGCCGTAGACCTTAAGTTTTCCATTGCTCTGGGCAGCGGCTGTGCTTGTCGTTGCCGTAGCTCCGCCTGCTGCAGCTGTAGTTGAAGCTGTAGAAGAAGAATTGCTGCATCCTGTAAAACCAACAAGTGCCATAGATAATGCTAAAATTAGTGATAAAGACTTTTTCATACAATTCACTCCTGCTAATTTGATTTTATTCAACATGCTTCATGTAGCATGTAAAATATGAATTAGAAGCCTTCTAAATGTAATTAAGCGTTCTTCATGCTGGCAGCCAACAGAACCTTCTTACGTTTTTCCTTACGTAAATAGTCGGAAGTAAGAGCGAACAGGAGCAATGCGCCGCGCGCTACATACTGCCAGAAAGAAGGTACATTAACCATAATCAGTCCTGTGTTGAATGCCTGAATCAGAATAATACCAAGTACGGTGCCGCCCATGCCGCCGACGCCGCCGGTGAAGGATACGCCGCCCAAAATAACGGCTGTAATGGCATCGAATTCAAGGTTGACGTTTGCAGCAGGCTGGCCGCAGTTCATTCTGGCTGAGAAAACAATGCCGCCGACGCCGCAGAGCACACCCATTAAAACGAAGCAGATCATAATGATCTTCTGCGGATTCAGACCTGCGAGACGAGCCGCATCTTTATTTCCGCCGATTGCATAAATGCTGCGCCCAAACTTTGTTTTTGCCAGGATAAAGCCAAATACGGCAATGCAGACTATGGTAATCCAAACGGAAAGCGGTATGCCGAGGAAGCCAAGTGTCCCGAGGTTAAGATACGCCTGGTCGGCAATTGCAACCGGCTTACCACCGCAGATAATGTAAGCAAATCCACGAAGAATTGCCTGTGAAACCAGCGTTGCAATGAAAGGATCCAGTTTAATCTTGTTAACCATCAAAGCATTGCAGACGCCGACAATCGCCGAAACGACCAAGGTTATGATGATAGCCGCAACAAGCGGCACGTTCCAGCTTACCAGCAGCGCGCAAAGCGTTCCGGAGAGAGCTGCGAGGGAGCCAGGGGACAAATCGTTCTGCGCAGCAATAATTAAGTATGTATGTCCGATTGCTACCAGGCCGACGAGAGAAGCTGCAACCATCAGATTGATGATGTTATCAAATGAGAAAAAGTTGCTGTTCAGCGACGAAAAGAGAATGAATACCACCACAATTGCGCCGATCAGAACTAACTTTTCACCGCCGATTGCGCCGGATATCTTTTGAAATGCAGACGACCCTTTCTTCTGACTTGTTTGTTCGTTCATTGTGCATCCTCTCCTATCATTCCCATACTGAGGAGCTTGTCTTCCGTTGCCTCGTCATGGGATATTTCACCAACGATTTTAAGCGACTTCATTACGATAATCCGATCGGAAAGGCCCATAACTTCCGGCATCTCCGAAGATATTAAAATAACGCCGAGCCCCTGTTTTGCAAAGGAGCAGATCATCTGGTAGAATTCCGATTTTGCGCCGACGTCGATTCCTTTGGTTGGTTCGTCCAGAATCAGGACTTTCGGTTTGGTTGCGATCCAGCGCGCCACAATGCATTTTTGCTGATTGCCGCCGGAAAGTTCCAGAATCTTTTTATCTGCCGAAGGGGTTTTAATGCGGAATTCCTTAATTCCCTCCGCAGCGACGGAATCTTCCTTCTTCTTGTCAACAATGCCGAATTTACCCGCGTTCTTATCCAGCATGGAAACGTTAATGTTGCCCTTAATGCTCAGGTTAGCAAGAATTCCCTGCATTTTACGGTCTTCCGGAACAAGCACAATACCGTTCTTCATTGCATCTTTCGGCGAACGGTTTACAATTTTTTTGCCTTCCATATAAACCTCGCCGCCGCGCATTGGGTCTGCACCGATGATTGCACGCATAAGTTCTGTACGGCCGGCGCCTACCAATCCGCTGAACCCAACAACCTCGCCGCGGCGAAGCTGGAACGAATTTCCTTTTACATAGTCGGAAGAAACATTCCTTACATCCAGAAGAACATCGCCGATTGTCTTATTCCTGTCCAGATTCTTATAAACGTCTCCCAAATCACGGCCGACCATCAGTTTAATCAGTTCCTGCTGGGAAACCTCTCCGTTGGCCACCGTGCGGACATAACGGCCGTCTTTGAAGATCGCAATCTTATCGGTAATTTCTTTCAGCTCATCCATGCGGTGTGAAACATAGATGATGATTTTATTTTCTTTTTTCAGCTTGTGGATAATCTCAAACAGGCACTCAATTTCGGAATCGCTCAAGCTGGCGGTAGGCTCATCAAAGCAAATAACCTTTAAGTTCTCGCGGCTATATGCCTTCATGATTTCAACCATCTGCTGGTAGGCGATGCTTAAATCTTTTACTTTTGTCTGAGGCTTAATCGGCAGGCCGAAATCGTTGATAATTTTCTGAGCCATTTTGTTTGCTTGGCCAATATTGATGACGCCCATTTTATTGGTAGGCATCCTGCCCAGATAAATGTTTTCGGCAACACTCAACTCCAAAAGGATCTGGCGTTCCTGGTAAATGACGCTGATGCCCTCTTCAATTGCCTCGTGAGGGGAACGGAAGTGCTTTGCAACGCCGTCAATCAGGTACTCGCCTTTGCTCGGCTGGTAATCGCCGTTGAGTATTTTCAGCAGAGTTGATTTTCCTGCTCCGTTTTCTCCCAGGAAAGCCAATACCTCGCCGCTATGTGCCTGGAAACTAATATCATCCAGTGCAACTACACCGGGAAAATATTTTGAAATGTTTTTAAATTCCAGTACACTTTCCAATTACTTATCCTCCTTCGCTTGTTGACATTTTTTACTTCAGCAACTAGTAATACAGTAAAAGGAGTATATTGCTGTAACTATCAGTAAAAATGTTGAGTCTTTCAGATTGCTGAATAACAGGCCAATCTGCTGTTGTTTGGACAGCTTACAGCGTTTTCGCCTGAAACAGGGATGAATTCAGGAATCACAAAAAACGCATCGTAAGTTATGAGCAGGGGTTCGCTCACCAGTTCAGCATTGACAACACATTCTGATAAAACTACAGGTGACAGACTTGATTGTACCAGCACTTCGGGCTTAGTCTTTGAAGAGTTATCGTTAACACTTTTGCTGAGAAATAAGTCCGAAAATGTTATTTGCAATGGATAAATTGGAATAATAATCAGTATCTGGCCTGCTTGCAGAAGTGCGTTAACGTGAACACTTCCTTTATTATAGCCTTCATTTCGTCAAAGTCAACTATAATTTAAACATTTTATTAAATATTTGAAGCGCTTTTTATTCAAAATGGTAATTATGACGAATATTCGCTATTTTCCATTTGTTAAAATGAAAAAGTGTTTGACTTTTTAACTTTTAACTGTATAATTTAAGTGATGTTATCGTTAACACGGCTATGAGGAACAATGGTCTGAAGATATAGAAAAATCCTTCACGTGAACAGATCTGATATAGTCGGAGCATCTTTACTGCATACCATTTCTTTAGCATTTATAATTACAATAATTGAACAATTGGTATATAATGGCTTAAAAGAAGTGAAATGCAAAACAGCCTCTTTGTTATATTTCATGACAGAATCGAGATTGAAAAAATGGAACCGACTATTAAAGATGTTGCAAAACTCGCTAACGTTTCCATTGGAACGGTGGATCGAGTGCTTCACAACAGAGGACGAGTTTCTCCGGAAAATATAGAACGCGTAAAAGCTGCGGTTAAAAAGCTGGATTACAAACCCAGCCAGATTGCCCGTGCGCTTGTAGCCAAAAAAAGCAATATAAAAATCGGACTGGCCTATCCTTTGGTTGAATCGGAGTTTTGGTCCGAAATCGACGCCGGCATCCGCCGCGCTGAAAACGAGCTCCTTCCCTTCGGCGTAAATCTGATTATCGACCACTATGCCAGCTATTCCCTGGATGAGCAAATGGCTTCCATTAATAAAATGGTAAAACAGGGTATCAGCGGCCTGATCTTTACCCCTTCCGGCAAAGACCCTTTTCTCGAAACACTAAGCAAAGCGACTCCGACCGCAACTGTTATCGACGATATTGAATTGCCGGGCAAAGCATTTCATATTGGCCCTGATGACAGAGGCATTGGCAGGCTGGCAGCCAAACTGATTGCTTTGTTTATTAAGTCCAGAGGAAAAATCGCCGTTTTCTGTCCTTTTTACACAACGAGCGGAATGAATGTCCGCGTACAGGGTTTTCTTGAGAAGATCCGCAGTGATTATCCTGATATCTGCATTGCAGATACCTGTTTCATCAAGGGAGCGGGCGAAAAGGACTATTACATTAACGCCTATGCCCAGACTCTTGAGGTCATCAAAAAAAATCCCGATCTGCAGGCAATTTACATTGCCAACGGCTTGACCGAATGGGTGGCAAAAGCTGTTGAGGATCTGGGGAAAACCGGCCAGATTATCGTAATCGGCCACGAATATACTTCCGGTGTAAAGCATTTTCTTGAAAACGGAATTATAGGGGCAACTATTTACCAAAATCCTTCTCAGCAGTTTTATCTTGCTGTAAAACTGCTTTATGAGATCATTACAGGGAACCATATTCCCGACGGCAAAAATATTGTAACGAACTGCAATATTATCATGGACGAAACCGTTCCGTTCAGCCGCTTCGGCGGCCTTGAGTATTTTTAACTTAGAATACTCCCGAATGATAAATCGTTCTGCGTTTGGGCAATGGTTCCTGCAGTACTGGAGGAATTACAATGCTAAAAAATATTACGCAGGGTGTTTCTGTCTGGGAAGAAGACACCGTCATTCCCACCTATCAAATAGGCAAACCGGATAAAAACCCGATGTTTCTGGAAAAGCGCGTGTATCAGGGTAGCTCCGGCCGCGTATATCCGCACAGTGTCATCGATAAAATTACGGATACCAAAGTTGACCAGACCTACCACGCACTGTTTTTGGAGAACAAGTATCTTTTCGTAATGATTCTGCCGGAACTTGGCGGAAGAATTCAAAGAGCATATGATAAAACCAATAAGTTTGATTTTGTTTACTACAACCATGTAATCAAGCCGGCACTCGTCGGACTTGCCGGCCCATGGATTTCAGGCGGCATTGAATTTAACTGGCCGCAGCATCACCGCCCGAGCACTTTTGACCCAGTGAATTATAAGATATTACATAATAAAGACGGCAGCTGCACCATTTGCGTGGGCGAAATTGAGAACATGTTCCGCACCAAGGGCATGACATTCATCACACTTTACCCCGACAAAGCTTATATTGAACTCAAAACACAGCTTTATAACCGCACGGACGTGCCACAGACATTCCTTTGGTGGGCAAATCCTGCCGTAGCTGTTAACGATAACACTCAATCGGTCTTCCCACCCGATGTAACCGCGGTAATGGATCACGGCAAGCGTGATGTTTCCACTTTCCCAATTGCAACCGGCACTTACTATAAGATTGACTACTCTTCCGGTGTGGATATCTCCCGCTATAAGAACATTCCGGTACCGACATCCTACATGGCTTACCATTCCGATTTTGATTTCGTTGGCGGGTACGATCACGCAAAGAAGGCCGGAGTTCTTCACATTGCCGACCATCATGTCTCGCCCGGCAAAAAGCAGTGGACATGGGGCTGCGGCGATTTCGGCAAAGCCTGGGACCGCAACCTGACGGACAGCGACGGCCCGTACGTCGAGCTGATGACCGGCTGCTTCACCGATAATCAGCCGGACTTCACCTGGCTGGCTCCGTTTGAAGAGAAGTGCTTTACGCAGTATTTTATGCCTTATAAACAGGTTGGCATGATTAAAAACGCCAACATCAACGCTGCGGTAAACCTGGAATTCACCGAAAAGGGTCTTCATGCAGTCGCTTATGCCACATCGGAATATAAGAACGCACATATCGTCGTGCGCTCAGGTGACAAAGTCTGTGCGGACAAGAAAGCGGATATTTCTCCGGTAAGTCCGTTCGATGAAGTCTATACTGTTGATAAGTCTGCAAAAATCAGCCAGTGCAGCATTGAAATCACCGATGAAAACGGCAGGACAATCATCGAATGCACTCCAAAGGAAAAAGCCATTCCGAAAATTCCGGAACCTGCAAAAGAAGTTCCGCTGCCGGCAGACGTAAAATCGACGGAAGATCTGTATCTGTACGGTCTGCATATTGAACAGTACCGCCACGCGACCTACGAAGCATCCGATTATTATCTGGAAGGACTTCGCCGCGACTCGTCGGATATTCGTTTGAATAATGCGTACGGTAAGCTGCTGATGCTCCGCGGCAAATACAAGGAAGCACAAAAGTACTTTGAAACTGCCGTTAAGAAACTGACTCGTTCCAACCCGAACCCGTACGATGGTGAACCGCACTATAACCTTGGCTTAAGCCTCAAATATCAAGGGGAAATGTCCAAAGCTTACGATAATTTCTTTAAGTCAACCTGGAGCGGTGCATGGCAGGACGCCGGTTTCTACCAGTTAGCCTGCATTGACGCTGCGAACGGAGATTACAAGCTGGCTCTTGAGCATATCGACCGCTCCATTCTTCGTAACTATCATCATATGAAGGCACGCGACCTGAAACTCGCTGTTTTAAGAAAGCTTGGTCTTTTCGAACAGGCAAAGGCTTACGCTGCGGAAAACCTCACGATTGACCCGCTCGACTTCGCGTCCCGCTATGAACTTGCCCAGATTGCAAAAGCAGAAAAGAAAACGGAAGAAAGCAAAAATGCAATGGATGAATTGTACCGCCTGATGAATGTTGGGCCGAATCCGTTCATTGAAGTTGCAATCGGCTACGCCGGGGCTGGGATGTACCTCGAAGCTGCGGAACTGCTTGCCGACTATATCGGCCGACAGGAAAATGAAGAAAAGGTTTACCCGATGGTTTATTACTACCTTGGCTTCTGCTGCGGCAAACTCGGCGATGCGAAGATGGAGAAAGCTTACCTGAATCTAGCGGCGAAAGCATGCAGCGACTACTGCTTCCCACACAGACTGGAAGACATTCTCGTTCTGGAGCACGCCGTTAAAAACAATGCAAAAGATTCCAAAGCTCCGTATTATCTGGGCAACCTGTGGTACGACAAAAAGCAGTACGCAGAAGCGATTTCCTGCTGGGAACGTTCCAGAGAGCTGGACGATAAATTTGCCACCGTTCACCGCAACCTTGCATTGGCCTATTACAATAAGAAGAGCGACAGCGAAGGTGCAATGCGCGAAATGAAGCAGGCCTTCGAACTGAACACGAAGGATTCCCGCATCTTCATGGAATACGATCAGCTGAAAAAGAAACGCAATGTATCTCCGGAAGAGCGCCTGAAAGCATTTGAACAATATCCAGAGCTTGTGAGCGACCGTGACGACCTGTATGTGGAATACATGGCTCTGCTGAACCTGACCGGCAAATATGCCAAAGCAAAAGAACTGATTGCTGCCCGCAACTTCCATCCGTGGGAAGGCGGCGAAGGCAAAGTAACATCTCAGTACATCACCTGCCGCATAGAGCTGGCAAAAGAGGCAATTCAAAAATGTGATTATCAGAATGCCGTCACCCTTCTGCAGGAAGCTACAGTATATCCGAATAATCTCGGCGAAGGCAAGCTGATTATCGCTCAGGAGAACAACATCTATTACTTTATGGGCTGCGCTTACGAAAAACTGAACAATGAGCAAAAGGCTAAAGAGTGCTTCCAGAAAGCGTCCAACGGCCTTTCGGAGCCCGCCGGAATGATGTATTACAACGACCAGCCGCCGGAGACGATTTTCTACCAGGGTCTTGCATGGCTGAAGCTTCAGGACAGTAAAGAGGCTGACAGCCGTTTCCACAAGCTGCTGACCTACGGTGAAAAACATTTTTACGACAACGTCCGCATCGATTACTTTGCCGTATCCCTCCCCGACCTGATGATCTTTGACGAAAACCTCAACCGAAAGAATCAGGTACACTGCCTGTACATGATGGCGCTGGGCCATATGGGTCTGGGGGACACTGCTGCAGCTGAGAAAGAACTGACTGAAATTCTGGAGAAAGACCCGAACCACTTTGGCGCGCAGAACCACCTGAAATTCCTTCATAACCTTAAAAAGTAAAGCAAACGGAGGCAACTATGGTTTTCGTTTCTAAATGGCATGACAATCAGGCAGTAGTTTTACAGAACAGCTATATTTCCGCCGTGATCCTGCCGGATCACGGCGGGAAGGCTGCTTCTCTCTATTACCGGAGAAAAGGCTTTGAACTGCTGTTTCAAAACCCGCACAAGACATTCCAAAAAGCCGCTCTCGGCGCAGATTTCAGCAAATTTGAAGCCTGCGGCTTTGACGACGCTTTTCCAACCATCGACGCCTGCAATATTCCAATAAACAACTCCGTTGTGTCATACCCGGATCATGGTGAAATCTGGTCTGCCGCATTCTCGTATACGTTGGAGGAAAATTCTGTAACGTTAACCTATGTCAGCAAAATTCTGCCGTACCGCTATCAAAAGACGTTTCACCTGAATGATAACTCCCTCATCTGTGACTACCGGATACAAAACATCGGGCAAGAGGAATTCCCCTATCTTTGGGCATTCCACTGCCTTGTAAACTGCGAAGAAAATATGCAGCTGATATATCCGAATGGTGTAACCGGTATTACGAATGTTGCTGAAAGTGAATCGTTCGGGAATGTGGGACGTACCTACCCGTTTACAGAATCTTTGCGCAGTCTCCCGAAGGACCCCACATGCAAATATTATGTAACTGGTCAGGTTCCGGAAGGAAAATGCGGGTATTATTACCCAAAGGAAGATGTCACAGCACTGATTGAATTCGATCCCAACTCTCTGCCCTACCTGGGCTGCTGGTGCACCACGGGTGGATTCCGGGGAGACGTGAACTGTGCGTTTGAACCGGCAAGCGGTTACTATGACAGTGCACTCGGTGCCTACCAGAATAAAACAGGTTCCGTGCTGCGCCCCGGCGAAACTTTTTCCTTCTCAATCGCCATAAAAATGAATTAGCTTATAACTCTCTCATTAATAAAATCGCCTTCCGCTTGGCCACTGCCAAACCGGGAGGCGATTCTTTTGTCCATTTGTCCAGTTATAATTTCAGGCATTGCAGAAAACGCATGATGTTATCAGTCGTAAGTGACAGGTCTTCCCTGCTGCGCTTTCTGGCCTCCTGAAAATCCACAGCCACACGGTTGATGCTGAATACCGCCGATACTCCCTGCTCATAGACGGATTGAATCCTGTCGCCGATATCTCCGACAACCGCAATCAGCGGAATCCCGAGCCTTTTTGTCCTTCGGGCTACCCCGACAACGACTTTCCCACGCAGGCTCTGCGAATCGAGCTTCCCCTCGCCGCTGATTACTAAATCCGCACCCTTCGCCAGTTCGTCAAAATTGACGGTATCCAGCACGGTTTCGATCCCCATGCAAAGTCCGGCATTAAAAAAGGCTTTCATACCCGCACCCATACCCCCAGCGGCTCCTGCTCCGGGCAGGCAGGCGATATCCAGCCGGAGCTCCTGTGCTATCAATCTGGAGAAAGACTTCAGACCGTCGTCCAGCCGGCGAACCATATCGGGATCTGCGCCTTTCTGAGGGGCAAAGACGTAAGCTGCACCGTTCTCCCCGTAAAGCGGATTATCAATGTCGCACATTGCCGTAATTTGTACATTCTTCAAGTCCGGGCAGATACCGGAAACGTCGATCCGGCGCGCAGACGAAAGCGTTCCGCCGGTCGGAATGAAAGCCCGACCGTTCTGGTCATAGAATCTAACCCCAGCTGCCGCGGCTGCACCGGCTCCGCAGTCGTTTGTACAGCTGCCGCCAAGCCCCACAATGATTTTTTTACAGCCTCTCTTCGCCGCGTCAACCATCATCTGCCCTACTCCGAAGGTAGTTGTCAAATCGGGCTGCTTTCTCTCCCCGACGAGCGGAAGCCCGGCGCACGCTGCCATTTCAATCACTGCCGTATTGCCATTTACGATTCCGTAAAAGCTGTCGATTTCTTCCAAAAACGGCCCTTTAACCGTGACCGGAACCTTTTCACCATTCAGCGCGGTCAGGAAAGCTTCGACGCTGCCTTCTCCGCCGTCGGCGACCGGTATCGAAATTACTTCCGCTTCAGGGTAATGCCGTTTGATCTGTTCCCGCATAAGCCCGCAGATTTCTTTTGAACTCATTGTGCCTTTGAAAGAATCGGGTATCAAAACAATTTTCTTCATTCCTGTTTTCCTCGCATCCGCTTTTCTATAATGCTGCTTTTGCTGCGTCTAAATTATGGCATATCACTTTGAACGTTACAACAGCAAAATTAAAACAATTCGTGGTAAAAGGTTCACATTGCTTTGCTTTCAGGTCTAATATTGCAAGACATTCTTTATAAAATTCATAATCCGGTTTGACTTTACTTCGCTGCCATATTTATCCTCTTTGTATCTTTTATCAAAAAGGTGTATAATAATACGAAATGTGATTTATCAGCTCTTATCAGGCTGATTCAAATAAACTACCCCGTCATAATATAAATTCATTTCGTTTCAGGCGAAAGCCATAAGGTAAGGGAAATACATATGAAGCTTGCGGCAGGACATTCCAAAGATTTATACGGGCATTTAGCAGCCTCTGTCTCGATCCTTTTCTGGGGGTCGACCTTTATTTCATCAAAAATTTTGCTGAACAGTTTTACGCCGATAGAAATTCTTCTTCTGCGTTTCACCATCGGGTTTTTCGCGCTGCTCCTCGCGTACCCGCATATTTTGAAACCGAAAAGCCTGAAAGAAGAATTTATGTTTGCTATGGCAGGGTTAAGTGGCGTAACTTTGTACTTTCTGTTTGAAAACACCGCGCTTACCTATTCGTTTGCATCCAATGTTGGAATCATCGTCTCCATTAACCCGTTTTTCACCGCGATTCTCGCTCATTTTACGTTAAAGGGTGAAAAACTTCGTCCTTCCTTTTTCGCAGGATTCATCACTGCGATTCTGGGGATTGTACTGATTAATTTAAACGGAAGTTTCTATTTTAAACTGAATCCTCTGGGAGACACGCTGGCAGTTCTGGCTTCCGCCGTATGGGCTGTGTATTCCGTTATCACTAAAAAGATCTGCGAGAAAAATTATAATACGATTGCCTGCACTCGAAGAATCTTCTTTTACGGCATACTGCTTACCATTCCATTTTGTCTGTTTACGGGAATCCGCCCGGATATTTCAAAGATCGTCAGCGGCGTGAACCTGTTCAACCTTTTGTTTTTGGGACTGGGGGCTTCCGCACTCTGCTTTGTCACCTGGGGATATGCCGTTGGAATTCTGGGCGCAATCAAGACCAGCGTTTACATTTACCTGAACCCTGTGATTACAATTATAGCGTCCATTCTGATTCTGCATGAAAGAATCACATGGCTGACAGCCCTTGGGGCGGTTTTAACGATGGCCGGACTTTTCCTGTCTGAAATAAAAGTAAAGCCCAAAGAGATTACCGAATAAACCTCTCCGAGATAAGTGACAGAGTACCGCACTCCGGTTCATAATAAAAAAAGAACAGGCTTTCCCTGCTCATAAACTGTTGAAGACAAAAAGATAAACCCGCTGAAAATCAGCGGGTTTTCTTCGTATTAAGTGCGACCAGGCCTGTAAGCCGAGTTCTGTCTTGGACAGCCATCTATCTTGGCCGGATGTTGCCATCACGGCTCAGTGCCACCTTCTCGGGACGCGCCGGGCAGACGCATCATGTCCCTCTGCGGTGTTGCTCCGAATAGGGTTTGCATAGCCGCATGGTCTCCCATGCGCTGGTGGGCTCTTACCCCGCCTTTCCATCCTTGCCGCATAAGCGGCGGTATCTCTCTGTTGCACTTTCCCTGGGGTCGCCCCCGGCGGCCGTTAGCCGCTATTCTGCCCTGTGGGGCTCGGACTTTCCTCGGGCGCGCGCTTTCGCGCTGCGTCCGCGGCCGCCCAGCCTGCTCGCATAGTAAATAAGATTATAATATAAATCCGCTGAAAATTCAAGACCCACTTTTTAGCAGGAATATTTTGAAATCAGGCGGCTCTTGATATCCCAGAGTTTCTGCGTTAAATCCACATAATAGTGATGCGGATTTTCAAAACGCTTTACTTCATCCCAGAGCGTGTCCACCTGCTCGCGGCAGAAATTCTGTATTTCCTGAATCGTACGGGGCTGCACGGTGCAGCGGCCGTCTTTGAAAATCTGCTGACGGATTTCAACCGCTTGGAAGTTCGTAACGGATTTTCGTTTCCAGACGAAATCCGGGTCAAAAATCTCATATGGGCGGCTGTCATCAATCGTTTCGTCATGCATGGCGATAACATCCGCAATTGCTTTGCCCGTTTCACGGTCAAACAGGCGGAAAATCTTTTTAAATCCCGGTGTTGTGATCTTTGTTACATTTTCGCTGATCTTTATCTTCGGTGTGATATTCCCCTGGCCGTCCTCAACGCCGCTAAGCTTGTACACGCCGCCGAAAACCGGGTGACTGGACGAGGTAATCATCCTTTCGCCGACACCGAAGCTATCAACACAGGCACCCTGCATGAGCATATCGCGTATAATATACTCATCCAGTGAATTGGAAGCGCAGATCTTGCAGTCCGGGAAACCCGCGTCGTCAAGAATCTTCCGCGCTTTGCGGGAAAGGTAAGTAATATCGCCGCTGTCGATTCGGATTCCCGCCGGGCGGTAACCGCGGGGAACAACTTCTTCTTTAAAGATCTTGATCGCATTCGGCAGACCCGATTTTAAAACATTATAGGTATCAACCAGCAGCGTGCAGCTCTGCGGATATTCGCGCGCATAGGCACGGAACGCATCGAGCTCGGAGTCGAACAGCTGAACCCAGCTGTGGGCCATTGTACCGAGCGCCGGAATACCGTAATCCACGCCGCATATGGTACAGGCTGTGCCGCAGCATCCGCCGATATAAGCCGCTCTCGCGCCAAGCACGGCGCCGTCTGGGCCCTGTGCGCGGCGGGAGCCGAATTCCATAACCGGCCTGCCTTCCGCCGCACGGCAGATGCGGTTCGCCTTGGTTGCAATCAGGCTCTGGTGGTTTACGGTGAGCAGAATCATGGTTTCTACAAACTGTGCCTGAATCACCGGGCCGCGAACCGTAATAATCGGCTCGCCCGGGAAAATGGGCATGCCCTCAGGCACCGCCCAGATGTCACAGGAAAATTTAAAATCGGCGAGGTACTGAAGGAACTGCTCGTTGAAAATTTTGCAGCTACGAAGATAGTTGATATCTTCTTCCGTAAACCTCAGGTTTTCAATATATTCCACCAGCTGCTGAACGCCTGCCATAATGGCAAAACCGCCATTGTCCGGAAGTTCACGGAAGAACATATCAAAGTACACAATTTTGTCTTTGAATCCGTTCGTGAAATAACCGTTCGCCATGGTGATCTCGTAAAAATCGGTCAGCATGGTTAAATTTGTTTTTAATTCGACCTTTTTTTCCATGGAATTCATCCCCCTGCAAAAGATTCAAAATTTTTAGTGACTCGTGATATACCAGTAGACATATTATAGAATGACACAACAGAAATCAATCATACAAGCAGGCTGGCGCACCACTGTTTCAAAAAAATATGCAGTTGTGATTAAATCTGCTTTATGATTTAAAGACTGAGTCATTGATTTGAAGAAAATATATAAAATTCTTAGAATAAAATAAGTTTATCCTGATAAAATAATAAAAACAAAAATGAAATTTGTATAAAATATTAACAACATCTTAATATTCTACGAATAGTGTGAAAAAACTCCATTTTTTTATTGTATTAATACTAAAAAAATATTATACTAATGAATGTCGACAGGATTGAACGGAATTCTATTTTTACTAGAATTTTTGTGGAGATTTATGTCGAGAGCAAGGTTTGTGGAAAAAATGGTATGTGTAAGCCAAATATGTTATGAGGAGATGAATGAATTGAGACTGCGCAAACAAGCTTTAGGAACCCGCAATTTGGTGGGTGCCCGCGTTGAAATGGCGCGCAAGAATCAGGGCATGAAGCAAAAGGAGCTTCTGGCACAGCTTCAGGTAAACGGAGTTGACATGAACGCCTCCGGCCTATCAAAATTGGAAGGACAAATCCGTTATGTTACGGATTTTGAACTTTCTGCGCTGGCCAATATCCTGAATGTCTCTGTGGATTGGCTGCTTGGTCGAGAGAAATAATGCCGGTCCGACCTGGGAGCGCTTCGCTTGTTGCGGAGCGCTCTTTTTTTGCTTTTCTTTTACCAGGAAACAGGGTATAATAATCATACTCTGATACCAAAGGAATGACAAGGGGGATTTACTTGTTAGAAAAGCACCCGCAGCTTGCCCGAAGAAAACCTCTGCTTCTTTTTTTTGCTGCCTTTACCGCAGGCTTTTTGCTGTTTGCCATTACTTTGAAATTCACATTTCCCTTTTTAGCCGGTTTTCTGCTTGCGCTTTTGGCGCAGCCGATGATTCGATGGCTGAAAAAATACTTGCGTTTTCCCGGCGCCGCGGCCGCTGCTCTCGCTACGATCATTGTTTATGCCATTATGTTTGGGCTGCTTGCTCTCATTGGGTACTGGCTGATCAATGAAATCAGCAATTTACTGATCTATATTACAAAGTTTATTAACACGGATATTAAAAGCATTACCGCCCCAATCAATACATTCCTCAGCCAGCTTGGCACTTCCCTGAAACGAGCCGATTCAAATTTTGTAAAACAGAATCAGGATAAAATCGTGAGCATTATTCAGGGGGGAGCCGGAACCGCCAAAGAGATTTTTGTGGCGATTCTGAACTTTCTCACTTCGCTGCCGGCTATCATCACCATGTTCATCGTAATGATTTTTTCCACCTATTTCTTTTCAAAAGACATGGTTTCCATTAAAGGTTATGTGCTCAGCCTCTTCTCGGATGAAACGGCGGGCAGCCTCCGCTCCTATTCCCGCACGGGAATCAGTTTCAGCGGACGCTATATCTGCTCCTATCTTTTCATCTACTTTATCACTTTTCTTGAAACGCTGGCTGTTTTTTATGCCCTTGGCGTACCCTATCCGCTGGTTTTAAGCATTATTACCGGTATAGCGGATGTTCTGCCAGTGCTCGGCCCGGGAACAATATATATCCCTCTGGCGATTATTTACCTGATTAAAGCGGACTTTTTCAGAGCCATTGCCCTTTTTGTATGCTGGCTGCTGATTACCGCAATCCGTCAGATTATCGAACCGAAAATCGTTTCGTCATCCATTAACATTCATCCGCTCACCATGCTTGCGGCTCTTTACTTTGCCCTTATGGCGGATAATTTCTGGGTTTTGATTTATTTTTCCGTACTGATTATCAGCTATAAGATTCTTACCCAGGCGGGAACACTTCCGCATTTGCTTACCGGGGAGTTCACACAGCCTCCGGCGGATAAAAAGGAACGGGCTCACAAAAAAGAATAATGTCAATATAGGTGTAATGACATTTTATTCTTTTTTTAATATGTTGTCAAATTGGTCACCTTTCAGCGATTTCAATGTGTTTCCAAAAAAAATCATCATACTGCATCAAATATCATTGATGCAAATGATGATTTTTCTTTTTGGCTTTTTTCAAGCAGCCCCGGAAGATTTCAATTTTTTTGATTTTTTGCTGCTGCGCGCCGCCGCCTTCTCCAGCTCAACCACCACAAGGGGTACCAGCGAAAAAGCAGCTACAATCAACCACTGCATTCCGTTCAGCGCCGCTGTCTTAAAGATCGCTCCAAGCGGTCTTACCACAATTACCGAGGCCTGCAGAATTACGCACGCCAGTGCGGCGGGGAACAGCTTTGGATTTGCGGCAAGGCCGGACTCAAACACCGAGCGCTCGGAACGCATATTAAACGTATGCACTACCTGTGATAGGCTGAGAACTGCAAAACCCATCGTCTGCCCGATAATCGGCACCGAGGGGTTCGGGTCAAAAAAGATGCGCCCTACGCTGTATGCAAGAATGGAGAGCGCGCCGATCAGGCAGCCCTCTACAATAATACTGTAGGCCATTCCGCCTGCAAAAATACTCTCGCCTCTGCGAATTGGCCTGCGTTCCATGATCTTTTCATCAAGCGGTTCCACGCCAAGGGCAAGGGCAGGCAGGGAATCCGTAACAAGATTCACCCACAGCAGTTGAATTGCCGCCAAAGGCGATGGAAGGTGAAGCAGAAAGCTGACGAAGACCGCCAGGATTTCGCCGATATTACAGCTTAGCAGGAAATGAACCGTTTTTCGGATATTTTCATAAATTCCTCTGCCTTCACGCACGGCGGCTACGATTGTGGCAAAATTATCGTCGGTCAGGATCATGTCGGATGCGGCTTTTGCGACTTCCGTTCCCGACATACCCATAGCACACCCAATATCGGCGGCACGCAGGGCCGGAGCGTCATTGACGCCGTCTCCCGTCATTGCAACGACTTCACCGTGAGACTGATAGGCCCGTACGATACGAACCTTATGTTCCGGAGAAACACGGGCAAATACGGAATAATCGTAAATTCTCCTTTTGAGTTCTTCTTCGGAAAGGCGGTTCAGCTGCGCCCCTGTGATGACTTGCTCTTTGCCCGATGCAATGCCAAGCTGTTTTGCAATCGCACCGGCAGTGGCTGCGTGGTCACCCGTAATCATGACGGGGCGGATGCCCGCTTTTTTGCACAGGGCAACCGCTTCCTTCGCTTCCGGCCGGGGCGGGTCAGTCATGCCGATAAGACCGAGGAAGGTCATACCTTTTTCGGCGTCTTCCGGCCGGGACGGCAGAGTATCCATATCCCTGTACGCAACACCGAGCACGCGCAGAGAATTTGAGGCCATTTTATCGTTCTCAACCGCCGCCGTTCCGGAAACACAGCGTGCAAATAGAATATCCGGCGCGCCCTTTGTGATCGCGCGGTAGCTTCCGTTTGGCATACGGTGAATTGTCGTCATCATTTTCCGCTCACTGGAGAACGGGATTTCCTGAACGCGGGGATATTTTCTCACATCATCTGAAAAATCATCGGCCGATACGGCCCGCACGACAGCCGCCTCGGTCGGGTCGCCGTTTACCTTCCCGTCCGATATTTCACAATTTGTGCACAGCGCTGCCATACGCAGCAGCAGACGCGCGGCCGGGGCTTTGGGGTCAAGAACTCCGTGCGAATCTCGCAGTTCCACCACTGTCATGCGGTTCTGGGTCAGGGTACCGGTTTTGTCGGAGCAGATAACGCTTGCGCTGCCGAGAGTCTCAACGGCAGGCATGCGGCGCACAATAGCCCGTTTCGCGGCCATGCGGCGCACCCCGATGGCCAGCGTAATGGTAACGACGGCGGGCAGTCCTTCCGGTATTGCCGCCACAGCAAGGCTGATGGATATGAGGAACATTTCAAGCGGCTGAACATGCTGGAACAGCCCCATAATGAATATAACAAAACAAATAATCAGAGCTCCGATTCCAAGATACTTCCCCGTCTGCGCCAGTTTACGCTGCAGGGGCGTCTGCGGAGCGGACTGGCTGCCAATCATATGTGCTATCCGGCCTACCTGCGTGTTCATGCCCGTTTCCGTAACGATTCCTTTTCCGTGGCCGGCCGTTACGGCGCACGCGGAAAACAGCATATTATGGCGGTCGCCGATTGGGGTCTGCTCCGGGTAAACTGCATCCGCATCTTTGCCTGAAGGCAGGCTTTCCCCCGTCAGCGCGCTTTCTTCCGCCTTCAGATTGACAGATTCCACAATTCGGAGATCGGCGGGAATCAGGTCGCCGGTTTTCAGAATGACGAGATCGCCCGGAACAAGCTTCGACGCGGGAACCGTCGCTTCTTTCCCGCTGCGGATTACCCGCGCCTGAGGGCTGGAAAGCTTCTGCAGCGCCTCTATGGCGCGTTCCGCGCGGCTCTCCTGCACCATTCCGGTTATGGCGTTCACGATGACGATTACAAGAATAATGATGGAATCGATGTAATCGCTGTCATGCTGATAATAGGATGTTACAAAAGAAATACCCGCTGCAATCAGCAGGATAATAATCATAAAATCACAGAACTGCGCCAGAAACCGCATCAGAAAATTCTTCTTTTTCGGCGGAGTCAACTCGTTGGGTCCGTAATCACGCAGGCGCTGCGAAGCCTGCCTGTTGGAAAGCCCTCTGCTCGTACTGGTTTTCAGTTTTTCGGCGCATTGATCGCTGGACAGGCTTTGCCATTCCAAAATCATCATCTCCTGTTTTTTATTATGTATATTCGCAACTGCCTAAAAATATGGTATAATACGAGTTACAACAACCAAGCGGAGGAAAAAGTATGGATGTTACCATATTAAATTACGTTCAGGATCACTTCCACAACAAAATTACCGATTTTATCTTCACCCTGCTGTCCCGAATCGGTAACGCGGGAGCCGTCTGGATGTGTTTTGCAATATATTTAGGAATTCAAAAATCTACAAGGCGCTACGCACTCATGCTTTTCTTTTCGATCGCCCTCGCACACCTCATCAGCCAGATTTTAAAGCCGTTAATCGGCAGGCCAAGACCGTTTATGGCTTATCCGGGAAAACAGCTTCTGATACATACTCCGGGCGGCTATTCGTGCCCTTCCGGCCATTCCGCATCATCCTTTGCTGCGGCTACATCTCTTTTAATAGCAAACAGCAGTCTGGGAATCGTAGCCCTGATCCTTGCTTTTTCGATTGCTTTCTCTCGAATATTTCTTTTTGTTCATTATCCGTCTGATACACTGGTTGGATCTATACTTGGCGTATTGAGCGCATTATTGATTTTTAACTTATACAGAATGTAAAGTTTCTCGACAGAATTCTTCCTACCATATATATATTGCTTTTTACTTCTTTGCGAACATCTTGCGAGTTTAATAACTTTACGACATTTAGGTCCATTTTTCGCTTGATTATTTTGTAAATGTGAAATAAAATAATATCATTCCTCAATATTTCGTGGGAGAAATTCACATTTACAGGAAGGTGAACAAATGGTCAAATTCTTGGGAAGCGCAGATTTGCCCGGCGTGTGTCTTAGGTATTATGTTTTTGGCAACCATCGTGAAGGGTACGGCATTCGTATTCTTAAGGACAACGGAGAATGTGCAAACCAATACGTGTCTCGAAAACTTTCGGAAGTTCTTGACCTTGCAAGCCAGCTTCGCCGCTGTTCGGTTTTTCCGGATAACCTGGGGGAAATTCTGGAAGACTTAGAGTACGGTCAAGTAATGGACGACACGAAGAGGGACATAAACAGCACAGAGGATATGTATACTGAAAGACACACGGAAAGACATGAACTTTGCATGTAAACCTGCAAACGCCCAACCAGCTGACTTATAAAATAATAGTTGAAAATCATTCAAGAAACGATGATAAAACTGATATCCAGCAAGCAGGGTTTCAGCTCACATGGATGGCGGAACAAAAATTGAAACTTAATTTTCCGGTCTGCCATTCCTGCGAACGAATGTACTCTAAGCGAAGATTTTGCAGCAATTAAGTGATACCCGGAATCCACAGAATTAGCTCGAATTTATTAACACCGTCCCGAATTTCCGGCGGCGGTGTTTTTCTTTTAGAAAACGAAGGCGCCCGGTGGTGATACCGGACGCCTTTGTTTTATATTATGTTGTATCTGCGCCGGGCCCTATTTGTCCCAGCCCATCTTTCGAACCAGTTGGTCAACCACATCGCCGGATTCGTATCGATATTCTCCACTGTAAAGACATACTTTCCCATTGTAACTGCCAAGCCGCTGTTTCAATTTTGCGGATTTCGGCTCAATTTCCTTCTTAAAATCTACTGAAATTTTCTTCTTCTGCGCATCCTTCGCGTCTTCCAGTATGTTTTTAGGGTAATTCTGTTTTAACCCATCCAACAGTTCCTTTTTTGCAGAGTCATTGGGAACAATGGTCTTCGAGTCGTTTCCGTTATAAAAAGCAATACTCTGGATGTCGTTTGGCTCGATGAAAAAGATGATATCGTTGCCCTGCTGATACTCGGATAAACTTATAATCTTTTTAAATTCGTTTCCAAATTTAGCATAAGTCTGCTTATAACCGAGAGGATATTGTAAGGTACGCTGCACCGTTTTACCATTTTTTAGCTTATAGGTTAATTTATCATTACCGGGCGAAAGGTGCGGGTAATACGGAAAGCCATCTGACCGGTAGAGGGAAATAATGTTTCTGTGTACTTCCGTAACCGTTTTCAGGCCGTCTGCGCTGGTAAGCACCGGGCTTAGATTCATAAGAAATTGTTGATTCGCATCGTAAATTTCTTTTGAACCGCCATAATAATTTGAGTAGCCGGTGTCCACCGTAGCACTTTCCACTTCGGATGCATTGGGCACCCAAGTGTCATACCCAAAACAACCAGTTCCGATCACAGCGTAAAAGACTGCAAATACGCCGACAAACACCGCATACCCGGCAATGCTTTTTTTCAGATGCCGAAACCCGCGCGAATAAATGGCCTCTACGACCACATGTACCACGGCGGATCCCACCAACACACCAAGCAGGAATCCTACAAAAGAATTGCTGATAGCGCAAAGCAGCAATCCGAACCAGATACCACCGGAAGCAGTCAATAAAAAGCGGATCACAACTTTTGGAATCGGAAAAGCGAACTGATCCTCCGCTCCTTCGCTTTTGCGCCGCCGATAAAGCAGACATGACCCTGCCAGCATTGCGGCAGTCAAAAACAGCCACCACGGAAGGAACCAGCCATTCACACCAAAAAACGGCAAATAGGCTGAAACAAACGGCGCTAATAATGCAATCAGACTTATATGATTCTTGATTGGAATGTTCATTCCGGGAACAGTCTGATTGATTAAATACATACAGCTGATCAGCAAAAGAGGAAACCCGGCGTTAACGCCAAGGATGGAAAGCATTGTATCAATCGTATTTCCACTGCAGACAGCCATAAACATACAGAAAGTCAATGCCGTTGCCGACATCAGCAGCAACCAGAACATTGCCGCCGCAAGCCCGATGGAACCGGTCGAGGCCGGAATGCCGTAAGCTGCCGCAATCAGTGCCAGAATTCCGAAATTGAATAGGACAGGAACGATCAGTACCGTCAGCCCGGCGCACCAATGGCCCAGAAGCATCGGAACGCGCCCAACCGGCAAAGCGTGAAATAAATCGACACTACGCTTATTCTGCATGTAGCTGAACAGCCTGATGCAGAGCACAATTGCAAACAGCAGAAGGAGCGACGCCGCAAACACCGGCACTACCGTGTGCAAGTAACCTTCATATGTCCTTGCCAGTTCCTGAAGGCGCTCTGCGTCCGACATATTGGAAGCGGTTTTCAGACTTTGATAGGAATTAGGAAGCTGGACCAATAAAACCATCGGCAACCCGATAAACAGAAGGACCGTAAGCAAAGCCATCATGCCGATGTTCTTTTTCAACGACCACCGATAAATCCGGCAGAATTCCTGCCAGCGTTCAGGAAAGGATATTTTCGATGTCATAGCCGGCCACCTCCATTTCACTGATAAAGACTTCCTCCAGCGTAAGTGGAAGAGCCTCCACAAACACCGGGTTAAGAGAATTCAGTTTTGCAAGAACTTCTTCGCGGTTCGCGCGCACCACCAGATTTACCAGTGAGCCTCGCGTTTCCCATTTAATAATATCCAGCGGGGCAAGAGCCTCTTTCTCCGGCAGGGGTTTGAAAACTGCCTGCGCTTTGCAGACACCGAGACGAAGCTCGTCGATGTCTTTTTCAAAAATCACTCCGCCTTTATGGAAAAGTCCCACATGGTCGCAAAGGTCTTCCAACTCGCGCAGATTATGCGATGCGATCACAACCGTAATGCCCCGGTCGGAAACATCATCGGAAATCAGGCGTTTCAGGAGTTGGCGCATCACTGGGTCAAGGCCGTCGAATATCTCATCCATAAACAGATAATCCGGTCTTGCGGAAAAAGCACAGATCAATGCCGCCTGGCGCTGCATCCCTTTGGACATGGAAGAAATTTTTGTTTTCACACCGACCTGAAAAATTTTATTCATCTCATCGAACCGAGCCCAATCCCACCGGGGGTAAATCCGTGATAAGAATGAAGCCATTTCTGTAAGATTAGACTGCGGCAGAAAATAAGGATAATCCGAAATGAAAAAGACTCTCCCTTTTACTTTTGAGTTCTCGAAGGGGACATCCCCGTCGATGAGGACTTCTCCACCGTCCGGGCGATAAACTCCTGCGGCAGTACGCAGAAAGGTGGACTTACCGGCTCCGTTGGAACCGACCAGCCCGAATACCGACTTTCCGCCGATTTGGAACGACATATGATCTAGAGCGGTCTTACTGCCAAACTTTTTTACAAGGCCTTTCACTTCAATCATTTCGACACTCCCCTCTTATCGAAAGCCTCTGCAGCCTGGGTGATGATCTCTTCTTTTGTCATGCCGCACTCCGCTGCGTTCCTTACGGCCTCACGCAGCTGCTCAGATACTAGTTTCTTCTGCTTTTCCAAAGCGGACACATCACTGGAAAGGAACGAGCCTTTTCCGGGGACGGAGTAAATAATACCGTCGTGTTCCAGCATTGCATATGTTTTTTGCACCGTGTTCGGGTTTATACCAAGCTCCTGCGCAAGCGAACGGACGCTCGGCAGAGGGTTGCCTCTTTCCAGTGCGCCCAATGCAGCCATCTGAGTGATGGATTTATACAATTGCTCATAAATCGGCTGCCTGCTTTGAAAGTCAAGTGCAAACATAAACTCACCCCGCAATCTGTTTGTATTGTACTATTTATATTAGTACAGTTGGAGTATATCATTCCTGACTGGAATTGTCAACGGTATATTATTCATTTTGATAAAAATTAGATTTACATAATTAAAAAGCGATTTACAGCTTCTCCAGTTTAATTATAGAGTTAGCTTGTGTTCATGCCCCGCCGTAGGCGGGGCATGAACACATTTTATCTCACAATACTAAATGGAATTGCCATAAGTCTCTTTTTCCTTCAGCTTTTTAACGTATCTGTTGCCCCAGTATGCGCTGATTGCGCCAAACAGAATATTAAAGTAATAAGTGATTACGCGCCACAGCAGAACCGCGGGCCAGATTGCAGCTTTGAAATATGGCCTGAAGAACAGGAAAAAGCAGCTCTCAGCCCCTCCGGAAGCACCGGGCAGCGGCACAAAAGCCGAAACCATTGCTACAAAAACCTGCGCGGCGATCATAGTAGTCACATGCGCCCCGTGCAGATTGAAACTCCTGTAAATAAAATAAGGAATCAGGCTGTTGAGCGTAATCTGAACTACCGTCAGCGCCATTGTTATCACATACAGTTTTACAGATTTCCCCATGATTTTAGAAGCATCATGGAAAATTGCGAGCTGACTGTGGATTTTCTCATAACGCTCGTCCGGATGATGGCAGAGTTTTAGACGATTCAGAAGACGAATCAGCCAGCGGAGAATACGATCCGTAAGTTTTTCGCTTACCATAAAGAGAAAGACACTGGCGATAAAAATACTGTTGCAGAGCACACCGAGGATCGTCACAAAGGAGAAGTTGCTGACATTAGTCTGAAAATACTGCAGCTTCATAATAACCATGATGATTGCATAAACGACCATTACGATTTGATAAGTCAGCGTTTTAACCGCAATGATGGAACCTGCAACACCTGTATCCATACCCATGTTGTGCATCGTGTAAATCTGCATGGGCTGGCCCCCTGTGGCGGACGGTGTAATGGCGCTGTAGAGCAGGCCGATCATACCTACGTTAAACGACTGCCTGTAGCGCCAATCTTTCCACACATGCCTGCAGATAATGTGGAGAACGAATCCTTCCATAAGCCAGACGGCCAGAACGGTAGCAAACGTCACGAACAGCCATCTGTACCTGAGTTTGGATATAATATTGCCTAATGTAGTAATTCCATTATTGGAAAATAAAAACCAAAGTAAAATTCCCGCTGAAAGCGTGAGCGTGACAATTACAAACCAATTTTTTTTAAGTTTCTTCGCAAGACTGCTGCCCATATGACATCTCCAATATAATCTTTTCCACTCGTATCTTTATATTTTATATCATGCACTGGAAATATACAAGTACGGTCTGAATTATTAATTTATTTATAAGAAACAAGATCAAGCATCCCCCATACCATAAAGTAGAAATTATTCTGGGAGGTGTTCGTATGCTTGCTCAAGTCCCATATGACCGGACCAGCGCCGTTCAGTATGCAGAAAGCTGGGCGCTGAAAAGAAATCCGCGGTACATCAGTTTCAACGGAATCGGCGGAGACTGCACCAATTTTGCCTCACAATGCGTATACTCAGGCTGCAAAGTTATGAACTATACAAAAGATCTGGGCTGGTATTACATCAGTCCGTATAATCGTTCCGCGGCGTGGAGCGGAGTCGAATTTCTATATCGATTCTTAACCACAAACCGAAGCGCAGGCCCGTACGCCGAGGAAACTGACGCGGATAAGCTTGAACCGGGAGATTTAATTCAGCTGGGAAACGAAAACGGACATTTCTACCACACTCCTGTTGTCACGGCGGTAAACGGCGACGAGATTCTTGTATCCGCTCATTCCTACGATGCTTTAAACAGGCCTCTGAACAGTTATATCTATGTGCGCATGCGCTGTCTTCACATTTTGGGTGCCAGACGGTGGCAATGAACCTGCCTTATATTTACAATCAAATTTTTAAATAGTATAATAAGGCCATGGCTGAGATGACTCGGTTCGCCAAAATCCTTTGTTTTTATCAATCCGAATTTTAGACTACTTTATGGAACAGTCATACTGCAATTAACTTTACGAAAAATCGGCAGAGAAGGAACGAATTATGACAGATCAGGAATCTAATAAAGATACGGAACAGACGGCAGAACAATCCGAACAAAATTTGCAACAGCCAAGCGAGCCGGACAACGAACAACCGGCTGCTGATAATACAGATGGAACTTCTGCTCAAAATGCGGAACAGCCCGAGCAGCAAATTTCCGACCAACAGAGCGGCCAACCGGAAAGTGCTGACTCAGAACTGCCGGTTGAACAAGCCGAAAACCCGGACTCAGGGCTGCCAGCAGACCCGAATGCGGAATTAAACATAGATCAAACTGTCGGGCAAACCAACGAAGAGCCTGATCCTGAGGAAATTCAAAAAGCTAAAAAGAAAAAGCAGTTAAACTTGCTGATTGGCGCTGTCGCTGTTCTATTAGTTGTGATGCTGGTTGTATTAATTTCCGGTACAGTAGGTGCTGTGCAAAATACGAGCCAAAGTTCCAGTGCTGTGCAGGCTTTAGGGAAAAAAATCATCAACAGCGGTTCAGGCGACACAGATTCTTTCAATTTTACGGTATCAGGAACCGGCGAAACAGTTGAAACAGAATCCGCAGCATCTACGGAAACATCCGGCAGTGCCAATTCCCAATCATCGGAGCAAAGCAGCATTCAAAATTCGGCCAAGGATGGTTTCAGCGGCGCGAAAATATCAAAAGACGAGTTTAACAGTTTACAGGATGGTATGACTTACAGTCAGGCAGTATCCGTTATCGGCGGAAATGGGAAACTGACAACCAGCACCGGGAATATGCAGGTTTATGAATGGCCTGGTTACGGTTCCGCCGATGGTTCATTTGCCCGGCTTACTTTTAAAAGCGGAAAGCTGGCAAAAAAATATCAGTACGGGCTATAAAAATTGAATTGTGGAAAATCGAAAGCTGTGCGGCGTTAAGCTGCACAGCTTTTTAATTCCATATCTATATCTCTTTTTAGAATAAATATATCATAATTCCTTTTTCGCTTCATAGAAACGGCATAATTCCTTTCAAAGTACTTGATTTTGATAGCACCGCGAGAATGCTTTAAGCATATTATGGGGATGAAATTAAATTTCATAATGTTCAGCGCGAATGAAAGGAGAAATACCATGAGCAACTATGCCAATATGGACCAGGTGCTTGCGGATTATTCGG
>DATALZ010000019.1:0-11022 GCA_036260805.1 Caproicibacter sp.
TGCAGCTTTTGTTCCAGATCAGGCACTGCCGGACTTTCCATTCAAGCTCATGGATAGCAGGAAGGCCGACCTCTTTCTTACGGACCCACCGTATAACGTCGACTACGAGGGTAAAACGAAGGACAACCTGAAAATCCAGAACGATTCCATGGCGGATGAGGTGTTCCTCAAATTTCTGGTGGACGCTTTCTCTGCCGCCGACGGCGTTATGAAACAGGGCGCGGTCTTTTACATCTGGCACGCGGATTCCGAGGGGTACAATTTCCGGGGTGCCTGCCATGAGCTTGGCTGGAAAGTGCGCCAGTGCCTTGTTTGGAATAAAAGCTGCATGGTCATGGGGCGGCAAGATTACCAGTGGAAGCACGAACCGTGTCTGTACGGATGGAAACCGGGGGCTTCCCACCTTTGGGCGAGTGATCGGACGCAGACCACCGTGCTGAATTTTGACAAACCGAGCAGAAATAAAGAGCATCCGACCATGAAGCCGATTGCCATTTTCGATTACCAGATTCAGAATAACACGAAATCCGAGGATATTGTGCTGGACACATTCGCCGGGAGCGGCACGACCATCATGGCCTGCGAACAGAACGGGCGCAGCGCCTACTGCATGGAGCTTGACCCGAAGTACATCGACGTCATCATCGACCGATGGGAGAAATTCACCGGAGAAAAAGCGGTAAAAAACAGTTAGCAAGTACCAATCATAATGTTTGTACCATCAAAATATAATTACAGTAAAACTTGATTTGGGATGGTATTGTGAAACATAAAATTATATGGATAGTCCTTCTGGTTGTTCTGGTTGTTTTTGTTGTTTTCCTACTGATATATTTAAATTGGACACTGCCACATAGATCGGAGGGACACGGTTATTCTACAAAAATAATTTCAAGTCAATTAATGAATTGAATACATATAAAACATTCTTTTCCTTACGGATTAGAGTGTTTTATTTTTCCCTGAATCTGAAAGAATCCCGTTGACTTTCAAGGCGTTCAGAGTGATGAATGTGTCACCGAAGAAACACACTTGAAAGGCAGGAACCGAAAATGTTCAGCACAGGATTTGGCATTGAGATTGAATTCACCGGAATCACAAGGACGCAGGCTGCACAGGCCGCCGCCGGGTATCTGAACGGCAGGGTGGAAAGCAGCGGCGACTACTACAACACGCAGAAGATCCATACGCCGGATGGCCGGGTTTGGAAGATCATGAGCGACGGCAGTATCCGGACGCAGAAAAAGGCGGGCGGTCAGGTGATTTCCGCCACCGGCGAATTCAGCGTCGAACTGGTCAGCCCCATTCTTCACTACGAAAGCGACATTGAAACCCTGCAGGAATTGATTCGGGTGCTCCGCAGAGCGGGCGGCTTCACAAACAGCTCCTGCGGAATTCATATTCACTTGGACGGCGCAAACCATACGCCGCGCAGCATCCGGAATTTTATCAATATCATCGCCAGCAAAAACGACCTTTTCTACAAAGCCCTTCAGATTGAGCCGGACCGGATGCGGTTCTGCAAAGCTCTTGACGCAAATCTGGTGTCCAAAATGAACCGCGTGAAACCGAAAACCATGAGCGATATCGAGCGAATCTGGTACGCCGGATATAATGAAAGCCGGGAACGCCACTACCATTCCAGCCGCTATCATTTTCTGAACCTGCACAGCTTTTTCTCCGGAAACCATACGGTGGAGCTGAGGGGCTTCAACAGCGAGCTTCACGCCGGAAAAATCCGCAGCTATATTGTCCTTGCCCTTGCGCTGAACCATCAGGCCCTGACTCAAAAGTGCGCGAGCAGCCGAAAGAACCAGACCGAGAATGAAAAGTTTGCCATGCGCACCTACCTGAACAGAATCGGACTCATTGGCGACGAGTTCAAGAATTGCCGGGAGCACCTTTGCAGGAATCTTTCCGGGTGCGCCGCATGGCGATTTCGGGCGGCATAACCGGTAGCCAGTGGGGCGGGAAACCGCCCGACGCGGCTTTTCACGGGATATTCGTAATGGTTTTAGGGACAAAAAGAAAGCGCCGCACAGGGTAAGCCTGTGGGCGACGGCGGTAAGGAGAAAAAGACTATGGAAAACACCACATTATATATCGCATACGGCAGCAACCTGAATCTGGAACAGATGGCGCACCGATGCCCTACGGCAAAGGTGGCGGGTGCCTCCAATCTGACCGGCTATCAGCTCCGGTTTCGCGGCGGACGGCATGGTGCGGTCGCCACAGTCGAAAAGAAGCGCGGCGACAGCGTCCCGGTTCTGGTATGGGAAATCACTCCCGCCGACGAGGCGACGCTCGACCGGTACGAGGGCTGGCCGCATCTGTACCGCAAAGAAACGGTCCGGGTGCGGCTCAACGGAAAACCGGTTTCCTCTATAATTTACATCATGAACGAGGGCCGACCATTGGGTGCGCCAAGTCCGTACTATTACAATGTTATTGCAGAGGGATACCGGGCCACAGGGTTCGATATTAATATTTTGAAACAGTCGGTCAGCGATTCACTGAAAGGATAAATTTATTATATCTTTTTGTTCCAAGTAATTTCATATCCAAGTATCTCAGCAATTTCAATGGCTTCCCAATATGTTATTCTTCCAGAAGATATTTTAGTAGAAAGATTTGACGCAGAATATTTATAATTATCTTTTCTCTTAGAATTAATAGCTTCTAAAAGCTGTACTTGCGTGAAGCCACTTTCCTTAATTGCTTGTTTTAATTGCTTTTCAATTGCCTCCTGAAGAACTGCGTTATACATGTAACGCTCAGTTTCTTTTGGATGCTTATTTTGGCTTTGCATTGTTTCGCTCCTTTCAAAAATTATATAATTATTGGAAATTAACTGTTTTGTTTAATATACAACCAATTTCTATAAAATTCAACCATAAAGTGAGGTGAATCCGGTGCAGACTCTGGACGAATACAGGGAAGAAATCATACAGAACATGCGGTCTGTCGGGACCTACAAAGACAGCTTTGCAAACACCGTCGACGCCTACGCGCGGGCGATGATGGACTACGATACCGCCTGCGAATCGTTCGAAAAGCTCGGCTCTAAATTCATGGTGAAGCACACGAACAAGGCCGGTGCGGAGAATATCGTGAAAAATCCGTACTATCTGGTCATTGAAGAGCTTCGCCGCGTCATGCTCGCCTACGCGACCCAGCTCGGCCTGACCCCGTCCGGCCTGAAGAAAATCAACGACGAAATGAAAGTGAAGGGCGGTAAATCAAAGCTGGCGGAAGCACTGGAAAACCTCCGATGAAACAGCATAAAAACTATGCTCTCGTCATGGAGTACGCGCGGAGCATCACCGAGGGCAGGAAGATAGCCTGCCGGGAGCTGAAACAGGGCTGTGAACGGTTTCTGCGGGATTTGGAGAATCATGCCTACGATTTCAATCCAAAAGACGCGGAATTCGTCATACAGATCATAGAAAAGACGCTCTGCCATGTGCAGGGCGAAAAACTGGACGGGACGCCATTGCGCGGAACGTCTTTTTTATTGGAACCTTTTCATAAGTTCCAGATTTACAACCTGCTGGGATTCTACCACAAGGGCACAAATATCCGGCGGTTCAAGGAAGCCTTCATCTACATCCCGCGCAAAAACATCAAGACCTCATTCGCCGCCGCGCTTTCGTGGGCGCTGGGTTTGCTGGAACGGCGGAGCGGCAGTAAGGTTTACATTGTGAGCGCCGCCCTAAAACAGTCGCTCGAAAGTTTTAATTTCATTTTATATAATCTCGGCCAGATGGGCGAAAAAGAGAGCTTCCGCATTCTGGACAACAATCAGGAGCGCAGCATTTCCGGCGATCTGGGCGACGGCTCCATTTACATTCAGGCGCTTGCCGCAAACCCGGACAAGCAGGATTCCCTGAACTGCAACATTGCCATCGCGGACGAAATCCACGCCTACAAATCTCCGAAGCAGTACAACATCATCAAGGAAGCCATGAAAGCCTACACCAACAAGCTCATGATCGGCATCACCACGGCGGGCGACGATATGACCTCGTTCTGCTATCAGCGCCTGCAGTACTGCAAAAAGATTCTGGACGGGACGGTTTCGGACGAAGCGTATTTTGTGTTCATCTGCAAGGCGGACGAGGATGAAAACGGCGACGTCGATTTTACAAATCCGCTGGTTCATGAGATGGCGAACCCGGCCTACGGCGTGTCCATCCGTCCCGACGACATTCTAAACGACGCGATGCAGGCACTGAACGACCCGCAGCAGCGCAAAGATTTTTTCGCGAAATCCCTCAATGTTTACACCGCCGCCATGAAGGCGTATTTCAATCTGGACGAATTCCAGCGGTCAGACGCAAAGTTCCATTGGACCATCGAGCAGCTCGCGCGGCTCCCGGTCGAATGGTACGGTGGGGCCGATCTCTCGAAGCTCCATGATCTCACGGCGGCAGCCCTGTACGGAACGCTGAAAGACTATGATTTCAATGGAAAGAAAATTGACGTCGACATCATCATCCCGCACGCATGGTTCCCGATTGTCGCGGCGGCACGGAAGGCCGACGAGGACAACATTCCCCTGTTCGGCTGGAAGGACGACGGCTGGCTCGACCTGTGCAATTCCCCCACCGTCAACCATTCCGATGTGGTGAGCTGGTTCATAAAAATGCGCAGGTTGGGCTTCCGAATTCGGCAGGTCGGCCACGACCGGAAGTTCTGCCGCGAATATTTTCTCGGCATGAAGCAGGCCGGATTCCAGATCATCGACCAGCCGCAGTATTTCTACAAAAAATCCGAGGGTTTCCGCCGCATTGAACAGAAAGCCAAGGACGGCGAACTGTACTATCTGCATTCGTCGGCGTATGAATACTGCCTGCAGAACGTCCGTGCTATCGAAAAAACTGACGACATGATCCAGTACGAAAAGGTTCAGCCCGAACAGCGCATCGATATTTTCGACGCGTCCGTGTTCGCGTGCGTCCGCAGGCTGGAAAATCTGGAGCGGCAGAGCAGGGCCGCAAAATGGTTTGGGGAGTGAGTATGAAAAATCCATTCAAAAAACGGACGTCGGATTCGGCGGTGATGTGGCTCTGTTCGCCGGACGCTTACACGGTATTGACCGGCACAGGCTACCGGAACCTTAAGGAATGCCCGGAAATCCAGACGGCGGTCAACCGGGTGGCGGATTTAATCAGCACCATGACCATCCATCTGATGACGAACACCAAGGACGGCGACGTCCGGCTGAAAAACGAGCTGAGCCGGAAAATCGATATTAACCCGAACCGGTGGATGAACCGAAAACAGTGGGTGTATTCGATTGTCCGGAACATGATGCTCGACGGCGATGGGAACAGCGTCCACCTCCCCCACTACGACGCGGACGGGTTCCTTACGGATCTGGAACCCCTCGATATGACACAGACGAATATCGTCCTCGACAGCTACGGCTACCACATTACAAGCGGCAGCCGTATTTTTATGTCCGATGAGGTGCTGCACTTCGTCGATAACCCCGACCCGCAGCACCCGTGGGTGGGACAGGGCTACCGTGTGCTTCTCAAAGACGTGGCGAAGTCCCTGAATCAGGCGGCGAAAACCAAAAACGATCTCATGAGCAGCCCGACCCCGTCCATCATCGTGAAAGTGGATGGCCTGACCGAAGAATTCGCAAGCGTTGAGGGCAGACGGAAGCTCAGCGGACAGTATCTGGATTCCAGCGAAAACGGCCAGCCGTGGTTCATCCCGGCGGAAGCATTCTCCGTGGAGCAGGTCAAGCCCCTCACGCTGAACGACCTCGCCATCAAGGATTCCATCAGTCTGGATAAGGCAATGGCGGCGGCTGTTTTCGGCGTGCCGCCTTTTCTGGTTGGTTTGGGGGATTTCGACAAGGACGCCTACAACAGCTTCATCAGCTCCATCGTGCTGCCGAAAGCGCGCGGCATCGAGCAGGAGCTAACCCGGAAGCTGCTCCTCAGCCCGGACTGGTATTTCCGGTTCAACCCCCGCTCCCTCTACAGCTACAGCCTGACGGAAATCGCCGAAGTGTGCGCGAACTACGTTGATCGGGCGATCATCGACCGGAACGAGGCACGGGACTGGAGCGGATGGACGCCGCGCGAAGGGCTAAGCGAGCTGGCGATTCTGGAGAACTATATCCCCTATTCAAAAATAGGTCAGCAAGGGAAGCTGAGCAAAGGAAGTGACAGCAGTAATGGAAACGCCCCGTAATACCCGGCAGACGCGCTCGACCCGCACGGAATTCCACACCGCCACCGATGACACCGGCAAGTACATCGAGGGCTATTTTTCGGTCTTTGATTCCAACTATGAGATGTTCCCCGGCGCTACCGAATCCGTGGCCCGGACAGCCTTTGACAGCGCTCTTCCCGGCGACGTCCGGTGTCTGATCGACCACGAAACAAGGCTCGTGCTGGGGCGCACAAAAGCCGACACGCTCGAGCTCTGCGCCGACTCCCACGGCCTGTGGGGACGAGTGAAAATCAATCCGCTCGATCAGGACGCGATGAACCTTTACGCGCGGGTGGAACGCGGCGACGTCGACCAGTGCTCCTTCGGCTTCGACATTCTGGACGAGGACATGGCGGTCAACGAGCTGGACGGTTCCGTTCACTGGACGATCAAATCCGTCCGGCTCTACGAGGTCAGCGTCGTTACGTTCCCGGCCTATGAGGACACGGCGGTTGCGGCCCGGAAAGCCGATTACAGCCAGATACAAAAGCGATCCGTTGAAAAATGGCGCTTGGAAAAGAAAGAGGTATTGCAGAAATGGCATTGAAACAGCTTGTTCTCAGAAAGAAGATCACAGGGCTGAACGCCCAGCTTGAAGAACTGCGGAAAAAGGACGCCGGATTTCACACCCGTTCCGAGGCGCTGAAAACCCGCGAAGCCGAAATCGAAGCCGCCGTGAGCGAGGTCACCGAGGACTCCAGCGCGGAGGACCGTGCCGCCGTCGATGCGGAAGTGGAACAGTTCGACGCGGACCAGAAAGCTCTTGTGGATGAGCAGGCCGGAAACGAAGAAGAAAAAAAGAAAATCGAGCAGGAAATCAGCGCCCTTGAAGCAGAACTGACGGAACTGGAAAGCCGGAGCGCCGCCCCTGCTGCGGCTCCCCCGAAAACAGAACAGAGAAAAGAGGATTTTATAATGAGCAAAAGACACAGCTTCGGCATGACGACGGAAGCCCGCTCCGCGTATCTGGCTCGCGAGGACGTGAAGGATTTTTACACCCGCGTCCGTAATCTGATCGGGCAGAAACGCGCGGTAATCGGCGCAGAGCTGAATATCCCAACCGTCACTCTGGCACTCCTACGCGACAATCTTGACCGTTACAGTAAGCTGATTTCGTTCGTAAAGCTGCAGTCCGTTCCGGGCAAGGCCCGTCAGTCCATTATGGGGACGGTTCCCGAGGGCGTATGGACGGAAGCGATCGGCAAGCTGAACGAGCTCTCCATCAGCTTTGCCCAGATTGAAGTGGACGGCTATAAGGTCGGCGGTTACATTCCGGTTCCGAACTCTATTCTGGAAGATTCCGACGTGGAGCTGTCCGGCGTGATTGAGGATGCTCTCGGTCAGGCACTCGGCCTTGCCGTGGATAAAGCCATCCTGTACGGCACCGGCACGAAAATGCCGCTCGGCATTGTGACCCGGCTGGCGCAGGCTACCGCACCGGCGGACTGGGACGCGAACGCTCCCGCGTGGACGGACCTGCACACCGGCAATATTCTGAAAATTGACCAGACCGGCAAAACCGCCGAGGAATTTTTCTCCGAACTGATGCTGGACCTCGGCAAGGTCAGCGGTCACTATGCCACCAGCGGGACGTTCTGGGCGATGAGCCGGAAAACACACATGGAGCTGATGTCGAAATCCTTGACGTTCAATTCCGCCGGTGCGATTGTAGCAGGCGCGAACAACACAATTCCGGTTGAGGGCGGCACAATCGTTGAACTGGACTTCATCCCCTACGGCGACATCATCGGCGGCTACGGTTCCCTGTACCTGCTCGCAGAACGCACGGGCGCAAGCATCGCGGTTTCCGATCAGGCTCTGTTCATCGAAGACCAGACCGTTTTCAAGGGCACGGCACGCTATGACGGCAGGCCGGTGTTCGGCGAAGGATTCGTGGGCGTAAACATCCATAACGCGGCCCTGACCACAACGGCTACCTTCCCCAGTGACACAGCAAATGCCTAATCCATAAATTTATCGGCGGCATCGTAACAGGTGCCGCCCTGTTTTTTAAGGGGTGGTGAAAATGGCGGAATTCGACCCGGCACTCACACTCGGTCTGATGAAGTCCCGGCTGGGGATCAAGGTGGACACGCTGGACGGATACCTGACTCAGGTGATTCGGGCGGCATACGGAAAGCTAACCGGCCAGATGGGAATTGCCTATGACGAAACCCAGTTTGACCACATGATGCTGCTCGTGGATTACGCCGCGTGGCGCTACCAGAACCGCGATGCTCCGGGTGAAATCCCGCCCTGGCTAAGACTGGAGCTTCGGGAGCTGTATCTCAGCTCTCATGCAAAGGAGAGTACAGATGCAACTGTTGTTTAACAAAATGGTGACGCTGATTGGGGTTTCACACGAAAAAGGTGCAGATGGATTCTCTGTAGAAATGGACACCCGATTTGAGCATATTCCGGCAGCGTATCAGTCCGTCTACGGAAGCGAATTTTACCGGGCGAATGCGCAGGGCATCCAGACGGACTTTACGGTAGTACTTGCCGCCGTGAACTATTCCGGCGAAACCAAGATCATTGACGAAGAAACGAATCATACCTATCAGGTCGTCCGTGCTTTTTATAATGGCCTGAATGTGGAATTGACGGTAACCGATCTGGGGGTGGTGCAGTAATGGCGAAGGTGGATATCCGACTGCCGGAAGAATTTCTGATAAAAATCTCCCGGCTGGGTGAAAAGACGGATGAAATCATCCCGAAGGTTTTGGAAGCCGGGGCCGCCGTGGTACTTCCGAAGATGAAGGCCAATCTACGGGACTCCATTGGCAGAAACACAAAATACAAGTCACGTTCGTCCGGTGAGCTGTTGGAAGCTCTGGGTGTCTCTCCTGCCCGTCAGGATAAGGACGGCAATTTCAACGTAAAGATCGGCTTTCGTGAACCGCGCAAGGATGGCGGTGTGAACGCAAAGCTTGCGAACATTCTGGAATACGGAAAATCCGGCCAGCCGCCGAAGCCTTTTCTGAAACCGGCGAAGGCCGCGTCCAGAAAGCCGTGCATTCAGGCGATGGAGCAAAAACTGGAACAGGAGATCGAAAACCTATGAACAATCTCATTTCCGAAATTAGTGACATCCTGTTTTCCATTGGGATTCCGTATGAAACCGGCGTATTCCATGAGCCGCTCCCACCGGAATATGCGGTCATTACACCGCTTTCCGACACCTTTGAATATTTTCTGGACGATGCCCCGCAGTCCGAAACACAGGAAGCACGACTTTCGCTTTTCAGTAAAGACAGTTACATAGCGCGGAAAAATCAGCTCGTGGAAGCATTTTTGGATGCGGGCTTTACGATTACCGACCGGCACTACGCCGGGTATGAAAACGATACGAAATATCACAACTATGCCATTGATGTGGCGAAACTCTACTATTTTGAGGAGGACTGACAATGGCAACCATCGGCTTGGATAAGCTGTATTACTCAAAAATTACCGAAGGTACGGGCGGAGACGAGACATACGCCGCACCGGTACTATTGGCAAAAGCGCTGAAATGCGACCTTTCCGTCGACCTTGCGGAAGCGACACTGTATGCGGACGACGCGGCGCAGACCGTCGTGAAGGAATTCAAATCCGGGAAGCTTTCACTGGGCGTTGACGACATCGGCGTTTCAGCGGCGGAAGACTTGACCGGCGCGGTCCTTGATAAAAATGGCGTTCTGATTTCCGCGAGTGAGGATGGCGGCAAGCCCGTCGCCATTGGCTTCCGAGCAAAGAAATCAAACGGTAAATACCGGTATTTTTGGCTTTACCGGGTCGTGTTCGGAATTCCCGCAACAAACCTTGAAACCAAGGGCGACAGCATCAAGTTTTCCACGCCAACCATTGAGGGTACAATTACCCAGCGCAACAAGGTGGACGGCAACGGGAAACACCCGTGGAAATCCGAAGCGAACGAGGACGATTCCGGCGTTCTGGCCGCCACTATCTCCGGCTGGTTTACGCAGGTATATGAGCCGGATTACACGCAGGCATAAAGGAGAATTAGTTTATGGATATTGATCGATGCGCTGAAATTATGGTTGGGGGCGAGCAATATCAGCTTATCCTCACCACACGTGCCACAAAGGAGATCGCCAAACGTTACGGCGGACTGGAAGACCTCGGCAACAAGCTGATGAAATCAGAAAACTTTGAGATGGCGCTCGACGAAATTGTCTGGCTCATTGTGCTTTTGGCGAACCAGAGTGTTTTAATTCACAATTTGCAGAACGCGGAAAAACGGGAACTGCTCACCGAAGAAGCAGTCGAGCTCCTCACTTCCCCGCTGGAGTTGGCGGAATACAAAAACGCCATTATGGAAGCCATGGTGAAGGGCACAAAGCGGTATGTGGAAAGCGAGGACTCCGAAAAAAACGCGGAAGTTGGCAGGCGGCCTCCGCCCGGGTAACAGACGAAGAACTGTTTGCCCGACTGATTTATTATGGTGTCACTCAACTGAACCGGAGCGAATCCGAGGTGTGGCTTATGCCAATCGGCGATCTGCTCGACCAATGGGAAATCCACAAGCAATTTCTTGGGATGGCAAAGGCAAAGCGAGAACTCTTTATTGATGATGTAGTGCCATCAGACATCTGAATCTGTTGCAGCCTAGATCAAATCTCGATTTAGAAGATTTTTATTTTTTTAACAACCCTTTTCACACCTGCTTCATCTGCTTGCTTAGTTCTTGATACACATGCATTATATAGTTCCTGCACAAGAACATCGTTAGCTGGAGCTTTTTTGTCTATACAATCCTGAAGCTGTTTTTTAAAGTCCTTGCCTATA
>DATALZ010000023.1:0-45211 GCA_036260805.1 Caproicibacter sp.
GTTTTGCGGCAATGGAATTATCCAAATCTGCTCTGCGAAGGGCAATTAAGGAACTATAAATGGGATTAATTTTTAACAATCCTGCCCTTTCCTGCTTAAATAGAAAGCCAAATGCTTGAAAAAACCGGAAAAGCGTTGTATAATCGTTTTGGATTGTTAGAAAGTAAACAAGTCAGTTATCATCGGCTGAACCGATGGTTTGAATCTGATGCAGCGTCTCCCGCAAGGCCGGGGGACGGGTTCAGATTTCAGGCTGATCAAACCGGTTGCCTTTTCTTTCCCTGCAATTCAGTCCCGGAACAAAGGCTTGATCGTAACCGACTTTAATAAAGAAAGATAAAAAGGAGCGGCTGTATGAATTACCTGAATAAAAAGACCGTAGAAGATATCGACGTTACAGGGAAAAAAGTCCTTGTGCGCTGCGATTTCAACGTACCATTTGACGACAATGGTAACATTACCGACCCCAAGCGTATCAACGAGGCTTTGAAGACGATCAAATACCTGATCGACCATAAGGCAAAAGTAATCCTCTGCTCTCACCTCGGACGTCCGAAGGGCGAATTCAACATGAAATATTCTCTGGCTCCGGTTGCCGCTTACCTTTCCAAGGCACTTGGCCAAGAAGTCAAGATGGCGAAAGACGTTATCGGAGACAGCGCAAAGAGCATTGCCGCTTCTCTGAAAGAGGGCGAAGTGGAACTGATTGAAAACGTCCGTTTCCACAAAGAAGAAGAAAAGAACGACCCTGCTTTCGCAAAGGAACTTGCTTCTCTTGCTGAAATCTATGTAAACGATGCTTTCGGCACCGCGCACCGTGCACATGCTTCCACAGCAGGCGTTGCAGATTATCTGCCGGCTGTCTGCGGCTACCTGATTCAAAAAGAAATCACCGTTATGGGCAACGCTCTCGCAAACCCGAAGCGCCCATTCGTCGCGATTCTCGGCGGCGCAAAGGTTTCCGACAAAATCGGCGTTATCACCAACCTGCTTGACAAAGTTGACACACTGATCATCGGCGGCGGCATGGCTTACACATTCATGAAGGCTCTTGGTTATTCCATCGGCTCTTCCATCTGCGAAAATGACAAGGTTGACCTTGCAAAAGATATTATGGCAAAGGCAAAAGAAAAAGGCGTTAAGTTCCTGATTCCGGTTGACAATGTGATCGGCAAGGAATATAAAGCAGACACCGATTTCAAGCGCGTTGACTCCGACACGATTCCGGAAGGCTGGATGGGCCTGGATATCGGTGCAAAATCCTGCGCTCTGTTCGCAGGCGCTGTAAAAGGTGCAGGCACAGTCGTATGGAACGGACCTATGGGCGTAAGCGAGTGGGAACACTTCGCAAACGGTACCATTGCCGTTGCACAGGCAGTTGCTGCAAGCGGCTCTATTTCAATCATCGGCGGCGGAGATTCCGCAGCAGCGATTGAAAAGCTCGGCTTCGCAGACAAGATGACTCATATTTCCACAGGCGGCGGCGCTTCCCTCGAATTCCTTGAAGGAAAGGTTCTTCCGGGTATTGCCTGCCTGAACGATAAATAAGAGATTTTTCACGCGGGGACGGATTTAATTCGCCCCCGTTGATTTTACAAATTTGCGTGAAAGGGAAATGAACATGAATAAAAAATTGAGAAAAGCAGTTATCGCCGGAAACTGGAAAATGAACAAAACCCCGGCTGAAGCAAAAGAACTTATGGAAGGCATTAAACCGCTTGTAAAAGATGCAAACTGCGACGTAGTCGTATGTGTTCCTTATGTTGACCTGTGCACCGTTCTCGACGCTGCAAAAGGCACAAACATCGGCGTAGGCGCTGAAAACTGCCACTGGGAAAACTCCGGCGCATACACCGGCGAAGTTTCCGCACCGATGCTCACATCCATGGGCGTACAGTATGTTATCATCGGCCACAGCGAACGCAGAACCTATTTCGGTGAAACGGACGCAACCGTAAACAAGCGTGTCCGCGCAGCCCTGAATGCAGGCCTGAATGTAATCCTCTGCGTCGGCGAATCTCTGGAACAGCGCGAGCAGGGCATTACCGCTGAACTCGTTGCCATGCAGACAAAAATTGCTCTCGGCGGAGTCTCCAAAGAAGAGCTGAAGAAAATTATAATCGCTTACGAGCCAATCTGGGCTATCGGCACCGGCAAGACCGCAACCGCACAGCAGGCGAACGAAGTCTGCGCCGTCATCCGTTCCGTTATTGCCGACCTTTACGGCAAAGATGCAGCGGACGCTTTCACCGTACAGTACGGCGGTTCCATGAACGCAAAGAACGCAGCGGACCTTCTTGCACAGCCGGATGTTGACGGCGGCCTGATCGGCGGAGCTTCCCTGAAGCCGGCTGACTTTGCTGAAATTGTAAAAGCCGCAAGCAAATAATCAACACATCCAAAAGGAGCAGCAAAATGAAAAAACCGTTGATTTTAATCATTATGGATGGTTTCGGCGAAGGCCCGGCTTACGGCAACGCGATTGAAGCAGCCAAGAAACCGAACCTTGACCGTCTGTTCTCCACCAATCCTATTACAAAAATCGGCGCATCCGGTCTGAATGTCGGCCTGCCGGACGGCCAGATGGGCAACTCCGAAGTAGGCCACACCAACATCGGCGCAGGCCGCATTGTTTATCAGGAACTCACCCGCATCACCAAATCCATTGAAGACGGCGACTTCTTCCAGAATCCCGCTCTCCTGGGTGCGGTGGACAAGGCTGCTGCCAGTGGAAAAGCCCTGCACCTTCTTGGGCTTCTTTCGGACGGCGGCGTACACAGCCACAATTCGCACATGTATGCGATTTTAAAGCTTGCAAAGGATCGCGGCTGCAAAAAGGTTTATGTTCACGCATTCCTTGACGGCCGTGACGTTCCGCCTTCCTCCGGCAAGGACTATGTTGCCGACTGCGTAAAAAAGATGAAGGAAATCGGCATCGGTGAAATCGCCACCGTAATGGGCCGCTATTATGCCATGGACCGCGACAATCGCTGGGAGCGTGTGGAAAAAGCCTACGCCGCCATGGTCTACGGTGAAGGAGTTCAGTGCTCCGACCCGGTTCAGGCTGTTGAAGATTCCTACAAAAACGAAGTCACCGACGAATTTGTCGTCCCTGCCGTCTGCGCAAAGGATGCTGCCATTCAGTCCGGCGATTCCGTCATCTTCTATAACTTCCGCCCAGACCGTGCGCGTGAAATCACCCGCACTTTTGTTGACCCGGACTTCAAGGGCTTTGAGCGCAAAAAGGGATTCTTCCCCCTTAACTACGTCTGCATGACCCAGTATGACGCAACCATGCCGAACGTGGATGTTGCATTCCGTCCGGAATCCCTGAAAAATACATTTGCAGAGTACATTTCGAACAAGGGTCTTACCCAGCTCCGTATCGCTGAAACAGAAAAATATGCTCATGTAACATTTTTCTTCAACGGCGGCGTGGAAACCGTGTACCCGGGCGAGGAACGCGCTTTGATTAAGTCCCCGAAGGTTGCAACCTACGACCTCCAGCCGGAAATGAGTGCTTATCTTGTTACGGACGAACTCTTAAAGCGCATTGACAGCGGCAAGTACGACGTTATCATCCTGAACTTCGCAAACTGCGACATGGTTGGCCACACCGGCGTATTTGACGCTGCAAAGGCCGCTGTGGAAGCTGTGGACGAATGTGTCGGAAAAGTTGTCGACGCTATTCAGAAGCACAACGGCGTCGCGCTGATTACAGCCGACCATGGCAACGCTGAGCAGATGCTTGCAAAAGACGGAACACCGTTTACCGCTCATACGACAAACCTTGTGCCGTTCTGCGTTGTGGGCTATCCGTGCAAACTGCGCGAGGGCGGGAAGCTTGCCGATATCGCTCCTACCATGCTGAAAATTCTCGGTTTGCCGCAACCGACTGAAATGACCGGAAAAAGCATTATTGAGTAATATTTTGTCGTAATTATACGATTAGGAAAAGGCTGCTTTCCTTTGAAAGCAGCCTTTTTTCATATCTTCCTATATAAGTGAAGTTGTCATCGGTTGAAAAAGTACAGCAGGATGCCAAAGCCGATTGCCGCAACAACCACTGCGCCGATCACAATCCAGAGGACTTTGTTGAAGTGTTTGCTTTGCGTAACAGCAACCATCGGCGGGTCAGGCAGTGTGGTATATTTCGCATCCGCATGGTCAAGATTGCGAAGGTCTTTCGCCATTTCGGAAGCGGACGCATAACGCTCGCTCTTTCTCCTGCGCATCGCATGGCAGATTACCGCCCAGACTCCGGGATGAATTTTCGGGTTAATTTCCGTCAGCGGTTTGGGCTGCGAAGTCAGGTGCTGATACATCACCGTCATGGGATTGTCGCCGCTGTAGGGCGGGCTGCCGGTAAGCATATGGTACAAAAGGCAGCCGACGGCATAAATATCGCTTTGCTCGTTGCCGCGCTCGCCTTTAATCTGCTCCGGAGACATATACTCCGGGGTTCCGACAAGTCCCGAAAATCCGCGCCAGGTGACACGCGGAGAATTGCACATCATGGCAATGCCGAAGTCGATGACCTTCAGGTGCCCGTCATTTCCGATCATCAGGTTTTCAGGCTTGATGTCGCGGTGGCAGACGCCTTTCTGGTGGCAGTACTGCAGAGCGTCAAGCAGATTCGCAACCATTTCAACGGCCTGCTCCGGCTCAAAAACCGTTCCGCCGTTGAGTGTCTCGGCCAGAGATTTATTTTCGAGGTAGTGAAACACCAGGTAGGGCGGATTTCCCTCGGATGAATCAATGGCAACCGAGAGATCCGGGTGCTGAAGGATTTTTCCGATGGAGAGTTCCCGCTTAAAGCGCTCGTAAACAGCCGGATCTCCAAGCTCGTTCAGGTTAGGGAGTTTCAGCGCGACCCTGTGTTTTTCCTTAAGGTCTTCCGCAAGGTATGTTCCAGCGTAGCCTCCCTGCCCAAGCAGTTTTTCGATTTTATATCTTCCGTCAATAATGGTTCCGGCTTCAGGCGGCATCATAACGTCCCACTCCATCCAGCTTAATATCGGTTAAAATCAGATCGCCTGGTCGCCCTTTTCTCCGGTCCGAATGCGAATGGCATTTGAAATAGGCCAGGTGAAAATCTTGCCGTCGCCGATTTCGCCGGTTTTCGCCACCTGAATGATGGTATCAGTAACCTGATCGACGATTTCATCGGAAACGACAATCTCAATTTTTGTCTTCGGAAGCAAATTGATGTTCAGCTCCGTATTCCAATCATCCGTGTGACCTTTCTGCAGGCCGCAGCCAATCACTTCCGTAACGGTCATGCCGTGAACGCCTAAATTTGTAAGCGCGTCCTTTACTTCCGCTATTTTTTCGGGGCGTAAAATGCACTCCACCTTGACCATAAAAACACCGCCTTATCAGTCTCGAATTTACAATTTTGAATCAGTCCGTAAAGAAAATAAATTGCTATTATTATACCAAACTTTCAAAAATAAAACAATTCATAGATTGTCTCCGTTTGCCCAAATCCGGCGGGCGTCGAAAATCGCGCAAGGCAAGGCAGCAGGCAAAAGCGAATTTGCAGTTGTGCGACTTTATCGGCGGTCCGAGCAATTCAGGGATTGTCTGTGTCAATACACATTACCGTCATGTTGTCTTCCCCGCCGCGCCCGTTGGCAATCTCGATTAATTTGCCGATTCCCTCGCTGACATGCCTTTTTTCAAGGAAAAAGCTCTTGATTTCGTCCTCCAGAATATGTTCAAACAGTCCGTCCGTACTGAGGAAAAACAGATCGCCCGGCTGAATGTTGCCGGAATAGAAGTCTGCGGGAAGAATCGGACGCTCCCCCAGCGAGCGGAGCAGTACATGCCGGCTTGGATGCTTACGGGCCTGCTCTTTATTAATGAGTCCCATCCTCAGCATTTTGCCGACAACCGTCTGGTCTTTGGTAAGCTGAATCAGTTCCCCGTCCCGGAGCAGAAACGCTTTGGAATCCCCTACATGCGTAATGTAGAATTTGTTGTCTTTCAGAAGAAGCGCCGTCAGCGTACACATCATTTTGTTGCAGCTGCCCGATGTCTGCGCAATGTCGTAAATATGCAGCGCAGTAAAATTGTAGGCTTCCTTGAACCGTTCCGGGCATCTGCCGGTGTAATCCCCAAAATAGTATTCCTGGAGCAAAACGTTTACAGCCTCGGAACTTGCCACCTCTCCTGCGCGGGAACCGCCCACCCCGTCAGAAATCGCAAAAAGGCTGCCGAATGCCCTCTCAATTTTCTTGTCTTCAGGGATGTAACAGCCGCAGTAATCTTCGTTGTTTGGGCGCACCATGCCTTTATCTGTGCAATACTGCACTCTCGCTTTTGCATTCGGTTTCGACTTTAATGTATGAATCATAGCAGCGCTCCTAGTTGCCCCAAAAGGGCTCTCCGGAAGAGCCCTTTGCCAGGCATGAACTTGGTTATTGAAATTATTCCGCCGCTTCGCCGCCCACATTTTCAAGCAAAATCGGTTTTCCTTCTTTTTTGCTGTGTACGTTGAAGTACACAACACCAATCAGCAGCCAGACGACCGATACGCCGATTGCAATCACAGCCGATGCCGTAGTTGCGCCGCCTGCGATAATTCCGAGAGCGATAACTGCAAACAGCATCCCAATGTTGGCGGCAGCGCCTAAAACCGGAACCAGAATGGTGGTCAAGAAGTTTCTTTTTGGCTGCTTCGAAAATGCGACGAGTGCAATCAGGTTTGTCATGCCGTAAAGCAGGAAGGTACCGATGTTGGAAATATAGGTAACCGCGGTCAGTGTCGTAATATTGATGACAGCAAAAGCGCCGATTACAGCGGAAGCAATCGTAATTGCGAGAACCGCGGTATGCGGAGTAGCGTGTTTTACATGCAGCGCGTTCAGAACAGTGGGCATTTCATCGTCTTTCGCCATTGCGTAAGTAACGCGGACACCGGTGTTCATGCAGGAAAGTGTTGAACCGAACACGGCAATCGCAACGGAAATTGCAACGACGATCATGCAGATAAAACCGGAATTATGCAGCAGGACATTGCCGAGGTTCTGAACCATGTCGCCGATCGGCGCGCCGGACGCTGCGGCGGCTGCCATGCCGTGCTGGGCGGCTCCGGTGCTGTCTTTTACCGTGTAGGACATATTAATCCAGCCGTTTGCTCCGAAGTACTCGAACAGGTAGAACACCAGCCCCTGAAGAACCAGAGAAAGGATTGTGCCGCGGCTGACGTTTTTGATGGACTTGGATTCCGCCGCCAGGGCCGTCGCAGATTCAAAGCCTACCAGAAGCAAAATGGAAATTGTGGACTGGAAAACAACGCCCGAAAAACTGTGCGGAACCAGAATATCCGTAAGAGATTTATGCACAAAGGTTACATGCTCCGGATTTGCGGCACGGTAGGCGATCGCCATAACCGTAATGAAGATGATCGTCAGAATCTGAATCACGTTGATGATAACGCTGAACGCCGTGGAACCGGAAACACCCCGGAATGCAACAAATCCGGTAATTGCAGCAATCACAACGGCAATGAGCATCTGAACCGGAATGGAAAGGGTAACTCCGAACTCGCCGGCGATGTAATTAATCAGAACCGCAAACATGCCGACCATTACGCCCGGGTAAACCCAGTAGTACAAATGAGAGAACCAGCCGACTACGAATTTGTTGACTCGTGAGAAAACGGAAAATTTACCGGACGAAAGGAAAGCGTGTTCTGCAAAATAGTAGGAACTTCCCGTTCCGGCTTCGGGGTAAAGCGTCGCGAGCTTTGCGTAGGAAATTGCAGTGAGAAGCGCCAGGAAAAGCGCAAGCAGAAGACCAGGGAACATATCCATTGCGGTAGTCTGCCCGCCCACCGTCTGTGCCGCCTGCATCTGGAACGTCAGCCATAAGAATGCGCCCGGCGCAATCAGCGCCATGGCATTGACTGTTACGCCCGTAAGGCCCAGAGTTTTTTTCATCTCAACGTTTTGTGCCATGTTTTTTCCCCCTAAATAATTTTTAAATAAAAAAAGCCCAAACCCGCATAAAACGGATTTTGGCTTCATTGCCCTATTTATAAACCACACTTGATAGTTGGGTCTCACCCAAAAGGATAGAATAATGCGCTGCGAAAAAAGAAAAGAGCCAGAATCCGCACAACGGATTCTGGCTTCATTGCCGTTTTTTATGAACCAAGGCTGAGGAAACGCTTAACACTTTTCTGCGAAAATGAATTTTTTAAAGTGTTAAATTTCATGTATTTATTTTATTTCAAAATCTACAGAATCGCAATTTCTTAATTTACGCATATTTCTTTATTTTATGCTGTTTTTGTTTATATATTTAATTTGTATTAATCAGGCTCACGTTTTCAAACGATTTTAAACTATTACGTTCTTTTTATTTAATATATTCAGAGATCCATAGATTTGTGCCGAAAGTTCCGCTTAATTTTGAAGGATTTGAGTAGAAAATATGCGCAGTATTAAGTGCAAAATCTTTCTGTACCAATCCTTGGAATTTTTAAATTTGATTCAGCTTTTTACAGAAAACCTTCGCAGCATTCTGTATTTATTTTTATGAAATAGGCCTGTACCGCATTCTCTCCGAGCGATAATTCACGGCCCAAGGGAGCAAAATAACAGCATGATTTCATCTTGCTGCAAAAGGAGTCGCCGCAGCAAATGGGGTATTGAACTCCCGATTCATCATAATAGCCCATATCTCCCGTGTTTCGCTAAAATATAACAATCCTGTTAGTTTCGTTGAAATAGCAGGGTAAAGATGTTAGAATAATTCAGGAAATCTAAAAATAGTATTCATTCAGGGGGAATTCCTTTGACGATAAAAAGGGCTGCGGCATTTTTTTTACTCCTTACAATGCTGTTCACGCTGACCGCCTGCAAAGCTCACAAGGCAAAAAACGCTGACAAAACAATTAATTATAATCTTGCATCCGACCCGCAGACACTGGACCCGCAGATTGCAACTGACACACCATCCATTACCGCTATACAGGCACTGTATGAAGGTCTTGCCCGTCTTGACGCAAAAGAAAGCGCCATTCCGGGGGTTGCGCAGTCCTGGGAGCATAATGCGGACAGCACACAGTTCACCTTTCATCTCCGTTCCGACGCAAAATGGTCAAAGAAAAAGTATGGCTCCGTAACCGCACAGGATTTTGTTTTCGCATTCCGGCGCGCACTTGACCCGACCACCGGTTCTACGACCTGCTCTCAAATGTTCAGCATTAAAAATGCACGAAAGGTTCACACCGGCCAACTGCCGGTCAGCCAACTTGGAGTTGCCGCAAAGGATTCAAAAACACTTGTAGTAGATTTGGAGTACTCCAGCCCGGATTTTCCGAAGCTGACGGCGTCCGCGGTTTTCATGCCATGCAACGAAACATTTTTTAATTCTACCTCCGGCCGTTACGGACTCGAAACCGAGTATGTGCTTGGGAACGGCCCGTTCTGCATCGATGGCGCATACGGCTGGGTACACGACAAATACCTGAACCTTGCCCGTTCGGACAACTACTCGGGTAAAAACGCTCCGCTGCCATCCAGTGTAGATTTCAGCATCGGCAGTAAGACCGTAGATATTTCAGATCCGATCTCCGCGCTGAAAAGTCAATCCGTAGACGCGGTGCCGATTTCATCCTCGCAGATCGACTCGGCGCAGGCAATCGGGTGCACGCTGGCGTCTTTTCAGGACACTACATGGGGACTCTGCTTTAACACACAATCACAGGTATTCAAAAACTTGAAGATGCGGAGCGCGTTTATTCAGGCCTTTAACCGAAGCAAAGTGCTGAGCCATATCCCCAAGGGCTCTTCTGCCGCGGAGAATATTATCCTGCCGGAAACAACGCTCGACGGGCAGAATTATCGGTCCCTCGCAGGCGGCCCATTTTATTTAAAACAAAGTTCAAACGCTTCGCAGATTCTTGCATCCGGCCTGAGTGAGCTTCACCTCAGCAGTATGGATTCCATTGATGTGTACTGCCCGGACGACGCAAACATAAAATTAATGGTAACCGAAATGATCGCCGCATGGAACAAACAGTTCAGCAACTACTTTAATATGCAGCCGCTGAGCAGCAGCGCCCTGCAGAACCGGCTGCAGTCCGGCAATTACGACGTAATTATCTGCTCCGTAAAACCGGCCGGCGACGGTCCTCTCGCCGTGCTCTCGAAATTTACAAGCAATTCGACCGATAACCCTGCCAACTGGAAGGACTCCGCATATGATTCGCTGGTTTCTTCCGCACAGGGGAAGAGCGCAAAGGAAGCTGCGGCAGCTTACACGGCAGCTGAAAAGCGTTTGAACGAACAGGCGGTGTTTTATCCGCTGTATTACGAAAAAAGCTACTATGCCCTTGCAAAGGGTGTAACCGGCATTATCTTCCACCCGTATCAGGGCGGCGCGGACTTTATTAACGCCGGGAAAGAATAGCAGGCGTAAAACTCTATCACTTCATGCAGGCACCGAAAGGCGCCTGTTTTTTTGTGCTCAGAAATTTGAAATTATGCCATGAAACAAATTTGCAGATTTTCATAGTATGAACCAAACGGCAGTTTACAACAGATTCGCAAAACCGCTGATCCGGTTTAGGAAAGGATGGCCATCAATATGAGCGCGAACCGTCGGGCAGGTACAAATATGCTGGATACGATCCGTAAAAAGCGCGGGAACGCGCCATGTGTGGAATATTTTAAATCACTGCAGGATTCCGAATCCCTGCGGTTGGTAAACGATCCGGGGCTTACCTTCGCCTCTTTTTTCGTCCTGATGCCCGTAATTCAGGAGAAACTGCGGGCCGAAAGCCTGAGCGCGCGTGACCTTACCGCAGCCAACCTCTGCAATACGATTCTCAGCTCAAAGAAAGCGAACGGCAATCTTTACCGCCCTGCCTATAATGAAAACACTCATGAAGCGCTGCGGTGGATATTTCTGACCGGAGCCGATGCAGACGGGCTGAGCGAAGATTTTGATCATATTCTGGACATCTCCGCCGGGATTCTGACGAAAAAGTACCACGACGCGGATATTCTGCCGAGGCTGGTTGAACTGGTCTTTTCCCGCGGACGCAGGGATGCATATCTGCACGACCTAGCGTGGGCGTTCTTCCAGTCCCATGACCCGACGGCTCTCAAGCTTGCGGCGGAATATCTGCGATCCGGCAACGAAAAAGATGCAAAGCTGGCCCGCAGTCTGCTGCACTTGAATCTGGATTCAGACAATCCGAGGAGCAGACGCGAACTGTACAACAACTATCTGCACTGGCTGAGTGAGAATAACCCATACCTCTACTTTACAAGCGAGAACTTCAATGAAACGAATCAGCCCAACGTGTGTTCCGTAGACCTCAGCGCAAAATACCTGTACCGCAAAATTTCCCCCAGGGACCACAAGCCGTCCACTCCCCTTACCGAAATGGAGCGAAACTGCCTTGCCTGCTTTCTGAATGCGCCCGACGAAGAAAAAGAATTCCTCGCCCGCTTCTCCCAGAAAGCACGGGCAAAAAATCCTGAATATTGGAACCGGTGGATCCGGTACCCCCTCGAAAAACAGATTGAGGCAGCGCACAACGGCGGGGAGGGAGAAGTTTGAGAAAGCATTTTTTTCAGACCGTATCGGTGAAAGGGTGGTTCTGCTTATGATAACGATTGCCGGAAAAACCGTTCAGTCGGGTGATATCGGCAGCTACCCCGCCGGCAGTCTGGAAGCCAGCATTCTTTCGGCTATGGCCGCCAGTCAGGCAAAATATTCGTACTCTTCCCCGGAAGAACTAAAGTTTGAACTGCGTCTCCGGGCGGAAACCGTGGCTTCCGCCAACCAGCTTGTCCGCAGCGGGCTGCACTTTGCCGTGTTCCGTGACTCTGAGTGCAACCCCGACTACTGGGAGCGAACCCCGGACGGAGGATTCCGCCTGAAGAACGGTGCGGAACCCGCGAAAGCGATTCGCGACATTTACCAGAACGGCTCAAAATATGCGACGGAATGCGCCACCGGAATGATGATCGTCTATTACGGCGCGCTGCTCAATCTTTATGGCGAAAAAAAGTTCAACGAAATATTCCCGCAGATTGAACTGATGAACTGGCATAAAATGAACCGGTATCTGCGGGGAGTGGGGAGCATTGACCGATACCCGGACTATTTCCCCGGCGACCGCAGATATTTTATGAATCCCGACGTTGACCCGCTCGTTCCTCAGTGGCAGGGGGAAAATGTCGTTGACCTTGGGAATAAGCTCTATTACGGTCACGGCGTAGGAATCCGCCCGGCAAACGAAATTGTGGAATCCCTGAATAAAAACCGCAGCGATGGTGCGGACCAGACCGCCTACCTGATGGATGGTGCGGGGCGACCGGACTACAAAAGCCTTGCAAGGCTGTGAAACAGCAGGAGCCGCCCCGACAAAGGGCGGCTCCTGTTTGCATTTTGGCTGTATCTCTACCCGAAACTTTATAAATTGGGATCTTTTGGTTTCATGAGATCTCCGCCCCAGGTAAAAACATATGCCCACTGTGAACCATCGAGTTCTTCGACCCTGTCGGCCCCGTGCATGCTGCTGTTGTACCGCTCCGTATGTTCAAGCATGTCTCTGGCTGTTGAATCCGAGAAATAGGCATAATAACGTACAATGGAAAGAGACTCAGACGCAGGAAATTCAATCGCTACGGAATTTCCCTTTTTATAATAATCTACACACCCATAAACAGGGTTCAGCATCCGTTCCGGAAATTTCAAATAATACCGCCCGTTCATGGTATCTGCGGACGAATTAATCTCCTTTAGCACCTGCTGAACAGCCGAATTATAAGAAGCTTTGGAAGCATGGAACCTCGCAAGCTCCAACTGCCTGTCGATTGGCAAAAGGGAAAATGCGATTGTAACGGCCACTATGGACCAGCAGGCCAGAATGCGCTTATCCAACAGCATCCTGCGGTTTTTCACCATAAAAATGACTGTTAATACCGCTGTCATTGGGACGATCACGAATAAAAGCAAGCGTGAATATGGGAATAAATAAGAAATGAACAGCTTCAAAGCAACACAAACCACGGCGAGTGCCACTAACCATACTACTAATTTCGATTTTCTTTTAGTCATGCATTGACCTCTTTTCACCACTTGATGCTCCCCAAACTATAACCAGTTCTCTGGCAAAGAATAAAAGACTCTTACCCAACCGTATGCTCCGAATTTGTTTTACAGTCAGTCCATTTTGTGACGGCCCAAATTCCGCCGGTTCCTTTCTTAACAGGCTGGTACAGCTCCATCTTCATGACGGGCTTACCTGCTTTTGTGAAGGTAACTGTGGCATGGTCGCCTGTTACGCTTTTTTCAATCTTATCATACATTTGGCTCAGATTCGTTGTCTTTAAAGTCGAAGCTGCAAAATCCATCGAAACTTCATCGGGGTTCAGCCACCCGGGTTGGTGCCCGTTATCCACAGAATTCTGGATTTCTTCATATTTTTTCTGCTGCTCTTTGGAAATTGTTTCGCCGCCGGTTTTCGAAGCCGCTTGGCTGCTTGAAACCGCCACGGGTGCCACTGAGAAAGGCGTCGGCAGCGTGTTGCCGCAGCCTGAAATGAGCCCCGCCGTTAAGATGCAGGCTGCCAGAAATGACAAAGTCGGAATTGCTTTTTTCATAGATAACCTCCATCGCGCCGTATTACTTAACCCATCGGTTCTTTTTTGGGCCCGAACGTCAGTTGGGTACTGTTGATATAAATTCTGCAGGTGAAAAATACCTTTTGAGCCATGACTTCATCATGTCCCGGGTACGCGGCAGGCATACCGAAAACGGTTAAATATTTCCGGTATGTCGTTGCAGAAAAAGCGGGAAGCTTTTCTGTTTTTTGCATCTCTTCCAGCAACGGTGCGGTTTCCTTCTCCATTTTTGAGAACGCAGCGGCAGGGTTTCGGAAAATTGGTTCTCCGCGGAAATTCTTCGCCAGCGCATAGGCCTCATCATTTCCAAACACCTTCTGATAAACATCAGTTGTTTGACAAGTCCCTGTCGGAATCGAGGCAATGGTGAAAAAGTTATCCACATGCAGCGCAAAGATTCCGCATTCAGCCACACTCAGCAAAATGAGAAGCAAAACCGCAGAGAGTACAATGCGTTTAAACCATTTAACAAAATTTTTCACAACTTGCGGTTCTTCGTCATAACCCTGCATATACATCTCCGGCGTTTGTTTCAACTGCCATTCTCCTTGTCAAAATATAATTTATGAGAATATTCCGCTCCTCAAGAATTTTCGGATACCTGTTGAATCATGCCTTAATCAGCTTTACTTGAACAAAAAGAAAAATTATTATCCAATAGATTATCAGCATCGCAATTAGTAAAATGAAATTCTTGCGAATCGTGGCGTTCCCTTTCCATATATGTGACTTTTTGAATTCTCCAATGATCTCCGTTACCGCAGTATTATGCAACATTAAAGTCGTAAGCACGGCAAATAAATAAGGAATAAATAAATTAACACTTGCCAGCATGCATCCGACAGCAAACATAACCGCACCCGCACCGGCGATCACGCATTCCAGAAAAGTGGATTTTTTCAAAGTGATCTCTCCTTTCAAGATTTTCATCTTTGCTTTGCCTTCGCATAATAATTTTCTTTATATGATCTTTTCTCATTATATCTCTTCCATAAGTGCTGTCAATTTATTCCTTTTTGAAATTTTATATAAAGGCATACGGCCACAATTGATTCCTACAGTGCTTTTTACAAAGCCAAAGCAAAACAACAATATGTAAATTGGTTTCCACTTATAACAACAAATTTGGCAGGTACGTTGTAGCAGCTTGAAGCTTCCTGCCCGTTATGCCGTTTATTTCTCCCCCTTAATTAAGAACTGTTTACCCACCCGTTTTCTTACACTGTTTTTAAAAAATTTATAGTATCTTAATATTTCCCGTAGAGATTTTCGTCAAACACCTGTTTTTTTTCGGTTTTTTTGAAAGAAATGCTGTAATAAGAAAGATTTTCCCGCTCGGTTCCTTTTAAATTTTCGTCCTTCCCCATATTTTCCATAAGCTGTTGACAAAACGGACGCCGCGGACTAAAATAAACGCAAGTTTCACAAAAACAAAACATCAGTACTTTTTGACGATGAGGTCATTTAACGTATGTTAAATGGCCTTTTTTGTTTGAAACTGGTCTTCCTCAATTGCCGCGGCATATGTTTATCTCAAAATCATATAAAGATTTCCTAAAAGTTAGCCTCCAGAGGCTAACTTTTCACCGCAAATGAGGGTATTATGGAAGGGGTTTTTAGAAAGTAAAAATATTGTCCGCTTTCCGGATTATATTTCACCCCATATTTAACAGAAAGACTTAAATTTTGCTGGAGGGCTATTATGAAAAACATTGGTTATTACAACGGAAAAACCGGTCTGATTGAAGAAATGACAATTCCAATGAACGACCGCGTCGTCTATTTCGGCGACGGAGTTTACGACGCAACCTACTCGATCAATCATGTGATCTACAAAATTGAAGACCATCTCGACCGTTTCTACAGAAGCTGCAAGAAGCTGAAAATCCCTTTCAATATGTCCCGTGAAGAACTTGCCAAGACTCTGCAGGATTGCGTTGACAAGGTTGACGACAAAAAGAGCCTTTTCGTTTACTGGCAGGCAACACGCGGAACCGGCATGCGCAACCACGTTTTCCCCGAAGGTGAAGCGAACCTGCTCATTACCATCAGCCCCTGCCCGCTTCGTGCGATCGATAAAAAATACAAATTGATTACCGCAGAGGACACCCGTTTCTACCACTGCGATATTAAAACGTTGAACCTGATTCCAAGCGTTCTGGCCGCTCAGAAAGCGAAAGAAGCCGGCTGCGACGAAGCTGTGTTCCATCGCGGAGAAGTCGTAACCGAATGCGCCCACAGCAACGTTTCCATCTTGAAAGACGGCGTATTCCGCACCGCTCCGCTGAGCAACCTGATTCTTCCCGGCACAGCCAGAAAGCACCTTGTCGCGCTTGCAAAAGAGAACGGCATTCCGGTTGACGAAACCGCTTTTACAGTTGATGAGCTCATGGACGCCGATGAAGTCATCGTTCACAGCTCCGGCACGCTCTGCAACGCGGCAACCGAAATCGACGGCAAGCCGGTCGGCGGAAAAGCACCTGAGCTTCTCAAAAAGCTGCAGGATGCCGTTGTCAAAGAATTTGAAGACTATACCAAAGCGAAATTTGCAGATTACGCAGAATAAGACTTCGAATCTATTGTAAGAATGGTGATAGTATGAATCAGCAGGAGTTGACGCAGTACAACGTCGGACAGAATCTGGATGACCTGATGAACCTTGACCCCCGTGGCTATGGCGTGTGCAGGATTCTCTACCCTGCGTCCAGAAAACTCGCCGGAGAACCGGTAACCTTACACGCGGCGAAAAAATTAACGGAAACCATAAAAGAAGGCAGCCTTGTTTACATACTGACCGGTTTTGTTTTGATTCCGTCTCATTGTGCGGAAACCGACGGCATAATCAGCGCTATGCTTCTGGCAAGAGCGCTCGTAAAAGCGTTCGGCGCAAAGCCGGTGCTTGTCTGCGCCGAGGAAAATCTTCCGGCGGTACGCAGCATGGCAAGCGTTGTCGGACTGCATCTTTACGAAACCATTGAAGAAATGAAGAAGTACCCGATCTCCATGGCAGTGGTTCCGTTCATGAAAGATGCGGAAAAAGCGCCGGCTCAGGCAGATCAGATCCTTTCGCACGGCATTCCGTCCATCATCATCAGCACGGAATGCGCCGGAGCAAACCAAAAGGGCGTTTACCACAACGCAATTGGCCAAGCGACAACCGAATTTGAAGCAAAAACGGATATTCTCTTTGAAAAAGCACAGAAAAAGGGCGTTCCCACCATTTCCATCGGAGACCTCGGCAATGAACTCGGCCTCGGCACACTGGGCGAGCACCTGAACCGCTATATTCCGTATGCTGCGCCGGGCGCGTGCTCCTGCGGATGCGGCGGCGGACTCGCGGTAAAAACCAAAGCCGATATTGTCCTGACCGCAACCGTATCCAACTGGGGTTGCTACGGTCTGACGGCCGCACTCGCGTTCCTGAAAAAAGATATCGGCATCCTGCAGGACACCGAGCTTGAAAAAGAAGCGATTCTGGCGGCCTCGCACAGCGGCATGGTGAATATGGACGGATGGCTGGAACCCGCGGTGGACGGGTTTGATGTGGAGATGAATGTTCTGATTGTTGGGCTGATGCGCAAATGTGTTGATTACGCCTTACATTATGAGCATTATAACCCCGGCAAAACATGGTTCAGCAAAGTTCTGGAACTGGAATTTTTTAAACAATCAACTTCAACCGTTAAGGAGTGATTTCATGCCTGAAATGAGAATCCTACCGGCCGGCGACTGCGCCCTTTCGGCGGAATTCGGCAATGAAATCAACGAAGAAATCAACGGCAGGGTGCTTGCGCTGGACGCTGCGGTTCAGACCGCCGAGATTCCCGGTGTTACGGAAACCGTGCCAACCTACCGCTCCCTGCTGATCAGTTACGACCCCTATGTGGTCTCCTTCGGAGCCTTATCCCGCAAGCTGCGCAAACTGGCGCGAAATGGGAACGCATCCGCATCCGAACCGAAGCGTGTGGTGGAGATTCCGGTCTGCTACGGTGGAAAATACGGCGAAGACCTTGCCGACGTGGCAAAGCTCACCGGCCTTTCGGAAGAAGAAGTCATCCGGATTCATTCCTCGCAGGACTACCTGATTTACATGCTCGGTTTTCTGCCGGGATTTGCCTACCTCGGCGGGATGGACAAACGCCTCGCCGCTCCGCGGCTGGCAACTCCGCGGCAGACAATACCGGCGGGTTCCGTGGCAATCGGCGGCGAACAGACCGGCATTTACCCCATGGCCTCGCCCGGCGGCTGGCGGCTGATCGGCATGACGCCGGTAAAGCCCTATGACCCCCAGCGTGCGGAACCCATTCTGTACCGCGCCGGCGACTACATCCGCTTTTGTCCAATTTTCGAAGACGACTTTCTGAGGATTCAAAAGCTGGCCGAAAGCGGCGAATATAAATGCAGAATTACGGAAAGGGGCCGGTAACCGTGGGAATCAGAATCCAACAGCCCGGCCTGCTGACTACCGTACAGGACTTCGGCCGAACAGGCTACCAGAAATTCGGAATTTCCCCGTCCGGGGCGATGGACCGCCGTGCTTTAGCCACTGCCAACCTGCTTGTGGGCAACCGCGCGGGCGAAGCCGGGCTGGAGATGACGATGGTCGGCGCAGTGATGGAATTCACCGTGCCAAATATTGTTGCAATTACCGGCGGAAACTTTGCTCCCACATTAAACGGCGCTGCTGTCCCCATGTGCGCCGCGTTCCCGGTAAACGCAGGCGACACACTCGCTTTCGGAATGGCACAAAGCGGCTCCCGCTGTTATATTGCCTTTACCGGAGGATTGAACGTCCCGGTCGTCATGGGAAGTAAATCGACTAATTTAAAATGCAGAATCGGCGGCTGCGAGGGCCGCAGGCTGAAAATGGGTGACGAAATCGGCTTCACAAACCCCGTGGCCTACAAACCGGACCTGAGTCAGCGATTTGTGGAGTACCGGGAACCATGTGAAAAAGAAGTAACCCTCCGCGTTGTTTTAGGCCCGCAGGACGACTATTTTACCGACACGGGAATCCGCACCTTCCTCAATGAGACCTATACGGTCACGAACCGCTCCGACCGCATGGGGTGCTCGCTGGAAGGGCCGAAAGTGGAATACAAAACGAAAGCGGACATTATCTCGGACGGCATCCCGCTTGGCGCGGTGCAGATTCCGTCCGGCGGAAAGCCGATTGTAATGCTCAGCGACCGCCAGACAACCGGCGGATATGCCAAAATAGCAACGGTGATTTCAACCGATCTGCCGCTGTTTGTGCAGCGCAAAGCGGGCGACAGGATTCATTTTCAGAAAGTAACCATGCGGGAAGCACAGGCAATCAACCGCGCGGAATTTCAGGAAATGCTTCGTCTGCAGGATCGATTTTTGTAAAATCCTAGTGATATGAAAAAAATGCTTCTTATTTAAAATCAGTACAGGAAGGCGAATACGATGGACTACTCTTCCATGAAACCCTCAGAAGTAAGGAAGCTGATCCGCGAGGGTAAAATAGCGCAGCAGACCTCCGGTATGTGCGCCGGATACGCACAGGCGAACCTTGCCGTTCTGCCAAAAGACCTTGCCTATGATTTTCTGCTGTTCTGCCAGCGGAACCCCAGGAGCTGCCCGCTTCTGGAAGTCACCGACGTCGGAAGCCGATCCTTTCGCTGGCTTGCAAAGGATACCGATATTGCGACGGATATTCCGAAATACCGCGTTTACGAATACGGCAAGCTGACCGGCGAATACACCAGCGTGGAAAAAATGTGGAGAGACGATTTTGTCGCTTTTCTGATCGGATGCAGCTTCTCGTTTGAAGCGGAACTTCTGGAAGCCGGGGTACCCGTCCGCCAGATTGAAGAAAACCGCAATGTTCCAATGTACTATACTAATATTGACTGCGAACCCGCCGGGATATTCAGCGGGAAGATGGTCGTCAGCATGAGGCCTCTGCCGCCCGACGAGATCGTCCGGGCGACTTTGATTACGGGAGCGATGCCCCGTGTTCACGGCGCACCGGTACATATCGGCTCGCCGGAGGAAATCGGGATTCACGACCTCAGCCACCCGGACTTTGGCGACAGCGTCACCATTAAACCCGGAGAAGTGCCAGTGTTCTGGCCCTGCGGAGTAACCCCCCAGTCCGTCATTATGAACGGAAAACCGCCGATTGCTATTACTCATGCACCCGGCCATATGTTCCTGACTGATATTAAAAACGTCTCGCTGAAATACTGAGGAGGCTCCTGAGCATGAATCAAATTGATCTTAACTGTGACCTGGGCGAAAGCTTCGGTAACTATAAAATCGGCATGGATGAGGATGTAATTCCTTTCATCTCATCGGCCAACATCGCCTGCGGGTTTCACGCTTCGGACCCTATGGTAATGAGCAAAACTGTAAGCCTTGCAAAGAAATTCGGCATCGGCATCGGCGCTCACCCTGGTTTTCCTGACCTGATGGGATTCGGCCGCAGGAACATGAGCGTAAAGCCGGAAGAAGCCAAGGCGTATGTTCAATACCAGATTGGCGCGCTCTCCGCATTCTGCAAAGCTGCGGGTGCACCGATGGTACACGTGAAGCCGCACGGCGCGCTGTATAACATGGCAGGCAAGGATTATGCCCTTGCAAAGGCAATCTGCGAAGGAATCCTTGAAGTGAACGACAGACTGATTCTGCTGGCGCTTTCCGGAAGCCAGATGATTCAGGCAGCAAAAGACACAGGACTTCGCGCAGCAAGCGAAGTATTCGCCGACCGCGCCTATGAGGACGACGGCTCCCTCGTCGCCCGCACGAAGCCGGGCGCCATGGTGACTGACGAGGACGAGGCAATCCGCCGTGTTGTCCGCATGGCGAAGGATGGCAAGGTTACAACCATTACAGGCAAAGATATTTTCATTCAAGCCGACTCGGTGTGCGTACACGGCGACAACGCAAAAGCGCTGGAATTTGTAAATAAAATCCGCGCCGCGCTCACGGCGGAAGGTATCCGGGTTCTTCCGCTCTCCCAAATCATCGGGGAATAAGAAGCTTCATCAATACATGAAAAGACGCACGGCAAAAGCGCTGTGCGTCCTTTTTCGTCGATTATTTGCGCTCAGTGCCGGAAGAGAGTACAATAAACAGGAAACATCAATATAGGAGACTCACAGCATGCGTTTTATGAACTCTTTTAACAAATTCGCCGGAAAATGGATGCCGGTTATCGTTCTGGTCTGCCTGAGCATCGGCATTACCTTTTCCGAATCTATTGGCAGACTGACTTTTCTCGTACCGTATATCTTTGCATTTATGACTTTTACCGGAACGCTCAATTCCGGATTCCGGCAGCTTCTGAACATTGCGAAGCATCCGGTTTCGCTGATCGTTTCGCTGCTTTTGATCCATATTGCAATGCCGCTTCTGGCTCTAGGAATTGGCAAGCTGTGCTTCCCTGCAAATCCGTATTTCATCGTCGGGATGGTGCTGGAGTTTGTAGTACCAAGCGCAGTGGCAAGCTTTTTGTGGAGCTCCATGGCCGGCGGCAATGCTTCGCTTACGCTCTCCATTGTGCTGATTGACACGCTGACGGCGCCTTTTCTGGTTCCGTTCAGCCTGCATCTGCTGGTGGGAGCAAGAGTATCCGTCGACGTAGCAGGTATGATGCGCGACCTGATCTGGATGATTGCGGTACCCGCTCTGGCGACAATGCTTCTGAATCAGTTTACGAAGGGAGAGGCGGGAAAAAAGCTCTCTCCCGTACTTGCCCCCTACGGAAAAATTGCGCTCATTCTGATTATCATGATTAATTCCACCCGCATTGCTCCGTTTATCCGCCACATGACCCCAATTCTTTACGAAGTGACGGGCTGCATTTTCGTGATCGCCGTACTAGGCTATCTGGCAGGATGGTTCGCCGGATTCCTGCTGAAGCAGAAAAGCGACATTACCTCATCCATGACGTTTGGCTGCGGCATGCGGAATATCAGTGCGGGGGCCGTAATCGCCGCCGCATATTTTCCCGCGGAAGTTATGTTTCCGGTAATGATCGCCACACTGTTTCAGCAGGTTCTTGCGTCTGTTTTTGCTCGGCTGCTGAACAGAAACAAAGAAAGACAATAATCTTAATGCGTTTTTACGGTTAAAAATCTTTCCTGTTTAAAAGTAAAAGCGCTATAATCCAACGCAAAAAGGGATGGGCTGCAGCCCATCCCTTTTCTGTTTCCTAAATTATTAAGAAAGCCATTTTTGTTCCAGCGAGCGAACCATCTTTTCATAGTCACGGGCGCAGTCGTCCTGACGGCCCGACCGGATTTCCCTCAGGCAGGAAACCAGGTGCTCATCCCAAATACGCAGGTATTCCGTCTGCGCCTGCCCGGACTGATCGATTGCCTGAACAATCATGGGAGCAAAAAGGTAATATTCCAATATTTTGGCTTTGCCGTCCGGCGCGTCTGCAAGCCAATTATCCCGGAAAGTGCGAAATTCATTCAGTTCCCTGCAGTTATCACCCGCGCCGAGGCTGCTGCAGACCGCCGTGGTAATATAGCACAGCTTATGATGGAAACCGCTCAGGATTTTTTCGTAGGTTGCTTTGCCCAAAGAATCCTTCGGATGGTTCTGCTTCCACTTTTTTAGGAAGCTGTCGACCGCTTTCTCGGACGCCTGACGATCAAGAGAAAGGACTGCCGGAACAGTAAGCGCAGTAATGGTATAGCGGCACCCAAACAGTTCCGATCTCTTCTTTCCTGCCAGCTCCTTTTCAAAATGCTGAGAGAGTATTTCGGCAAAACGGTCTGCCGCATAATCTTCATCTGCCTGTGCAGCCGTTAAAAAAGCTTCCAACGAAGGCTCGAAAAGGTTTTTATACTTCTCAAATGTTGCAGGGTAATTCGTTGCGTTGAAGCTGTCTGCATCTAGTCTTGTGGTGAACACTTCTTCGGGAAGCGTCCGCTCGATCTCCGCCAGAAGATTTTCAACGCTGATATCCGGCTGTCTGCGGCTCAAAAGCTCCTGCGCGTCAATCGGTTTTGCACAGTACATACAAACAATTTTTTCGGCATCCTGTGGAACATTTAATTCTCGCCCGCAGTGCGGGCAGCGAATTGTTACAAGGTTCATAGTATGGCTTTCCTTTCAGTCATTTTCTTTCTGCTGATTCCATCTGACATATTCTTTGATACGGCTGAAACTTTCTTCACTGATAATATGCTCAATTCTGCAGGAATCCTGCGCGGCAACACTCCGGTCTACACCCAGGGTCATCTGCAGAAAATCCGCAATTAAGGTATGGCGTTCGTAAACAGAGCCTGCTCGCAGACGGCCCGCGTCCGTGAGGACGAGATTCCCGTTTGGTTCCATAATAAGGTAACCCGCTTCTTTCAGGATACTCATAGCGCGGCTTACGCTTGCTTTTGTAAAGCCAAGCTCGTTTGCCACATCTATGGAGCGGACATACCCATTCTTTTGATTCAGGACCAGAATCGTCTCCAGATAATTTTCGCCGGATTCCTGAATTTTCATGCAATGCCTCCCGAAACGCCGGATTCACATTACTTTACAGTAACAATACATCCAGAAATAATTAAAATTATTATAGCATTGCCGGATAAAAATAACAAGATTTCGTAATGGACACCGCTTTTTAAACCGAGGTATCGGAATTCAGCGGTCCCAACGGTTTCACATGCAAAACACTTTCTGTTTCTTCGGCTTTTGCGAAAAAAGTTGATATATATATTTCCCATTTAGTACAGTATTTGGATTCTGGATGTTTACCAAGGTATACTTGACAGTTTTTTTGCAATACGTTATACTAAAAGAATTAAAATTATTCTCCACTACAATAAAAATTTAAAAAATGTGGAAAGAAGAAAAGGAAGAGGTGATTTTGCTTGGTCAAAAATGCAAGAGATGATCTGTTTGAAGTTTCGCCGCAAATTCGTGAGCTTACTGATCTTTGCATGCAGCACAGCACAATTGACACACAACTGTACACGAAATACGACGTGAAGCGCGGTCTTCGGGATATTAACGGAAAAGGCGTTTTAACCGGCCTGACCGAGATTTCGGAGATTGTTTCCTCCAAAACGGTAAACGGGAAATCCGTACCGTGCGAAGGAAAGCTCTATTACCGCGGGATTGACATCGAAGACATTGTCCACGGTTTTATTTCGGAAAACCGTTTTGGGTTTGAAGAAACGGTTTACCTCCTGCTTTTCGGCGATTTACCTACGCCGGAACGCCTGGCAGAATTCAAACAGCTTCTTTTCCGTTACCGCACGCTTCCAACGAATTTTGTGCGTGATATTATCATGAAGGCGCCCACCTTCGACATGATGAATACGCTGGCACGCAGCGTGCTGACCCTTTACGCCTACGACGAAAAGGCGAACGACACTTCGCTGCCGAACGTACTTCGGCAATGTATTGAGTTGATTGCACTGTTCCCGCAGCTGGCAGTTTACGGTTACCAGGCTTACATGCACAACAAAAATCCATACAACAGTTTCTTCATCCACGCGCCGAGGCCGGAACTTTCGACCGCGGAGAACATACTGCACATGCTTCGGATTGACCACCGCTATACCCCGCTCGAAGCGCGTATTCTTGACCTTGCGCTGGTTCTGCACGCCGAACACGGCGGCGGAAACAACTCCAGCTTTACCACGCACGTAGTTGCTTCGTCCGGAACTGACGCATACTCGGTGATCGCGGCCGCCCTCGGTTCTTTAAAAGGGCCGAAACACGGCGGAGCAAACATCAAGGTTATGCGCATGTTCGAAGATATGAAACATGAGATTAAAAACTGGGAAGACGAAGGCGAAGTTGCAGATTATCTGCACAGACTGCTGAACAAACAAGCCTTTGACCGCTCCGGGCTGATTTACGGGATGGGGCACGCGGTCTATTCGCTCTCTGACCCGCGCGCGAATATCTTCAAACTGTTCGTACAGCGGCTCTCCGAAGAAAAGGGACTTACGAAAGAATACAAACTCTATTCCATGGTGGAACGACTCGCGCCGGATGTCATCGGCAAAGAGCGCAAGACATACAAGGGAGTCAGCGCAAATATCGACTTTTACAGCGGATTTGTGTACCACATGCTTGGCCTGCCGCCGGAACTTTTTACTCCGGTGTTCGCCATGGCCCGCATTGCCGGCTGGAGCGCCCACCTTATGGAAGAACGCATCAACGAGGGCAAAATTATCCGCCCGGCCTATAAGAGCGTTTCTGTCCGAAGAAATTACAAACCCCTGCAAGAACGTTAAAATTGAGAGCCTTAACCGGCTCTCTTTTTTGATTCCATTCGGTTTATTGACAGAATCCCTGCCCCGCCCTATACTGAATGCAGAGCAACTACAGCAATTCCATTTTAGACCGTGAGATAAAATGTGTTCATCCCCCCGCCTTCGGCGGGGGGATGAACACAAACCAACTCCACAATTAAGCTAGAAATGCTGTAAGGAGTATACATAACAATGCAAAATATAACGGAGCGAATCGCGCTGCTGCGCGAGGAAATGAAAAAAGCCGGGGTTCAAGCCTACATCATTCCGTCGGCAGATCCGCACCTGAGCGAATACATGCCTGCCCACTGGCAGGCGAGAAAATATTTTTCCGGTTTTACCGGTTCGGCGGGAACTCTGGTGGTAACGGGCACAAGGAGCGGCCTGTGGACGGACGGGCGCTATTTCATTCAAGCGGAGCGGGAACTCTCCGGCAGTGGTATTGATCTTTACCGAATGGGCGTTAAAGGCGTGCCGACCTACACGGAATTTCTCATGCAGGAACTGAAAGAAAATCAGACCGCAGCGTTTGACGGAAGCCTGTTTTCTGCTGAATCCGCAAAAAGCATAAAACGCTTTTTTGACGAAAAAGGCGTGAAAATTCAGTCGATTGACCTGATTTCATCTATCTGGGGCGACAGGCCGCCCGTTCCGCATACGCAGGTCTTTCTTCATGAAGAAAAGTACGCCGGATACACCTGTGCGCAAAAGCTGGATCTCGTACGCGAAGAGCTGAAAAAGCAGAAAGCAGACTTCCAGATTTACGGCCGCTTGGACTGCTCTGCATGGCTGATGAATCTCCGCGCGGACGACGTAGAGGACAGCCCGTTCGCCTTATCCTTTGCAGCTGTCTTTTCGGATTCCGCTTTCCTTTTCATTGACGGAACGCGCATACCGGCTGAAGTAATGAGCTACTTGGAACGCAACGGGGTTACCGTGCTGGGATATGGTGAAATTGCGGTATTTTTACAATCTCTTTCGGGCAGGAAAACCGTTCTTGCCGACCCTTCCAGCACCAGTTACGAACTTTACGGAATTCTTGAAAGCAACCCGCACATTACCGTAAAAGAAGGTCCGGATATCGTAACAAAGCTGAAAAGCATTAAGAACGAGATGGAAGTAAGAGGCATCCGTCAGGCACATATCCGTGATGGATGTGCTATGGTAACGGCATATACCCGGCTGGAAGAAATGATGAACCGCGGTGAGCCGGTTACGGAATGCACCGTATGTGAATTGCTGAAAAGCGCCCGCGCACAGCAAAAAGGCAACCGGGGCGTCAGTTTTGCGACGATTGCGGCTTACCGCGAAAACGCCGCCATGATGCACTATTCCCCGAAACCAGACGCCTGCAAGCCGCTGGAAAAGAACGGATTGCTGCTTGTGGACTCCGGCGGCCAGTACCCGGACGGTACAACGGACATTACCCGGACTTTTGCTCTCGGGCCGGTAACCGAAGAGGAAAAAGAGTGCTATACGTACGTTTTAAAATCACATATTGCGCTGGCAATGGCTGTTTTCCTTGAGGGCAGTACCGGAGGAAACCTTGACATTCTCTGCCGCGAACCGCTGTGGAGCCACGGAATCGATTACCGCTGCGGAACGGGACACGGCGTTGGAATGTTCGGAAGTGTGCATGAAGGGCCGCAGAATATTCGCCCAAAAGACAGTACCGTGTTTCAAAAAGGCATGACCATCACGAATGAGCCGGGAGTTTACATGGACGGGAAATTCGGTATCCGCACAGAAAACCTGATGCTGGTGGATAAGGCCTTTGAGAACGAGTACGGAAAATTTCTGAAATTTGAGATTGCTACGCTCTTCCCAATCGATACGGTGCCTGTCGCAGCGGAACTTCTCACCGACGCGGAGCTTCTGTGGCTGAACGATTACAACGAACATGTCTGCGAAACTCTTGCGCCGCTGCTCTCCGGTGCTGAACTGGATTGGCTGAAACAGCATACAAAACCGCTTACTCGGAACAGCTAGAATAAAAAGCATTGAGCGCCCGTGAAGTTGTTCACAGGCGCTCGTTTTATTTGCAAATTCAAAATTTAATTTTCATTAAACCGGGAAAGGAATGCCTTTGTGCGTTCACTCTGCGAGTTGCCGAAAACCTGTTCCGGCGAACCCTGCTCCACAATTATACCGTCCGCCATAAAGACTACTTTGTCGGCTACGTCTCGGGCAAAAGACATCTCATGGGTCACGACGACCATGGTCATATGCTCTGCGGCAAGCCCGCGGATCACTTTCAGGATTTCCCCCGTCAGCTCCGGGTCAAGGGCGCTGGTCGGTTCATCGAAAAAGAGCACGTCAGGATTCATGGCAAGCGCGCGTGCTATAGATACGCGCTGCTGCTGGCCACCCGAAAGCTGGCACGGGTAAGCGTCCGCCTTATCGGACAAATCCATCTTTTTGAGGAGCTCCCGCGCGGCGGATTCTGCTTCTTCCTTCGACTTGCCCAGAACATGTTCCGGCGCTTCGGTGATGTTCCGCAGAACCGAAAAATGCGGAAAGAGGTTAAAGTTCTGGAATACAAGCCCCACATGAAGCGCAATTTTATTGCAGACCTCACGATCGGAATAAATCGCTTTTCCGTCGCCCCCTGTTGTAACAAGCGTATCCCCGCAGATTGCAATATCGCCACTGTCTACGGTTTCCAACTGGGTAATGCAGCGCAGCAGAGTACTTTTTCCCGAGCCCGAGGGGCCGATAACGGTAAGTACCTCGCCTTTCTCAACGTCAATGGTAATGCCCTTGAGCACTTCTTCGCCGGCGAAGCTTTTATGAATATCATGTGCAGTTAAAATCGGCATCGCAGTTCCCTCCTAACGGTAATAGCTGTAGTGCTTCTCCGCAACGGTGAAGCAGCGTGTGACAACAGCGTTCATGATGAGGTAGAATACACCGGCAACTGCAAATGGAATCATGCTGACTGCGGAGGAAACCCAGTCCGAAGTCGTTTTGAGCAGCTCCACAACGCCGATCACCTGCGCAAGCGAGGTATCCTTCACCAGAGTGATAAACTCGTTGCTCATCGGCGGAAGAATTCCCTTAACCACCTGCGGCAGAACAATGCGGAAAAACGTCTGGCGGCGCGTAAAGCCCAGCACTTTCGCCGCCTCGCGCTGGCCGCGCGGAATACTCGCAATGCCGCCGCGGAAAATCTCGGCGAAATATGCGGCGTAATTCAGTACGAATGCAACTTCTGCCGAAAGGACCCGGTCCAGCTGAATGCCGAATATCGGCTTAAAGCCGTAGAATATGAACAGCAGCTGAAGCATCAGCGGTGTACCGCGCATCAGAAGTATGTATAACTTCACGGGCAGATTGATAGCCTTAATTTTCGTCATTCGCCCAAGGGCGACGAGAAGCCCCAGCGGGAGCGAAAAAATCAGAGTAACAAAGAAGATGCGAAGCGTCATCAGTGTCGCTTCTAGCATCTGGGAAAGCAAAACGGAATAATTCAAGTGCGGAATCCTCCAATCGGTTTTGCGTATTAACATTGAAATCTTTGCAGGAAAATTATACACCGTTATAAACTTTAATAAAAGCACAAAAGGCATAAAGGCGGAAAAGCCCGCCTTTATGCTCCGTTCTGTTTTGGGAAAGCTTATTTCGCGATAGTGATGACATCCTTGACGAACCATTTCTGAGAAATCTTCGAAGCGGTTCCGTCCTTGGCCATCTCTTTCAGAGTATCTTCAATCTTCTGTTTCAGGGCATTATCATTCTTGCGGAAGCCGACGACATAATCTTCCACGGCAAGGGAAACATCTTTGCCGTTTTTATCCTGCAGAATTGCATAAGCGCCTAGGTTGCTGGTAAGGTAGTAACGGGCTACAACTTCGTCGATCGCAATAGCGTCGATGGTGCCGTTCTGAATCTCCATAACAGCCTTGCTGTAATCATCGATCTTGACGACATCTTTCAGGGACTTCTTAAAAGCGGCGTTCGCGGGGTCTTTCAGCGCGGTTTCCGCGGATGAATCGGACTGGACGCCGATGGTTTTCCCCGAAAGGCTCTCAAGTCCTTTGTAAGGAGAACCCGTCTTAATGAGGATAATTTGATTATTCTTCATGTAAGGGATGCTCAGGTTGAACTGCTTTTCACGGTCAGGAGTTTTGCTGAAACCGTTCCACAGACAATCGACGTTGCCGTTGTTCAGCTCGGCCTGCTTGTTTTCCCAGTCAATGGGCTGGAATTTCACTTTGATGTTGAGGCGTTTGCAGGCTTCCTTTGCCATGTCGATATCAAAACCGACCGTATCACCGGTCTTTGTATCGATATAACCCATGGGTGGGAACGCTTTGTCGAACCCTAAAACCAGCTGGCCGGCGGATTTCACCTTATCCCAGGATGCGTCCGAAGCGGCAGACGCAGCGGAAGCAGAGCCGGAAGCCGCCGTGGAAGCGGCTGCAGACGACGCCGTTGCGCTGGCAACAAGGCCGCACCCGGAAGCGGATACCATAAGCATAGCAGCAATAAGCAAACTTACTAACTTTTTCATATTCCGACACTCTCCATTATGTAATCGAAAATCACTTCTGAGGAGTTATTTTTCCCTCTGCTATCATTTTACCATATTAGCACGCTAAAGTAAAGGCAAATGAAAAAAATAGTCGATTTCAACAATAATATTGAGAATGCCGCTGTAAGTCTCTCCGTTTGTAATAATTCACACTCAGGAATATATCTCCAAGGGACTTCTGCGCTCCACAATCACGGTGTCCCGCCACTGCCCGAACGGGTCCCGTGCCATTTTTTCGCGGATACCGATTACGCGGAACCCGCACTTTTTATGTAAGGCAAGGCTTGGCTCATTATTCCGCATAATGCAGGACTGCAGCATCCAGAGACCGTTTCGCTCCGAAATATCGATCTCGGCATTCATCAGCGCCGTGCCGATGCCATGATGTCTGGCATTATTCGCAATGTAGATGCTGACCTCGGCAATTCCGTTAAAGCAGCACCTGCCGGAGATTGGCGAAAGGGCAATCCACCCGACAACTTTGCCGTCACTCTCCGCGACCAGACGGCCGAAAGGCAGATGCCCCGCGTTCCATTTGGAATATGGCGGAACTTCCGTTTCAAACGTGGCAAGATTTGAGTCCATCCCCTGCCTGTATATTCTGCAGACATCTTGCCAATCTTCTTCCCGAAACTCCCTGACTGTCGGCATAAATTGATACCTTTCCCTTTTCTTAAAATTCTCTGCGTCTATTGTATCACACAAAAAGTGCTGAAAAAAGAGGACAATTCTTCAAAATAAATTGAAAAGATTTCGGTCTTGATGAGTCAGACCTTCGTTTGTAAAGTACATCACTTCCCAACCATTGAAAACTTTTGAATATTGGCATAAAATAAAAATAACAGCAGTTTAATTATAGCGATTTAATTTTTATTGAGGATTATCATCCTTTGCCTTACGATAAGAAAGCCTTAAAGAATATCATTCTATTGAGATGTGATATTATGATGAAATTTTTAATTTTATCAACAGCAACAGGGCAGGGACACAATTCCGCCTCGCTTGCCGTTGCGGAAACCCTCCAGGCCGAAAACTGCATCGTCAAAATTGGGGACGTCCTGAAAGCAGGAAAAAGGGACATTTCAGAGCATGTCTCAAAGCTTTACAGCAATGTCACCCTGCATATGCCGCGCTTTTTCGGCGGTCTGTATCATGCCGGTGAACTTGTGTCCTCTTCAAAAAGGCACTCGCCAATTTATCGCTTGAATTCCCTTTATGCAGGAAATCTTTACGACAGAATCTGTCGCTTTGAACCCGACGTGATCGTCTGCACCCATATCTTCGGCGCACAGGCAATTACCTGCATTCGGAAAAGGTACGGGCTGAAAACTCCAACAGCCGGCATTGCAACCGATTACACCTGCTCCCCGTTCTGGGAAGAATCGAAGCTGGACGGCTATATCATTCCTTCTGCCGGATTGACCGATGAATTCGCCCAAAAAGGCATTCCGGCCGGAAAAATTATCCCGATTGGAATCCCCGTTCGGCCGCAGTTTCAGAACAAAATCACGAAACAGGAAGCCCGCGAAAAATTCGGCATTACGGCAAAGCACCTGTTTCTGGTCATGGGCGGTAGTATGGGATATGGAAATATCGAAACGCTTACGGCATCGCTTCTTGAGGCTGCGCCCGACACACAGGTTGCGGCTGTCTGCGGAAAAAACGAAAAGCTGTTCCATGAACTTTCCGGAATCACAAACGCAGTTCCCTTTGAATATGTTGAAAATATCAGCGAGCTAATGGACGCGGCGGATGTTATTTTAACAAAACCCGGCGGCCTGACATCAACGGAAGCACTCGTCAAACACATTCCCACCGTACTGACGCGCCCTATTCCGGGCTGCGAACAGCACAACGCCGAATATTTAAGTTCCCTTGGCGCCGCAGCATTTGCAGACAACACGGAAAGCGCGGTAGGCAAGGCTCTTCATCTGCTGAACGACGCCGATGCGGCGGCAAAGATGACCGCCGCTCAGGAAAAATATATCTGCAAAGACGCAAGCAAACAAATTTGCGATTACCTGATTCGTCTTGGGAAATCTTTTCAGGAAGCGTGATGCATATGGTTTCGGAAACTGCCGTTAACTGTATCATTTTTACCGGAATCGGTTTCTTCTCCGGCTCCGTGATGTATTCGTACATCATTCCGAAAATGCTGAAGAATATTGACGTGCGAAAAGCGGCCCCGGACCAGAACCCGGGCGGGATGAACGCCATACACGCCGCCGGTCTCCCAATCGGATTGATTTGCATTTTCTTTGACATAATGAAAGCATTTGCCCCCGTGTACTTTGCAGTTACATACGCCGGTTTAAAGGAATTTGCACTGATTCCCGTTGTTGCTGCTCCGGTTCTCGGGCATGCTTTTTCCCCATTCCTGAACTTCAGGGGCGGCAAGGCGGTTTCTGCGGTTTTCGGGGCTCTGCTGGGCCTTTGGCCCGTGAGTAAAATTGTTTTGCTTCTGGTAATCTCTACTGTTTTTTTCCGGTTCATCGCTGTTGCGAAACCGGATTCGCTGTGCGTTTCCATGAGCGTGCTCTGCGCCTGCATTGCATCGTTTTTCTTCGAGCCTTTGCCTTCCATGCGGGCCGCTTTTATTCTCGCTCTGGCTGTTGTTATGGTTAAGGTTATGAAAAAGCCAAACGAAGGCCGCCCCAGCATCAGTTTGGGGCATGTTTCTTTCAAAATTGAGAACCGACGGCTGAAGTTCCACCGGCAGTAACGAATGATTCAGGGCATATCCGAACAACCGGATATGCCCTGTATTTTGCCCATTCTCAGTGATTTTCAGCTTTCCAACGTTTCAGCGTCGGGAACCACTGCAGCATATTTTTTCTGGCCTGCTCCGCGTCCTTCTCGCTCATGCCGTTTTCCTTGTCGTACTGCAGGCAGAAATCTATCATTTCTTCCATCGTGCGGCTATCGGTAAACTCTCCGTTTTTGCGGCAATAGCAGCAGTAATCGTAATCCGGTTCACCATTGGCGCACGTTCCAAGATGTTCTTCTTCCGTCATCGGCATACCGCAGCTCTGGCAGTACAAATTGCCCTTTGCAATAGGAAAATAGATTTCGAGCTTATTGGGATTACCCGGATCCGGGTAATGCTCATGCGCCGCGCCGACCATTTTCAGCCCATGCTGCGGAAGATATTCTTCCAGAACCTTGCGGAAAACTTCTCCGTACTGTTCCTGCGTAGGGTCGGCTACCAGGTAGGTCTGCGCGGGAACGGTCCATTTTGTCCAACCGTCTGGCACCGCGGCGTCTTTTTCCACTTCGCAGCCCGCGAGATACAGGCCTCGCTCCGTCCATCTGCCAAGATACTCCGAAGGGTTGCCCATAATGCCCCACATGCCTTTCGGCGAACCGGATACATTTTTCAGAACAGATCCGGAAATCTGTGCGTAATCTGCATTTGCCCGATCCCAGAGCGGGACAACCCATGTTGCGGCTTCGCTGGAAGCTCCCTCGCCCAGTTTGCCCATTACGGTGAATTCAGGAATAAACTGCAATTTCATACCGACACATCCTTTTTTGTTTGATGCATTTATCTTAGCAGGCAAAACCTGAAAACTGTGTGTCATATTTAAAATGAAAACTCGGTTTCTCCTTACTTTTCGTAGATTGCCGCGATTTTCTTTGCTTTCTCCAGAAGAATCGACCGCACTTCCGGCGGGGACACTACCTGCAAATCTTCACCGAACGACAACAGATAGCCGTAAATCCAGTCGCTTTCCGGGTAATCCGCAATGACGGTAAAACTGCCGTCAGGGTTGCGGCTCACCCCACCCGGGTAAAAATCGTCATAAACCCGATAGGCAGCACTCGGTGAAATCCATAATTTCAGTCTGACGCGTTTGCCGATATCCGCAGCGGACTGCAGCGGCGGCACAGGCAGCTCACGTCGCTGAAAATGTTCCTGCGAAAGTTCGATTGCTTCCATTCGGCCGATTTTAAATGTGCGGAAATCCTGTTTTGTGCGGCAGAACGCCTGAAGATACCAGCATCCGGTCTTAAAGCTCAGTTTTTCCGGTTCTACGATTCGGCGGCTCTTCTCGCCGTTTGAATTGTAATATGTAAACTCCAGAAGGAAGCATTCCAGAATTGCGGTTTTCAGCAGATCAAATCTCTCCCGCTCTTCCCTACCGCTGTCCCATTCGCAGAAATCAACGTCAATCCAGTCTATGCGGCCCTTATGGAACAGACCGCTCAGCCGGGATAGCAATTCTCCGTTATGGGACGCATTGGTTGCTTTCAAACTTTCCAGCGCAAACAGAATCTCATTTTGCTCCTGTGCGGATAGAAGGGATTTGTCCAATGTGAAATGATCCATCAAACGGATTCCGCCGCTTCTGCCGCGGTTGGCATAAATCGGAATCCCTGCACCGCTTAAAGTGTCGATATCCCGGTATATGGTACGCGTCGTAACCTCGAAGCGTTCCGCAAGCTCCCCAGCCGTAACGTTTCCGCGCTCCATCAGCAAATATACAATTTCAAACAGCCTGTTGATCTGCATTCCCGACCCATCCTTTTATACTGGTTAACAAAGCAATCCATAGTATTTTGGAATCATACTGACATTTATCCTACTATTCTTTTATCGTGCTGTAAATATAATTAAAAAATTAAGAATAAATCACCGACGCAAATCGAATAAATCCACCAATCCGCAGCACAATAAAAAAACAACACGATAAAGGAGCAATTGCCATGACTAAACCACACAATATGCCGGATGAATTTGATGAAATTGGCGGCGATGAACTGGAAACAGATGACTTCAGTCAGACCGGCAAGTCATATAACGATATGATTCAGTATCTGCTTTCGGGAGAAGCAGACGACCTTTCAATGGAATTCGGTGATAACATACCGGATTAAAATTTTGAAAAAACTCCTCCGTCTTATGGAGAAATTCCCAAGTAAGGCGGAGGAGTTATTATGTCCAATTAATTAAACCGTTTAGACGATCTCAAACAGCCTGTTAATCTACATATTTTGTCTTCTGTTTATCCTGCTATTCAATGGCGCAGCGGTAAAGAAGATACCCGCAAAACGCGGACTGCCAAACCGCACATGCCGGCAACAGATTACCTTTGCGACGTTAAGAGCTGCAGATGCAGCAGGGGCAGCAGCGTATTGATATTCTCGAAGCACTCGAGGATCAGCTTTTCCTTTTCCGCGTCGGTCATATTCTCCTGGTCTTTCTGCTTGATGTATTTTGTGAATGCATCGTTTTCAATGGTGATGAGCTCGCGCATTTTCTGCACAAAATCCCGGATGACCGACATGGGCAGACCGAAATCAAGAAAATATTTAGCCAGCTTGCAGATCGTCAGGCTGTAGGAAGAAAACAAGGTACCAGAAGGGTCGATCGGCGAGATGACCGAAAGCTCCGTAAGCTGGTGGATCATATCGTCGTCAACGCCGGATTCCTTAATCTGCCGCATACTCACAGGCTGGTCAATGGAACCGAGCGGAAGAAGCCTGTTCATCGACCGAATGGAATTCAGCAGCGGATTGATGTCGATGAGCGCCCGCCTGTTGCTCATCACCTGCTTCATCTGCGCTAAGGAGAGGCCAGCGTCTTTCAGTTTCTGAATCAGCTTCAGCCGGCTGATAAATTTTTCATTATAGTATGCCATATTCTTCGCGGATTTCTCCGGCGGAGGAAGCAGCCCTTCCTTAATGTAAAAACCGATTGTCGCCCGCGAAAACCCCGTGAGCCTTTCGAGGTCACGCATAGGTATGCTTTGGCCATTATCCACAAAAATCCCCTCCCCTTATAACTATAAATTAAAGCCCTTTCTTTGTCAATTGTATTGACAAAAGGTGGAAGTGTTCCTATACTGTTAAGTATAAAGCTTTACTTATTACTTTTCAAGAGGTGTCGCAACGTGAGCAGATTATTGAAATGGAGATGGGCGCTTTTTGTCCTGTGGATCGGCCTTCTGGCGGTTTCAATCGTCACCATGCCGGATATCAGCGAGCTGGTGCGTACAAAGGGAAGCACCACTGTCAGCAGTACAAGCTCGTCTATGGTCGCGGACAACATTCTTAAGGAAATGGACCGCTCCAACCATGTAAAAAGTGCAAAAACCAAAAATGTCAGCATGGTGCTGATTTACTACAACAAAAACACCCTGTCGGACACCGACAAGCAGAACATCAAGTCCAAAGTGGAAAATCTCAAAAGCAATGAGAGTCGGTACGGAATTCTTACCGTTTCGGATTTGTTTGCCGATTCCAACCTCGCGGACACTTATATTTCAAAAGACAAAACCACCCTGATGGTACCGATCACACTCGATAAAGGGACGCGTACCGTCGATTCCATCCGCTCGAATATCATGGCAGACATGAAGGCGGATGGCTCCGAGCTGTACTCGACCAGCGGGGATTTGGTAAACGAAGACTTCGTTCAGGAAACGGAAGCGGGCGTTCAGAAAACCGAGCTGATTACGATTATCTTCATCGTCGCCGTTCTTCTGCTGATTTTCCGCTCTCCCGTTACCCCGTTCATGAACCTGCTGACAGTCGGCATCTCTTTCCTCGTATCTTTGAATATTACTTTCCAGTTTGTAAAATTTGCTGATTTCCCTGTTTCGAATTATACGCAGATTTTTCTTGTGCTGATCCTGTTCGGAATCGGCACCGATTATACGATGCTGCTGCTCACACGGTTTAAGGAAGAACTTGCAAAAGGCCGCGACTGCGACACAGCAATCGCTAACACCTACCGGACGGCAGGTAAAACCATCCTTTTCAGTTCCTGCACCATTCTGATTGGCTTCGTATGCCTGTATTTCGTGCAGTTCCTGTTCTACCGCTCGGCTTCGGCCGTCGCCATCGGCATTGTTGTGCTCGACCTGGTTCTGTTCACATTTGTGCCGGGAATTTTAAGGCTTCTGGGCCGGAATCTGTTCTGGTCGCCGTTTAAAAGCACCGGCCATGCCGACAGCAAGGTATGGGAAAAGGTCTCAAGATTTTCAACAAAGTGCCCGTACGCAGCAATCGCTTTCGCAGCGCTTGCCTGCTGCACCATCTTTTTTTACAACAACACCCTTTCGTACAACAATATGAAAGAAGTGCTTCCGTCTTACCCGTCCATTAAAGGGTATGACATTGTCTCGACGCATTTCAGCGCCGGGCAGGCCATGCCACTCACCATAGCCATTGAAAATAAAACGCCCCTGAACAGCCAAAGCGCGCTGGGAACCATCGACTCCATAACCGAAGCCGTGAAAGGCGTGAAGGGTGTAAAAAGTGTTTACAGTGTGACACAGCCAAAAGCAGGAAAAATTGACGACCTGTACCTTGGAAAACAGGCAAGGACGCTGAACAACGGCTTGAATTCCGCCAAAAACGGCATTGGGGAAATCAGCAGCGGCCTGAATTCCGCAATAAAGCAGTTGAAGTCCGCCACAAAAGGCACCGGGTCTCTCGGGCAGCTCCAATCCGGCACCGCATCGCTCTCTTCCGGTCTCGAAACAGCCGCCGCTGCGTCCGGCCAGGTTTCTGACGGGCTGAAAAAGCTGAAGTCCGGTTCGGGCAGCCTTGCCGAAAATCTCGCCGCGCTGGAAAGTGCAAGCGGAAAGCTCGGGAACGGGCTCTCTTACAGCGCTGAAGTCTCGTCGCAAATTACCGGAGGCATTGGCAAAATCAAAACCAATCTTGCCATGATGCAGATGATGCTGAACGGCATGACGGCGAACTACGGCACAATGAAAGACAGCCTGAACGGTGTTGGCACCACACTCGGCGACGTAAACACCAACCTCACAAGTGCCGGAGGCAGTCTGACCGACCTTGGAACCCAGGTGGGCATCCTCACTCAGCAGCTTGGCAGAAACAGTGCTTACACCAGCGAACTTGTTTCAATGGGCGGGGATATGTCCAAAATGAAGACAAACCTGCAGAATGTTGGCGGCGACCTTCTGAAAATGCAGACCGTCCTGCAGGGATTCAGCTCATCCGCAGGCGAAAGTGCAGGCATTACCCAAGCGCAAAATGGACTGAGCACCATGCTGAACGCGCTTGGCCAACTGGAATCCGCAAGTTCGCAGCTCAGCAGCGGCCTGCTAGGCGCGGCTTCGGGCAGCCGGAAAATTGCGGCCGCCGCGGCACAACTTAACGCCGGCGCGGAACAGTTGGATGCGGGCCTTGCCAAAGCTTCTCAGGGACAGGAGAAAGTAGCAGCGGGCCTCACGCAGCTCAGCAGCGGTGCAAAGCGGATTCAGTCCGCCCAGGACAAGCTGATCAGCGGCGTGGAAAAAGTCGCATCACAGGCTACGGAGCTTTCCGACGGGCTGAGCAAAGCGGTCAATGGGCTGAACAAGGTTTCCGGCGGTTTGAGCTCGGCGGGCGACTATCTCGGCGGCCTTGCCGGTTCCTCATACTCCGGCTCCATCTTTTATATCCCAAACGATAAAATCAACACAGGCGATTTTACAACATCCATGAACAATTATATGTCGTCCGACCGAAAAATCACAAAACTCATTGTCATGCTGAGCATTGACCCATATTCCAACGATGCGATGGATGTTGTCAAGAATATTCACGGCGCCGTGGACGCGTCCCTGAAAAATTCATCCATCAGCGGAGCAACCTGCGGCATTTCAGGCATTACACAAAGCAACATGGATTTGAATGACATGTCGAACAATGATTTTTCCAAAGCGAGAATCATAATGCTTGCCGGAATTTTCCTGATTCTTCTGATTGTTACCCGCAGCTTCTGGATGCCTATTTTCGTACTTTCCTCCCTGGTTGCGTCCTATTTTATTGCAAACTCCCTTTCTGGCCTGTTGTTTCGAACCCTGCTCGGTCGGCCACAGCTTTCGTGGGTGATTCCTTTCTGCTCCTTCGTCATGACGATTGCGCTGGGTGTAGACTACAGCATCTTTTTGATCATGCGGCACAATGAAAACAAGAACATGAAAGCAACGGACTCCATTGTCCTCGCATGCCGAAAGGTTGGGGGCGTTATCACATCCGCGGCGCTCATTCTTTCCGGCACCTTCGCTGCCATGTATCCTTCCGGAATCACCACGCTGATGGAAATTTCAATCACTGTCATATTCGGGCTGCTGACGCTGTGCCTCGTCTTCCTGCCTATGGCCATCCCCGCGTTGATCTCTCTGCAGGCAAAAATAGAATCGCTGAAATACAACGAACGATTTATGAAAATGACGGAAGAGGACGAATAGTCCAGACCGAAATTTTCCGAAATAACAGCTTACATTCTTTTAAATAGAAACACTCCTTCCCCTGCCAAACGGTTTTTAACCGCATCCGGCAAAGGGAAGGAGTGATTTTTTAATATTCTTGGTTTAACGCGTTTCGCCCGTGAGGAGTTATAATATCCACTTGATTTACCGCCTGAGCCATTAAAGCAATTTTATCAGGTCATCTAAGATCGGAGCATAGTGCTCGTCTGTTATTCCAAAATCTTTTCCTTTATACGTCCATGCAGCTCTTCCAATGCCGTATCTTTCAAATGCACTGTTTATTTCGGAATACCAGTTGAGGGTTGAAACGACATCCGCTTTGTCGATTACTCCGTATTCACCGCAATAAAGCGCAACATTACGTTCTTCAGCAACGCGGACTGCATCTGCAAAAACTGCGTCGAAAAAGTTTTGACCGGGCCTGATATTAGAATAGATCTGATTATTGCATTGAGGAAGATGCTGCGCTGTTTTTGACATAAATTCAGATAACTGATTTGGATATGACATGGAAAAATCCGACGGCATCTCTTTAATCCAATAAGCTGACTGATGGGTAAATATCAGCGGTTCATAAAAATGAAAGTTATACACGATGTTTTCATCATACGGCATGGAAAGCAATTTCAAGGAAGAGATGCTGTTATTCTCAACCCCGCCGATTAAAATAGGAATGGCAGGGGCATATTCTCTGATGGCTTTTACAGTACGACCGGCTATGTCGTTCCATACCTGAGCAGTATCCTTATCTACAACTTCATTGAGCAGTTCAAAGGCCAGATGATCGGAGAAATCTCCATAACGCCTGGAAAGCTCTTTCCATAAATCAACGAAAATATCCTGCAGCTTTTTGTTTTGGAAAAAATCCGCTGATGATTCGTCAAAAGAATAGCCGCATGTTTTGTGTAAATCAAGAATCATATTCAGGCCATATTTTTCGCACCATCTCAGGCAATTGTTGATGTATTGAAAGCCATCCTCAATAAAATCGCCGTGATCCGTTTCAATAAGCTCATAGTCTACAGGTAATCTGACGTGATCCAGTCCCCACGAGGCAATTCGACTGATATCACTTTCCATAATAAATGAATCGTAATGCTGCTTACTGTGGTCACATTGGGATAACCATCCGCCCAGATTGATACCCTTTTTATATCCTGTAAATTGTTTCACAAAATTCCCCTCTTATCCGTTTATTGGTTCATTTCCTGAAACAAATATATATTGGATTTTAAAAAAAATATATCATTATGGTGACTTATTAGTCAAAATAATGATATTATTTTTAAAGAGGGGTGTACCGCGATGGACATAACAAAAGAGTGGAACTATGAACAGTTTATCCTGCATGAAAGCAATTTTATCCACGCACCATATGAACCTGAGTTTGCTTTTTACACAGCCGTTAAATCTGGCGATATAAACAGAGTAACAAAACTGTGCGAAAATAATTTTATTAAAACAAAAGGACTTGGAAAACTGTCGGACAATCCTTTGCACAATGCAGTTTATCATTTTATTATTACAGTTGCTTTGGTAGCCAGATACTGCATAGACGGCGGAATGGAGCATGAAGTCGCCTATGGGCTCAGCGACTTCTATATTCAAAAGGCAGATAAATGTACGACCGCCGAAGAGATTTCACGGCTTCACAGTATCATGTCGATAGACTATACAAAAAGAATGAACGTTTTGAAAAAAAATAAGATTTACTCAAAACCGGTTGCAGAGTGTATTGATTATATCTATGGCAACCTTCATTTAAGAATAACTCTTGCGATGCTTGCCAATTACGTTGATCTTAACCCTGATTATCTTTCTCGTCTTTTTAAAAAAGTAACCGGGATTCCGGTCAGCCAGTATATACAACACAAAAAAATCGAAGCAGCTCAGAATATGCTTCGATATATGGACTGTTCAACATCGTTGATTGCATCAACACTTGCATTCCCGACGCAAAGCTATTTTACTAAAGTTTTTAAAAAACAAGTAGGAATGACGCCGACAAAATACCGGGAATTCTGGTCAAGGAAATTTCAGCCGACAACCGCCGGTATATAAAAATACTCCTTTACTCTATGTAGGGCTGAATTCATCCCCAATAAAGTAAAGGAGTTTATAGGTTGCCTTTATAAGTTCCAAAACCGTTTTCATGCACATTCTTGGAATATTCGTGGGTATAGAAAATTCAAAAAGATCATGCAAAAAATTCAGACTGAACAGATTTCGATAGCTCAGGTCAAAAGCATTGTGTTCCGATACATAATGACTAATATCTGAATATGTCCGCCTACAACTTCTTGGAACTTAATTATGTACGGTTTTTCACTTTTTTACGAAAATGTACCAGATATAAAATAATACCAACTGCACATAAACTGATATTAACTATAGTGCCTCCACGGAATTGTTCTGGAATAGAAAGAATACCCAGGCCAAAAAACAACCAAATTAAAGCGAGAGTCATGACTGGGACGCCTAATTTTCCCAGATTAAAATGGTGCTCGGGAAACTTCTGCTTTTTGCGCACCGTCCAATAGCTTATGACGGTAATGATGTAATAAAGGCTTGGCATAGCGGCAGAAGCTACTGCAAGAACGCCTGGAGTTGTAATGCTTAAAAAGATAATTCCAGCAATCCATACAAAGATGCAGGCAAATATCGGAGTGGACGTTTTCGGATTGATTTTCTTGAATATCTTGCTTAAGAAGAATACGTCATCGCGGGACATAGCGTAAATCGTTCTGGATGAGTTGGTAAGGGAAACAAGTCCACAGGCAAAAATAGAGACAAAAACAATAATTAAAAACAATTTGCCAACAACACTGCCAAGATTTGATTCGATAATGAGGGGCAGCGGGGTATTCGATTTTTCAACAGCAGAAAGATCTTTAATCGACCATGTGGCAGCGGCAAGAAACAAAGTTCCGAAAAGAGTGCTAAGACCGACTGCTAAGAGCATTGCTTTCGGAACATTCTTTGAGGCGGATTTTGTTTCATCGCTCATGTTAGCAGCGCTTTCAAATGCAACAAGTGTATAAAATCCCATTAAAAATGACATTAGAATCGGCATAAACAGGGATTGGCCACTTAGTCCGGCATTAACAACCACCATGTTGGAAACGGGTTGATTGTTTCTTAATGCTGCAATTACCAGAACAATAGTCAGTAAAAGGATTCCACCCGACTCTGTTATAACAGCAGCATTGTTAATCATTGTTGACAGTTTAACGCTGAAAATATTGAGCAACAGTTGAATAGTTATAGCGGCAATTGCAACCGTAACCTGAAATTGCTGAGTTAGCGGTACGTTAAAAATCATGGCGAAAATGGGTCCTAAAGCAGCATCTACAGAAGGTAGAATGACTAATGTGTAACAGAAATTGATCCATCCCACAAGCCAGCCTACACCAGGGTTAACTAGCTTGCTGACCCATGTATAGCATTGACCGGTTACCGGAACTATCGTGGAAATTTCGGACAACACACACGCAACGATTAAAGAACCAATACCGACAATCGGAAACGTCCATATTCCAATTGGACCGACGGTTGTTAGAACAAAACCAAAATTCTGAAAAATTCCGGTTGTAAGGGAAATAACAGAAAAGGCAACTGCAAAGGAGCCGAACAGTTTTATGGTTCGTTTCAGCTCTTGCTTGTAACTGAACTTTTCAAGTACCAAGTTGTCATTATCCAACTCAGCTGAATTTTTCTGCGCTGTATTAGCAGACTGCATAATAATCATCCTAACTCAAATTACTTAATGAAATTAATATAGGGTTTATAAGATTCTAGTGCGGTTTTTCCATAAGAATTTGCATAACGATACCAAATGTAGAGGTATTCTCCTATTGTTTCCCCCTTGCTTTCTTTGTACAGAGCCCAGACATACCAGTAAAAAGAAGAAATTGCAATATAGGCTATATAATGCCTGTATTCAAGATCTGTCATTGGCCTGCCAAAATAAATTTGCAGTATTTTAATTGCTTCATCAAATGTATAATCCGAACAGCAGATAAAGGTACCTAAATCACCTGCAGGATCAGCATTTCCGGAATATTCCCAATCAATTAAAAACATTTTGTCGCCACTCTTTAAAAAGTTGCGGTCAAAACAATCGTTATGGCACAGCTTTTTCGGGAGACCATCTTTTTCAACGAATTTATAAAGAGTGTTGATTAGTTCATACAGTTCATCAAATCCATTGATTGAGTGACCTTTTTCTTTCAAAACTATTTGTACCATCTTTTTAATTTCAGAATATACATTGAATTTGAACTCTGAAGTAATTCCACCATCGTGAAGTGTACGCAAAAGCTTAAGAGCGCTATGGACATCTGCATCATTTCTGTAATCCATATCAGCTGCATTTTCAATATATCTTGATATTTTCCAGCCTTCTTTCGGACTCATATAGATATAGGTGTCATCGAGATTCAATTTTTGTGCAACCGACATGGAAAAAGCTTCACTTTTTCGGTTGATAATCTCCTGTGTTCCGGCACCTGGGTGGCGGTAAATATATTTTTGACCGTTACAAGTAAACAGAAAAGATGTATTTGTTAGTCCCTTTTTTATGGGGATAAAATTGATGATATTCTGTTCATGACATTTTAGAATTTTGCATATATTTCCTAATATTTTACTGTCTGCATTATTTATATATTTGCTGTCAAATGTTCTAAGGTCATCAAGGGAATCAAATTCCAGAATTCTCTGTGCGTCATATTTTTGAATATACATATCCAGTTCATCAATATGTTCAATATAAATATCTTCCCACAGCATATTTTTCGTTTCAGGCAAGAGATAAACCTGCTCTAGAATTTTAACGAATTTTTTTGAGAAATCTTTAGAAAAATAGACATGGCCAAGCATAATCCACGAATCACGTCCACCAATCGTTACATGATCGATACGATCTTTTCTGCCTGTTTTCAGACAGTATTCATCGGTTTCCCCTTCTTGATAGACTGCAGAGTAATAGGATTGATACACGTGTGAGGCAAATACATTATCCACAAAATAATTATCAGAAGAACAGATATAAGTGTTTGCTAAATATTTTCGAACCAAATAAAGGGTTGAATTATTATTTCTTTTGGAATATTCTGCATTAATTATGAGCTTAACATGATATTTTTCCTCTAAATAGAAGAACTCTTCCTTCATATAACCGACTACGACAATGATGTTTTCGATTCCGGCCTCACGGAGCTGACGTATTTGTCTTTCAATCAACACTTCACCTTTTACACTGAGAAGTCCTTTTGGTTTTTCATAGGACAGGGGAGCAAAGCGCGAAGAAAGACCAGCCGCCATAATAATGGCATTGTCGACCTTGTAATAATCTAACTCAGCGGTACCTTTGCTTGTAAGACGATAGCCCTCTAAATATCCCATATTTGTCATCGTATGTATGGCTTCATTTACAACGCCCAAAGACAAACCGGTTTCCGAAGAAATCTGTCTTTGTGTTTGTATGTTATTTCTATATAGCTTGTACAGAACTTGGAATTGATTTTTTGTTAGCATGGAAACTTCATCCTTTTGTTCATATTATTTTAAACTATAATACATTATGAACAGAATGTAAAGATCTTTGTGAATCATATCTTCAAATCGTAATTAGATTGCAGCATAAAAAAACTCCTTCACCCTATTAGGTACACACCCAATAAAGTGAAGAAGTTTATCAGTATGATTTCACATTATGTTGGTGTGAAATCATTCTTATTTTTCTCAATTAACCAGTATTAAAGCCAACATTCAATAAATTAAGCCGTTTTCATGTGGAGCCTGAGCCTGTCTGAAATCATTGCAATAAATTCGGAATTTGTGGGCTTTCCACGCGTGTTGTGGATGGTATAACCAAAATAGGAATTTAAAATATCCACATCACCGCGGTCCCAGGCGACTTCAATCGCATGACGGATTGCACGTTCCACTCGCGAAGCGGTTGTATCATAACGCTTGGCAACACCGGGGTAAAGCTGCTTTGTGACGGAATTTATAATGTCAGGGGTTTCAATTGCCATGATGATGGAATCACGCAAATAATGATAACCTTTTATATGGGCAGGAACGCCGATTTGATGAAGAATTTCGGTAACCTGAATTTCAAGCGAAGGTTCCTGTTCGGCAACCGGCTGCTGCGGTTTTACCGGCAGCTTCATTCCATTCATGGAGCACAGCTGCAGAATCCGTTCGGCAAGATCACTTGCGTCAAACGGGGCAATCGCAAAATATGCCGCGCCGGACATCATTACTTCCCTCTCTAAAGTAGGGCTTGTAAAATTTGAAACAATGACAAAAAGCGGCTGATTACCAGGCATTTTTGTATGGATGGCTTTCATAACGCCAATCCCGTCAAGCCTTGGCATAAACAAGTTGGAAAGTACCACATTCGGGGCAACCGCCTCGATTTTTTCCAACAGTTTAATACCGTCTTTTGGAGCATAACTGACATCCAGCCCTGAATTTTCAAAAACTCGACCGTACTCGGTGTGAAACTCGGTACTGTCGTTTGCAATAAGCAGTTTG